>JBCBGM010000038.1:0-28142 GCA_038526735.1 Pseudomonadota bacterium | reverse complement strand
AGATCTGCGATCTGCCTGTGGAAGCCGTTGCTGGCGATCCGGCCCATTTGTATTTGTGGGTTCCGAACGCACTGCTTCCTGAGGGATTAAAGGTCATGGAGCACTGGGGCTTCAAATATAAGAGTAATATTATTTGGTATAAAATTAGGAAGGACGGAGGTCCAGATCGACGCGGCGTAGGCTTCTATTTTAGAAACGTCACCGAGGTTCTCCTTTTTGGTGTGCGTGGGAAGAATGCTAGAACACTCCAGCCGGGCCGCTCTCAAGAAAACATCATTAGCAAGCAAAAGAGGGAGCACAGCCGCAAGCCAGATGAGCAATACGATCTCATTGAAAAGTGTAGCTTTGGGGACAGGCTCGAAATTTTTGCAAGAGGTCCTCGTCGAGGTTGGACAGTCTGGGGAAATCAAGCGGCAGACTATTCACCAACGTGGGACACCTACTCAAATCACTCGCAAGCCAACGTTATTCCACTCAAAAAGAGAATTGCTGGCTGAGTGCTTTGATTGCACGATGAGAGCTGGAGCACTAATCGAGACGAGAGGAAATTATCCCGGTATTGAAGCCGCCCATGCGCAACTCGCCGAAGAGGCGTTGATATTCGATCTTTGGGCAGCGGTTCATGATGACCTCTACTCCGGCGGCCTCAGCGCGCGCCGCCGCGGCCTCGTTAACCACGCCGATTTGCATCCAGATGACCTTGGGGGGCGTGGGCAGAGCGAGTGCTTCGTCCACCACATCTCCGGCTTGCTCGGAGCGGCGAAAGATATCGACCATATCGACCGGCTGGGGCAGGTCGGCGAGGCTGGCCGCAATGGGTTGGCCAAACGCGGTTTGGCCGGCGTAGCGCGGGTTCACGCCGAAGACGGTAAAGCCTTTTAGCGACAGATAGCGCGCGACGTAAAAACTTGGGCGGATTTCATTGAGGCTCACGCCGACGCAGGCGATGGTTTTGACGCTGGTCAGAATGCGGCGCAGGTCGGCGTTCGTGTAGTCGGTCATGGCGCTGGTGTAGGGGCGCGGGCGGCGCTTGGCCAAGAAAAAACGCCCGTGGTGTGAGCCACGGGCGAAAGTATTGGAACGAGGGACAGTGTGACGAAGGACGGTCGTTCATCCGCCACTTCGAAGATGAACATAACCGACTAAGCCGTCACTGTCTTAGGCTCTCCCTCAATCGTGAAGATTTCGTTACCTCAAGGGTGGTTTTGTGAACGGAAGATGAGGGGGCGTGCGGCGTCTGCCGTTACACGGCAAGGTCCTAGCACGAGGCCGGGACGGGGACTTTTGCGCGGAATCAAGTCGCGCAGCGGCGCCGCACGTGCCAGACCGACCGACATGTCTGGCGCGCGCTGTGTCGCGAACTGTTCGTCGAGGTCCCGGATCTGGTCCGGGACGTGATTAATTACCCCAGCACGCTGGGCCAGTTGGCGTCGCCGTTGGCGATGTTGCCCGGCACGTCGCCCAGCCAGCGGCGCTGCACCCCGCGGGAGAAGTTGAGGTAGAGCTTGCCTTCGTGGATGTGCCAGGCCTCGGGCACGGTCGAGGCGGTGTAGCCCTGGCTCACGGCCCAGGCGCAGTAGCCGCCGTATTGCGGGGCATAAGCCTCTGGGTCTGCATCAAAGAGCGCTTTGTTCTCGGCGGAGGCAAAGGCCCAGGTGGCACCCATCCAGTCTGAGGTAAAGTCTTCGGTGCCGTCCACCGGGCGTCCTTCGGTGAAATAGCCCACCGGGTCGGTGCCGCGGATCGCATACTCCCCGCCAAAAGACAGGCGCGACTTGGCGGCGGAAAATACAGGTGGCTCCGCGGCTTGGGCGGAGGTTGCAAAGGCTGTCGCGGCGGCGGCAGAGGCACCCAGCAAAAGGGCGTGGCGGCGGGTAAGGGTCATGGCGGTTCTCCTGTCTGGTTGAGCGGAGAATGGGGGCAGAGCCTGCGCCATGGAAGCACCCTCACCGAAGCGTGAGCGCGCGCGATCAGTCGAAGAGGTCGAACAGATCCTCGACCTCGTCAAAGGCCTTTTTGAGGAAGGATTTGCGCTTTTTCTTTTTCTTCGGTTTTTGCCAGGGCTGCTCGACGCGGTATTTTGCGTCTGAGCTGGGCTTGTAGGGCTTCACCGGTTTGGCTTTGGCCTTGGGGGCGACATGCTCAACGGGTTTGGGCACCGGCTTCATCACATGCAGGGGCGCGCGGCATGCCGGGCAGACCAGCTCATGCCGGGCGCTGTCGAACACCAGCGTCGAGCGGGTGCCGCAGTAGGAGCATGTGGCGATTTTTGTGACCGGTTCCATGGGGGTTAGGTGTGGGCCGGGTGGCCCCGTGTCAACGCATGGAGGCGGTATAAAGCGCAACGGCAGCCGCGTTAGAGACGTTGAGCGAGCCAAAGTCGCGGGCGAAGGGGATCTTGACCAGGGCGTCGCAACTTTGGCGCGTCAGCTCGCGCAGGCCAGGCCCCTCCGCGCCCAAGGTAATGGCCAGCGGGCCTTGGGGTAGGGCGGTGGCGATGTCGGTCTCGGCCTCTCCATCAAGGCCGAGTATGGTGTAGCCCATCTCTTTTAGCGCAGACATGGCGCGGGCGAGGTTTGGGACGCGCAGATAGGGCTGCCGCTCCAGCGCGCCAGAGGCGGTTTTGGCCAGCGCACCTGATTCTGGGGCGGAGTGGCGGTGCGGGGCGATGACGGCGCGGGCGCCGAATACCTCAGCAGATCGCAGGATTGCGCCGACGTTGTGCGGGTCAGTCACGCGGTCGAGGAGCACCACGAGCGGCGCCTCGTTTTGTGGCGCACAGAGCTCAGAGACGGAGCCCCAGTCGAGCGGGCTGACCTCTAACGCGGCACCCTGATGCACAGAGCCGGGGTCGATCGGGGCCGGAAACTTCCGCGCGTCGGCCATCTCGGGCGCCATGCCGGACGTGGGGATCGCCTCCCCAAGCCTGTCAGCCGCGTTTTTCGTGACGATCAGCCGGTGGCGGGTACGGGCAGGGTTCAAAAGCGCATCGCGCACGGCGTGTATCCCGAACAGCCAGACCGTGCTGGCCTGCTCTTTGGGGCGGTGAAAGCGTTTATCGGGTGCGCGGGACATGGCCGCTCTTTGCCCGGTTTGCCCGCCCGGCACAACTCGCAGCGCACTGCGCAGAGTTTTGCCTCGATGCGGCCCTTTCGCCTTGCACGCCCGGCGCACCCGCGCTATCGGTCCGCCCACCGCAGCGCGCGGCCCGTGGAGAGGTGGCAGAGCGGTCAAATGCAACGGACTGTAAATCCGTCGGGGAAACCCTACGCTGGTTCGAATCCAGCCCTCTCCACCACCTAAGCGCCCCCTTCCTTTACCAGTCCTTTACCTTGCGCGGCGTAATCGCTCGCGCGCGTCCGGAGGGTTGCCTTTCGGAGCAGGCTTTCTTGTAACCGGGCGGTTTGGCCGCCCCTGCTTTGGAGGGATCGTGCCATGGCCGACCTATTCTCTAAACATGCATCCGCGCTCGACAGCCCGGCGCATCACGCTGCTGTCGTCACACCTGATGATGGGGTTGATCTGCCGATCTCGGCGCGGGCGATCTATATCGGTTCGGCGGGTGATATCACCGTCACCATGACCGGTGGTGATACGGTCACGTTTAAAGCCGCGTCTGGCTGGCTGCCGGTCCGCGCGGCACGCATTCACGCCACGGCGACCACTGCGGGTGACATTATCGCGGTTTGGTAAAAACCATTTGTGCATAAAAAAACGCCGGGCTCGGGCCCGGCGTTCAACCACTGGTGAGGCCTTTATTCGGTCAGGCCAAACCGCAGACGCGCTGCGGATTGTTGATCGAGGGGTAGTTTTGCAATCACCGCCTCTGCGAGGATCAACAGCTCCGTTTGGTGTGGGCTGCTTGCGGGTACCTTGTTTTGCAACCGCTCGATGCGGCTTAAGGCCTGCAGGCCAAGCTCAGGCGAAATATCGTTAGACAGGCGCGGCCCGGCCAGCCCCGGAGCACCGGGGCGCGTAGGCTGAAGGCCGGGCATCCGCACGCCCGGAGGCTGACGCCGCTCACCCACCGTGACACCTGGGAGGGTTTCGGCAAACTCGCCGCCGCCGGTTATGGTCACAGCGCCCGGCCCTCCGGCTTGATCTTCTGGAATGCCCGTGAACCGCCAAATCGTGCCATCCTCCAGCACGGGGCCAACCTTGATCGGCCCAATCACGACCGGGCGCGGGCCTGCGTATGCGGTGGTGGCAAACACTGCGACAGCGGCGGCGGACAAAAGAAGTCTGGTCATCGGGACCCTCCGAACAGAGTGCGGGCGTATGATACAGTGACGATGGCGCGGCGATCTGAATTGTCGTTTGCGACGTCACTGACAGCGACACCAAATCCTAAACCAGAAACCCATGGTATGGAAGCGATTGCGCCGATGGTCCACTCTTCTCCGTTGTGCGCGACGCTCGTGCCGAGGTTTTGCGTCAGACCAAGGCCCACGCCGGCAAAGGCGTTGCTGTCGCGGTAGGTCGTCTTGGCCTGGTACTCGTATCCCGTGGTAAAGAGGAGTGGCCAGCGCGTGCCCAAGAGCTCTGGCCCCTCAAACCGTGTTGTCATGACCGGTGTGACAGAAGGATTGAGCACCTTTGAGTCGCCCCAGGGCAGCAGTTGGTCGACGGAGAGTGCAGCGGTGATCGGCTGGCCGAATGCACTGAAACTGCGGTTGAGTTTGACCCCCACAATCCCGGAGTCGCCAAACCCGTTGAGCTTGACCGAGGTAACATCCACCACGATTTGCGCGCCAACGATCTCGCTGTTGCCGAGGCCAAGGCCGAACGCGAGAGAGCCGTCGATCTTGTCTTCTTGCGCGCGCTCGCGGTTGTTGGTGCCCGCAACGCCGACAAACCCAACTCCATGCGGTGCTGTGTGGGCAGAGGCCACGCCAGTGATTGCGGTGAGTTTGGGCGGGTCGAGCTGCGCCTCAAGCGCGTCGAGCAGTTCAAAGAGCTCTTCGGCGGTGAGGGAAGGATCCTCTTGCGCGGCCAGAGGGTGCGCGAGCAACAGAGCGAGTATGAGGGGAAAGCTGCGCAACGTGAGGGCCGTCTTGAAAGGTGCCCCGGCGCATAGCGCGTCAGGCGCGCACTGTCACGGATTGGGTGCGGAGGCCGGTGCAAAACGGCTGAGGTCAGCCGCAGCAACTTCGTGCAAGAGAGAGACAAACCTGGCCGCTTGATGCGCCGCTGTGGCCTTGCCCTTTTCCGCTGTGCCCGCAGCCGCATTGCCCACAGTGCCATCCGGGTTGAGGTCTTTCGCGACCCAGCCGTATTTGACCCCTCCGATGGGCTGCAATCCGCCCGCCTGCGCGGTGGAGCGGAAGTCTTTGGCGGCACTCATATCCACCGTGTCGGGGCGGAAATGGAGCATCAACGACGTTTCCACATCACCGCCGTGAATGCCGAAGGCGAGCTCCTCGCGCGGATACATCCCGTCCGGATGCCCAAAACTGCCCCATTGGCACATCACGGCCAGCATCCCCGCTTGCACGCGCAACTCACGGCTGAGGATTGAGATCAGGTCGAGATTGCCGCCATGGCTGTTGACGATGACGATCTTGCGCACCCCGGCGCGGGCGACGGAAAGACCGATATCCGTCCAGACCCGCAGCGCATTTTCGGCGGAGAGGGTCAGCGTGCCCGCCGCCCACAGATGCTCATTCGACTTGCCCACCGCCTGGATCGGTAACACCCGCACATCGAGATCACCCACACCCAGCGCCGCGACCTCTGAGAGCATGCCTTGCGCGATCATCGTGTCGGTGCCGGTGGGCAGATGCGGCCCGTGCTGCTCAATCGCCGCCGTGGGCAGCACGGCGATCGTGCGCATCGGGTCGAGGCCCGCAAACTCAGGCGCGCGGCAGTCAGCCCAATCGCGGATCATGCATCCTCCGCATAGGTCGCGGTGAGGCGGCCCATCAGATACTCCGCCCCAGTGACGGGCGGGTATTTCGCAGCTCCCGTGCCGGGAAGCGCCTGGATCACCGAGTCAGGATTAGGGTCGAGGAAAAACGCGACCGAGAACCGCTCCCGCTGGGGCGGGATCACGCGGTGCGGGTTGGAGATGTAGATGTCGTTGGTCCAGCGCATCAGGCAATCGCCGATGTTGACGACAAAGGCCCCTTCCACATGGGGCACATCCACCCACTCCTCGGAGCCACGCGGCTGCACCTGCAGCCCGGCAACCCCATCGGTGGCGAGCAAAGTTACAGAGCCGTAATCCGTGTGTGCGCCGGCCCCAATCGCCTCCTGCGGGGAGCCTGCCGGGTAGTGTAGCAACCGCAGCGTCGCCATGGGGGCGGTGAAATGCGGGCCGAAATACCCCTCGGGCAGCCGCAAATCGCGGGCGATGGGGCGATGAAGCGCCACGCCCAAGCTCCAAACCGCGTTGAAATAGTCGAGCAGGTCTTCCTTAAAACCTGGCAGGTCGGGCCAGAAATTCACCCCGCGAAACGGCTCTCCCGCGCGCACGCGCGGGTCATCCTCGGCCAGATCGAGCCCGATGTTGAACGCCTCTTTCTGGTCCACCTGCTCAGAGGTGTCATCGAGGCTCTCAGACCCAAGTGCCGCATAGCCCCGATTGTGCGGCGAGCGGTAGATCGAGAGCGCGTCCTTCGCCTTGGCAGGCAAGGCAAAGAGCGCCGCCGCCTGCTCAAAAACCCGCGTGATCAGCGCCTCGGGCACGCCGTGCCCTTTCAGCAGCAAAAACCCCGGCCCCCGGCAGGCCGCACCGAGCGCGTCGGCAAAGCCGTTCGGGTCCCGCTCCCAGTCGTGAAAATCCAGGACCGGGATCATGCGGCGGCAGGGCCCTGCGCTTTCACCGGTTGCGGCGCTTTGCCGATGAACCGGTCCATCTCGCGCTCAACCTTTGCCAGATGCGCAGCGCGGCTTTCGGGCGTGGAGCTATCCATCAGGTAATGCGCGGCGAAGGCCGTCTTGCAGTTCTTGGCACAGATAAACCGCACCCCCCGCATCAACGTCTTTTTGCCCGGAGCACCCACCAGCCACGTGAGATACCGGCTCGCCCCGCAGGTGGTGAAGACGCCAAGGCGCTTGATATGCGTCATCCCCGGCTTGATCGTGTCGCCCTCACCCCGCGGCATGATAAAGGCCACATCCGGCAACAGCACCCGGTCGAGCCAACCCTTCAGGATCGCAGGTAGCCCGTACCACCAGGTCGGATAGACGAAGATCAGCGTGTCGCACCAGCGCACGTCATCCACATCATGCTGCACCGGCGCGCAGTTCTCAGGGCAGTCGAGATAGCCGACATGTTCGTCTTTCGTCAGCGTCGGGGCAAAGCCCTGGGCATAGAGGTCGGAGACCCGAACCTCCGCACCACGGGCCCTGAGTTTGCCCACAACGCTATCCCGCACCGCCGCAGTGAAAGAGGCGGGGTTCGGGTGACAATACACCACCAAAGCGCGCATTTCAGATCGTCTCCATCTCGTGTCGCACACGGGCGAGGAATGCCGCCCGTTTCGCGTCACTGGCGCGGTTCATGTCATAGAGCGCCAGATATTTCATACGCTCTGGACGTGTGACGTGCCAGACCGCGCGCCTGACCACATGCCGCGGCGGATCTCCCGCCATAAAGGCCCGCATCCGCGTGCCCCCATAGGTGGTGACGGCGGCGAGCTTGCGAATATGCGTCAAGTTCGGTGTCACTTTGCCACTTTCAAGACGAAAGGAAACCCCCGGCAAAAAGACGCGGTCAAAATACCCCTTCAAAATCGCCGGATAGCCGAAATTCCAGACAGGAAAGACCAATATCAAGGCATCCGCGGCCAAAATCCGGTCCACATAGCCCTGTACCGGTGCAAGGTTCGGCCCCACCTCGTGATAGCCGCGCCGTTCTTCGGTGCTCAAAACCGGGTTGAACCCTTCAGCGTTGAGGTCGCAGTCATCGACCTCCCAGCCGCGCCCTTCCAGTGTCTCCACCACCGTCGTATGCAACGCCGCCGAAAAACTCTCCGGCACCGGATGGGCAAAGATGACGTGCGCGCGGGTCACACCGCCCCCAATCGTCGGTTTTCAAATATTCCCGCCGGAGGCGTCGCACCCTTTGGGCTCTCCCACCCGTGCGAGAGCAGGGCGACACGGGAGTTGGGCGCTGCGCTCATTCGGCCGCCTGGATGCCCGGATACTGGTACATCGTCTCATAGCCCCAGTCCGGATTATCCCAGGAAATCATTTTGCCGGGGTTCAAGAGACCTTTCGGGTCCGCCTCTTTCTTGAACGCAAGCTGCCGGTCATCGACCGTCTGGCGGCCGCCTTCCTCTAGCGTGTAGCGATGCGGGTTGAAAATCATCGCGCCGATGTCTTCGTGGAAGCGGATGATCTCTTCGAGCCGCTCGTCGGTGGTGTAGTCGACGATGGGCAGACAGGCGTAGATCACGTCGGAGCCTTCTTTCATCGCCTCCAGATGCTGGAGCACTTCCGCGCCGTACTTATCACGCACCTTGGCGATCCGCTCCAACGCGGCCTCGCCGCCACCGTAGCGCACTTGCAGGTAGGTGACCGAGGGCTTCACTTTTAACGCGCGCAGGGTGGTGTGGTTCCAGGTGTATTCCGGGACGGGGCCGGGCGTCTTTTCCCAGGTGCTGGCGTCGGAGCGGTAGATGATCTCTGGGTCGCCCTTGCGCGCTTTGAAGGTCAGGAACGCGTCCATCGAATGTGGGGCGACGAGCATCGCTAGCAGGTTGGTTTTCTCGGTCACGTAGGGGGCGACGCGCTGGAAATAGTCCTTGGCGATAGGCGCTTCGATGGGGGTGGAGAGCTTGAGGAGAATGCCGTCCTCGCGGCAAATCTCCATGCCGAAGCGGGCGCAGTCCATGAAGTCATCGAACGCCACGAACATCTCGACCCAGTCATAGGCGGGGGCCAGCGGCATTTCGATTTCGGTGATGATACCGTTGGTGCCATAGGCGTGGCTGACGCGGGCGAGTTCTTCACCGGTAAAGTCGAGTACGCGGGGCTCCGCCTCCATCGTCACAACGCGCAGGCGGATGATGTTGCCCAGATCGCGCAGCGCGCCCCAGGTGCAGGAGCCAATGCCACCAGAACCGCCCGCGATGAACCCGCCCAATGTGGCGGTCGCGAAGGTGGAGGGCATCATGCGGACCTCTTGGCCCGAATGCTCGCGGGTTTGTCGATCAAGGTCGCGAATAACGATGCCGGGTTCCGCCACCACGCGGCCCGGTGTGATCTTTTTGATTGCGGTCATGTGCTTGAGATGCATCACGCAGCCGCCCGCCATGGGCATCGCTTGGCCATAGTTGCCGGTGCCCGCGCCGCGCGTTGTGACGGGCACATCATGGGCGTAGCAGGTCTTGAGCACCTCGATCACTTCGTCTTGCGACTTCGGGTTCACCACGAAATCGGCCACCAGATGATCCATGTGGCGTTTCAGAACCGGCGAGTACCAAAAGAAGTCGCGGCTTTTGGATTTGATGACCTTCTCGTTCTCGTCGATGTCGAGATGGGCGAGGGCGGCTTTGGCGGCGGCAACGTTGGGTTTCATGAGACCTCCATGAGGGCGTCGAGTTCTGCGTAATCGGGGAGCGTGCGGTTAATCGGCTGGCCACCGCGGATCACGATCCGGTCGGCTTGCGGGCGGGCGAAAAACTCGGTCCACGACCGCGCACGGGTGAGGGTAAAGTCGGCAGGCGCGCCGGGGGCCAGGCTGGGGGCGGCGAAGCCCGTGGCCTTCGCCGGGTTGGCGCAAAACGCCTGCGGCCAGTCGCTGCCGGTGTGGTCGAGATGGCCGATCCGGGTCGCCTCGCGCATCACCTCGATCATGTCCATGTCGCCGTACGCATAGAACGGATCGCGGGTGTTGTCGGAGGCGAAAGAGACATTGATGCCCCGCGCTTTCATCTCATGCACAAGGGTGATCCCGCGCCATCGCGGGGTGCGGCCCGGATCACGGTCTTGCAGGTAGAGGTTGCACATCGGCAGGCTGACGACGTTAAGGCTGGCTTCGGCTACCAGATCGAGGGTGCGGTCGGCCTCGGAAGCGTCTTGCACGGCAAGCGAGCAGCAGTGGCCAACGGTGACGGGGGCGTCGAAGCTGGTCTCCAGTACCACTTCGGCAATGGTGCGCAGGGTCGCGACACTCGGGTCGCCGGTTTCATCGACGTGGAAATCCGCCGCCAGCTCGCGCGCCGTGGCCATCGCAAAGAAGCTGCGCAGCCGGTCGGCGAGGTCATCGGTGGGGTAGGTCACGCAGCCTAAGACACCGCCTTTCGTGGCGGCCACGATGTCGGCGGTTTGGGTGAAGGCGGGCGTCGGCTCAGCTTCGACTTTATCGATGCCGACAAGGCACACCGCTTGCAGATCAATCTTACCCGCCCAGTCGGCCTGAAGCTCCCGAAACACCGGGAACGAAATGCCGTCTTGCGGTGGGATGCTGTCGAGATGGGTGCGGATCGCGCGGGTGCCGTGGGCATAGGCGCATTTGAGCGAGAAGCTCATCCGTGCGCGCACATCCTCGGCGGACCAGTTCGCCGCGCGATCTTCCCCGACGGTGGTGAGCGCACCCATGAACGTGCCGTCGGGGTTGGGCGCGCGGCCCCAGATGTGACCCTTGTCGAGATGGGTGTGCATATCGATGAAGGCCGGCAGGAGGATGCCGCCTTTAGCGTCCACCTCTACCCCGGTTCCCTCCGAGATCAGGCGGCCGTCAATTGTGATGTCGGTTGTGATGAGGTCGCCGCTCTGGCCCAGCACGCAGGCCGGAACAGAGACATTCTTCAGCGTATAGGGCGCGCCGCTGGGCAGTGCGCTGACGTCCATCATCCCTCCCGTTTGATGGCACTCTCGTGCCATTTGCGCAGGAGCAGATGCGAGATCAGCGACAGTCCTGCGAAGATTACAACGCCGGTCACCGCGATGAGCAAGAGGGCCGCAAACATGCGACTGATGTTAAGCCTGTAGCCCGCCTCAAGGATGCGGAACGCGAGGCCAGAGCCGATGCCACCCGTGCCCGCGACATACTCCGCAACCACAGCTCCGATCAGGCTGAGGCCCCCCGCAATCCGCAACCCGCCAAGGAAATAGGGCAGGGCGGTGGGCAGTTGCAGGTAGCGCAGTTTTTGCCAGCGGCTCGCGCCATAAATGCGGAACAGATCGCGCAGGTTGTGGTCAGTGGAGTTCAGCCCCAGTGTCGTGTTCGAGAGCACCGGGAAGAACGCCACGATCCACGCGCAAATCAAGAGGCCCGCAAGGCGACTATCGACATAAATAAAGATCAGCGGCGCGATGGAGACGATGGGCGTCACCTGCAAAATCACCGCGTAAGGGTAGAACGACATCTCCACCAGACGGCTTTGCGTGAAAAGCACCGCCAGCCCCACGCCGCCGATCACCGCAACAGCCAGCGCCATGAGCGTGATTTGCAGCGTTACCAGCAGCGCATCGAAGAGGATTGGCCAGTCGTTGATCAGTGTTGTCCACACGCGGCCGGGGCCGGGCAGGATATAATGTGGAATCTCATTGACCCGCACCAGCACATCCCACCCCCAGATCGTCAGGGTCATCACCACGGCGGGCAAAATCCACTTTCCGTATTTGTCGAAGGTGGCGCGGCGGCGTTTGCGCAGCTCTTCGGCGTCAATCTCGATGGGGGCTGCGCGATCTTCGGCAAGGCTCATGCGGCTTCTCCCATCGCTTGGTGCAGCGCATCAGAGGCGGCCCGGCAGTGGGCGGCATACTCGGCGGAGGTGCGGAATTCTTCGGTGCGGGGGTAGGGCGCGTCGACCTGCACCTCTTGAATGACCCGCCCGGGCCGTGCGGCCATCACGACGATGCGGTCGGAGAGGAACACGCTTTCAAACACCGAGTGGGTCACGAAAATCACCGTGGAGCCGATCTTGGATTTTAGCTCCAAGAGGTCGGTGTTGAGTTTGTGGCGCGTGATCTCATCAAGCGCGGCGAAGGGCTCGTCCATCAAGATCAGTTTCGGCTTGGTGGCCATGGCCCGCGCGATGGAGACGCGCATTTTCATGCCGCCCGAGAGCTCGCGCGGGTAGGCCTCAAGGAATTTATCCAGCCCCACCAGCTTGAGCACATCGAGGATGTCGTCCTTGACCGAATTGTAGCTCTGGCCACGCAGTTTGAACGGCAAATAGACGTTTTGAGCAACGGTGGCCCAGGGCATGAGCGTTGGCTCTTGAAAGACGACCCCGATCTCTCCGGCACCGGTGCCGTCACTCCACTGGATCCGTCCGGCGGACGGCTCCGACAGCCCAGCGATCAGGCGCAGGGCGGTGGATTTTCCGCAGCCCGAAGGACCCAAGAGCGAGATGAAATCGCCATCGTTGATATCGAGTGACATGGATTTCAGGGCCACGACGCTGCCGCCGAAGACCTTATCCACATTCAACATATCCAGAAGCCGCGGGCGTTGCCCTAGCGGCGGAGGTTTCACAGCCATGCCCGCCTCGTTTAGAAATTGGGAGGCGCGGGCAACCCAAAGCTGCCCGGGCCTGTCACACTGTCCGTTGTTTACGGCTTAAGGTCCATCCCCACGCCTTTGTTCGTAAAGGCGGTGGTGAAGGATGCCTCCCAATCGATGCCTGCATCGATCACGCCAGCCGCGACCATCTTGTTGTAGAAGTCCTCAACCTTGGCGGCGGTCATGGCGCCAATGCCAAACTCCAGCGCATCACCGGAATCGACGATGCCATTCTCCAGCATGGAGGCGATGGCGAAGTCGATCTTGTCTTGCGACATGTCGGGGTTGGCCTCGAGGATTGCTGCATTGGCTGCTGCGTTGTCACCATAGAGGTAGTTGTACCAGCCCATCGCCGAGCCATCGACGAAGCACTCAACCACCTCAGGGCTTTCGGCGATGGTGTCGGCCATCGTCTCGATCGTGGTGGCGTAGGTCGAATAGCCGTTGTCTGCGATCAGAAAGACGTTGGGCTCAAACCCACCTTCGGACGCAACCGCATAGGGCTCAGACGACAGATACCCCTGCATGCCGGTCTGAGTGTCCGCGATGAATGGGGCTGGGTTGAAGGTGTAGGGCACACGCTGCTCGACGGTGAAGCCGTGCTCGGCGATCATCCACTGGTAGTAGCTGGCAAAGCCGTTGTCGCCGATCAGGAGGGTGAGGTCTTTCAGCTCATCCCAGCTGTCCGCCACACCGGGGTGAGACAAGATAACCTGCGGGTGCTTCTGGAAGGTTGCGGCGACAGAAACGACCGGGATGCCTTCGGCGACAGCGTTGAACGCTTGCAGCAGATCGCCACCCATGTGGAAGTCGATGCGGCCTGCGAGCATCAGCGCGCGGTTGTTGACCTGTGGGCCGCCGGTCAGGATCGTGACATCGAGGCCGCAGGCCTCATAGGTGCCGTCGACCATCGCTTGATAGTAGCCGCCATGCTCGGCCTGAGCGAGCCAGTTGGTGCCGAACGACACGCTCGTAAGGTGGCCACCTGCGTGGGCTGCAACGGCCATGGCGGGCAGGGCGACAGAGGCCAGAGCGAGAGCTTTGAGGGTCATGGATTTCTCCCTGTTGATTCGATGCCCTAAGGGTATGGGCGGCGGTCGGAGCGTCCATGGGTTGGCCCAAAGGTCTTGTCACATTTCCGACCGATTGCACCCAAAGGCGGCACTTGCATCAATTTTTAGCAGAACGAGAAGGGGAGGGGCTTCTGCCCCTTGGAAGTTGAGGGTTGGATGGGCAGCGAGGAGGTCGTGGCCGCGTGCTCACCCGTTCTCGCGGTTGCGGTCAAACTGTGCCGCTCCGGGGATCGGCGTTAGCCATGGTGCCCTCCGGCTGACCCAAAGCTCATAGGTGGGTGTGAGCGCGCTCGGGTCGTCTAGCGCGCCGAGATGCAGTTCGATCTCTCGTCCACTGCGCGCGAAGACCTGACTGCCGCAAACCGTGCAAAACCCGCGCCCCTCGTGAGCGCTGTGGGGCCCTGTGAGGCTGACGGCGTTTTCATCAAAGATGGCCGCCGCATAAAAGAGCGCCCCATGCTGGCGTTTGCAGTCGTTGCAATGGCAGACGCCGACGCGCTTTGCCGGGCCATGGGCATTGAAGCGCACCGCGCCACAGCGGCATCCTCCGGTGAGGGGTAGGGTCTCATGTTCGGCCATGGCGGAACTGTGCCCCTCGGCCGCTTGCAACACCAGCCCGCGTCAGCGCAAAGTTTCGACGGTTGGACGGAAAGGAAAGCCCGCATGACACAGACCGCGCGCGCAGAGGCGTTTGCCAAGCTCCACGTGCCGGGCACGCCGCTGGTGCTCTGCAATATTTGGGACGCGGGCAGTGCGCAGGCGGTGGCCAAGACCGGAGCGAAGGCCCTCGCGACGGGCAGTTGGTCTGTCGCCGCCGCGCAGGGCTATGCGGACGGGGAGGCGTTGCCGCTCGATTTTTTGCTGCGCATCGCAGAGCGGATCGTGGCGACCTCTGACCTGCCGCTCTCGGTGGATTTCGAGGGGGCCTATGCGCTTGCCCCCGATGGCGTGCAGGAGAACGTGGCAGCCCTGATCGCCACCGGCGCTGTGGGCATGAACTTTGAGGATCGTGTCGTGCAGGGCGAGGGGCTGCATTCGCTCGACGTTCAAGCGGGTCGCATAGCAGCGGCGCGGGCGGCGGCGGATGCGGCGGCGGGCCTTCCGTTTTTCATCAACGCCCGCACTGATCTTTTCCTTGGCACAGACCCTGCCACTCATGCCGGGCTCGTGCCGCAAGCGCTGGAGCGGGCCACCGCGTATACAGATGCTGGCGCAAGCGGGTTTTTTGTGCCGGGGCTGTCTGAACCCGACCTGATCGCGCAGATCGTTGAGGGCGTTTCACTCCCGGTGAACGTCCTCAAAATGGGCGCGGTTGGGGCGCTCTCTGAGCTTGCAGCGCTTGGTGTCGCGCGGGTGAGTTATGGGCCGGGGCCGTACCGCAATGCGATGAAAGACCTGTCCGAAAAAGCCGCTCACTTGGAGTAAGCGATTGAAACCTCTTGGCATTACCCCGACCAGCATCCGCCCTCCGTTCGCGCATTACTCGCACGCGCTATTGGCGCAAACCTCAGAGGTGCTCGCCATCTCTGGTCAATTGGGATTGCGCGCCGACGACACGCTGCCCGAGGGCGCGCTGGCGCAGGCGGAGGTGTGTTTCGCCAATCTGGATGCCATCCTTGCAGCGGCCGGGATGGACCGCAGCAACATCCTGCGCCTCTCTGCGTTTGTCACCGCGCGCGAGCATATGGCGGGGTATATGGCCGCGCGCGATGTGTGGGTTGCGGGGCTTGATCCGGCCCCAGCCTCCACGCTGATGATCGTCTCAGGCTTCACCCGGCCGGAGTTTTTGGTGGAGGTGGAGGCGCTGGCGGCGCGGTAGCACCAGCCCGCTAAACCGCCTCAACGATGGTGATGTTGGCGATGCCTGCGCCCACCCGATGCTCCCGCGCGGCCTGGTATTCGGACGAGTGGTAGCAATCGAGCGCCATTTGCAGGGACGGAAATTCGATCACCACATTGCGCGGATGATCGGCCCCTTCAAGCGCCACATACTCCCCTCCGCGGGCAAGCACCTTTGCCTCATATTTGGAGAACGCCGCGGCGGTTCCGGCGGCATAGAGGGCATAAGGCTCGGGGTCGGTCACCGTGACATGGGCGATCCAATAGGCTTTGGGCATTTTGGCCTCTTTTGATGTGCAAAGGCCGGAGCAAAGCGCCCCGGCCCAGCAAGTTTTACGTCAGCGAAGTTTTACTGCAAGGCAGCGTCAGTGATCATGTGAGTCCAGGCACCCTCGGGGGCCATGGTGATCACGGGGTCAGAGCCACCCGCCAAAAGCGACGCAACCGTCCGCTCATAGTCTGCCGGCTCCAGCGCGCCGTTTGAGCCTGCGGTGAGCTTGGCCACCTCGCCCATCATCCGCACCTGATGCGCCTCGGTCTGGGCGCCCGTCTCGTCATAGTCGAGCACGATCATCGCGGCGGCTTCGGGGTTTTCCTCAGCCCACTTCCAGCCCTGCATGGAGGCGGCAACAAAGCGGGTCATCTTGTCGACGAAGGCCGGATCTTCGAGGTTTTCCTCAAGCACATAGAGGCCATCTTCTAGCGTCGCGACACCCTCGTCCTCATACTTGAAGGTCACGAGCTCTTCGGGCGTCAGGCCGCCATCGAGCACCAGCCAGTACTCGTTGTAAGTCATCGTGGAGACACAGGCTGCCTGGCCGGTGAAGATAGGGTCCACGTTAAAGCCCTGGCGCAGCACCTCCACCCCGGCGTCAGAGCCGTCGGTGGGGATCTCAAGCTGGCTCATCCAGCTCAGGAACGGGAACTCGTTGCCGAAGAACCACACGCCCAACGTCTTGCCCGGAAAGTCTGCGGTGGTGGTGACACCTGCATCACGGCGGCAGGTGAGCATCATGCCCGATGACTTGAAGGGCTGCGCGATGTTGACCATCGGCAGGCCTTTTTCGCGGGCGGCGAGGGCGGCGGGCATCCACTCAACGGTGACATCCGCCCCACCCCCGGCGAGCACCTGCGTGGGCGCGATATCGGGGCCGCCGGGCATAATGGTGACGTCGAGGTCAGCGTCGGCGTAATAGCCGTTTTCCAGCGCCACGTAATAGCCCGCGAACTGCGCTTGCGTGACCCATTTGAGCTGCAAGGTCACCTCATCGGCCGCAAACGCACCGCCAGCCGCAACCGAGAGCGCTCCGGCGAAAAGGGTTGGTTTGAAGTTCATTTTGTCAGTCTCCCTGCTTTTAACTTCTGTGAGAGGGGTGCCAGAAGGTCACCCGACGTTCGATCCAGGCCATCAGGCCATATGCGACGGTGCCAACCATCGCTGCGACCACAACTTCAGCCCACACAACGTCAATCGACAAGCTTCCGACGCTTGTGGAGATGCGAAAACCCATACCGCGGGTCGGAGAGCCGAAATATTCAGCAACGATTGCCCCAATAAGCGCCAGAGTCGTTGCAATCTTGAGACCGTTAAAGACGAAGGGCATCGCGGCGGGCAGGCGGAGTTTGAGCAGCGTTTGCGTGTAGCTGGCCGCATAGGTGCGCATCAGATCGCGTTGCAGAGCATCCGTGGCGCGCAGGCCCTGCACCGTATTCACAAAGATCGGGAAGAACACCATGATCACGACGACGGCTGCTTTGGAGTGCCAGTCAAAGCCGAACCAATTCACCATGATCGGGGCGACACCGACGATTGGCAGGGCGGCGAAGAAGTTGCCAATGGGCAGCAGGCCACGGGTGAGAAACGCGGAGCGGTCCACCAGAATGGCGCAGATCAGTGCCGCCGCGACCCCGATCAGGAACCCGCGAAACGCGCCTTTCACGACCGTTTGCACGAAGTCGATCCAAAGCATCTCTGTCGAAGCGGCAAAGGTCTGGGCGACGGTGCTGGGCGCCGGCAGGATCACCGGGCTGACCTCTAGGCCCCGAACGATGCCCTCCCACAGAACGATCAGGGTGAGGCCGAACAAGAGCGGCACCGCGATGCGCACGGGCAGCGTTTTGCGCCAGCGGGAGTTGGCGAGCCACACATTTGCGCCCCAGGCTGCGAGCCAAAACAGCAGAGCGAGCACCAGCGCCATCATGCCCGCGCCCCCATCTGGCGCAGGGCGAAGCGTTGGATCAGGTCGAGGAGCGTGACCAGAAACCCGGCGAGGATGGCGGCGGCAAAGAGCGCCGACCAGATTGCGAGCGGTGTGCCAAATTGATCTCCGATCAGGATCCGCGCACCGAGGCCGCTGATCGCGCCCGTGGGCAGTTCTCCGACGATGGTGCCCACGAGGGCGGCGGCGATGCCGACTTTGAGCGACGTGAACAGAAACGGCAGCGAGGCGGGCAGCCGCAGTTTTAAAAAGCTCTGGAAGCCGGTCGCATCATAGGTGGTGAGCAGATCGAGTTGGGAGCGTTCGGGGGAGCGGAGGCCCTTCACCATCCCCACCAGCACCGGGAAGTAGCACAGATAGGCCGAGATGATTGCTTTCGGCACCCCCCTCCCATCGATGCCGAGTTGGGACGAGAGCACAATGATCATTGGCGCAAGCGCCACAATGGGGATTGTCTGACTAATGATCGCCCAGGGCATCAGGCTCATGTTGGCCACCCGCGAATAAACGATAGCCACCGCCCCGAGAATGCCGAGCGAGGTTCCCAGCAAAAAGCCCCAGAGCGTCGATTCCAGCGTGATCCAGCTGTGGTAAATCAGCGAGCGTTTGGACCACGTCCGCCCCCGCATCACCATCGCGCCCGTCGTCTTCCAAAACTCCTGGCCGACTTGTGCGGGCGTGGGCAAGCGCGGGCGGTCGAGGGCGTATCCGGCGCTGATATGCTCGGAGTTGTTCCACATGAGCACGAATGCGGAGATATCGCGCCGCTCTACCGTGCTCTCGGGCACCACCTCTGCACCGGAGCGGGCCACTTGGTCGAGCGCCACGCGGATGTTCATCGGGGCGACGGAGAGGTACCAAATCGCCAGGATGATGCCGAGGACGGTGAAGATGGGCAGGATGTTACGCATACTTAGGCCGCGCCCCGGACCCGATCCGGGGCCTCTTTGCCCGGCGAGGCCCCGGATCTCGTCCAGGGCGGAGTCTCCTAGCCTCACTCATAGGAATGCCCCGCCCGCAGGCCCTCGCGGACGCGGTTGGCGAGCGCCAGAAACTCCGGCGTTTCGCGAATGTCGAGCGGGCGCTCTTTGGGCAGCGGGCTCTCGATGACATCGGTGATCCGTCCCGGACGCGGGCTCATCACGACGATCTTGGTCGAGAGATACACCGCCTCGGGGATCGAGTGGGTGACAAAACCGATGGTCTTTTTCGTCTTGGACCAGAGCTGCAACAGCTGCTCGTTGAGGTGGTCGCGCACGATCTCATCAAGCGCGCCAAACGGCTCATCCATCAGCAGGATATCCGCATCAAACGCCAGCGCCCGCGCGATGGAGGCGCGCTGCTGCATCCCACCTGAAAGCTGCCAAGGATGCTTTTTCTCAAAACCCTGCAGGTCCACCAGCTTGAGCACATGCTGCACCCGGTCGTTCATCTCGGTCTTGGCATAGCCCATAATCTCCAGCGGCAGGCGGATGTTGCCGCCGATGGTGCGCCACGGATACAGGCCAGCGTGCTGAAACACATAGCCATAGGCCCGTTTCCGCCGCGCCTCATCCGGGGTCATGCCGTTAACCGTGAGGGTGCCGCTGGTGGGTGTCTCCAGAGCGGCCACGCAGCGCAGAAACGTCGTCTTTCCGCAGCCCGACGGCCCGATGAACGAGACGAAATCGCCCTTCTCAACCGTGAGGTTCACGTCGCTGAGCGCATGCACCGGGCCGTCGTTGGTTTGAAAGGAGAGGTTGAGGTCGGTGGCGGAAATGACAGCCACTAACTTGCTCCGTGCCCCGAGCGTGACCCGGGGCCTCTTTCGTATGTTTGAAGGTTTTCGAGGTTCCGGATCACCCCCAAAATCCCTTCTTCTTTTCAGGTCGAGGTGAGAGGACACTCACGACCCGCCCCGTTTCACTGTCGCCTTGCTTGAGTATGACAACAGAAGTCAGATCGTTTCCTTTTCTTAGAAGAACGTTGTGGGCCAGCGCGCCCGCAGCGAGCATGTTGACCGAATACCCAGCTAAATCCCAACCGTCATTCAGCATATCTGCCAGTTCATCTGGATCTTCATCTGACATTCTCATTGACCCCGTATGTTGCGTTTAAGTGATATTAAACACCCGTCGCCGGAATGCCCGTCCGTTGCACCGGGCGGGGTTGGGTGAGCTCTTTCCAGGTGCTTAGCGCTTTGTTCGTAGAGCCGTTTGCCGGGCGTTTGACGAAGCTGCCATGCCCCTCTTCGGTGCGCACCTCTCCGTCGTGGATCGCCACCTGACCGCGCGTCAGCGTAAAGCGCGGCAGGCCCGTGACCTCTTTGCCCTCGAACACGTTGTAGTCGATGGCCGACTGTTGTGTGCCCGCGGTGATGGTCTTTGATTTCTCCGGATCCCACACCACCAGATCGGCATCCGCCCCCACCAGCACCGCACCCTTTTTGGGGTAGCAGTTGAGGATTTTGGCGATGTTGGTGGAGGTGACAGCGACGAACTCGTTCGGGGTGAGGCGCCCGGTTTTCACGCCATGCGTCCAGAGCATCGGCATCCGATCTTCCAGTCCGCCGGTGCCATTGGGAATTTTGGTGAAATCGCCCACGCCGTAGCGCTTTTGCTCGGTGGTGAAGGCACAGTGGTCCGTCGCAACGACCGAAAGCGACCCGGCCTGCAACCCCGCCCAAAGGCTAGCCTGGTGCTTTTGGTTGCGGAACGGGGGCGACATCACGCGCCGCGCGGCATGGTCCCAATCGGGGTGGAAATACTCGCTCTCATCGAGGGTGAGGTGCTGGATCAGCGGCTCCCCCCACACGCGCTTGCCCTGTTGGCGCGCCCGGCGGATCGCCTCATGCGCCTCTTCGCAAGAGGTGTGCACGACATAGAGCGGCACCCCGGCCATATCGGCGATCATGATGGCGCGGTTGGTCGCCTCGCCCTCCACCTGGCTGGGGCGGGAATAGGCGTGCGCCTCTGGCCCGGTGTTGCCCTCTGCCATCAGCTTGGCTTGCAATTCGGCCACCACATCGCCGTTTTCGGCATGGACCATCGCGATGCCGCCAAGCTCTGAGAGGCGGTTGAACGAGGCGTAGAGCTCATCATCATTCACCATCAGCGCGCCCTTGTAGGCGAGGAAGTGCTTGAAGGTGTTAATACCGTGCTGATCGACGACGGTTTTCATGTCGTCAAAGACCTGCTCCCCCCACCAGGTGACGGCCATGTGGAAGGAGTAATCGCAATTGGCGCGGGTGGATTTGTTGTCCCACCGCTTGATCGCGTCGAGCAGGCTCTCACCCTGGTTGGGCAGGCAAAAATCCACCACCATCGTGGTGCCCCCGGCGAGGGCGGCGCGGGTGCCACTCTCAAAATCATCGCTGGAGTAGGTGCCCATGAACGGCATCTCTAGGTGCACATGCGGGTCGATCCCGCCGGGCATGACATAGCAGCCGGTGGCGTCGAGCTCGGTGTCGCCCGAAAGGTTCGGCCCAATCTCGGTGATCATGCCGTTCTCAATAAGCACATCCGCCGCATAGGTCAGATCATGGGTAACGATGGTGCCGTTTTTGATGACTGTGGTCATGGGGTGCCTCCTAGGTGGCACACGCCCCGGACGTGATCCGGGGCCCTGCAGGCCCCTAGCTCGGAATGGCGTGTGAGATATCGGTCCAATGCGGGTTGTCCGTGGCGATCAGAGCGTCCTTCCAAGGACGCCGCCACCGCTTGATTGCGCGTTCCCGCCTCAAAGAGGTCGCGAAGTCGTCGTGCGCTTCGAACCAAACAAGTGTGTGGATGTTGTACTTCGCCGTGTGCTCGGAGTGGCCGAGGCGATGCGTCTCTACCTGGTGTCTGAGATCGGTGGTGCGTCCGGTGTAGAGCGCACTGCCGGGGCGTGAGGCCATGATGTACACGTAGTGGGGCATCGCCGTAGGGTGCGCTTATCTGGTTAACCGACGGTGAATAACGCCCCGGGCTTGACCCGGGGCCTCGATGAAAAGTGGCGACCTGTCCGTCAAGACCTTCGGGGCCCCGGATCACGTCCGGGGCGGGGTTTTGGGCTTTTGACCTCACCCCACGATCTCCGCCGTATTCAAGACCGCATGCAGCAACACATCAGCCCCCGCTTTCGCCCAGTCTTTCGTGATTTCCTCGGCCTCATTGTGGCTCAGCCCATCAACACAGGGCGTCATGATCATGGCTGTGGGCGCGACGTCGTTGATCCAGCAAGCGTCGTGGCCGGCGCCGCTGACGATGTCCATGTGGGTGTAGCCCAGCTCTTCGGCCGCCGTGCGTACCGCCGTCACGCAGCTTTCGTCAAAGGCGGGGGGGTCGAATTGGCCGACGATATGGCTTTCGAAGTGCACCCCGATCTCTTCGCAGAGCTTCGGCGCGCGGTCGTCAAATTCCGCGACCATGCCGTTCAGTTTGTCGAGAAGGTGCGTGCGCATATCCACCGTGAACACCACCTTGCCGGGGATGATGTTGCGGGAGTTGGGATACACATCGATATGCCCAATCGCGCCCACGGCGTTGGGTTGGTTCTTCATCGCGATCTCGTGTACCAGCTCGGTGATCAGCGCCAAACCCCGGCCCGCGTTCTTGCGCATCGACATCGGGGTGGAGCCGGTGTGGCTTTCCTTGCCCGTCACCGTGCACTCGATCCAGCGCAGGCCTTGCCCGTGGGTGACGACGCCCACGTCTTTGCCCTCCGCCTCCAAAATCGGCCCCTGCTCGATGTGCAGCTCAAACATCGCGTGCATCTTGCGTGCGCCGACCTCCTCATCGCCGACCCAGCCAATGCGCTTGAGCTCATCGCCGAAGCGCTTTCCGTCGGCATCGACGCGGTCATACGCGAAGTCTTGGGTGTGTTTGCCGGTGAACACGCCAGACGATAGCATCGCAGGAGCAAAGCGCGTGCCCTCTTCATTCGTCCAGTTGGTGATGACGATGGGGTGCTTGGTTTGGACGTCTAGGTCGTTGAGCGTGCGGATCACTTCCAACGCTCCGAGTACGCCCAACACGCCGTCATACTTGCCGCCCGTCGGCTGCGTGTCGAGGTGGGAGCCCATGTAGACCGGCAGCGCCTCTGGGTCTGTGCCGGGGCGGGTCGCAAACATGTTGCCCATGGTATCCACGCCCATCGACATGCCCGCCGCTTCGCACCAGGTCTGGAACAGAGCGCGACCTTCGGCGTCTTCGTCGGTGAGGGTTTGGCGGTTGTTGCCGCCGGCAATGCCGGGGCCGATCTTGGCCATTTCCATCAGGCTGTCCCACAGCCGATCCGGGTCAATGCGGAAGTTCTGCCCGCCGTCCATGTCTGCGCCTCCTTCCCACCCGTCTGGCGACGCGGAGCGCGGCGGAGGGGTGGGCGAATCCGAATAATACAGCCAGCGTGGGGCAGTAGGGCGTTGGGGGTCAACGGTTTTTGACCAATTGGACAGAGTTTTGCCTTGAGACGAACCGTTGAGGTCAGCCGTTGCTTAGCACTTCAGCAGTTGTTGATCGGCAGCGGCGAGGCGGGTCAGAAGCGCAGAGTCATCAACGTCTCTGACAGATACCCGTCGCTGGTTTTGAGCGCGTCGGGTTCAACGCCATACACCTCGAAGCCGAGCGAACGGTAGAGGGCAAGGGCTGCGTGGTTCTCGGTGCCGACGGTGAGATTGACCACCTCTACCTCTTTGCGCGCCTCTGCGATAACAGCGATGAGCAAAGCGTGCCCCACACCGCTTTTGCGGCTCTCAGGGCGTACGAACATCCCCCAAACCACGCCCTTATGCGCCAGTTTTTCGCCGGACTGGCGGAAATATCCGGCCATGCCGATGATGCTCGTTCCTTCAAACGCACCAAACACGTGGCTCCGAATGAGGCGCGCCTCAAACTGTGCGAGGTCCTTGGCGGCCTCGGTCTCAAGACTGGCGGCAAACGCATCTGGCGCTGTGCGGAGCGCCTCTAGCCTGATCTCTCTGAACTGCGCGGCATCCGGCTCGGTCAGTCGTCTGATCGTCAAAGGCCCGCTTGCCGGTCGCTCATCTGCACTACCGCTCATCCGTAGCGCACCAAGATCACGCCCGCAAAGGTCAGCACCACCCCGCCGAGGCGCATGAGGCTGATCTCGCGCACGGGCAGGCCAAACGCGCCGATTTGATCAAGAAAGACCGAGCCGACCATCTGGCCGAAGATCATGCAGACGAAAAAGATCGCCACCCCTGTGACCGGCACGATGATCGCGCCGCCACCCACAACGCCGACACCGATGAGGCCGCCGAGCATGATCCACCACGGCAGTTGGGCGAAGGTCTCAAGGCTCGGGGTGGTCCGGCCAAAGAGCATGATGAGCGCGCTCACCGCCAGCGTGATCCCCACCGAAAGCACGGTTGCCGGAAAGGCGGAGCCCAGCGTTTTGGCGGCCAGAGAGTTGATCGCGGGCTGCGCCGCAAAGGCCGCCCCGATCAGGCTGGCGGCGAGCAGATAGGCAAAGGGCATGGCGATCTCCGAGTGTGGTGGAGGTGAACGGTGCGCACCGACGGAGGTATGCGTCAAGGCGGGGGAGGCGGCTCGAAACCGCCCTCCGCACAATGGGTCTGGGGAGAGAAAGACTTGAGAGATTGGGGTTTTGCTGTTTGGGTAGGGCATCAGCACGATAGATGCTCCAACAGTGAGAGACCCGACATGAGCGGCAACAGCGACAACGCAATCCTCGATATCCGCAACCTCTCGATTGAGTTGCCCGAAGGTGCCGACCGCAAATACGCCGTCGAAAACGTCAACATCTCACTCAAACGTGGAGAGATCTTGTGCGTCGTCGGCGAATCCGGCTCCGGCAAATCGGTGATGACCAGCGCCATCATGAATGACGTGCCGGGCCGTTTGCGGGTGTCGTCGGGCGAGGTGATCTTTGACGGGATGAACGTGCTTGAGCTGCCCGAGGATGAGCTCAACAAAATCCGCGGTGCCCGCATCTCGATGATCTACCAAGAGCCGATGGCCGCCCTGAACCCGGCGATGAAGATCGGCGCGCAGGTGGATGAGGTCTTTAAACTACACCGGCCCGAGATTGGCGAGACTGATCGCAAAGCCGAAACGATCAAACTGCTAGAGCAGATGAAGCTGCCCACGCCCGAGCGGATTTACGCGAGCTACCCACACCAGGTCTCTGGCGGGCAGTGCCAGCGGATCGTGATCGCTATGGCGCTGGCCTGTAAGCCCGATGTGCTGATCGCCGATGAGCCGACGACGGCACTCGATGTGACCACGCAAGCGGAGATCCTGCGCCTGATCAACGACCTCAAAGACGTCTACGACAACGCCACGATCTTTATCACCCACGACTTTGGCGTGGTGGCGGATGTGGCAGACCGCGTCGCAGTAATGTGCTGGGGCAAGGTGATTGAGGAGGGCCCGAAAGAGCAGATCCTGATGCATCCGAAAGAGGACTACACTAAGCTGTTGGTCGACGCGATGCCGCTGCTAGAGACCACGCGCACCCCCGACGAGATGCGCAACGACGCTCCGGTCGTCGAGGTGAACACTCTGCACAAGATCTATGGCGACGGCCCCAGCCAGGTGCATGCGCTCAACGATGCCAATTTCGTGCTCCGCAGCGGAGAGACCTTGGGCGTGGTGGGCGAGTCCGGCTCTGGTAAATCGACGCTCGCGAAAGCGCTCATTCGGCTGGTCGAGCCGTCCTCCGGCTCGGTGATCATCCAGGAGGAGGATTTCCTCGGTCTGCGCGATGATGACCTGCAGGCCGCGCGCAAACGCATCCAGATGATCTTCCAAGACCCGTACGGCTCTCTTAACCCATCGCAGAGCGTAGGCGAAATTCTGACCCGTGGCCTCTTGCTGCAAGGCGTCAACCAGTCGACTGCGAAAGAGCGGGCGATGGAACTGCTAGAGCAGGTGGGGTTGAAGGCGGAGGCGTATTTCCGCAAGCCGCGCAACTTCTCTGGCGGGCAACGCCAGCGCATCGGGATCGCGCGCGCCTTGTCGATGGAGCCGGATGTGGTGATTGCGGACGAGTCGGTCTCGGCGCTGGATCTGTCGATCCAAAAGCAGGTGTTGCGCCTGATGAACGACCTGCAGGCTGAGTATAAGATGGCGATCATCTTCATCACCCACGACCTGCGGGTTGCCGCCCAAATCTCCGACTACATCACTGTGATGGAGAAGGGGGTGATGGTTGAGTTTGGCACGGCGGATGACGTGTTTAATTACCCCAAGCACCCCTACACCAAAAAGCTGCTTGACGCCGCACCCGGCCGCGATTGGCATCCGCCGCGCCTCACGGCCGAAGAGGCGGCAGCGATTGCCGAGAGCATCGAGCGGGTCTAAACCCCCGCTCACCTGCCACTCCTTGCGTCAAACGACGGAGCGCCAATGCTTGGGGCTGTTCACGAAAAGCTGGTCTTTAACCGCCGCGTTGACGTGTTGGCGACCCATCTCGCAGGCCTGATCGCGCCGGGGGAGACCATGCTCGATGTGGGCACGGGCGATGGACAAATCGCACTTTTGACCGGAGAACGGGCGCAATCGGGCGGTGTTGAGGGGATCGACGTGTTCACCCGCCCTGAGACGCATATCCCGGTAACCGTCTTCGACGGCACGATTATTCCGTTCGCAGACAACAGCTTTGACGTGGTCAGCTTTGTCGATGTGCTCCACCACACCGACGACCCGCTTGTGTTGCTCAAAGAGGCTGCGCGGGTGGCGCGCAAGGCGGTCGTTTTGAAAGATCACCTTGCGGAGAACGCCCTCGACCACACCACGCTGCGGTTTATGGATTGGGTGGGCAACGCGCCGCATGGCGTCGTGCTGCCCTACAACTACGCGGCGAAAGCGGAGTGGGAGGGGTGGTTTGCAGAGGCGGGCCTGACCACGAAGTCCTTCTCCACCCAAGTGCCGCTCTACCCGTTCCCGTTCAGCGCGGTCTTTGGCCGAGGGCTGCACTTCGTAGCACGGCTTACCCCCGCGGGTTAAACGCAAACCGGCGGTTGAGCGCGAAGCTGATGAGGGCGGCGAGCCCTGCGGTTACCAGAAAGAGCGCTGTGTCGATCAGAAAACTGCCGCTGACAAAGCGCGTGGTGATGAGTGCGACAAGCGAAAGGCTCCCGAGTTGGGTGCCGAGATACACCCAAAACCCGCCCTTCGCGGCGCGCTCCACCCGAAACGCGACCCGCTTTTGCATCCAAAAGGCGACAGGGATGCAGAGCGCGTAGAGCACGATTGAGGTGGACAGTGCGGGCCAGCCGAATTGGTTGATGAGGAGTGAGGTCACGATGGCATAGCCAAGCGCAAACCCACCACCGATCATGAGGAACCGCAGGAGCGTGCCAAGATCGCCCCGTTTCATCCGCCCGAGACCTGAAAGACACGCAGGTTGGGGTGGAGGCCTTCGATGGGCGTCAGGCCCTCAGCGTTCGCCCCGCCCTCAAGCGATTGCGCAAAACTGCCCACATTGCCAAACGCAGTGCCGTCGCAGAGCACCACATGCGTCGCGCCAGTGCGGGCGAGCGTGGCTCTGAACCCGGCCTCATCGCTTTGAAACGGCACAATCGCATTCGACAATGCCTCTGCGCTGCGGTGATAGGGGGCTGAGAGGACCGAATGGTCCGTCAGCAGCACGATGGGCATCGACAGGTTTCCGGGGCTGAGGATGGTGCTCGGCGGCAGCTCGTTGAGCGTGACCAGCACCTCTCGCTTCAGGCAATTGCTGCTCTGAGTGACTGTGGCGGGCGCTGCGCGGTCTGCGGGGCTAAGGCGCTCCAACCCGATGAAGATGTAAGGGGTGAACAGGAGTGCGATGGTTGCCAACCCTCCGACAAGGTTGCGCAGCAGCATCCGCCCGTCGCCGCGTAGGGCGACCACGCTATAGCCCATCAACACCGGGATCACCGGGGCCGCGAGCGCGATCAGGCGGATCTGGTAGAACGACAGCAGCACACCCACGGCGGCAAAGAGGGTGAGCAGCTCTGCGGCGCGGTCCATCTCGGTGAGCGGATAGCCCCGCAAGCGGGCGCGGATCCTCAGCGCCAGAATGATGAGCACCGCCAGCGCCGCTGTGCCCACCTGGCCGAGGAACGGCTCAAGGTTGAGCCGGGCGATGGTTAGGGCTGGGCGCGCCTCTTGGATACGCCCGGCGATCAGCGCGCGAACGTCATCGGGCAGGGTGCTGTAGGGGCCTGCGATGCAGATGGGAAGGGAGGGGAGCGACGCGGCGACCGCAAGTGCGATCAAGCTTCCAAAGACGCTCCAACGTAGGAGGTGGGTGCGCAAAAACGGCGCGGCCAGCCCGAAAATCATCGCCGCTGCACTCCCCGCCAGCACCACGTTGAGCATCGGCGGGCCGAGGTCATCGCAGCGCATCAGCAAAAACTGCGCAGGGTCGGTTTGCAGCCAATAGAACCCGGCACTGCTGCCTGCGAGAGCGACTGCAAAGGCGATCAGTTGGCGGGCGGCGGCGGGCGTTTGAGTGGCCGCGCGGATCATCCAGATCAGCCCCGCCAGCGCAATCGCTTGAGGGCGGGGCGAACGCTGAGGGCCTGACGCCCATCGAAGGCCTCCACCCCAACCTGCGTGT
>JBCBGM010000037.1:0-28331 GCA_038526735.1 Pseudomonadota bacterium | reverse complement strand
ATTGCGGAGAGACGGCCACATCCAAGAGGCCACCTTGCCCCGCATCGCGGACCCTTGGGACACCGCGTACGCGGGTTTTGAGGCCATCCGGCGTAACAATCCACAAGTTGCCTTCGCGCTCGGTCACGAGCATGTCCCCGGAGGGCAGGAAGTCTACGCCCCACGGATGTTCCAGATCGCCTGCAACTTGTGTGACGGTCAGCGGTCCGGCGGAGCTGTCAAAGGTCTGCGCAGAGGCGGGCAGGGCAGCGAGGGCGAGAACAAGGGCGAGGCGCATCGGGCAATCTCCTGTGCGTTTGCCCATAGATAGGCGCGGTTCGCGCCGCGCCAACTCACCCTTTTGTCAAACGCTCCGCCACATCGATGGCAAAATAGGTGAGGATCCCGTCGCAGCCTGCGCGTTTGAAGGCGGCGAGGCTTTCGACCATCGCCTTTTCGCCGTCGAGCCAGTCGTTGGCCGCAGCCGCCTTGATCATCGCGTACTCGCCAGAGACTTGGTAGGCATAGGTGGGCACGCCGAACTCACGCTTCACGCGGGTGCAGATGTCGAGATAGGGCATCCCGGGTTTCACCATGACCATATCCGCGCCTTCCGAGATGTCTTGCGCCACTTCGCGCAGCGCCTCGTCGGAGTTGGCGAAATCCATCTGGTAGGTCTTCTTGTCCCCCTTGAGCGCGCTCGAGGCGCCGACGGCATCGCGAAACGGCCCGTAAAAGGCCGAGGCGTATTTGGCCGCGTAGGACATGATCATCGTGTGTTTGTGGCCCGCAGCCTCCAGCCCATCACGCATGGCGGCGATGCGGCCGTCCATCATGTCAGAGGGCCCCATGATGTCTGCTCCGGCCTCGGCCTGCGCCAGCGTCTGTTTCACCAGTGCAGCCACCGACAGATCATTATCGACGTAGCCATCCACGACAATCCCATCATGACCGTTGCTGTTGTAGGGGTCGAGGGCGACGTCGAGCATCACGCCGATGTCGATGCCTGCAGCCCGGATCTCGCGCGTGGCGCGGTTGACGAGGTTTTCGGGGTTCCAAGCCTCTTCGGCCTCGGGCGTTTTTACGCTGTCGTCAGTGTAGGGAAACAGCGCGATCACCGGAATGCCAAGCGCTGCCGCCTTTGCCGCCTCTCCCGCCACAAGGTCCACCGTCACGCGGTCCACGCCGGGCATGGAGGCGACGGGCTCTCGAGTGTTCGTGCCATCGCGCACGAAAATCGGCCAGATCAGGTCATTGACGGAGAGGCGTGTCTCTTCCACCAAACGGCGCGCCCAATCGGTGCGGCGCAGGCGGCGGGGGCGGGTTGCTGGAAAGCGCGTTGCGGGAAACTGCACGTGGCGGCTCCTGGCTGAAAGTGTCATGCAGGTCTGACATGCGAGGCCCCTCCTTCTCAAGCCAAATCGGTCTAGGTAAGGCATCGCAACGTCGCAGTCGCGGAGATCAGATCATGCTCGATGGAGTGGCCACCGCGCTCTACACCAGCAGCTTCACCTCGCTGTGGTATTGGATCTTTCTGGCGCTCGCCTGGAATTCACTGAGCCATTGGACGATGGGCGTGCCCTATGACGCCGTCGTGCGCGCAGATCGCAAGGGCGGGGAGTTTGCGGCGCATGTGGATGATATCGCCCACGCGATGTCGCTGCGCATGGTGCATGTGATGCGGGTGGCGCGGGTGTATCTGGCGGCGACGGGCGGGTTTGTGCTCTCAGGGTTGCTGGTGGCCTCGTTTGGATTTAGGTTTGAGTTTGCGCAGGCCATTTTGGTCTTTGTCGGGCCGCTCTCTTTGGTCGCGGCGAAAGAGGCGATGTTTGCCGAGCGCGTGGTTGCCCAAAACCTGCGCGGCTCAAACCTCCGCCGCGCGCTCTTTTGGCAGCGGTTTCAGACCCAGCTTGCGGGTGTCGTCTCTCTCGTTCTGGCCACCGGGTTCTTGGTGTTTGAGCTCGTGCGCACCAAGCCGCATTTGTTTTTACAGTGATCCTTGCCTCGCGCGAACCACAGGGATACCTCGCCCCCCATGAATGAGATGACCCTTACGGGCCCCGGGCACATCCGCGTTGGTGGTGCGCCCGAGGGCTTTGATGCGCTGTTGATCGCCGAACAGGTTGGTAAAACCGGCGCGCCGCTGCTGCATGTTGCCCGCGATGATGCCCGGGTGGCGGGCCTGCGCGCGGCGCTGGAGTTTCTGGTGCCCGATTTGCCAGTGTTTCTGTTCCCGGCGTGGGATTGCTTGCCCTACGACCGCCTGTCGCCGAACCCCGAGGTGGCTGCGATGCGGATGGCCACGCTGGCGACCCTCGCACGAGGGTGGCAGGGGCCTGCGGTGGTGCTGACGACGGTTAATGCCGCCACGCAAAAGCTTCCGCCGCGCGAGACGATCTCAGAGGCCTCCTTCACTGCGCATGTAGGTCGCAGTGTCGATGTGGAGGGGCTGCGCAGCTTCCTCGTGCGCATGGGGTTTGCGCAGACCCCAACGGTGACAGAGCCCGGAGACTTCGCCATCCGTGGCGGCATCATCGACGTGTTTGCGCCAGGGCAGGGCGGGCCGGTGCGGCTCGATCTGTTCGGAGACACGCTCGACGCCGCCCGCCGCTTTGACCCTGAGACGCAGCGCAGCCTCGAAAAGCTCGACCGGGTGGAGTTCGCCCCGGTCTCCGAGGTGATCCTCGATGAACCAGGCATCAAGCGCTTTCGCGACCAATACCGCCGCTCTTTTGGCGCGCCATCGCCCGAAGATGCGCTCTATGAGGCGGTCTCGTTGGGCCGCAAACACATGGGGGCCGAGCATTGGTTGCCGTTTTTCCACGAGCATCTTGAGACGCTGTTTGACTATCTGCCCGAGGCGCAAGTCTCCCTCGATGACCAAATCGATGCGGCGCGCGATGCTCGCTGGGACATGGTGCAAGACCACTACCAGGCGCGGGCTGAGGCCGATCACATCAAGGGCTCGGTGAAGTTCAACCCGGTGCCCCCGTCGGAGTTGTATCTGGATGAGGCAGGCTGGGTCGCGGCACTTGCGGGGCGCAGCACCCGCGCGTTTAATCCAAACCCAACCGCCTCTGGCCCCGGTGTGATTGATGCGGGCGGGCGCTCTGGCCGCTCTTTTGCCCCCGAGCGCAAGCGCGAAGATGTAAATCTTTTCAATGCGGTGGCCGACTATATTCGCGCTGCGAAGGCAAAAGGCTCCGTCCTGATCGCCTGCTACTCGCAAGGCTCTCTAGAGCGGATGGGCACGCTCCTTGCCGATCACGGCGTCGAGGGTGCGCACCCCGTCACCCGGTGGTCGGAGGTCGGAGAAACCGGCGACATCGCCCTCACCGCCTGGGCGCTGGAGGCCGGGTTCTCCGCGCGCGGTGTTACCGTCATCTCTGAGCAGGATATCTTGGGCGATCGCCTGATCCGCGGTGCCCGCAAGAAACGCCGCGCAGACAACTTCCTGACCGAAGCGCAAAGCCTCTCTCCAGGAGACCTCGTCGTGCACGTCGAGCATGGCGTTGGGCGCTTCAACGGGCTGGAGATGATCACAGCCCTCGGCGCCCCGCATGAATGCCTCGCCCTCGAATATGCTGGTGGCGACAAGCTCTATCTGCCCGTCGAAAACATCGAGTTGCTGACCCGCTTTGGCCACGACGAGGGCCTCTTGGACCGTCTCGGCGGCGGCGCATGGCAAGCCAAAAAAGCCAAGCTCAAAGAGCGCGTCAAACTCGCCGCAGAGCGTCTGATCCGCGTCGCCGCCGAGCGCGCCATCCGCAAAGCACCCGTTCTCACCCCGCCCGAGGGGCTGTGGGATGAGTTTTGCGCGCGCTTCCCGTACACGGAGACCGAAGACCAGCTCTCCGCCATCGAAGACGTGCTCGATGACCTGACCAAAGGCACCCCGATGGACCGGCTCATCTGCGGCGATGTCGGCTTTGGCAAAACCGAAGTGGCCCTGCGCGCCGCCTTCATCACCGCGATGACGGGCCTTCAGGTGGCGATCATCGCGCCCACCACGCTGCTGGCGCGGCAGCATTTCAAGAGCTTTTCCGACCGCTTCAAAGGGCTACCGGTGAATGTGCACCACATGTCTCGCTTCGTGGGTCAGAAAGAGATGAACGACACCCGCGAGGGGCTTTCGCGCAACGCGGTGGATATCGTAGTGGGCACGCATGCGCTTTTGGCCAAAGGTGTGAAGTTTGCGAACCTTGGCCTCTTAATCATTGATGAAGAACAGAAATTCGGCGTTCAGCACAAAGAGCGGCTGAAGGAACTGCGGTCTGACGTGCACGTCCTGACCCTCACCGCCACGCCCATCCCCCGCACCCTGCAACTGGCGCTCGCAGGGGTGCGCGAGATGTCGGTGATCGCCACACCGCCCGTCGATCGCCTCTCGATCCGCACCTATGTCTCTGAGTTCGACCCGGTCACAGTGCGAGAGGCGCTGCTGCGCGAGCATTACCGCGGCGGGCAGAGCTTCTACGTCGTGCCCCGCATCTCTGACCTGCCGGAGGTGGAGGCGTTCCTGCGCGAGCAGATGCCCGAGATCAAATACGTCGTCGCCCACGGGCAGATGGCGGCGGGCGACCTCGATAAACGGATGAACGCGTTCTATGACGGGCAATATGACGTGCTCTTGGCCACCACGATTGTGGAATCCGGCATCGATATCCCGGCAGCCAACACGCTTATTGTGCACCGCGCCGATAAATTTGGCCTCGCTCAGCTGTACCAAATTCGCGGCCGCGTCGGCCGCTCAAAGCTGCGCGCCTATGCGTATATGACGACCAAACCGCGCAAAAAGCTCACCCCGGCGGCCGAAAAGCGGCTCCGGGTGCTGGGCGCGCTCGACAGTCTCGGCGCGGGCTTCAACCTCGCCAGCCAAGACCTCGACATTCGCGGTGCGGGCAATCTCATCGGCGAGGAACAGTCGGGCCATGTCAAAGAGGTGGGCTATGCGCTCTACCAGGACATGCTCGAAGAGGCGATCCGCAAGATCCGCTCGGGCGAGGGCGAAGGGATGGCCCAGATCGATGACCAATGGTCCCCGCAGATCAACCTCGGTGTGCCGGTGCTGATCCCGACGGAGTATGTCAGCGACCTCGACGTGCGCCTGGGCCTTTACCGCCGCCTCTCCGCACTTGAGAAAAAGGTTGAGCTTGAGGGCTTTGCCGCAGAAATGATCGACCGCTTTGGGCCTTTACCCGAAGAGGTGGAGACGCTCCTGCGCGTCGTGCGGATCAAAGCGATCTGCCGCAAAGCCAACATCGGGCGGCTTGATGCCGGGCCGAAGGGCCTGACGATCCAGTTCCACGAAAACCGCTATGCACGCCCTGAAGGGCTGGTGCAATTCCTGCAAGACGAAGCGGGGCGGGCGAAAGTGAAAGACAACAAGGTCATTCTCACACGCAACGCGCAAACCGCCACGGCCCGTATCAACATCGCCTTCAAAGCGGCCCGCGATCTGGCGGTGCTCGCAAAGGCGCCGAAGCCGAACGCCTAGACGTTCTCCTGCCCGTTGGTTGGGCGTCGCATCTTTGGTGCGCAAAAATTGTTGAGAGGCGCTTGAGGGAGACGCTGCGCCCTCAAGTCGCCTCGTCCAGCGTGAAAAGGTGAGTTGCGCCAGCCTTAAGGGTCCGCAGCTTTCGCTGCCGCCAACGCGCCCTTGACCCAGGCCCGACTCACGTCTTCGTCGGTTTTCAAATATTCCGGGGTGAGGGCGCGCAGCGACCGAGGGGCAGAGCCCCTTGACCCTTTACGTCTCGGGCTCTCGGGCACGCAGATATGTGCCTTCTGGTAGGTTAAACGCTGCTTCCAAGTCTTTGATCTGGTTCATGGAAAGCCGGATGCGTTCCAGTTTCCCGGTGGACGGGCACACCTGCTCAATGACCACGCAATCGTCAAAGATGTTGACGGTGACGTCTTCCTGAATGGGCGCCGCATCATCATCCACCAGCACAATGGAGGTCGCGTCAAAGCCGTGTTCGATCGTAAACATGGGATGAGGCTAGGGCAGGTGCCGCCGCCGCGCTAGGGGGCTTGGACGGGTTCCGCGCCCGCTTCTTGCGCCTGGATGTCGTTGATCACCCGCACCCAGAGGTCATGCGGTTGCGCGCCTTGTACCACATGGCGGTTGGCGACGATGAAGGTGGGCACGGCCTGCACGCCGATCTCCCGCGCTTGGGCATCTTCGGCGAGCACCGCCTCTCGCTCGGTGTCTCCGGCAAGAAGGCGTGCGATGGCGTCACCGTCCATCCCGGCGGCTTGCGCCGCCTCTACCAGCACAGAATGCTCAGAGATATCTTCGCCACGGCGGAAGAACCGGTCGAACAACTCATCCATCAACACCGATTGCACGCCCACTTCAAAAGACCAACGGATGACCCGGTGCGCATCCACCGTATTTGGCGTGCGCTCGATCGCGGAAAAATCGACCTTCAGCCCCTCTGACAGAGCCGTATCCTCGATCTGTGCATAAAACTCCTCGGCGCGCTCTTTGCCGAATTTCGCCTCCAGATAGGCCTGCCGGTCAACGCCCTCGGGTGGCATGTCGGGGTTGAGCTGGAACGGGCGCCAGGTGACCTCAAACGGGTTAACCCCGGCCACCTTGATCGCGCGGTTCAGCCGGGTTTTCCCGATATAGCACCACGGGCAGATCGGGTCGGAGAGGATGGTGAGAGAGACGGTCATGCGGGCACCAGATCGGCTAAGGCGCGACGGTTGAGTTTGCCGTTTGCGTTTCGGGGCAGGGCCTCGACAGATATGAAGGCCTTGGGCGTTTTGTAGGGGGCAAGATGGGCGTGGCAGTGGTCTTTCAACCCTGCGCACTCGCCGATGACGAAGGCCGTGATCACCCGCACCTCGCCATGGGCCACTTCGGCAACTGCGGCCTCGCGCACATCTGGGTGGGCTTGCAGCACCGCCTCCACCTCTTGCGGGGCGACGCGGTAACCTTGCGCGGTCATCACATCGTCAGAGCGGCCGTGGTAGGTGATCCAGCCCTCGGCGTCCATCGCGGCGCGGTCGCCGGTGACGAACCAGTCGCCCTCAAAGCTGGCGACGGTGGCGGCCTCGTCGTTCCAGTAGCCTTGCATGAGCCCCGGATCATCGCGGTGGACGGCGAGCCTGCCGGGGGTGTTGGTTTGGCCGAAACCTGCACCCTCATCCTCCAAAACAGCGATCCGCCGCCCGCTTTGGGGTTGGCCGACACTGCCGGGTTTGTGCGGCGTCTCGGGGCGACCGGAGATGTAGGTGGAGACCTCGCTCATCCCCAACGCCTCCAAAAGCGGGGTGCTGGTGCGCGCGGTCCAGTCGGTGCGCACGCGCTCGGGAAGGGCTTCTCCTGCGGTGAGGCCGTGACGCAACCCACCGCTGCGCAGGTTGCCGGTGGTGCGTAGGATTTTGCGGTAAAGCCCCGGCACCGCAGCAAAAATCGTCGGATGATGCGCGGCCATGAGGGCGGGCCAGACCTCTGGGTCGTCTTGCGGGCCGGTGTAGATGAGGGTGGAGGCGCCAGCGGCCCATGGGTCGGTGAGCCCTGCGCCGAGGGTGTAGGTCCAGTTAAAGGCACCTGCATGCAGCATCAGGTCATCACGACCCAGCCCGTACCAATCCGCCCACATCATGCGCCGCGCCCAGGCCGCGCGGTGGGCGTGCAGCACACCTTTGGGCTGACCAGACGAGCCGGAGGTGAACACGATATAGGCCGGGTCTTCGGCACGGGTTGGCATGAAGTCGCCGGGTGTACCATCGGCCATGTCGAGAAGCTGCGTCTCTGACAGCGCCCCCGGCACCCGCTCGGGTGGGGCGATGATGACGGTAGGGCTCACGGCCGCGATAATCTTCTGCAACTCCGGCGTGGTGAGCTGAAAAGAGGTCGGCACAGCAATCGCACCCGCAGCCAGTGCGCCAAAAAACGAGATCGGAAAGGCGGAGGAGTTGCCGAGGTGGATGAGGACGCGCTCCCCCGGCGTCACATTTAACCCTCGCGCCACCGCCAAAATCGCCTGCCGCAGATCCGCATAGCTCCACCGCTCCAGCTCATCGCCGGGGCCGTTCAGCACGCGCAGCGCGATCTTCTCCGGCGCGCCCGCCGCCAGCACATACTCCGCGATGTTGAACTGCGCGGGGCAGGGCGGGGGTGGCCCCTCGTCAAAAAGCGCGATGTTGGACAGTTGCATGCCACCCGGTTAAACCAATCACGCCACTTTCGCGAGACCCTGATGAGCGACCCTGAACCCTCGATCCTTCGCATTGCCCGCGCCTCTGGTGAGGAGGAGCAGGTCACGACGCTGCAACTTGGCGAGCGGGTACGCGCGCTGCGGCGCGAGCGGAACTGGACGCTGGAGCAAGCCGCGCAAAAGGCCGGGCTTGCCCGCTCTACGCTCTCGAAGATCGAGAATGAGCAGATGTCTCCGACCTTTGACGCGGTGCAAAAACTCGCGCGGGGCTTAGGGATTTCGGTGCCGCAGCTCTTTACGCCGCCCAAGTCTGACCGCGTTTTGGCGCGGCGCGCGATCACGCGTCTGGGAGAGGGGGAGACTCACCCCACGACCACCTATGAGCATGAAATGCTCGCCTCAGAGCTCACCCAGAAGAAAATGCTCCCCTACCGCGCCCGTGTGCGCGCCCGTTCGATGGATGATTTTGACGGCTGGGTGCGCCATGACGGTGAGGAATTTCTATACGTGCTCACCGGCATCATCAGCTTCTACACGGAGTTTTATGAACCCGTAGAGATGCGCCGGGGCGATAGCGCCTATTACGACGCCAGCATGGGGCATAACGTGATTTCGGTCTCTGACGATGATGCAGAGATCCTGTGGGTCACAACCCTCGGCTAACCTGCCTAGTTGAACATCGCGCGCAGATCGACGGTGCTGCGGTTGTTGAGATCACCCCAGTGGCTCTGCAAAAACGTCTCCGCCACCTTGCGACCAGCCTCTTTCAGCGAGAGCAGCAGCTTGCGGTCTGGGATGAGTTTTGTGGCCACAGACAGCCCCGTCATCGTTTCATCATCGATGAGCGAGTGGATGTGAATGTCTTTGAACTTCTCCGGGTCGAGCGACCCATTTGCCAAGAGCCGCTGCACAAATTCGATGGCGCGTAGTTCACGTAAGAGCGAAGAGTTGAAGCTGATCTCATTGACACGATTAAGAATTTCGTCGGGCCGCGTTGGCACATCCTCACGGTAAAGCGGGTTGATGTGGACGATCGCGATATCCGGCGACTCCGTGTCATAGAACAGCGGAAAGAGGGCCGGATTGCCAATGTAGCCGCCATCCCAATAAGACTCAGTCTTGCCCGTAGCCGGGTCGTCAATCTCCACGGCTTGAAAGAGCGTGGGCAGGCAGGCCGAAGCGAGGATCGTGTCGGTCGTGATCTCGTGATCCTTGAACACCCGCACTTTGCCGGTCCGCACATTGGTGGCGCAGATAAAGAGCTTTGGGCCTTGGGGGGAGTGCAGATTGCCGAAGTCCAGGTCGCCGATGAGCGGGCGCAGCGGGTTCACATTCATCGGGTTGAAGTCGTAGGGCGAGGCCACGCGCGAGACGAACTCGCTCGCCAGATACGCAGGCGTGGTAAAGGCGGCGGAGGCGACCTCGGGCGTCCAGGCCCGCAGCCATTCAACCATGGGATTTGAGGTCAGCGAGTATTGCGCGACACCATCCCAAAACCACTCAAGCCGCCCGCGCGCACCCTCGCGCCCGCGCCCGATGAGGCCGCATTTGAGGGCGGCAGCGTTCATTGCTCCGGCAGAGGTGGCGGTGATGCCCTCAAACTCCAGCCGCTCTTCCTCAAGCAGCCGGTCGAGCACACCCCAAGTAAAGGCGCCATGCGCGCCGCCACCCTGAAGCGCGAGGTTGATCTTTTTGGTCTCAAACGTTTGCGCCACCGTCAGAGCGCCGTCCAACCGCCATCGACGGAGATTGTCGTGCCGGTGATCTGCGCGGCGGCGTCAGAGCAGAGAAACAGCGTTGTGCCGCCCAGTTGCTCAACAGTGGCGAACTCTTTGGAGGGCTGGCGGGTGAGCAAAACCTCTTTCACCACCGTCTCCCGATCCATGTTGTATTTTTCCATGGTATCAGGGATTTGCGCCTCTACGAGCGGGGTCAGTACATAGCCGGGGCAGATCGCGTTGGCGGTGATGGGCTCTTCTGCGGTCTCTAAGGCGACGACCTTGGTCATCCCCACAACGCCGTGCTTGGCCGCGACATAGGCTGATTTGAACGGCGAGGCGGTCAGGCCGTGCGCCGAGGCGATATTCACCACGCGGCCCCAACCAGCTTTGCGCATATGGGGCAGGGCGGCGGCTGTGGTGTGAAAGGCGGAGTTCATGTTGATCGCGATGATCGCGTCCCACTTATCCGCCGGAAACTCATCGATTCCAGCGACATGCTGAATGCCTGCATTGTTCACCACAATGTCGGCAGACCCGAATCGCTCCACCGTTTTCTCAATCAGTGCGCGGCAGGCGGCGCCGTCTGACATATCGGCCTGGATGTAGGCGACTTCAGTGCCGGTTTCAGACGCGATCTTCGCTGCGAGTGCGTGATCATCCTCGTTGTCAGAGAAGGAATTCAGCACCACCTTCGCACCGGCTTTCGCCAGCTCTATCGCCACGCCAAGGCCAATTCCGGAGTTTGAACCCGTAACAACAGCGACTTTTCCAGCGACAGACATTAGCGCTTCCCCTCACTTTGGTGCGTTGCGAGAGGTTTACATGTTGCGTGTGCGAAAGGCGAGACACAGCACCGACAGCGCAGAAAAAAACCCCGGCACAAGGCCGGGGCTAAGTCATTGAGGCAGGTTTCATACAGGCAAGAAACCTATCGAGCAGTGCCCTCGTTATACGTAAACTATGGCTGGAACCCAAGAATTTTTTTTGGCCAAGCGGGTAGGGCTTCGGTTAGGCTATTCCCCATAAGAGCAGTGTGCCCAACCAATGAGGCCCCAATATGAGACGTGCAGCACTCACCTTAGCAGCCCTGTGCCTAGCGACCGCAACATATGCGGAGCCAAAGCACGGCATCGCAATGTACGGCGAGCCCGCCTTGCCACCAGATTTCACCCATTTGCCGCAGGCCAACCCCGACGCGCCCCAAGGCGGCGAGATCGTTTTTGGCGAGACAGGCGGCTTTGACAGCCTCAACCCTTACATCGTGCGCGGGCGATCGCCCTGGGGTGTGCGGGCGCATGTGGTCGAGTCGCTCTTGGGGCGCTCCTATGACGAGCCGTTCACGCTCTACGGCCTGCTCGCTGAGACCGTGGAGACAAACGAGGCGCGCACTTTCGTCGAGTTCACCCTCAACCCCGACGCGGCCTTCTCTGACGGAAGCCCGGTGACGTTGGAGGATGTGATCTTTTCGATGGAGACGTTGGCGGCAGATGGTCTGCCCTCCTTCAAACGCTCCTGGGACAAGGTCGTGAGTTGGGAGCAGACGGGCGAACGCTCTGTGCGCTTTAATCTCACCGGAGAGGACCGCGAGCTGCCACTCATTCTCGGCCTGCGCCCGATCTTGAAGGCGGCGGATTGGGAAGGCGTTGAGTTTGCCGAGTCGAGCCTGCGCCCGCTTATCGCCTCAGGCCCTTATGTCATCGGCGATCTGGAGGCGAACCGCTTCATCCAGTTTGACCGCAACCCCAACTATTGGGGCAACGATCTGCCGTTCAACAAAGGCCGCCACAACCTCGACACCATCCGCTACGAGTTTTTCGGAGATGCGGCAGCCGTTTGGCAAGCCTTCACCGCCGGAGAGACCTCGGTCTTTCGCGAGGGCGATATCGTGAAGTGGGAGGAGCAGTATACCTTCCCCCGCGCCGTTTCTGGTGAGGTGGTGCAGTCTGAGGTGCCGCATCAGCGCCCGTCGGGCATGCGCGGCTTCGTCTTCAACACCCGTAAAGAGATCTTTCAGGACATCCGCGTCCGCGATGCGCTGCTGCATGCCTTTAACTTTGAGTGGATCAATGACCGGCTGAACGCGGGCGCCTATCCGCGGATCACCAGCTACTTCTCCAACTCGCAACTCGCTTATGTCGGGGCACCAGAGGGCAGGGAGCTGGAGCTCTTGCAGCCCTTCTTCGACGAGCTGCCCGAGGATACGTTCACCGCCTACGCGCTGCCGCAATCTGATGGCGACCTGCGCAACCGTCGCAACCTGCGCACCGCAACGCGCCTGCTGCAAGAGGCCGGGTGGACGGTGCAGGATGGTGTTTTGCGCAACGCTGACGGTGAAGCCTTCGTCTTTGAGATCATGCTGCGCTCCACCGCAAATGAAGCGATTTCAAACATTTACGCAGATGCGCTAGAGCGGCTGGGCATCGAAGTGCAGATCGAACTCATCGACAGCGCGCAATATACCGACCGGCGCAGCAACTATGATTACGACGTGATCGTAAACCGCTGGTCGCTTTCGCTGAGCCCGGGCAACGAGCAGACGTTTTACTGGGGTGCGGATGGGGTCGAGACGCCGGGCACACGCAACTACATGGGCATGAACAGCCCCGCCGCCGAGGCGATGATTGCGGAGATACTGGGGGCAGAGAGCCGGACAGACTTCGTCGCCGCAACCCGCGCGCTCGATCGTGTGCTGACCGCCGGGCGCTACGTGATCCCGTTCTGGCATTCACCGGTCAGCCGCATTGCGCACACGTCAGAGCTGACGTTCCCAGAGCGGTTGCCGGTTTATGGGGATTGGATCGGCTTCATGCCGGACGTTTGGCACGTGACTTCGACCGAGTAACCTGCGGCACCTTCTTGATCCCGGCGGCGCGTTCCGCCGGGGTAGGGGGCGTGACGAGACCTGCGGAGATGATCAGCTTCGCGGCCTCTTCGACGTCCATATCCAGAACCACGATGTCTTTCTTCGGCACAAACAGCAAAAAACCCGAGGTCGGGTTGGGCGTTGTCGGCAGAAAGATCGAGACGGCCTCGTCGGGCAGCTTTTCCGCTATCTCGCCCTTGGTGTCAGTCGAGAGGAATGCGACGGCCCAGAGGTCTTTGCGCGGATACTCAATCAGCACCGCTTGCTTAAAGCTGGTGGAGGATTGGTTGAGGATCGTCTCCGCGATCTGCTTGGTGCCGTTGTAGATAGAGCGGACAAGGGGTAGGCGCTCCACCAGGTCCTCACCCCATTTCACAAGTTGCCGTCCAAACAGGCCTTTGGTGAGTGCGCCGACAAGCGCGGTAAACACGAAAAAGATCACCACACCGAAGCCGGGGATGTCATTTCCGATATAGGTCGCCGGGTTGTAGAACGCCGGCACCAGCGGCACGACGCGATCGTCGATGATCGAGATGATTGTCCACACCAGCCACGCGGTCAGGCCGAGGGGTGCCACAATCACGAGGCCCGTCAGAAAGTTTGAGCGCAGGCGCTGCATGAGAGGCACGCGCGGTTTGCGCGGCGATTTTTTCGGTCGGGGGGTTGTGTCAGTCATGCTCGCTTGCCATATCGCTAAGTCGCATAATCATTATTATGTTAAATATGTGCCAGATCGGGTGAGGCTACTTTGTCACCGAACGCTTTGATAAACTGGTGCTTTTGCTTTTCTGACCAAAGTACAGAAATCACGTAGCCCTCATCGTGCTGGTCCGTGTGCTGCACCAGATTGCGTTCGTGCAGCCACGCCAACGCCGCCCCGTCTGCAAACCCGAGGCTCAGGTCAGTGTTGTGCTGTGTGGGTCGCAGCGCGCGATCCACGGCCTGAATGAGCGCATCAAAGCCATCACCTGTGAGTGCAGAGACCGGCACCACATCACTGCGACGCTCCGCCCGCGCGGTCATCGCCTCAAATTCAGCGGCATCCAAAGCGTCTGTCTTGTTCCAAACCTCAAGCATCGTGCTGCTCTGTTTGTCGGTAATTCCGAGGCTTTCCAATATGTTGACCACATCATCGGCCTGCGCTTCGCTATCCGGATGCGAGATGTCGCGCACATGCACGACGAGGTCGGCGTCGAGCACCTCCTCCAAAGTCGCGCGGAATGCGGCGACCAGCTCTGTCGGCAGGTCAGAGATGAATCCCACCGTGTCTGACAAGATTACATCTGGCCCTTCCGGCAGGCTCACCGAGCGCATTGTCGGGTCGAGCGTGGCGAAGAGCATGTCTTTTGCCATCACATCTGCGCCCGTTAGCTTATTGAAAAGTGTAGACTTTCCGGCGTTGGTATATCCCACGAATGCCACAATCGGATATGGCACCTTGGCGCGAGACGCGCGGTGTAGTGTCCGGGTTTTCACGACCTTCTCAAGTTGGCGTTTGATCCGCACCACCTGATCATCGATCGCGCGCCGGTCCGCCTCGATCTGGGTTTCACCGGGGCCGCCCACAAAGCCCAAACCACCACGCTGACGCTCAAGGTGCGTCCAGGAGCGCACCAATCGCGTGCGCTGATAGCTGAGGGCTGCCAGATCGACTTGCAAAACACCCTCACGGGTCGCGGCGCGATCGCCAAAAATCTCAAGAATCAAAGAGGTTCGATCAAGGATCTTAACCTTCCACTCTTTCTCGAGATTGCGCTGCTGCACCGGGGTCAAAGGCCCATCGATCAAGACAAGCTCAATCTCAAGATCGCGCAGCAACACCTTCAGTTCATGAGTTTTTCCTGACCCAAACAGATATCCCGGCCGCGGGTTGGGCAGTGGCACAACAACGTCGTAGAGCACCTCCATATCTGGAAGTGCTCTGGCGAGTGAAACTGCCTCTGCAAGTCTGTGGTGAGGATCGCGCCGTCCTGCCCCGTCTCTCAAGTCAGGATGCAGAACCGCTGTGCGCGTGGGACCAGTGCTCAGGCTTGGTCCTCCCCTTCATAAAGGCTGATGGGTTGGCTTGGCATCACGGTGGAGATTGCGTGCTTATAGACAAGTTGGCTTTGCCCATCGCGACGCAGCAGCACGCAGAAATTGTCAAACCAGGTGACCACACCCTGCAGCTTCACGCCGTTGACGAGGAAGATCGTCACCGGGATTTTCTGCTTTCGGATGTGATTGAGGAAAGCGTCCTGAAGGTTTTGTTTGTCGTTCGCCATTGAAACACGTGCTCTTGTTGTTGGCGCCCTCCCGATCCCCGGCAGGAGCGCATAGGTCTTTTTTTGACACTGTGACACCGGTTGTCTGGTTTTTCCAGCGTCCCTGTGCAGCAACACCTAGTCGTGATGCAGTGCAAAAGAAAGGCTAACGGCGCCAGAATGCGGGATCAGCGAGGGCAAAGAGCACCAACACCTCAAGCCGCCCGACAATCATTGTCGCGCAAAGCACAAGAAGGGCTGGGTCTGGCAAGGCGCTGAGAGCAATATCCTCCTGCGACACTAGGGGCAGCGCAGGGCCCGCGTTGGAGAGCATGACCAGCGCGAGCTTCAGCCCAGAGATCAAATCTATTCCGGTGAGTGAAAGCGCGACCATCGCCACGGCGAGCGAAAACAGGAACAGCATCACGTAAATCCAGGCGATAAACGCACCTTCACGTCGGATCCGCCGCTGAACCGTGCCAGAGCCGCCGATGGAGCTTGGCAGGGTCAGTCGCTCCATCTCGCGCACGCCGTGTTTATAAAGCGCATAGAACCGCATGAGCTTCACCCCGCCCGCGGTGCTGGCCACCCCGCCCCCGATCGCGAGGAGGCCGAGCATCAACAGCGCAGGTGCCTCCACCCCCGCCCAATCGAGCGAACCTTGCCAGTAAGCGCTTTCACGCCCCAGCGTGCCAATGACCGACAGTGTGGTGAAGAACGCCGCCCAAAGCGCGCGGAAGACATCGGCAAAGAGCATCTCTGCTCCGCTATCGAGCGCGCTGAGAAAATGCCTCAGCGCGAGGGCCAGGGGGATCAGCACCAGAAATGTCACCAGCAAACGCACTTCGGGGTCTGCCTGCACGCGCTCCAGGTTGCGGCGGCGGGTTGGGTCGAAGGCGAGCGCGGTGACGCAAAACAAGAGCGCGATGGCGATCAGCGCTTCAGCCAGCAACCCGCCCTGCCCGCTGATCGTCGCCCCATCCGGCAGCACACCGGAGGTGGAGACGACGGCCATCGCCGTCATCAGCGCGCTGAACCCATCAAGGCCCGCAAACAAAAGCCCGCCAATCAGCGCCGCCGTCACGATCACATAGGGCGGGCTAACGATGCCCACGATCCGGTAGAGCCGCTCTTCCGTGCTGTCGGCACTGCCAAAGCCATCCGCCCGCTGGGCCTCGCCCTGCACCGCGCGGGTGATCTCAAACCCGCCGATGTTGAGCGGCGCCATGATCGCGAAGGCGATGATCAGGGTCACATATCCGCCCAACCACGCCACCACCCCGCGCCACAGATGCAACGACATTGGGACGTTGTCCTGCACCGCAAACACCGTGGCGCCGGTGGTGGTCAGGCTAGAGACCATCTCGAAATACGCTTCCGTCCACCCGGTGCCGGGCAGCAAGATCGGGAACGGCACCGCCAACAACAATGGCAGCACGCAGATGCCGACCACGACGGTGATGAGTTGGCCGCGCGCTTTCAGCGCCTCTGAGCGGTTGGCGAGTGCCAGGCCGACAATCGCGCAGCCCACCAACGTGATGAACGACAGGTAGAGCATCAGCCGACCGGTCTGAAAATCTCCGATCCAACCTGCATGAAGTGCGGGGATCAGCATCGCGATGCCCGACAAGGCGACGATGTTCACAAACAGAGGGAAGCGCCGCCAAGGCATGTTTAGAAAAAGTCGATCGAAACGCGGAAGAGTTGCTCAACCAGCGGCACCTGCCCCGCCATGGCGAAGACCACCATGATGTCGCCCTCTTCAATGAGGGTTTCGGCGCGCGGCACGATCACCTCACCCTGCTTGAGCATCGCCCCCACCACAGTGCCGTCAGGGAAGTTCGCCTCCCGCATCCGCCGCCCGGCAATGGGCGAGGTTGACAGCACCTGCGCCTCGATCACCTCCGCCTCCGCATCTCCCAGAGAATAGACCGCCCGCACCCGCCCGTGGCGCAAATGGCGCAGGATTGACGAAACAGTCGTCGCGCGTGGGTTGATATACGCGTCGATGCCCAGCGGGTTCATCAACGGCACAAGCGAAGGATCGTTGATCAGACAGATCGTGAAGGGCGCGCCCATGGTTTTCGCACGCGCGCAGGAAAGCAGGTTGGTTTTGTCGTCATCAGTGACGGCGACGAAGGCATCGGTCGTCTCGATCCCTGCTTCATCGAGCATCTCGATGTTGAGGCCATCGCCATGCAGCACAATCGTGCGATCCAGCAAATCGGCGGCATGCTCCGCCTTCGCCCGATCCTTCTCGATCATTCGGATGCGCGGGCGCTTGACGGAATGCTCCAACTCGCTGGCCACGGCGAGGCCCACGTTTCCTGCCCCGATTATCAGGTTGCGGCGGCCCGTCTCTGACTGCTTCCCGAAAATTTCCAGCGTGCGCTCCACGTCCTCCTGATGCGAAACGACATAGACCTGATCGCCCGAGAAAAGCTGGTCATCCGCCTCTGCCGCGCGCAACTGAGTACCCTTACGGATCGCCACGACATAGGCGCGCAACGTCGAAAACAGCTCTGTGAGCTGGCGCAGGGGCGTGTTGAGCACCGGGCATTTGTCGTTGAGCGTGAGGCCAATGAGCTGCACCCGGCCCTCAAGAAAACTCTCAGTGTCAAAGGCCGCAGGCGCTGCAAGCCGCTGCATCGCTGCCTCCGCCACTTCCTTTTCAGGTGAGATGATCACGTCGATGGGCATATGGTCTTGGCGGTAGATGTCGGACCATTCGGGCGCGAGGTAAGACTGCGCCCGCACCCGCGCGATCTTGCGCGGCACGTTAAACACCGAATGCGCGACCTGTGCGGCCACCATGTTCACCTCATCGGAGAAGGTCGCGGCGATGATCATATCCGCATCGCGCGCCCCGGCCCGCTCCAGCACGTCGGGGTGAGAGGCAAAGCCCGTCACGCCGCCCACATCCAGCGTATCGGTGATCCGCCGGATCAAGGCGGGGTTGTTGTCAACCACGGTGACGTTGCGCCCCTCAGACGACAAATGGCGGGCGATTTGCCAGCCCACCTGCCCCGCACCACAAACAATCACCTTCATGCGGAGGCTTCCTCAGCATCAGTCTCGCTCACGGGCACCTCGTCGGAGGTTTCATCAATCCGCGCCATCCGCGCGCCCCCTCTGGAGGTGGTGACGACGCCGAGGGACTTCAGCTTCCGGTGCAACGCCGACCGCTCCATCCCCACAAATGACGCTGTTTTAGAGATGTTGCCGCCAAACCGGTTGATCTGGGCCACGAGATAATCGCGCTCAAACAGCTCACGCGCCTCACGCAGCGGGAGGCTCACAAGGGCTGCGTCCAGCGCATCAACCTTGCCGTTGCCACCCTGCGCATCGCGCGGCAGCTCTGAGAGCTCAATAGGCCCGCGCTCTGGCCCCAAGATCAGGATGCGCTCAACGAGGTTCTTGAGTTGCCGCACATGCCCAGGCCACGGCAGCGCCTGCAATGCAGCGGCGGCATCAGCGGTGAGGCTGCGCAGCGGCAGGCCCTGTTCGCGGTTGAGGAGGGTCAGGAAATGCTCTGAGAGGGCTGGGATATCCTCACGACGCGTCTCAAGCCCCGGCACATCGATGGGCACCACGTTGAGGCGGTGGTAGAGATCTTGCCTAAACCGGCCCTCGTCAATCTCAGTCTCCAAGTCTTTGGTGGAGGAGCTCAGCACCCGCACATCAACGCGCACTGTGTCGGTGCCCCCAAGCCTCGTGAACGCCTGCTCGACCAGCACCCGCAGGATTTTTGACTGCGTTCCCAGCGGCATATCCGCCACTTCGTCGATAAAAAGCGTGCCGTTATGGGCCTGCTCGAAAATGCCCGGATCATGTGCGCGGTCCGGATACTCGCGCCCAAAGAGCACCTCCTCCATCCGCTCCGGCTCGACCGAGGCGGCAGAGAGGGTCACAAACGGCCCGTCCGCGCGGGTGGATTGGTCGTGCAGGTACCGCGCGCAGACCTCTTTGCCCGCCCCCGAAGGGCCGCTAAAGAGCACACGCCCGTTTGAGCGCGCCACGCGCTCTAGCTGCGTTTTCAAAGCCCGCATCGCCGCGCCATTGCCCACCGGCGCCACCGGGCGGCTCTCTTTTTGGCGGAGGGCAGAGTTTTCGCGGCGCAGGCGCGAGGCCTCCAACGCCCGCGTGACACTCACCAGCAGTTTGTCGGTGTTGAAGGGCTTCTCGATAAAGTCATAGGCCCCCTGCTTCACCGCCGCGACCGCAAGCTCAATGTTGCCATGGCCCGAGATGATGATGATCGGGATCGCCGGATTATCGCGCCGCACGGTCTTAAGGATGCCAATCCCGTCAAGCCGGCTGTCTTTCAGCCAGATATCCAGAATGATCAGGTCGGGCGCGGCAGAGTTGATCGCCGACAGCGCACTGTCACTGTCCGCGGCCACGCGAGTGCCGTGGCCCTCATCCTCGAGGATATCGGACAGCAAATCGCGAATGTCGCGTTCGTCGTCGACAATCAAAATGTCACTGGGCCGCGCCGGGCGTGGTGGGGGCGTCTCAGGCATTCAGGGCAGGTTCCGTAGGGTGGCTGGGCTGTGGGGCGGTTGTGGCTGGCATCACAATCACGGCGCGGGCGCCGCCCTCCAGACGGTTTTCGAGGCGAAGCGTTCCGCCATGATCTTCGATGATCTTTTTGACAATTGCGAGGCCAAGCCCCGTGCCCCCTTCGCGGTGGGTCACATAGGGCTCAAACAAGCGGTTAGCTGCATTTGCGGGCAGACCGGTGCCGCTGTCCTCAATGCGAATCTCAATCGTGTCGGCATGCTTAATCGGTGTTATGACAACCTCCGGCGGGCGCGTGTCGGTCTCATGCGCCAAAACCCGCGCCGTGACCGCCTCCGCCGCGTTCTTGATGAGGTTGGTCAGCGCCTGCCCGATCAGCCCGGCATCGGCGGTCACGGTCATCGTGTCGGGGGCATCGAGGCGTACGTCCACCTCCGGCGCGGCATCGCGTTGCAATAGGATCGTATCGTTCAGCAGCATGATCAGATCGACGGGCTGTTTTTGCGGCTCCGGTAGCCGAGCAAAGCGGGAGAATTCGTCAACAATCCGCCGCAAGTCATTGGTTTGGCGCACGATGACATCCGCGATCTTTTCAAACCCGTCGCGCCCCTCATCAATTTGCGTGGCATACTTCCGCTTCATTCGTTCGGCTGACAGCTGTATCGGCGTGAGCGGGTTCTTGATCTCATGCGCAATCCGCCGCGCCACATCCCCCCACGCCGCCATGCGCTGCGCCGACACGAGGTCAGTAATCGCATCGAAGGTAATCACATAGCCAAAGGCCGCCGCATCTTCTGGATGGCGCGAAATGCGAACAAGAAGTTCCTCCTCGCGGTTGGCTGTCGTGACGTTCAGTTGCTCCTGCACCTCTGACTTTTCCGACTGTTCCAGCCGCTCAAAGAGTGTTGCAAACTCTGGGAAGGCCTCTGTGACATGCAACCCTCGAATCTCTTCCTCGCGCCGCGCCAAAAGCTCCGTGGCGGCGTCGTTGCAAACCTCCACCAGCCCCTCCTCGTTAACCCCGATCACCCCGGCAGACACGCCGGTGAGCACCGCCTCAAACACGCGGCGGCGTCGGTCGCTCTCATTGCGGGCGATGATCAGCGCGTCCTGCTGGCGCTTCACCTGCGTGGTCATGCGGTTAAAGACGCGGCTGAGGGTGCTGATTTCATCCCCACCATCATCCTCGCGCACCCGTACGCCCAGATCACCTGCCCCGATCCGCTCCGCAGCCCCCGCCAAACGCACCACGGGGCGAGAGAGCCGGTCAGCCAGCCAAAATGCGAGCCATACCGCCCCGAAAATCACGATGATCGCGAAGACGAGGTAGATCAGCGCGAGCTCAAACAGAAGCTGCTCCCGCTCCCCCTCAAGCTGGAGGTAGAGGGCCACGGTGTTTTGCGTGTCATCGAGCAGGTTGAGAATGCCGCCATCGACATCGCGGGTGACATAGAGATAGCGATCCGCAAAGGCACTGAGGTGAACAAGCGCGCGGAACTCGTTGTTTTCCCAGTCTTCTATGATGATCGGAGCGCCGGTCGTTGACGCCGCCGCCAACTGCCCGGCGCTCGGACGCTCATAGTCAAACAGGTACGACAGCGCTCCGCGCACCCGCAGCTCACCGGCGCCATCGATGATAAACGCCTCCGACACCTCGCGCCGCATTTGCTGTTGCCCGGCGGTCAACAGCTCCCGCAATTCCCCCGCCGAGAGCAACGGAAACTGCTGCTTGTTGCGGTTGAGGAACCCGGCAAAGACCTGTGCATCGGCTGAGAGGTTGATGCGATGCTCATTCTCATAGGCTTGGGCGGCATCGAGCGAATTCACGACGACCGAGCGCACACGGTCCGAAAACCACCCTTCCACCCCGAAATTGATCGTGACCGCCGCGAAAATCGCCACGATGATCGTCGGGGCAAGCGCCATCATCGCAAACACGGTCGTCAGCCGCCGGTGCAGCTTTGAGCCCGGAAGTTTTCGCCGCCGCGCCGCCACCAGCGCAGAGACGCGCGAGGCGATCAGGGCCGCCACGGTGAGCGTATAAACAAGGTCCGCGAGCAGCACGCCGCGCACCACATCCGGCCGCACCTCCTGCGCCACACCCCCCAGCACCGCGTAGGTCGCAAAGGCCAAGAGTGGCCCAAGGGCAACGATCAGGATCACCGCCCAGGTCGTGACCTTTGGCGATTGCACAAAAGCAGAGACTTGCCGTGGCAGCACATGCAGTAGGCGTCTCTGTCTCAGAAGCACGGGAGCGAGCCTCGCCTCACTGTTGCGAAATTACATCAATGTTTTCCCGCGCGTGACCGGTATGTCAAGGTCGCGTATCTTCTTTCGGAGGGTATTTCGGTTGATGCCCAAAAGCTCCGCGGTTTTGACCTGATTTCCGCGTGTCGCTGCCAGTGAGAGCGCGATCAGTGGCATCTCCACCTCACGGATGATCCGGTCGTAGAGGCCCGGCGGCGGCAGGTCATTGCCGTGCAGGCTGAAGTACCGCTGCAAATGCGCCTCCACCGCTTGGCTGAGCTTTTGTGTTGGCGGCACGGATTGCTCCATCGCAGAGGCCGGGCGGGCTGCGATCTCTTGCTCCACTTCGCGGGCGCTGATCACCTCGTCGGGCACGAGCACTGCTAGGCGGCGCATGAGGTTTTCAAGCTCTCGCACGTTCCCAGCCCAGGTCTGCCGTTTCAGCACCTCAAACGCGTCCTGCGTGATGCGCTTGCGCGGCAGCCCCTCACTCTCGGCGCGTGCCAGAAACGCACGTGTCAGGTCAGGGACATCTTCCAATCGGTCGCGCAGTGGGGGCAACCGCACCGGCACCACGTTGAGGCGGTAGAATAGATCCTCGCGGAATTTCCCCTCAACGATCAGGTTCTTAAGGTCCTGATGTGTGGCAGAGACGATGCGCACATTCGCAGAGATCGGCGCACGCCCGCCGACGCGGGTAAACTCGCCGTCTTGCAGCACCCGCAGCAGCCGCGTTTGCGCATCGGGGGGCATGTCGCCCACCTCATCAAGAAAGAGCGTGCCGCCCGCCGCCAGCTCAAAGCGGCCGACGACAGGCTCCCCCTGCCCTGCGCCCGGCTCGGTGCCAAAGAGCTCCGCCTCGATCAACTCGCGGGGGATCGCGGCCATGTTGACCGCCACAAACGGGCCATTCTTGCGGTGGCCAAAGTTGTGCAGTGCGCGGGCGACAAGCTCTTTGCCCGTGCCGCTCTCGCCGGTGATCATCACGCTGAGGTCGGTGTTCATCAACCGCGCCATGATGCGGTAGACCTCCTGCATCGGCGGGCTGCGGCCGATGAGAGGCAGGTTTTCTTCACGCACGGGCTCTTCAACGGTGCCGCGCGCCGGCTGAGGGGCACCACGCCGCTGGCTGAGGCCTTTGCGAACCTGCTCCAGCACCTCTTTGAGATCGAAAGGCTTGGGCAGATATTCATAGGCCCCCGCCTCCGCCGCGCGAATGGCCGTCATCACCGTGTTTTGCGCGCTCATCACGATCACCGGCAGGTCAGGCCGTTTGCGCTTGATTGCAGGGAGCAGGTCCAGCGCATCGCCGTCGGGCATCATAACGTCGGAAACAACGACGTCTCCTTCGCCCTCTTCCACCCATCGCCACAAAGTGCTCGCAGACCCGGTGGAGCGCACACGGCACCCGGCGCGGGTCAGCGCTTGGCTTAGCACCGTGCGGATCGCGCGGTCATCATCGGCGAGAAGAACAGTTCCATCCATCAGACAATCTCCCCGCTCAGCGGTGTTGAACTTTTGCGTTTGCTTTTGCGCGGCTCTTTCCAGATCGGCAGCATCAGCCGGAACGTCGTCCAGCCCGGGTCACTCTCAAACTCCACCACGCCGCCGTGGTCGGCCATAATCTTTGACACAAGCGCGAGGCCAAGGCCCGACCCTGCCGCCTTTGAGCTAACAAACGGCTCAAAGAGATCGCGGGTCAGATCCTCCGGCACGCCTTTGCCATTGTCGGACACGGTGACTTGCAGAGGCAGAGATTCGCGCCCTCCGCCCGGCAGTGCGATCATCACGCCGGGCTTAAAGGCGGTGCGCAGCGTGATTTGCCCGCCCACTTTGGGAGTCGCTTCGGCGGCATTTTTGATCAGGTTCATAATGACCTGAATGAGCTGATCCGCATCGCCAATCGTCGGCGGCAGCGACGGGTCGTAATCCTCATGAAACTTCACATGCTTGGCGAAGCCGGCCTCGGCCGAAAGCTTGGCCCGGCTGATCACGTCGTGGATGTTGACCTGTGTTTTGGTGGCGGGGCGGATGTCTCCGAACTGCTCAACGCGGTCGAGGAGCTTTTCGATGCGCACAGTCTCTTCGCGAATGAGCTGGGTGAGCTCATGATCCTCTTCGCTAAGGTTCATTTCCAAAAGCTGCGCTGCGCCCGAGATGCCTGCGAGTGGGTTCTTGATCTCATGCGCGAGCATTGCCGCCATGCCGGTGACCGTGCGCGCAGCGGACCGGTGCGTCAGGCTCCTGTCCATCTTGTCGGCAATGCCGCGTTGATGGATCTGGATCAGCACCTGCCCCGGCACATCGTGGATCGGCGCGGCATGCACTGTGGAGAGCCGCGGCGCGGCATCCAGCCAATGCACCTCAAGGTTATGCTGCGCGAAAGAAACATCCTCCCGCCGCACCTGTCCGATCAGGTCCATCAACGTTGAGTCGTCGCCCACATACCGGCTGAGCACACGGTAGCGCATCGAGCGGATCGAAACGCCCGAGAACACCTCCGCGGCGGTATTGGCGGCGAGAATGCGGTCTTGGGCGTCGATCACGAAGGTTGGGTAGGGAAAGGCGTTCCAGACCGCCTCCAGGTCGATATAGGCGGTCATGCGGCGGCCCTTTCTTGGCCAGAGAGCGCATCTGGGAGCAGCCGAAGCACCTCGGCGGGGGATGCGGCGGTCAGGATGGCTTTGCGAAGGGCGGCAGGGGTTTGGGCGTCGTCCATGTACCAGCCCAGATGCTTACGGGCACATTTCAGGCCCAACTCAACGCCGTAGGACGAGATCATATCGTCGTAGTGGCCTTGGACGAGCTCGATCAGCGCGCTTTGCTCAGGCGCCGGTTGCGGCGCACGCCCCGAAAGCTCCGCATCGATCTGCGCCAAGAGCCAGGGCCGCCCCTGCGCGCCACGCCCGACCATCACACCTGCCGCACCCGAAAGGCGCAGCGCCTCTTTGGCGGTAGTGCCGTCGATGATGTCTCCATTCGCGATGACCGGAATGCTCACTACGTTCACCACCTCGGCAATCCGCGCCCAATCGGCTGCGCCTTTGTAAAACTGACACCGCGTGCGCCCGTGCACGGTGATCATGGAGACACCAGCCGCCTCCGCCCGCGCAGCAATCTCAGGCGCGTTCAGGCTCTCGTCGTTCCAGCCCAGACGCATTTTGACCGTCACTGGCACGTCAACTGCGCCGACTACAGCCTCGATCAGCGACAGCGCGTGGTCCGGCTCGCGCATCAGCGCAGAGCCGGAATATCCGTTGGTAACCTTCTTCGCTGGGCAGCCCATGTTGATGTCGATGATCCGGGCGCCCTGCCCCGCGACGTATTTCGCGGCCTCTGCCATCCAATACGCCTCCCGCCCCGCGATCTGGACGGAGGCGTTCTCAAGATCGCCGCAAATCTCCGCCCGCGCCCGTGCCAAAGGTCGCGATTGCACGACCTCTTGGCTTGCCACCATCTCTGACACCACCAGCCCCGCACCAAACCGCGACACGAGCTTGCGGAAGGGCAAATCCGTTATCCCGGCCAAAGGTGCCAAAAAAACTGGCGACCCCACGGGGCGGTTTGCGGTGAGAAGTGGCATTTGCGCAATCCTTAAGCAGTACCCTCGTCTACCCCCGCAAGAAGGGTCAATCAAGCAGCACTTTGCCACTCTTGTGGGCGCGAGGGAGATCGGTGATCTTGCCGCAACTGTTTCTACCCCGGAGTCGCCATGTCCGTTGCCGCCCTGATCGTTGCTGCCGGGCGTGGAACCCGTGCCGGCCAGCCCGGCCCCAAGCAATACGTGCCGCTGAGCGGAGAGGCAGTCCTTACCCACACCCTGCGCGCGATGCTGGCGCATCCGAAGATCACGATGGTGCAGGTGGTGATACACGCTGACGATCTTGCCCCTTACACCGCCGCCAAGGTCGATGACCCTCGCCTGCTCCCCCCTGTGACCGGCGGAGAAACCCGCAGCGCCTCCGTCAAAGCGGGGCTGAACGCGCTCAAATCTCACAGCCCTGCCTATGTGCTGATCCACGATGCCGCACGACCCTTTGTGCTGCTGGAGATGCTGGATGAATTGATCGACGTGCTGGAAAGCGGCGCTGAGGGCGCCTGCCCCTGCCTGCCGGTGGTCAACGCGCTGTGGGAGGGAACTGACACGCTCGACACCCCCCGCCCCCGCGATGGCCTGTTGCGCGCACAAACGCCGCAGGGTTTTGCCTTCGACGCAATCCTTGCCGCCCACGCCTCCACCGAGGGTGAATTTGCCGATGACGTGGGCGTCGCCCGCGCGGCTGGGATGAAGGTGCGGCGAACGAAGGGCTATTCGCAGGCCTTCAAGATCACCATGCCCGAGGATTTTGCCCGGGCCGAGGAAAGGATTGCTCGCATGGATGTGCGCACCGGGTGTGGCTATGACGTTCACGCGTTTGAGGCCGGAGATCACGTCACGCTCTGCGGCATCGACATCCCCCACACCGCCAAGCTCAAAGGCCACTCCGACGCCGACGTTGCCATGCACACGATCACCGACGCGCTCTTTGGCGCGATTGCGGAGGGAGATATCGGCCGGTGGTTTCCGCCATCGGAGCCCGAGTGGAAGGGCGCGGCCTCTCACATTTTCCTCGAAAAAGCGGTGGAGCGGGTGGCCCTGCGTGGCGGCATTATCACCCATATCGACTGCACGATCGTCTGCGAATTGCCCAAGATCGGCCCTCACGCGCCCGCCATGACCGCAAAAATCGCCGAGATTTGCCGGATTGAACCCTCGCGCGTCTCCATCAAAGCCACCACGTCAGAGCGGCTCGGATTTACCGGTCGCGAGGAAGGGATATCCGCCATGGCCACAGTAACGGTGATGCTCAAATGACCTTCACGCGCGCGATCACAACCGTTGGCGGCGTCGGGCTGCTACCGAAAGCGCCGGGCACCTGGGGCAGCCTTGCCGCCCTACCCCTTGCGTATCTCTTGCATTATCTCGGCGGCTTTCCACTGCTCGCCATCGCCACGCTCATCGTCTTCGCCCTCGGCTGGTGGGCCACCGCGCAAGAGACAGCAGGAAAAGATGACCATGACCCTTCCGAGATTGTCGTGGATGAGGTTGTCGGCCAGTGGCTCGCACTTTGGGGTCTGTCGGCGGGGCTGTGGTTTGCCGGGCAACCGCCGCATGTCTTCCCTTATCCGGGCGTGATTGCCGGGTTCCTTCTGTTTCGTATTCTCGACATCTCAAAGCTCTGGCCCATCGTGATCTTTGACCGGATGAAAACCCCGCTCGGCGTGATGCTCGATGATGTGGTCGCCGGTGTCATGGTCAGCGCCACGGTGTTGCTGGGCGCGATGATCGCCCATGGAGGGCTCTGATGAGCAAACTTGCCGAAGACGTCTTGTCTGCCGCCAAAACCCAAGGGCTTATGATCGCCACAGCGGAGTCGTGCACCGGAGGGCTGGTGGCCGCCGCATTAACCGATATCCCCGGCTCTTCCGCGGTCGTGGATCGCGGGTTTCTGACCTATTCCTACCCCGCCAAGGTGGCACTTTTGGGCGTGCCGCAGGAAATGCTCGACGCACATGGGGCGGTCTCAGAACCGGTTGCGCGGGCGATGGCGGAGGGGGCTTTGGCCCGCTCGGATGCCCATCTCGTGGTCTCGATCACCGGCGTCGCCGGGCCCGGCGGCTCTGAAGAAAAGCCCGAAGGGTTGGTGCATTTCGCCGTCGCGACACCTGACACGATTGTGCACCAGAAAAAGGAATTCGGACCGCTCGGCCGCGCTCAGGTGCGCGCTGCGTCCGTCAAAACCGCGCTGCGCATGCTGCTGGACGCAGTGAGCTGATCAGGCGGAGGCGATTTGCGGCGTGCTGCCGTAGAGCACCGCTGCACGCTTCTCAAACGCGCTCACAATCCGGCGCATCGCCTCGTAAAACACCACACCGATTACCGCTTGAAGCGCGCGCGAGCGGAACTCGAAATCCACATGGAACTTCACCCGCGTGCCGCCATCATCAGGCACGAAGGACCACGAGTTGATGAGGTATTTGAACGGACCGTCGAGATATTCGACATCAATTTGTCCATCCTCAGGCCGCATCGTGACCCGGCTGGTGAACCGCTCGCGGAACACCTTGAACGAGATCACGAGGTCCGCGTCCATCACCTCTCCGGCCGGGGTCTCATCGCGCGAACGGATACGCGCTGCCGCACACCAAGGTAAAAACTGCGGATAGGAGGCAACATCCGCGATCAGATCGAACATCTGCTGCGGCGTGTAGGGCATCACCCGATTTTCAGAATGCGTTGGCATAGTGGAGCGGATATAGACAGCGTTGTCCCGCTTCACACCGGATATTCTGTCGCGCCTCACAGGGATTTCATCCAATGCCAGACACCCCGCCCCATGTCATCGATGAGATGATCTCCGCCAAATCCATCGCTGCGCGCGTTGAGGCGCTGGCGCGGGATATCTCCGACCATTTTGCCGACACCGACAAGCTCGTGGTCGTTGGCCTTTTGCGCGGCTCGTTTGTGTTTATCGCCGATCTGGTGCGCGAGCTGGATTTGCCCGTTGAGGTCGACTTTATCGAGGCCTCCTCCTATGGATCT
>JBCBGM010000036.1:0-28597 GCA_038526735.1 Pseudomonadota bacterium | reverse complement strand
CGGGTAGCCGCTGCCGCTGTCGACGGTGGAGACGGACTCAAGCAGTGACGCGAGGCGGTCAAAGCCGACAGAGGTGCGGTAAAGGGGAGAAAGATCATAGGTGCGCATGGCATCCTCCTAGTGAGCGATACATTAGCAATGTGGCCCCCACGCTGGGCGGGCCGGTGAAACGTCGGAACCCGTTCGCGGCCTTCCGACAGCGCTTAGGTGGGAAGCAGGATTTGCGCTTTCAAGGGGTCACTGCGCGGGGCGAAAGAGGGGGGCAACCTCGCGCCGGCCAAGCTGTTCGCGGATCGATTGCCCCGCCGGTGCGGCCTCGAATTCAGCACCGCTGCGACGCGCCTCTAAGAGCAGATTCTGGAGGGTGCCGTCATCCAGCGTCATCCCAAAGGCTGCATCATTTCCACCATATTGCCCCATCGCAGACACGACCGAGGCAACCCGCGCCTCTCCGCCCTCAAGCGTGAAAATCGGCGAGCCAGAGACGCCGAAGGTCACGTCGCAATTCATCACCAGGATGTTGTCTTGGATGACATCAGCGGAGCACTGGTCCTCGATCGACGGCGCTTCGGGGCGGTCTCGACCGTATGAGACAATCGAAAGCCGCTGGCCCACGCGGGGCGTCCTGACCCGTTCGAACGGGCGGGCGACGTCACGCGAAATCTCTTCGTGCAAAACAAGGAGTGCAACATCGCTGCGGATGGCGTCCGATGTGGGCTCCCCTGTAAACGCGTAATCGCGATGCACGATCACACGGGCGACGGTTCTATGGGCGACATACTCCCCCAACCGCCAGCCAGCCACGAAGTGGATGCGATTTGCAGAGACTTGCCGCCGTGAGGTGGGGTGAAAGACGCAATGCGCAGCAGTGAGCACGATATCGGGTTCGATGAGCGCGCCGGTGCAATGCCCTGCATCAGCAATGTTGACGCGGCCCACAGCCGTCCAGGCGCGGGCTTCATCCTCGGTGAGCATCCGGCGACCGTCTTGCGCCGCGGCCTGCGCCGCGGTCAAACATAATACCCCCAAGATCAACCAAAGCTTCACGCGCGCTCCCCCTGCCTTCAAAGGTTGCGCGCGTGGTGCGGCAAAGCAAGGGATCAGTTCACATAAGCGGACTGTGCTCTGGTAATATCTTTGAAACTGCCCTGCGCGTCGGCGATATGCGCAAGCTCCGTGATCCCGTCACGCTCCAGCAAGGTGAGCAGTTTCAGCAGAACCTCCGCCGTCATCTTGCTGTCGCCCAAGGCGGTGTGGCGGTCACCCTCATCCCAGGAGACGCCCAAACGCTCCATCAACGTATCAAGGCGGTGGTCAGACTCGTGGGGAAAGGCGAGTGCGGAGAGGTGCACGGTATCCACCACGTCATGGTCGAAGGTGCATCCTGCCGCTGGCGCGCTTCGGTGCAAAAACGCCATGTCGAAAGCCGCGTTATGCGCCACCAGCACCGCATCACCGCACCAAGCATGAAACGCGGCGACGGCATCAGCGGCATTGGGTGCGCCGACCACCATGTCATCGGTGATCTTGTGGATTTTGGTGGAGGCTGGCGGGATCCGGCGGCCCGGGTCAATGAACGTGTCGAAGACATCGCCCACGACCTGCCTACCATTCACGATGCGCACGCCCGAGAGCTGCACCAGATCGTCTCCGCCAGCTGGATCAAGCCCCGTCGTCTCTGAATCGAACACCACGAAGCTGCGCGCGGCCAACCCTTCGGTCGCACGGGAGTGCAGGCCTACGTCGTGTACGATGGGGGCGCGTGTTTCGAGCGCGCTGGCCTCTGGCAGGGCGAGCACATAGGCGCCCTCTTTCGAGCCGGTGTTGAGCAGCGCGATCCGCATATAGAGCGTGCGATGGGTCCCGCGTGTGGTGGCCTTGAAGGTCACAGACGGGGGTGCGCCAAACTCCAGCAAGCTGTTGCGCGCCTCCTCCAGTGCGGCCGGGTCAATCAACGTCGTGACATCACGGTCGAGGCCCACTGGCCCCTCATCGGCCAAGAGGTGCAAAGCCGGGCCGTTGAGGTGGCTGATCCGGTGATCAGAGGTGCAGGCGACGACGCCGGTGGGCAGGGTCGAGAGGATATCGGCCAGCACATCCACGGCGTGATCAAGCTCTTTGGTGCAGGCTGCGATCTCGGCGTTGAGGCCCTCGCGCATCTCGCGCAGTACGCGGTTGGTATCGGCCATCGCGGGGCCGAGCGCGCCGAGATATTGGCCCGGAGAGACGTCAATCTCCCCTTGATTGATGCCTTCTGCGCGCAAGCGCAGTTCGCTGGAGAGGTGGTCGATGGGTTGGGCGACGTGTTGGTCAAACCGCATCGCGACCCAGAGCGTCAGCGCCCAGAGCCCAATGATAGAGACCAACGCCGCGAGGACCAAAGCGCCGCTCGGGCTTTGGTCTGGCAAGCGCGAGAACCCTGCCCAAGAGCCGAGTATGATTGCCGCTGCCCCACCGCCCCCGATAAGGGCGAAAAACAGGGCCAGACGCATACGTAGGCTCAAACTGGTCAGGGTTCGCATGATCTCCTCACTGGCAAAGGGCTTGGATAAGAGGGTCGTCTGTCGTCAGGTCGATCCACGCATCGACCGTGGGAACGCCGTTTTCATCGAAGTCAGCATCGGCGATGTCGGCACGGCGCGGTGCGTCGCAATCAACGAGCATCGGAAGCGATATAACCGGAGCGAAGCGGGCGAAGAGGAACACATCCGCAAGAACCAAGCCCGGTTGCTCTGGGTTGCGCAGCGCGCCCAGCTGATCAACGGCGGTGAACTGTTTGGTGATCGGAACCGCATAGCTCCAGGGTTGGTACATGAAAGAGCGGTCAATGGTGCGCAGCACCACGATGCCCTCATCGAGTTGCGCTGCCGTGTGCTCGTACCAAGTGTATTCGGAGTAGATCGTGTAGCCGAGCATCCCGCCCGCGACCGAGGCGAGGATGATCCAGCGCGGCAAGCGTCCGCGGGTGATCAGGCGCAGCCAGAGGGCAACGCCGCCACAGGCGAGACCGACCACAACAACGACGAAATAAGTAAGTAGCATAGTGTCCTAGCTTAAGTGCCCGCGGCCTTGGCCGAGCGCGGATTGCATGGTTTTGACGACGACAAAGGCGTCGCGAAGGTGGCTGCGCTCTAGCTCAGAGAGCGTTGAGGGCGCCATGAAATTGTCGGGCTTTTCCCCACGCCGGATTTGCTTGGTTTGGTGGCGAAGCCGGGTGTCGGCGATCAGATCGTACGCGTCGACCAGATCCCGCCCGCCGGAGGCGGAGACAAGCCCGCCCTCCACCGCGTTGTTGACGCGGGTGTAGGTGTTGACCGCAGTGTCAGCGCTCTGCAGCGCATAGACCCGCCCCAAATCGACAATTGGCACGACGCCATTGTGCTTGAGGTCCACGGTGTTGCGATGCTCACCCGATTTCACCATGGCAAAACCGCGGAAGAGGCCCAGCGGCGGGGTGTGCTTGAGCGAATTGGCGACCATGTGAGAGACGAAGATTGAATTGGATTGCGCCACCGCCAGCGTCTCTGCCCGCAAGGTCTCAAAGAGCTCCGCCTTACCGCTGATGACCCGCAGATCGAACATGACCGAGGCGAGCATCTGCGCCTCTGGGCCGGGGCTGGTGATCCACTTCACGAAGTATTCGCGCCACACTTTCTTGGGCTGGCACCATTGCGGGTTGGTCGCCATCATATCGCCGGGGCAATAGAAATACCCACAAGCATCCAGCCCGTCGGAGACGAACTTAGCGAGCTTAGTGAAGTAAGGCATGTCCTCCGCGCGCACACGGTCGTCCAGGATGAGGCAGTTGTCTTGGTCAGACACACCCGTCTGCTCTTGCCGCCCCTGAGAGCCGCAAGCGAGCCATACATAGGGCGCGGGGGGCGCGCCGAGCTGTTCTTCGCCGAGTGCCAAAAGCCGCCGTGTGACCGCGTCGCCAATGTCGGTGATCATCCGCGTGACGATCTCGTGCCGTGTGCCAGAGCCCACAAGAGTGGCGAGGAGTTGGGGGATTTCCTTGACCGTCGCAATCATCGCGTCGGAGGACGGCGCGCGCACGATCCGGCCGACCATGGCGTTGGCGGTCACGGCCTGGGTCTGGATCAGGTCGGTCTGGCTGACGATGCCGACAACGCTCTCGCCCTGCACAATAGGCACATGGGCGTGCCGGTTCTCTGCCATCATCAGAAGCGCGTCGAGACCCAGCGCATCGGGCGGCAAGGAGCGGACTTGCCGCGTCATTACGTCTGAGACCGGGCGCGCGGTGTCAAACCCCTCTGCAAGCACACGGTTGGTCATGTCGTGCACAGTGACGATGCCCTTGAGCGTGCCCTCATCCGTGATCGGCAGTGCAGAGATACGACGATCTCGCATCAATTCGGCAGCCTCCCGGATGCTCGCCTTGGGCGGCAGTGAGATCGGGTTCGCCGTCATCAAGTCCGCAACTTTCTTGGAATGCACGGCATTGCGCTGCGGCTCTGCATCGGGCTGGCGGCGGCGGTCGAAGAAACGGTTGAAACTGGGGTGCGTTTTGCGCGCGGTGTCGAAGTCTTCGCGTGGGAGCAGGAACAGATGGCTGCCTTCAGCGGCTTTGGCAGAAGTAACGGCGATGCCGTCAATGATCAGTCCACGCTCACCAAAAGAGTTGCCCGGCCCCAACAGAGAGACGGTCACCCCGTTGGCATCGGTCACTTCGACCTGGCCACGCTCAATGAGGTAAAGGCCATCGAGGGGCTGCCCCGCCTCATAGATCTGCCCGCCCGCAGCGATGTCCATCGAGATCATCTTGCCCGCGATGACGCGCCGGTCCTCGGGGGAGAGGGTGTCATAGGGGTGGCGTTGGGCCAGAAAGGGTTCGATTTCACGCAACAGGCTCATCCAAGTCTCTCTGAGGCGGTGGTTTTTAACTAAGAAGGCGCACCCCCCGGAGGGGATGCGCCGTGATCAGTCCGACAGGGAACGGACTTTAGTGGTCAGAGGCCGCGCCAGCGCCACGCGGGATCCGGATGCTTTCAACAAGATCCTGGATTTCCTTCGGCGGTGCCGCCGTCACGCGAGACACTGCAAAGGCGGTGGCGAAGTTCAACATCGCGCCAACTGCACCGAACGAGGTGGACTTGATGCTCAGAAGCAGCGGGTCCGCATCGGTGAAGCTGTTCGTGCCAGGGATGAAGAACCAACCCTTGTGCAGGAAGATGTAGAGCAGCGTCACACCAAGGCCGACGAGCATACCCGCAACCGCACCGGTGTTGTTCACCCGCTTGGAGAAGATACCCATCATCAGCGCCGGGAAGATCGAAGCTGCCGCCAGACCGAAGGCAAGTGCCACGGTTTGTGCAGCAAAGCCCGGTGGGTTGAGGCCCAGATAGACCGCCACCGCAATCGCCCCTGCCATCGAGATCCGCGCTGACATCAGCTCAGACTTCTCAGACATGTTCGGCGTCAGTTGACCCTTCAGAAGGTCATGCGACACAGCCGACGAGATCGCGAGCAACAAGCCTGCTGCCGTTGAGAGCGCCGCTGCCAGACCACCTGCAGCCACCAGTGCAATCACCCAACCCGGAAGCTGTGCAATCTCGGGGTTGGCCAGCACGAGGATGTCGCGGTTCACCGAAAGCTCGGAGCCGTTCCAGCCACGGGATGCAGCCACAGCAGCAAACTCGGCGGAGCCTTCGTTATACCACTGGATTGCGCCGTCGCCGTTCTTGTCTTCGAACTTCAACAGACCGGTCTTTTCCCAGGTCGCCATCCAGTCCGGACGCTCGTCATAGGCCAGAGCCTGAGCTTCGGTGCCGTTCGGATAAACGGTGTCGATGAGGTTCAGGCGCGCCATTGCACCAACAGCCGGGGCCGTGAGGTACAGGAGTGCGATGAACACCAGCGTCCAACCAGCAGACCAGCGTGCGTCAGACACCTTAGGCACGGTGAAGAAGCGCATGATGACGTGCGGCAGACCGGCGGTACCGATCATGAGGGAGATGGTGAACAGCAGCATGTTCAGGGTATCGGTGTGATGCCCGGAGTAGCTGTTGAAGCCCAGCTCTTGCACAACCTCGTCAAGCTTCTGCAGCAGAGGCTGACCAGAGGCCGTGTGCTCACCGAAGAGGCCGAGGCCTGGGATCGGGTTGCCCGTCAGTTGCAACGAGATGAACACAGCCGGAATGGTGTAGGCGGTGATCAGCACGCAGTACTGCGCGACCTGGGTGTAGGTCACACCCTTCATGCCGCCGAACACGGCGTAGGCAAACACGACGGCTGCACCGATCAGGAGGCCGGTGGTTGTGTCAACTTCGAGGAAGCGACCAAACGCGATGCCCACACCCTGCATCTGGCCGATCACGTAGGTGACCGAGGCCACGATCAGACAGATCACAGCAACGAGGCGTGCCGTCGGGCTGTAGAAACGGTCGCCGATGAACTCGGAGACGGTGAACTTCCCGAACTTGCGCAGGTAGGGCGCGAGCAGGAGGGCGAGCAGCACGTAGCCACCAGTCCAGCCCATCAGGAAGGAGGAGTTGTCATAGCCGGTAAAGGCGATGAGGCCCGCCATGGAGATGAACGACGCCGCAGACATCCAGTCCGCTGCCGTTGCCATGCCGTTGGTGACAGGGTGAACACCCCGGCCAGCCGCATAGAATTCAGAGGTCGATCCGGCACGCGCCCAAACGGCGATACCGATATAGAGCGCAAAAGACGCCCCGATGAAGATCCAATTGAGGGTAAACTGGTCCATTACTCGTCCACCCCATGCTCTTTATCGAGCTTGTTCATACGCCAGGCGTAGAAGAAGATCAGGCCAAGAAAGACCAGGATCGAGCCCTGCTGTGCGAACCAGAAACCAAGATCCGTGCCGCCCACCGGAATACCGGAGAGGAGCGGACGCAATAGGATCCCGAAGCCGAAAGATACCGTCGCCCAGATGGCGAGGCATATATAGATCATCTTCACGTTGGCGGACCAATATGCGTTATCGGTCCCCTCCGCGCTCTGATCTGTTTTGGTAGTCTCAAGTGACATGCGTTCACTCCCATAGATTTGTTCGGTGCTGTCGTTAGTTGCAAAACACCATGGTTGCAGGAAAAGCCTAGCTAGACGCCTCCTCCATGATCGAAATCAAAGACTCAGTAATTTCCGAAATCTCGCCCATCGCATCGATGGACTTCAAAAGCCCCCTCTCGGCGTAATACGCGATCAAGGGTGCGGTCTGCGCGTGATACGCATCGAGGCGCTGCTTGAGCGTTTCGGCGTTGTCATCGGCCCGCACCGGCTGGCCCGCGGCACGCGCTTGCTTGGCACGACCCACGATCCGGTCCACGAGCATCTCGTCGTTGACCTTCAGCTCAATCACCACATCGAGGCGAAGCTGGTTTTTCTCTAGCAGCTCGCCCAGCGCATCCGCTTGAGCGATGGTGCGCGGGAAGCCGTCAAAGATGAAACCGCTCGCATCAGGTGCGGTCAGGCGCTCTTCGATCAGGCCCACAACGATCTCGTCGGTGACAAGGCCGCCTTGTTCCATGACCTGCGCAACGCGGTTGCCAAGCTCCGTGCCGCTTTTCTTTGCGGCGCGCAGCATGTCTCCGGTTGAAAGTTGTGCGAGGCCAAACGCCTCGACCAGCCGAGCAGCCTGGGTGCCCTTCCCGGCCCCGGGTGGGCCGAGCAGAATAAGGTTGCGCTGAGTCACAGGGGTAGTCTGCCCATCCATGACAGGTCTCCTTTTGCCTAGAGGGCGGGCTTACTTCAGCGCGCGGTTTTCGATCAGGTCATCGACAACGGACGGATCAGCGAGTGTGGAGGTATCCCCCAGCGCGTCGATCTCGTTCTCGGCGATCTTGCGCAGAATGCGGCGCATGATCTTGCCCGAGCGGGTCTTTGGCAGACCGGGCGCCCATTGCACGACATCTGGCGAGGCGATCGGGCCAATCTCTGTCCGCACCCAGGTGCGCAGCTCTTTGACCAGCTCATCCGACGCTTCGACGCCTTCCATGAGGGTAACGTAGCAATAGATGCCCTGCCCCTTGATCTCATGCGGGTAGCCAACCACTGCAGCCTCAGCGACCTTGGCGTGCGCAACGAGCGCACTCTCGACTTCAGCCGTGCCCATCCGGTGACCAGAGACGTTGATCACGTCATCCACGCGGCCGGTGATCCAGTAGTAGCCGTCGTCATCGCGGCGACAGCCGTCGCCGGAGAAGTAGTAGCCCTTGAACATCTCGAAGTAGGTCGAGACGAAGCGCTCGTGATCTTCCCAAACGGTGCGCATCTGACCGGGCCAGCTGTCTTTGATCGCCAGCACGCCCTCGGTCGCGCCCTCAAGCTCGTTGCCCTTGTCATCAAGAACGACGGGCTGAACGCCAAAGAAGGGGCGCGTTGCAGAGCCTGGCTTAAGATCGGTCGCGCCCGGCAGAGGCGAGATCAAGATACCGCCCGTCTCTGTCTGCCACCACGTGTCAACGATCGGGCAGTTCTCTTTGCCGACGACGGTGTTGTACCAGTTCCAGGCCTCAGGGTTGATCGGCTCACCGACCGAGCCGAGGATGCGGAGGTCGGACAGGTCACACTTCTCAACAAACTCTGGGCCTTTGCCCATGAGCGCGCGGATCGCCGTCGGTGCAGTATAGAAGATGTTCACCTTGTGCTTTTCGCACACTTCCCAGAAGCGTGAAGCATCGGGGTAGGTGGGCACGCCCTCAAACATGAGCGTCGTCGCCCCATTCGCGAGCGGGCCGTAAACGATGTAGCTATGGCCCGTAACCCAGCCGACATCAGCCGTACACCAATACACTTCGCCGTCTTTGTAGTCGAAGATGTACTCGTGGGTCATTGAGGCATAGACGAGATATCCGCCCGTCGAATGCACCACGCCCTTAGGCTTCCCGGTGGAGCCGGAGGTGTAGAGGATGAAGAGCGGATCTTCGGCCTCCATCGCCTGGGGCTCACACTCAGCAGCAACTTGGCCCATCAGCTCTTCGTAGTTGTAGTCACGGTTATCGACCCAGGTGGTCTGATCCCCGGTGCGCGCCACAACGAGGCACTTCACGCGGTCCGAGCAGCGCAGGAGGGCTGCGTCAGTGTTGGCCTTCAGCGGGGTCTTGCGGCCACCGCGCGGGGCGTGGTCGGCAGTGATCACCAGTTTGGCGTTTGAGCCGTTGATCCGGTCCGCGAGCGCGTCAGGGGAGAAGCCCGCGAACACGATGGAGTGAATTGCACCGATACGCGCACAGGCGAGCATCGCGTAGGCCGCCTCTGGGATCATCGGCAGGTAGATGACAACACGGTCGCCTTTGCCAACGCCGAGGCGCTTGAACACGTTCGCAGTCTTGGAAACGCGCTCGTGCAGACGCAGGTAAGAGATATGCTGTGCGGGCTCGTTCGGATCATCGGGCTCAAAGATGATCGCGGTCTGATCGCCGCGCTCTGCGAGATGCCGGTCGATGCAGTTGGCAGAGACGTTCAGCTCGCCATCTTCGAACCATTTGATCGAGACATCATCATACGCAAACGAGGTGTTCTTAACGGTCGTGTACGGCTTGATCCAATCAAGGCGCTTTCCGTGCTCGCCCCAGAATGCCTCCGGATCATCGACAGAGGCTTGGTACATTGCCTGATAGGCGGCGGCGTCCGCGTGTGCGTTGGCAGCGATCTTCTCCGGCACCGGATAGACTTCACGCAGGATCGGGCTTTCTACGGTCATGGCGCTTCTTCCCTAAGCTGTGGATTATGCGCACGCCTTGGATGGCGCGCAGTGATATTGCCGCCAGTCTCCGCCTTCACCGTAAATCAGGCAACAGATTACTGAATTTATTGAGTTTTCCTGTAAATCAGAAAGGGGTCTTAACTGAAATTTAGTAAATTTTTTGACACGCCCCTAAAAAATACAGTCTGGCTATGGGGTTAGGTATTAAGTTGCAAAGTAAAATCGTATTTAAATCCGAGAACATGGGCCTGCATCCGCAATGCGGAATGTGACGTAACGTCTCAATCGACCTGCGGAAGTTCTGCGGTGCGTTGACGCATCAGACTTCGGATCACCCAAGCAAGAGAAAATCCGCCGAGGTTTTGCCACCCCCGCGGATTTCAAGATTCGGTGAATTGTGGCCCTATTCGGCCGGCACTGCGGCCTTCGATCGTTGCTCTGCGCTGCGCTCTGTGAGGCACAGTCGCAAGAGTGGCGGAACGGTCAAAAGCGTGAGGAATGCCGACATCGACAGCCCCCCAACAACGACCGCGCCGAGGCCGCGATACAGCTCCGATCCCTCCCCCGGAAACACCACCAGCGGCAGCATCCCGAAGATCGATGTAAGCGTCGACATGAAGATCGGACGGATGCGATTTCGCGTCGCTTCCTCGATGGCATCAATGGGGCCCATGCCATCCTCGCGCAGGTGGTAGAGGGTCTGGTGCACGATCAGAATGGCGTTGTTCACCACGATCCCCACGAGGATCACGAAGCCCAGCAAAGTGAGCATATCGAGGGGCTGGTTCTGGAACATGTTCAGAACCGCGAGCCCTCCGACACCCCCCGCAGCAGCGACCGGTACAGAGACCATGATCACCAGCGGGAGCACGAAGCTCTCAAAGAGGATCGCCATCACGAGGAACACGATGATCATCGCGACGATCAGGTTGAGGGAGATTGCGTCCCATGTTTGCGAGAGCTGATCTGCCGTGCCCGAGACTGACAGCCGGATGCCCGGCGGTATGCCCTGCTCCACGAGCGCATCCACAACCTGCGCCTGCAGCAGCTCAACCGCGGCCTCTAAGGGCAGAGCATTCGAGGGTCGCACCTCTAGCGTGACGGTGCGCAAACGGTCGAGGTGGCGGATCTCCGTTGGGCCTGCGGTGACAATCACCTGCGCCAGTTCAGAGACGGGCAAAATCTGACCGGACGGCGTGACGACCGGGAACGAGCCGACATCCTGCGTGCGCAATCCGCCCAAGGCGGTCGGATCACCCTTCAGCGTCAGGTCGAGCCGTTCTGCACCGACGGTGATCTCCGCCACGCGCAGCCCGTCGTTGAACGCATCCACGGTCGAGGCAAGCGCCCCGGTGCCCACGCCCGCATCAGACAGGCGCAGGCGGTCTGGGATCAACCGCACCTCTGGTGCGCCCAGCTCAAGCCCCGGAATGGGGCGGAATTGGTGCCCTTCGGAGCGGGGCAGCGCACCGGCGATAATCCCCGCAGCGCGGCCCGCGACGCCCAAAATCTCTTCGAGGTTTTGGCCCGAAACATTCACCTCAATGGTTCTCGCACCACCCACGCCCCTGCCAAAGAGCGACGGCTGGGTCATGAAACCAAACGTGCCGGGCTCAGAGAAAATCGGGCGCGAGAGGATCGGGATCGTCTCTGCCACACGTTGCCCGTCAATGGTGCTCGCACCCACCAGCGCATTCCCCTGCAGCGCGATGAAGAAGAATCCATCGAGCGTGGGGCGGCCATCCTCAAGGGCTGCGTCTGGCGCGCCTTCCCACATCGGGCGGGCGGTTGCCTCGATCCGCTCAGCGATGCTCTCGGTCGTTTCGAGGTTGTAGCCCGGCGGTGGGATGATGAAGCCAAACACGAGGTTTCGGTTGCCCCCGGGCAGATACTCCAGCTTCGGCAAAAAGATCACCGCGAGCGCTGCGGCCGTGCCTGCGATTGCCGTCACCGCGATGATCCCGACAATCCGGATCCGCGTGGTCAGTCGGACATAAGCCATCACCAACCAGCGAAAACCGCGGGCGAAATGGTCGATGCCGGGGAGCGGGAGCATCTTTTTCTGCTCCCCCTTAGAGAGAAGGCGAGAGCCCAGTGCCGGGATCACCGTAACAGCAACCACAAGCGACAGAAGCACGGAGACGGAGATTGCCACGGCGATGTCGCGGAACAGCTGCCCCGCCTCAAGCTCCATCAACAAGATCGGGATAAAGACCATGACGGTGGTCAGGGCCGACACCAGGATCGCCCCCCAAACCTGCCGTGCACCCTCATAGGCTGCCTCGCGCCGCGATTTGCCCTGCTCGCGCAGACGGTAGATGTTTTCGAGCACCACGATGGCTGCATCGACGATCATGCCGACCGCAAAAGCGATACCCGCCAGCGAGATCACGTTCAGCGTGCGCCCCGTCGCGGCCATCGCCACAAAGGTCGCCACAATCGACACTGGGATCGCGAGGGAGACGACGAGCGTCGCGCGCGGAGAGCGGAGGAACAGCAGCAGGATCAGCGCGGCCAGTGCGCCACCGATCCAAATGTTCTGGGTGACCAGCTCGATTGCGCCCTCGATATAAACGGTCTCGTCATAAATCTGCTCAAGCTCCAGCCCTTGCGCAGCAACGGGGCCCGCCTGCAGCTCTGCGAGAACGCCGCGCACCTCTTCCATCGTTGTGATGACGTTCGCGCCGGGCTCACGCACCATGTTAAAGGCAAGCGCGGGCTCACCGCGAAAGCGCAGCCGGGCGGTGCTGTCTTTGTAGGCGAACTGAACATCCGCCACGTCAGCAACGCGCACCCGAGCCGGGCCGTCAGAGCGCAACACCACACTCTCAACCGAGGCAATGGTGTTCAGTGAGCCGTCTGCCCGCACGACGTAGCGCCGCTTGCCCTCGTCCACATCACCTGCAGAGACGGAGATATTCTCCGAGCGCAGGCGATTGGCAATTTCGGGAATTGTCAGCCCAAACCGCGCCAGCAGGTCTGGCCGCACGACGACCTGCAACTCACGGCCCACACCACCAAAGACATTGACGGCAGAGATGCCGTCGATCCGTTCCAGGCGCTCTTTGACAACATCCTCGACGAAGTCGCCGTACTGCGGGAGGGGTTGCTCTGCGCCGGCGTTTTTGACCACGACCCAAGCAATCGGATTATCCTCCGCACCGGAGGTGCCCAGCGTTGGCTCGCCCGCTTCCTCTGGATAGCCGCCGACACGGTCGAGGCGATTGGAGACAAGCAAGAGGATGTCAGACATCTCTGTTCCGACGCGGAACTCCAGCGTCACCTCAGCCTGCCCGGTCCGCGAGCGGCTGGACATGATCTCCAGCCCCTCAAGCCCGCGAAATGCGTCCTCCTGCAGGTTAACGATTTCCCGCTCAACCTCGGCGGGGGCAGCCCCCGGCCAATTGGTTTGAACCACGACAATAGGCTTGCGCACATCAGGGGCGAGCTGGATCGGGATGGTGGTCAATGCGAGCAGGCCAAACAGGAGGGCCATGCAAACGGCAGCGACAACCGCGATAGGGCGGTCAATGGCGTAGCGGATCAGATCCATGGCTATGGCCTCTAGTTGGTGGGTGCGCTGCTGACGAGCGTTGGGGCAATATCCTGCATCGGGCGGAGGCGTTCATTCCCGCGCACCACGACCTCATCGCCAGCGGTCAGGCCTGTGAGCACCTCAAACCGGTCGCGCATCGGGGTGCCGATGGTCACGGTGGCCGGCACGGCCTTGCCCTCGCGATGCACATACACCGTCCAACCGCCGGGGCTTTGCACGAGCGCGTCTTTCGGCACAGTGAGCGCTTCGCGCGGGGCGCTGACAGGAAGATCAAGCGTCAAGGATTGGCCAACCGCCACCGCAGCGCCGTTTGCACCGGAGAAGCGCACTGGGCGGGTGCGCGTGGCGGAGGATTCTGTCGGCAGGATGGCCCGGACCATAAGCGAAACATCTGCGCCCGCGTCAGAGGTGCCGGAGACATCCATCCCGGCGGTCAGTGCTGGGATAAAGCGCGCTGGCACAGAGGCTTGCACCTCTAGCGTGCCGGTGTCGAGCAGCCGGGCAACCTCGGAACCGGTTGAGATAAACTCGCCGGGGTCAGTCGCGACGGACAGGACCGTACCGGCAAAGGGTGCCATAATTGTTGCGTTGTCGAGGCTGTACTGAACGCGAGAGATCGCGACCTGCGCCGCCTGCTCTCGTGCGCGCGCTTGCGAGAGGGCACCACGTGCGACGGCGAAAGCGGCCTCGCGGTCCTCAAGCTGCCCCTCAGAGATGGCACTGCGCTGCCGCAGGGCGCTGGCCCGCTCAAACGCTTGCCGTGCGGCGGTAAGTTGGGCGTTGGCAACGGTCAGACCCGCGCGGGCAATCTCCAAATCAGCCTCGGCTTGCGCCTTTTCGATTTCGAGGAGCTGCGTGTCGAGCCGTGCGAGGGGCGCGCCCTCCTCCAACAAATCCCCAACTTGCACCAGCACCTCAGAGACCACGCCAGGCACCCGCGCGGCGACAGCGCTTTCTTGCCCGGCGACAACTTCGGCGAAGACGGCAACAGTTTCTTGTACCGCGCGGACATCAACGGTGTCGGTCAAAACCTGCGCCGGGCCACGTTGGGCAAAGGCAGGCAGGGCGAAAACGCAAGTCGCTATGGCGAGGAGGAGTGGTCGGCTTAGGCGCGTGAACATGGCGAAACTCCCGTTTGGCTCCGGTACGAGGTAGCGCAATCGGAGGGCGATCAACCTTTCGTCGTTTCTGATGTCGCAACAGTTTTGCCCGCATACTTTTTAATGAGCGGAGCCCCGGTGGTTGCGCGGATAACGTTAACTGCGGCTCTTAGTGGTCTGCGCTTGCGTCTGGCGGCGACGAGTACCCTCTGCCCGAGGGTCATGCGCACCGCGACGAAGTGTGGCCCGCGCGAAAGCACTCGTGCTGCCATACCTTCAACGACAGTTTTTAGGGTCGTTCCCTGCGGGCATGGCGCGGCGAGACATCGCTTTTTCCTGCATTACAATCGGCAGTATCGTGGCTTTGCGTTGGGGGTTCTCGACACGGCAGTCGCTGCTTCTCAACGCTTAGTTTAGAGCCCAACCCTCTAGGAGGCCGGTTTATGTTTGATGTCACGCGCTCTGCGTTTTCGCTCACCAACGCGGTCATTGTCTCTCCGGACGGGGTGTACCACGGCGGCCTCTCGGTGGACGGTGGCGTGATCCAAGAGCTGGAGCCCGAGCGCGGCGCGCTCGATTTTGGCGGTGATTTTTTAGTGCCGGGCGCTGTGGACCTGCACACCGACCATGTCGAAACCCATCTGCACCCCCGCAGCGGCGTGACCTGGAGTTTTCGCGACGCGTTGATTGCGCATGACGCGGTGGTGATCTCGGGTGGTACAACGACGGTGTTTGACAGCCTCTGCGTCGGCGCCTCACTTCGGCGGCCAGAGCGGCGGCAACTTCTGGCCCCTCTGATTGCCGCACTTGAGGAGGGGGCCCGTGACGGGCTCTACCGCGCGGAGCATCTGCTGCATCTGCGCTGCGAAGTGTCTGACCCCAAGACACCAGAGCTCATCCACCGGGTGCTCGGTGGCCCTTTGGTCAAGATCGCTTCAATCATGGATCACACACCCGGCGACCGGCAGTGCGTGGACATTGACGATTGGACACAGCGATTGGCCAACGACCTCGGCCTGTCTCAAGCAGAGGCCGTGGCGCGGCGCGAGGAGCTTGTCGCGCGGTCGGCGGAGTTTGGAGATCAAGTACGCGCCGATATTGCTTCGGCCCTAAAGATACGCGGCTTGCCGTTCATGACCCATGACGACCGCACGCCCGAGCATGTCGCCCAAAGCGCGCGGGAGGGGGCGGCGCTCTCTGAGTTTCCGACGACGCTGGAGGCTGCGCAGGCCGCCCGCGATGCCGGGCAAACGATTGTCGCCGGCGCGCCCAATTACCTGCGCGGCGGGTCGCAATCGGGCAATGTCTCTGTAAAGGCGCTGTTGCAGGCGAGCTTGGTGGATGTCTTGGCGTCTGACTATGTGCCTCACGCCCCGATGACCGCCGCATTCGCTATCGCGGAGGATGCAAGCCTTTCGGTAAGCCTCGAAGATGCCATCGCTATGGTCACAGAAACGCCCGCACGCGCCGCTGGTCTAACAGACCGCGGATGCATCGCACCCGGCTACCGGGCAGACTTCGTGCGCTTGCGCCGCGAGAACGGCAAATCGCAGATCATCGGGGTTTGGCGGGCAGGCGTGCGAGTGTTTTAAGAAAAGTGGCCTGTTAGCCGCTCACCAGCCGCAGATGCGGGCGGCGCGGCAGATCGGTGCCGTCAACCTCGTCTCGCAGCCCAGCAAGCGCCTCAGCAATGCGAGACGCCTCCGGCTCGCTCAAGGCAGAGCGGGCGCGCCCGAAAAAGGTCAGCACCCAGCTGCCCACCGGTTGGGGGCCAATCTCGGACAAGTCGACCGTGTCGAGGGTCCCGCCCTCCATGCAGAGGGCGTTGGTCCCGCGCACCGAGAGAACCTTCATTGGGATACCGATCCGCATGTTGCACCTCCAGCGCCGTATGCAAAAGCATACAACAAATCGACATTACGTTTCAAAATAAAACAGTCTGGCGTGGCGACTCTTCCATGATCTGGATCAAACGTCGCTCTGCGGGCTATGGAATGGGCAGGAAAACGGAGCCTTCGAATGACCCAGTATGTTTTTAACCCGCCAGCACCTCCGAGCCTTGAAGTGGAGAACAGTGACCTGCGCTTCCCGGTGGGGCGGATCTTTTGCGTGGGGCAAAACTACGCCGCCCATGCCGCCGAGATGGGCAGCACCGTCGCCCGCGATGCGCCCTGGTACTTTACCAAGTCACAAACCGCGATCGCCCAAGGCGGCGACGTGCCCTATCCGCCCGGCACGCAAAACTATCACCACGAGGTCGAACTGGTGGTGGCTCTCGGAGAGGATGCTGAGATTTTTGGCTACGCCGTCGGCCTCGACATGACCCGGAGAGACTTACAGCTCATCGCCAAAGAAAAGCGCCGCCCGTGGGACGCGGCGAAAGATACCGAGGCTGCGGCGATCATCGGTGCGCTCTCTACCGCGTTTGTGCCGGAGGAGCAGGTGATCTCGCTGTTGCAGAACGGAGAAACGCGCCAATCCGCCAAAATCTCCGAGATGGTTTGGTCGATCCCCGAAATCCTCACCCATCTGAGCACGCTCTACACCCTGCGCGCAGGCGACATCATCATGACCGGCACCCCCTCCGGCGTCGGCCCGGTTGATCGAGGCGACCAGATTGAGGCGCGGGTTGAGGGCTTGCCGGGGTTAAGGGTGACGATGGTTTAGGGTGGGCCGAGCGCGCAGCTAGACAACTTCATTCGCGTTGGTGCTAACCAAGCTGTAATCTGATCCAAGAGCCTCAACTGCAACCGCCAACTCAGTTGCATAGACGGTGCCGCGTTTCCTGCCGGAGTGCACTGCAACCGCGGCGTTTGTTTGCGGATCAAACCACAGCGCTCCTGAGTCACCATCATCAGTGTAGTTCCTACGGTCTACCTTTATTGTGATCAGGTCTGTTTTCTCATTGAGCCGAACCTTTCGCTTCAAAACCGTACCGGCGATGAGTTTTCCATTCTGGTTGTAGAGCGATAGTCTTTGTCCATCTTCAGGCGTCGAGACCGCTATAATTTTTCTTGGTTCGTAGTTAAATTGATTAACCGCTTTAGAACGCACGTCATCTTCCAATTTAGCAAGTGAAATATCACTCGCTATGTTTCCACCAATATTAATAACTTCTTTTGATATAAGACGCTTCTTACTTCTATTCCGAGGCCAAGAGGCTTTGATTTTTTGTTTTCGTTGCGCTGCTTTTGGCAAAAAAACATGTGTGGCACAAACGGCAAATACGTCACCTAGCTTGTTGCTGAGAAAGAGTGCAATGCGTCCTGAACTCGAACTTCCCGCCTTTGAATTCCACGTTCTAGAGCCGAGTGCGATCATTCAAGTCCACAGCCGTAAGACACCATGAGGAAAGTGCTTCGCGCGATCGCTATCCCCATCTGAAACCCAAGGTCCACCAGGTATGTGAGCGCGCCTCAGAACCGCTAAACTCTTCACCTCGGGTTTTTATTCCAAACACCCACTCAACTTCATTGATGGTTCCGCCAAGCCCTATCGAGTACTCAAGAACGAAACGGTTCACTTCAGATGCACTGAGCGTGTAGGTGTTGTCGGCAAATGGGACTCCTTGCAAGAGAGCGTTATACGCAACCGCACGGCCGGTGATGCGTGACCAAAGGAAAAAGCGCTTTGCGCTACCTACTTGATCAAAGTTGTCGTGATAGTTTGATTCAAAGACGTACCAATCATCGGCGAACAGCCCAAGGCGAGCATTCAACTGTGCAGATGCTCCAGTGTAATAGCCAAAAGACCCCCCATACGAGGAGCTTAACTCGAACCTGAACGCATCAAGCAGTTGATCGGATCGCAAGAGCTGGGATGAGCTTGCATACAGCATTGCGACCGGTGTTCCGCCTTCGGCAACCTGATTGTCCCAGCCGAGCGGTGGGCGATCATTGCCGTGGATCGCTGATTGTACGTGCTCTCCAAAATCAAGCCCAAGTAAACCAAGCGATACTCCGCTCTGGAAGCGACGCTCATTCCCAGAACGTGCCGTGTAAAGAACGGAGCTCTGAAAATCGATAAATGCTAAGGTAGCATACGGTCGGTCACCTCGTTGAATTTGCCTCGTTTCGATGTCCTCCGGAGTAAAGACCGACGTTCCAAAACGCCACTGAAACTGCCCAGGGCAACTATCCGAACTTTCAATGCCCCACGCTTCTCGAAATTCGACGAGCCTATCTTTTATCCAAGGCTGTTTAAGCTCTCCACCTGCAGAAACTCCGTTGGTGTAGTTCTGGTCGGTTATTCCAACGTCCTGATCTAACTGGAAGGAGTATGGCAGCACGATCGTTGGATCACAGCCATCAGTATCAGCGAAGCTAAACCCTGTTGAAAGGATAAGCCAAAAACAAAAAAGGCGAGCGTAATTCATCTGATTTTGCAAAACCCTCAATCTTCCGGGTGTGATTATACAACAACCAACGAAAAACTCATCAAATTTATCACAGGGAAAAAACCAACTTATTCGGGCAATTGAACCTTAAGTTTGGCGCAGCCGCCGCGAGGTCGCACGGTACAGAACTACACCACCCAGCAAGAATACCAGCGGCAGAACGATGCCCTCCAGCAGTGAGATCATCACCCGGCGGATCGCGTAGCGGGTGAAGAGCTCTAGGTTTTGGGGGAAGTCCGATGCGATGCGTTGAAACGTCTGATGTGCGGACTTTTTGCCTTGCCAACTTTCGATCGACATTGGTTCGCCATTGGTATGCGCCAGCTTGCCATGCAGCGTTGAGATCTGGGCTTGCGCGTCGCTCAGGGCGGCATCTGCCACCGAGCCTACGATCATCCCCGAAGCAGCCACGCCGTAGGGCACCACAAGCCGGGTGACCACCAAAACGACAAGTGCGACTTCAAACGCGAGGTGAAAGGCCCTCCGTGCAGGACCTTTGGGGAGAAACAACAGGCCGAGCGCGTAAGGTATCGTGGCCGCGGCGAAGAGCTTCAGCGCGACCGGCTCAAGCCTATGGGCCAGTTCAACAAAGATCAGCGAAAACTCATAGAACGAAGCCCCGGCAATCGCGGCGACGATGCCTCTTTCCAGGCCGTTCTCAATGGGCCGGAGAGCGGCACCGACATCCAGGTTTGCCGTCGCCCCCAACGAGACCCCAACGTCAATGCTGGCTGCAACTGCGACCAGCGCATCAAGCTCCGCCAAGAGCACCAGATCATTGAGAGAGGCCGCCCGTGCGTCTTGCAGCATCGCCGTGTTGCGCTCGACGACGCCGTCCCCGGGCAGGACCTGCCGCAAGGTTTCAAATGGAGCAAAGAGCACAAAGAGACAGACAAGAACCGAGAGCGCTGCTGCTAAGAGACGAACAGTCGGTGTGGCGGTTGGTGCAGCCATCAGGGGCACACCAGATCAGACAGGTCATCGCCGGGTGTCATATACGTGTCCAAATCGACGTGGCCGTGAACGCCTTGCACCGATCCGGTTTGCGAATGCTGCCACAGCACCATCGGCCCCGCTGCGTTTGGGAGAACCGGGGTGCGGGAATAGTCGGCGAGATAGAGGCGATAACCGTCGAAACCATCGCCCAGATGGGCATTAAAGAAGGCGGGGCTGGCATAGATGATGGGCTTACAGCCCGTGCTCTTCTCAACATGCTGCAGCCAGGCGAGCGCGGTTTGCGCCAGCGGGCTGTCAGAGCCTGTGGGGCTGACCTCAAGGTCCAAAACCGGCGGCAGATCCCCCGATTGTGTTTTGGCGACGCTGAGGAAATGCTCCGCCTGTTTGACCGGATCATCCCCCGGCTCAAAGAAGTGGTACGCTCCGACCTTTAGCCCCGCCGCGCGCGCGCCGGAGAGGTTTGCGCCGAAGCGTGGGTCGGTGAACGTGATGCCATCCGTCGCCTTGGCATAGGCGAACTGAACGCCGGATTGGGCGACGGTCGCCCAAGCCACATCGCCCTGAAAATGAGAGACATCGATGCCCACGATCGCCTGTGGCGCGGGTTTTGTTGCGGCGGTTTGCGGTGATGGCGCGGCCGGTAGCGGAGGTGGTGGTGCATTGGCACTGGCAGGGGGCGGCGAAGCTACGGGCGGCGGGCCAGCAGGCACCAAAGGCGGTTTGGTTGGTGCCGGGTGAATTCCGTGCGGGATCGGTCTAAAGACCAAAAAGGCCGCGAACACGCCGACCATCGCAAGGAGCAATCCTTGCTGCCAGTCCAGACTGTTTTGCGACGCACCCATGCCAAGCATGGCCGCATATGCGGAATGTGTGTGTCAACGGTCTTGTCGCCCTCGCGGCGCGGGTGGGCAGAGTAGCCCCGCCCTACCCCTCCGCCGTCACGATGTGGGGCGGCATGCGCAGGCCGTTGGCCTCCAGCTCTTCGCGGTCCCAATAGGCGATGTAGATGCCCTCGGGCTCTTTCGCGTCGGTCATCTTTTCGATGATCTCCGGGGTGCGCGTGATGCGGGTGTGGTGTTGGCGGCTCCAGGCGAAGTGGAGGCTCTTGAGCCGCTCGATCTGGTCCGCAAAGGCCGGGTCTGCGCCGAGATCGACCAACTCGCCCGGATCGGTTTCGAGATCGAAGAGCATCGGGCGCATCGTTTCTACGTGCACGTATTTCCAGCGCCCGTCGAAGACCATGACGAGCCGCGCGTCGCTCTGATCGACGTTCACCTCTCGCCGGGCGTCGCGGGTGGAGTAGTCGTACTCAGAGATGCAGTGGTCACGCCACGTCACCTCTTCCCCATGCAAGAGCGGCTGCAGCGAGCGCCCCTCATAGATGTGCGGCTTTGCCGGACCCCCGAAGAACTCTTGGAAGGTCGGTGCGAGGTCGACGCCCTCGACCAAAGCGTCGGTGATCGTGCCGCGGGTGGCATCTGCGTCGCTGCGCGGATCATAGACGATCAGCGGGATGCGGGCGGAGCAGTCGTAGAACAGGTCTTTCTCACCCAGCCAATGATCGCCCATATTGTCGCCATGGTCGGAGCAGAACACGATCATCGTGTCCTCCATGCGACCAGACTGCTCCAGATAGTCAAAGAGCCGACCCATGTTGTCATCGAGCTCTTTGATCAGCCCCATGTAGACCGGGGCAACAAGGGCGCGGACATCCTCGCGGGCAAAACTCTTGCAGATGCGGGTGTCGGCCCAGGTTTGCATCAGCGGATGCGTATGCTCTCCCTCACGTCGGTTCACCCCGGGCAGATCGGCGCTGGAGTACATGTCGTTATACGGAGCGGGGGCGAGATAGGGCCAATGGGGTTTAATATAGCTGAGATGGCAGAGCCAGGGTGCATCCCCCTGCCCTTCGATAAACTCGATGCCGCGGGTGGTGAGCCAAGCGGTTTCGGAGTGCTCCTTCGGTACACGGGCGGGGAGCGGGGCACTCTCCAAGAGCCAGCCAGACTTCCAGTCGCCGTTTTCATCAATCCCGGTGTTGGCCCATTCCTCCCACGGGGTCTTTCCACCCATTCCGTGGTCACGCAGGTATTGCTCGTAGTCCTCAGCATGGCGGTTCTTGTCGGTGGCGGCGTTGGTGCCGTCGTCGCGGACGAAGACCTCAAACCCGCACTCGCTGACGAGGGCACCGATGGTGCTTTCGGGCTCAATCCCGAGGCGTTTCATCCCCTCCTCATCGGCGCGCATGTGGGTCTTACCCACCAGCGTGCTCGACACGCCCAACTCGCGCAAATGATCACCCAGCGTCGGCTCCCCAACGCGGAGCGGAAAGCCGTTCCACGTGGCACCGTGGCTGCGCACATAGCGGCCGGTGTAAAAACTCATGCGGCTTGGCCCACAGATCGGCGACTGAACGTAGGCTTTGTTAAACCGGACGCCCTTTTGCGCGAGGCGGTCGAGGTTTGGGGTCTCAATGTGAGTTGCGCCGAAGCAGCTGAGGTAATCCCACCGCAGCTGGTCTGCCATGATCCAGAGCACGTTCATGGGGTGTCCTTTGTCTTGGCGGACCGCAGACTCAACGCGGCGCGAGGAAGAGACCTTCGGCTTTGAGAATCTCGATGTTCTCAGCCTCACGCGCCATCGCGCGCTGAACTGCGGGCCGCGCGTTGCTCAAGTCGAAATGACGGCGGATGTTTGGGTATGCGTCGTCGGGGTAGCCCACCCCAGTGATCCGGCCCCACACCCAGTAGAGATATGCATCAACGACAGACCACGCGGCGCCGTACCACCACGGGCCAGCGGCGAGCCGCGCCTCGATCATGTCCATGATCTTGTGCATCGCCTGCACGCCGACCGGGCGCACAATCTCGAACGACAGGTCTTTGTCCGCGATGAATTTGAGCGGCATCGCGATGCGCGTGACGGTCGGATGCACGGTCGCGGAGAAGAACGCCAGATCGGCGGTTTGCTTGAGCGACGCCATCGTATCGGCGGCGGGCGGCAGGAGGTGCGCCGCTGGGTAAGTGGCATTCAGCCACGACAGGATCGCGACGTTCTCGGTCAGCGGCTCACCGTCAATCAGCAGCGTCGGCACCTTGCCTTTAGGGTTGAGCTTCAAAAACTCCGGGGAGTTTTGCTGGTTGGCGGCGGTACGCACGAGCGAGGTCTCAAACGGCACACCAACCTCCTCCAGCGCGATGGTCGGGACGCGCGCACAGGTGTTGGGGGCCACGAAGAGGGTGAGATTAAACATTGCGTTACGACATATCCCGACTATACATCAGGACACAACAAAAAAATCGATATTTTTGTAGGTATCAAAATAAAATCTACAAAATCATAGCCACCTTGGGAGGTAGCACCATGAAGACGACGACGGCGCTGGTCACAGCGGCTTTCACCTGCGCAGCGAGCTTTGCCAATGCCCAGGTTATCTTGAGCGCGGAAACGTCCGGGGCGAACACTGCGCCCGGCATTTCGATCATCTCTTTGTCTGAGGCGGCGGCCAAAGAGGGCGTCGCGAATATTCAGGTCACTGCGGGCCAGACGCTCACCAACTCGGTGCAGAACGTCGCCGAAGGGAAGAGCGATATCGCAGCCGCGCCGTTTATCTTGCCCTTCCTGCTCGCGCGGGGCGCAGGCCCCTACGCGGCCCTCGGGGCAGAGAGCGGCTCTGACCTCGCGAGCAATCTGGCGGTACTCTACACCTATCGCATCTCAGCCCAAGGTCTGTTCGCGTTTGACAGCGCCAACATCGACAGCTGGGCCGATCTGGGTGGCAAGACCCTGCTCAACGGGCCGCCACGCGGTGCCGCGCTCACCAATGCCCGCCTGCTGGTGCAGACCGTAACCGGGCTCGAAGAGGGCAGCGGCTACACTGGCATTCAGGTCAACTGGGGGCAGATGCAGTCCACCATTCAGGACGGCTCTGCTGATGCGTTTGTCGTGCCGATGGACTTTCCGGATCCGCGCATCTCTGCAGCGCTGTCTTCGGGTGACATGACGATCTACTCAATGCCCCGCGACGTTTGGGAGGGGGAGCAGTTTGCCGCTGTCACCAACCTGCCCGGCACCGTGGCTTTCTCAATGCCGATCGCTGACATGGGCTACACAGGCGGCGTGACGGTGATCTCTGAGGATGACACCTACCGCAGCCCCGGCACCGTGGGTGGGGACATCGTCAATGTGAACATGGACTTTGACCTCGCCAAAGGTCTGACCGCCGCGTTCATCAAAAACCTCGAAAGCATCTATCACGCCAAGGCACCGTTTATGCCGGCCGTGTGGCATGGCGAGACCGACATCGCGCTGACCGATATGTGCGGGCCCAACCCGCTCAAGTACCACCCAGGTGCGCTCGCCGCGTGGGAAGAGGCAGGCTACACCCTGCCCGACTGCGCCAAGTAAGATGTTGTCTGGCCGGGGTGCACTGCGCATCTCGGCCAGACCTTCCTCATGACAGACGCTACCAGCCTTAATGACCGCAAAAGCAGCTTCGCTTTGAGGCTGCTTTACGTTTTGTCGCTTGGCATGGTGGTGGTCGGGTTGATCAACGCGACGCCAGGCATTCCGGGATATGACGCGCTGGCTGCCAGCTTAACTGGCGCGCAAGGCACGCAGTTTCGCAAATTTCCGTTTGAGTGGTTCTATCCGCTGTTTTTCAGCGTGATGATGATCATCGTGGTGCTCAAGCACTCTATATGGCGTGACTGGCAAGATCGCTCACCGGGGCACCGGGCCTTCGGCCTCGCACTCGATGCGGCCCTTGCAGTGATGGCGGTCACAATCTCGCTGACCTACCTGATCGAGATCGAGTCGATCTGCCTGATCGACCGGATCACGGGCGACCGCGCGCGCCTGATCGAAGAGAGCCTTGCCGCGGCGGCCGCCTTTAACGCAACCTTCGGCCTGCCCGCCCCGACCACCGTCGAAGACCCGCAATGCGTCAACACCACAGGTGGGTGGCTGGTGCTGATCGTCGGCCTCGCGGTGGTGGTATTTCTCGCTTACAACGTGAAGGTCTGGGGCCTGCCGCTGGTGATCGTTGCGATCCTGATCGCGGGCTACACCATCGCGACGGTGCTGGTGTGGTATGTGTTTGGTGCGGACGACATCAACAAATACCTCGTCACCAAACTCGCCGGAGAGCCGAGGATGCTCTCTGACGGGCGGCCGAGGGTGCACGACATCTTGGTGAACAACTCGTCAGGCCTGATGGGCCGGTTCATGGACATCGTGCTGAACACGATCTTTCCGTACCTCGTGCTGGGGTCACTCTTTGGAAGCTCCGCAGGTGGGCGCTCCCTCATCAAGCTCGCGTTTCGTTGGACACGCCACCTGCGCGGCGGCCCGGCCCATGCTGCAATCATCTCATCGGCGATGTTTGGGACTATCTCGGGCGGGCCGATCGTGAATGTGCTTTCCACTGGCGTGCTAACCATCCCGATGATGCTGAAACGCGGCTTCTCGAAGGTGTTTGCCGGGGGCGTAGAGGCGGCGGCCTCATCTGGCGGGTCAATCATGCCGCCGGTGATGGGGGTTGCGGCGTTTATCTTGGCCTCACTCACAGCCATCCCCTACTCGAGCGTGATCGTCGCGGCGATCATCCCGGCGCTGGCATATTTCTTCTGCCTGTTTTTGTCGGCGGTGTTTCAGTCCCGCAAACAGAACATCACCGCGATTGGCGAGATCACCGAGGACATGCGGATCGAGCGGCAAGACCTGCTCAATCTGATGATGATCTTTGCCCCGATTTTCCTGATCCTTGGGCTGCTCTTAACACCCAAAGACGCCGTCGGTTGCGGGCTCTTAGGCGAGCTGCTCGGCGCGGAGCGGGTCACCACGGAGGCTGGTTGCCGGGTCGAAAGCCTCAGTTGGGTGCAACAGGCGATCCAAAACTCGGCGGGCTCTGCGGGTGCCGCCGGGTGGTGGGCCGTGATGCTATTGCTGGCGCTCTTGTTCCTCGATCCGGAGGTGCGCGCCCGCCCGATGCGGATCATCGACGGCCTGTCGGACGCGGGGGTTCTGATCTCGACCCTCTACCTGATGTTCCTCGCAGTCTCGATCATCGACTTCTGTTTGTCGTTCACAGGCCTGCCGGTATTCCTGTCGCTCGATGTGCTCGCGTGGCTGACGAGCCTGAACCTCGGCGATGGCAGCTCCTACTTCTTCCAGTTCATCGCGCTGTTGCTGACGATGTTCCTCGCGGTGATTTTGGGGATGGGAATGCCCGCCGTGCCCGCCTACATCAACGCAGCACTCCTGATGGGGCCAGTGCTAGCCGGGCTGGGGCTGTCGCTCTTCACCGCGCATATGTTCATCTTCTACTTCGCCGTTGCGAGTGCAATCACGCCACCCGTCGCTTTGGCCGCTTTCGCTGCCGCAACGATCACCAAGGCGGAGCCGATGGCGACGGCGTTTTCGGCGGTGAAATCCGGGATCGTGATGTTTTTCGTGCCCTTCGTATTCGCCTTTTACCCGGAGCTTTTGCTGATTCCAGAAGCGATGCTCGACCCGCAATCGACCAGCGGCACGGGCTATATCGCGGGCTATGATGGGCAGATTTACCTCGGAGCATTGGCGCTGCTGCTCGGGCGCCTTGTGCTTGCGCTTTACCTTATTTCGTCTGCCCTCGCCGGTTACGACAAACGCCCGCTGACCGCGTGGGAGGTCGCGCTGCGCCTGGCTCTTGCGGTGCTTTTGCTGATCAAGGCGGAGGTTGTGTGGATCAGCGCCGTGGTCACCACGGTGGCAATTCTGGTGCTGCACGCGCGCCCGCTAGGAACGCGCGGCACGGCAGAGCAAAAGACCTAAACCGGCTCTGCCAACGCCTCAAACACCTCATCAAAGCACTTCGACATCTCGGCTGGAGTGGCTGCCGTCGCCGCCACATAAAAGTCAGGCCGGTAGAGCATGAAGTGCATGCCCGTTTCGCGAGACCAACCTTCGTAGGTTTCATCCAGAGTGGTCACATCCCAGCCGCCTGCCTCAGATCCAACGGATAAAACACGACCACCAAGCCGCGCGAACAAAGCCTGTTGCGCATCAGACAAAAGCCCGGCGGTCGGCTGCCCTAGAGCGAGCAGGAACCACCCCTCCCCGACCGCCTGATCGAAGCGTTCTTCACGCCCCTCAAACCGGACGCGCCCTTGCGGTGACAACTCCCCAGCCCCCGGAGTGCTTTGGCACCACGCCCCCGCGCCGAGCTTCACGAGATCCCCTGAAATCGGCTCATAGTTGCGCGCCTTCAGATCAGCGATCATCTGAGCATCACGCTCGGCTGCCTTTTGCGGATCAGCGATGCAAATGATCTCTCCCAAATACTGGCTGAAGGCGATGTAGTGTTTGGCATGCGAGATACGCTCGCTCTCGTAGCTCTTGAGCACGGAGGCGGGCAGAGTACCGTCGAGAATGGAAAGCAATCGCCACGACAGCGCCACCGCATCGCGCAACCCCGCGCACATCCCCTCCCCGGCGAAAGGCGGCATCAGATGCGCGGCATCGCCTGCGATCATGCAGCGCCGATCGACCCAACGCTCCGCCCAGCGCGCCTGAAAGCGGTAGACCGCGCTGCGCTCAAGCTTCGCGTTGGCTGGGGTCAGGCCCCAAGGCCCTAAGAGCCGCCACGCGCTCTCTTCTGAAGCGATCTCGTCCTTGTCCTCACCGGGCAGGACCATGAACTCCCACCGCCGCCGCCCCGGACCACCGGGGACAATCGTTGTGGGCCGCTTTGGATCGCACAGCTGCCACTGCGCTGGGGAGACCTCAAACCCTGCATCCGGAACCATATCGAGGATCAGCCAATCAAAGAAGTATCCCTGATCGACGACCGGCAGGCCCAGCGCCTCTCGCACAAAGCTGTTCGCTCCGTCGGCACCGACGACAAATTCCGCCGAGACGGTGCGCTGCTCTGATGGTGCGTCGGTTTTTGCGACGGTCAGCTGCGCCCGGTCAGCATCTTGCGAGAGCTCAGTGGCCGTCCAACCGCGCCAAAGTTTGACGTTCGGGTAGGCCCCCAGCATCGCCATCAACCGCGCCTCAAGCTGTGGCTGGTTAAACCAGTAGGTGACATGCCAGCCAGAGGGCGCGAGGCTTTTCCAGTCGACGATCTGCAGATCCTGCAGATCAGCGTTCTTCCAATAGTAAAGCTCTTTGTGGTTCTCGAAGTCCGGATCATCATCGCAATTGATGCCCAGCGCGGCGAGGATCCGCGCGACCTCATGGTCCATCGTAACAGCACGCGGACGGTCATAGATCTCGGGCCAGCGCTCTGTGATCACGACCTGCTTGCCCGCGCGTCCTAAGAGAATTGCCAGCAAAAGGCCCACCGGCCCCGCTCCAACAATAGCGACGTCTGTGGTGTCCAAAATGTCCCCTCCCAGGTCGTGTGCCTCAGTTGTTTTTGTCTCAGAGGCCGGGTGAGAGGGTACAACGCGCGGCGTTCACCGATAAGAAAAAAACGCAACATTCACACAAGAAAAAGCGCCGCCGAATGCTCAGCGACGCTCGTGTTGGCTTGTGGTGTGCGGGCTAGAGCAGCGTACGCCCTTTGACGTCACCATTCCCGCGCAGGACGAAGAACAAACCACCTGCGAGCAGCATGCCCTGAAGTTGCCAGCCGCTGAACGGGCCGTAGTAAATCATTACGATCACACCGGTTACGACAGCTGCAACGGCGAGGCCGCCGAGACGTGTGAGGATGTCCGCAAGCCAATTGTTGCGCAGGAGGCCTCCGAGCAGAATTGCCGTGCCGCCCGCAACTTCGGCAAAGGCCGCCATCGCAAACAGGATCACAGGCAGGCCATAGCTTTCAGCCTGAAACGCGAGATCCATGAAGGGACCTTCGGTGGGGTTCGTACTGACACTGGGATTATTCAGCAGATTTCGGCAGTGACCTG
>JBCBGM010000035.1:0-28699 GCA_038526735.1 Pseudomonadota bacterium | reverse complement strand
CCGACTCACGTCTTCGTCGGTTTTCAAATATTCCGGGGTGAATGGCGGGCGCAGCCCGGCAGAGGGGCAGCGCCCCTGCGACGGCATTAATCGGGCGGGCGGATGCCGAGCGCGCGGAGGTCGGCCTCTATGCCGCTCCCCCCGTCCTGCTGCTTCAGAGCGTCAAACCGAGAGCGCAGCTCAGCCTTTTCCTCAGCCGAGATGCTGTTGAACGGGCGGTCGTGGAGGCCCATCCAGAGCGCCACATAGGCCATCAAATGCGGCTTTGCCCCGGCGTTGATCAGTACCTTATAGGCCGCATCGCAGCCCAATTCTTCCACAGCCTCCGCCGTCGTGATGCCCGCGGAGGCAAACTGAGCCTCTGTCGCGGGGCCAATGTTGCGGATGGCGGTTACGGGGCGGCTCACAGTAGCGCCACCGGGGATTTATCGCCTACAACAAAGCGCGCGAGCACCGCTGGATACAGCCGATGCTCCATCGGCAGCAGACGTTTGGCGAGGCTTTCGGGCGTGTCGCCAGCCCTCACATCGATCACCGCTTGCCCCAAAATCGGGCCCGCATCGAGGTCAGCGATCACCTCATGCACCGTGCAGCCATGGACCGCCATCCCCGCATCCAGTGCGCGCTGATGCGTGTGTAGGCCCGGAAAAAGCGGCAGCAGAGAGGGGTGGATGTTGAGCATCCGGCCCGACCATTTGGCAGTAAAGCCGGGTGTCAGAATGCGCATGAAGCCCGCGAGGCAGAGGATATCGACCTGCGCTGCGACGAGACGGGAGTGCAAAGCGTTTTCGAACGCCTCGCGCCCAGTAAATGTCTTATGATCAATCGTTTCTGCGTCGACCTGAAGCGCCCGCGCCTTCCCCAGTCCCCCCGCATCCGGTCGGTTTGAGAGCACAAGTGCAGGCTCTGCTGCGACCTCACCGCTCCGCATCGCCTCTACCAGCGCGACCATGTTTGAGCCGGAACCGGAGATCAGGATGCCAACGCGCGGCAGGCTCACCGGAAGGTCACGCCCGTGCCCGAGACGATGCGGCCCAGCACGCTCACCTCTTCGCCCGCAGCCTCAAGTGATGCTGCCACGGCGTCTGCTTCCGCAGCCGCGACCACCACACACATGCCCACACCGCAATTAAATGTCCGAAGCATCTCCTGCTCTTCGACAGGCCCTTCAGACGCGATCCAGTCGAAAACCGGCGGGCGCGCCCAGCCGGTGGTGAGCTCCGCCCCCAGCCCGTCGGGCAACACGCGAGGGAGGTTCTCTGTCAGACCGCCGCCGGTGATATGGGCAAGGGCGTGGACCTGGCCCGCGCGCAGCGGCGCGAGCAGGCTTTTGACGTAGAGGCGCGTGGGCTCGAGCAGCGCCTCTCCGAGCGGGGCGTTGGCGAAGGGGGCCGGGTCCTCAAAGCTGAGGCCCGCGCGCTCTGCCACTTTGCGCACCAGCGAAAACCCGTTCGAGTGCAGCCCGCTGGAGGCAAGGCCCAGCACCACATCGCCCTCGGCCACATCACGGGGCAGGGCGGTGCCCCGCTCCATCGCGCCGACGGCAAAGCCTGCGAGGTCAAAGTCACCGGGCGCGTACATGCCGGGCATTTCGGCGGTTTCACCGCCAATGAGTGCGCAGCCGGAGGCTTCGCAGCCCTTTGCAATCCCCTCGATCACCGAGGCCGCTTCTTCGACCGAGAGCGCACCGGTGGCGAAATAATCCAAGAAAAACAATGGCTCTGCGCCCTGGCAGATCAGGTCGTTCACGCACATGGCCACCAGATCGATGCCAACGCGCGAGAGGTCTCCGGTCTCGATCGCGATGCGCAGCTTGGTACCGACGCCATCCGTCGCCGCCACGAGGATCGGGTCGGTGTAGCCTGCCGCCTTCAGGTCAAAGAGGGCGCCGAAGCCCCCCAAAGCAGACATCGTGCCGGGGCGCGCGGTGCGCTTTGCAGCAGGGCCAATGCGGTCAACGAGGGCGTTGCCACTGTCGATACTGACGCCCGCATCGGCATAGGTGACGGGTTTGCTCAAGGTCGCCTCCGCAAGTTTGCTGCCCTTCCGATAGGCGAAAGGGCCAGGGGCGTCCACCGGGGTTATGCGGGGCGGGCCCTGAGCAGGGCTGCGGCAAGTGCGCTTGCAGCGATAGCCCCCACCAAGAGGAGGAGTGTGTTGGGGAAGAGCGCGGTCAAAATGCCCACCGCCACCGCCCCTGTGAGCATCTGGATCGAGCCGAGGAGGGAGGAGGCGAGGCCCGCACTCTCCGTAAACTCCTCCAGCGCCAGCACCGTCCCGGTGGGCAGAACGAGACCAAGGCCAAACAGCACCACTGACATTCCCCCGATCACCAGCCAGAGCGGCGGTGTGATTGCGAGAGCCGCAAGCAGCATCGCCACCGAGGCGCCCAGATAGACAGCCTTGCCAATTTGGAGCGTGCGCAGCGTGCCGAGTTTCTCCGCCAGCGCGCCCCCGCCGCCCGCCGCAATCACAAAACCGAAGGCGTTGGTGCCAAAGGCAAGGCCAAACTGCGTTGGGGTGAGGCCGTATTCTTCGATATAAACAAAGGGCGCTGTGGTGATGAGCATCGCAAAACAGACAAAGGCCATCGCGGTGATCAGCGCAGGCCCGCGAAAGCTTGGCGCGCGCAAGAGGGTTGCCGCTTGCTGGCCAATCTCGCGGACGCTCGCTTTGCGGCGCGTTGTCGTTTCGGGCAGGGCCGATGCCGCGAACACCAGCGTTGCCACCGCCAGGGCACTCAGTACCCAGAAAATCGTCCGCCAATCGCCTTGGAGCAGCACAAAACTCCCCGCCAGCGGTGCCAGCATCGGGGAGGCCGCGGTGACAATCGTCACAATCCCGATGAGCTGCGTCGCCTCTACGCCACGGTAGCTGTCCATCGTGATGCTGCGCGGCAACACCGCCAGTGCGCCCGCTGCAAACGCTTGGAAGAGGCGCGCGGCCAACAAAACCTCCACCGTCGGCGCCAGTGCGCAGGCCACGCTTGAGACGACAAACAGCGCCGTTCCCCCAAGGATCACCGGGCGGCGGCCAAAACGGTCACTCAACGGCCCCACCACGAGTTGGCTGAGGCTGAGGCCCGCAAAGAAAATCACCAAGGTCGCCTGCGCGCGCGCCTCGGTGGTGCCAAGGTCGAGCACCATGCTGGGCAGCGCGGGCAGGTACATGTCAGTCGCGGTTAACGACAGCATCGAGAAAAGGCCCAACAGCGTAGCCATCAGGGCAAAAGACGCGGCAGTGACAGATGTGCTCGGCGTAGACATGAGACCCTCCAAATCCTGCCGCCACCTAGCCTTTGCCCCTACTCGTTCAAGCGCGCACATTCTTGACGCGCCCGCGCTGCGTGATAGGCCAGACACGTGGCGGGCCTGTAGCTCAATTGGTTAGAGCAGAGCGCTCATAACGCTTTGGTTGCGGGTTCAAGTCCTGCCGGGCCTACCAAACCCCACGCAAACCGCCAGAAATCCTCAGTCATCTTGACCTTCGTCAATGAGCGCCGTGCAGAGCCCCGTAAAGTTCGCTGAAAGAACTTTTGGAGGGGGCGCAATGTCCATCAAAACCATTCTCACGCTCTATGATGGGGCGGACGGGTCCATGGGGCGACTTGAGGAAGCCGTTGAGATCGCCCGAGCGAATGACGCGCATCTGACGGTTTTTGGCTTCACGCTCGATGTGGCGGTGCATCCGAACGTCTACGCCGGGGTCGGGTCTGCGGCGGTTGCACAGATCGCGGATAAGGCGCGCGAGGAATTGGCGAAACTCCGAGAAAAGATCGACGCCTATCTCGTAAACTCCGGCATCCCGTTCAACATCGAGACCGACGTGTGCTTTGCCAGCGATGTTGCCGAAGATGTTGCTGCATTGGCGCGATTTGCTGACCTCACCCTGCTGCCAGACACCGGGGAGGGCCCGTTCCAAGAAACCCGCACCCAAGTGGTGGAGACGGTGCTTTTCAGCTGCGAATCTCGCGTCGTGTTGCTGCCCGATGGCTACAAAGGCCCACTGATTGGCCCCACCGTCATCGCCTGGGATATGAGCCGGGAGGCGACGCTCGCGGTCAAAGCCGCGCTGCCGTTTCTAAAGCACGCCCCCAAAGTTGATATCGCCTGCGTGAACGTGGCTGAAGGAACGCTCCCCGCCGCTCGCCTCGGCCCGTTTCTCGACCGTCATGGCATCAAGGCAGAGGTTGTGCCGCTCTCCTCAAAGGGCAGCAGCATCTCTGAGACGCTCAACACCCATGCCGATTCGATTGGGGCAGAGCTGATGGTGATGGGGGCGTATGGCCATTCCCGCTTGCGCGAGATTGTCTTTGGCGGCGTGACCCGCAAAACCCTGCGCGGAGTGAAGCGGCCCACGCTGATGGCGCACTAGCTTACGGCGCCGTGTACGCGGCAAACCCGGCGGCGACGAACCAGTCGCCGACATCCGTCTCTCCGATGCGGCAGGTTCCAGCGTAGCGGGAGCCCTCGGCATCGCTCAGATCGCAGATGGTGAGCAGACCACCGAGTTGCTGCTCGATGATCGTCAGCGCGCGGAGCGTATCCTCTGCGGAGAGATCGAGGTTGTCGATATTGGTCAGCCGCACCCGAAACCCATCCACAAGGATCGAGTCGAGGTCTTCGGCCGTGCCTTGCGCAGGGCGGGAGTAGGGCTCCAACGGGCCTTGAAGAACGGTCTGTGCAGTCAAAGGAGAGGCGAGAACGACGCACACCCCAACACTCGCTAAAATCTGTCGCATCCTGCCCCCTTGTGATGTTCGCACCAGCCTAGCGCGAAGGTTTTCTCGTTTCCAGAGAAGACCTTGGCCTCAGCTCGCCCGCCGCCGCCTGCGCCGGCCACCCTCAGTGCCAGCATTTGCGTTGAACATTACCTCGGGCAGGGTCACCGCCGTTTTAAGGCGCGTATACGCATCGCTTGCGTGCGGGATGTTGGAGGCGGCCACGAAATGCTCCTGAAACCGCGGCTCCACTGCCGTTTCCACCTTGGTGATCTTGCGCACGGTCGCCTCGATCTGCGGTCGAGAGGTACGGTCGAGCAGTGCAATGCGCGCACCAGTGCCAGCGGCGTTTCCGGCGCTCGTGACCGCGTCGATCTCACAATCGGGGATCATCCCCAGCACCATCGCGTGTTTTGGCGAGATATGCGCCCCAAACGCCCCGGCGAGCACCACGCGGTCCACCTGATCAACGCCCATCTGATCCATCAACAGCCGAGCCCCCGCATAAAGCGCCGCCTTCGCAAGCTGAATTGCCCGCACATCGCCATTGGTCACTGTTATCCGGGGGGAATTCTCGTCGCCCGGCCAGAGCACATACGAATGCGTGCGTCCCTCCGCGACCAGCCGCGAGGAGCCGACCTGTTCGGCTGAGCCGATCAGCCCGCCCGCATCGAGAATGCCCGCAAGTCGCATCTCGGCAATCGCCTCGATGATCCCAGAGCCGCAGATGCCGGTGATCTGGTCCACCTCATCGCTGAAGCCCGGCTCATCCGACCATTTTTCCGACCCGATCACACGAAACCGCGGCTCTTTGCTCACCGGGTCAATCTCTACCCGCTCAATCGCGCCGGGGGCCGCGCGCTGGCCAGAGCTGATTTGCGCGCCCTCAAACGCCGGGCCCGTGGGGGAGGAGCAGGCGAGCACCTGCGCGCGGTTGCCCAGCAAAATCTCTGCATTGGTGCCCACATCGACGATCAGCACCAGATCGTCGGATTTATCCGGTGCCTCGCTGAGCGCCACGGCAGCGGCATCCGCCCCCACATGCCCCGCGATGCAGGGCAGCACATAGAGCTTGGCGGCCGAAGAGAGCGGCAGGTCAATGCTGGTTGCGGGCAAGGTCAGCGCATCGGAGGTCGCCAGCGCAAAGGGTGCCTGGCCCAACTCCACCGGATCAATGCCGAGCAAGAGGTGGTGCATCACCGGGTTTGCGACGCAAACAACCTCCAGAATATCCTCGCGCCGCACGCTCGCCTCTTCGGCCAAGGTGTTGATCAGTTGGCCAAACCCCTCACGCACGGCCTTGGTCATTTCAGTCGCGCCATCTGCGTTCATCATCGCGTAAGAAACGCGGCTCATCAGATCCTCGCCAAAGCGGATTTGCGGGTTCATCAGGCCGGAGGAGGCGATCACCTCGCCACTGCGCAGATCGCACAGATGGGCAGCGATGGTTGTAGAGCCGAGATCCACCGCCAGCCCATAAAGCCCGCCTTCATAGTATCCGGGCCAGAGCGCAACGACCTCAGGCGCACCGCCGCGCCCATCGTCAAAGACCGCAGCCGTCGCCGTCCAATTGCCCTTGCGCAGGGTGGTTTGCAGACTGGTAAAGAGGCTGTGATGCAGCACCGCCCCCCGCACATCCCATTGATCACTCAAGGCTTTTGCCACTCGCTCCAGATCGCCGGAGGGGTGGTGCATGTCGGGCTCTTCCACCTCTATGAAGTAGAGACGCGTGGCCGGTTCCATCGTAATTGCGCGGGTGTCAGCGGCCTTGCGGATGACCTGTTTGTGCACCTGGCTTTCGGGCGGCACATCGACCACCACGTCGCCACACACCTCTGCCTGACAGCCCAAGCGCCGCCCGTCGATCATCCCGCGCTTGGATTTGTAGCGCTCCTCGACCGAATTCCACTCCGACAGCGCATCCGCGCTCACTGTCACCCCGTGCTTGGGAAACTCGCCAAAGCTCGGCTGCACCTGACACTTGGAGCAGATGCCCCGACCACCGCACACCGAGTCGAGATCGACCCCGAGTGTGCGTGCAGCATCCAAGAGTTTTGTGCCCATCGGAAAGCGCCCGCGCTTGCCAGAAGGTGTGAAAATCACAAGAGGATCGCTGTCAGCCATGGCTACTCCCTGCCTGCGTCTCGTTCTAGGCGAGCGGGGCAGGGATGCAATGCCCTGTCAGCGGCCTACCACGGCCTGAAATCGTCACGCGCTGGCAAGCCACTCCAAAATCTGTGCGCGATGCTCATCAAGGGAAGGGGCAGCCGCCCGCACAACCGGATCTTCCAGCCCGGTCATCTTGATCGGATTGCCCGCCGCGCCGAAGAAACGCCCGTCTGGCCGCGGAATTTTTGCCACCATATTGCGCGCGATGATCTGCGGGTCTTGCAGCGCCTCGGCCACATTCTGGATAGGCCCGGTCGGTACGCCCGCGGCCTCAAGTGCCCCAATCCAGTGCGCCTTGGGGGCACCCAGTGTCACCGCCTCGATCAACCGCTTCAGGAGCATGTGATTCTCGCAGCGCGCGAGGTTGGTGTTGAATTTCGGATTGGTCGTGAGGCCCGGCAGTTCGAGCAAATCGCAAAGTTTTGCGAACAGCGCGTCATTGCCCGCCGCGATCACAAACAGCCCATCCTCGGCGTGAAACGTCTCAAACGGGGTGATCGACGGATGCCGCGCGCCGTTGGGGCCTGGCGCCTCTCCCGTGACGCCGACGATGGCGATGGCGTGCTCTAGAATTGCGAGCTGCCCATCGAGCATCGCCACATCCACAAATCGGCCCGCACCGCTGCGCGCGCGGTCGGCAAGAGCCGCGAGAATGCCATGCGCAAGGAACATCCCCGCAACGATATCCCCGATGGAGGCCCCCGCGCGCACCGGCTCGCGCCCGGCCTCTCCGGTGATCGACATCACCCCAGAGCGCGCCTGTACCACCATGTCATAGCAGGGTTTTTGCGTCTCGGGCCCGGTGTGGCCAAACCCGCTGGAGACGCCATAGATCAGCTGCGGATGCTTCTCGTGCAGCGCTTCCCAGCCAAATCCCAACCGGTCCATCACGCCGGGGCGGTAGTTCTCGACCAGCACATCTGACTGCGCGACGATCTGCTCAAAAATCTCCCGATCCTCGGGCGCTTTGAGGTCCAGCGCGATGGACTCCTTTGAGCGGTTGATCGCGGCAAAATAGGCACTCTCGCCCCCGTCAAAGGGCGGAAAGGCCCGCGTGTCATCGCCGATCTCGGGCCGCTCAACCTTGATCACACGCGCACCCAGATCGGCGAGGATCATCGTGCAATAGGGGCCAGCGAGAACATGGGTCAGGTCAACGACGGTGATACCGTCCAGTGGGGCAGTCATTTGGGCACTCTCCGATAGTCTTCGAGGGCCACTTTTAACCGCTGGTGTGACAGCGCGTTGACATAGCGCAACTGAGATGTTGCGCTGCAAAATAATTCTGACGTGAAGGTTAGTCGGAGGTTACCCGCGCCGCCGCCCACCGCGACGACCACCCCGGCCACCGGTTGATGCAGCTTTGGCGGCCTGCGACGCCTCCACAAAGCTCGCACCCTCTTTCATGCCATCCAAAACGCGGGTGAAGCCAATCCAGGCCCCGCCGTTCGGATCATGGTTCATCAGCATGTCAGCGGCGCGGATCGCCTCCATCTCTTGGCTGCGGATCGGGTTCATGATCGCCGAGGTCATGCCCGCCGTCATCGCCATCGGCAAAAACGCAGCGTTGATGCCATGACGGTTGGGCAACCCAAAGGAGATGTTAGAGGCACCACAGGTCGTGTTCACGCCCAGCTCATCGCGCAACCGCCGCACAAGGGTAAACACCTGGTGCCCCGCCGTCGCCATCGCGCCGATGGGCATCACCAGCGGATCAACCACAATGTCATGCGCCGGGATGCCAAAATCCGCTGCACGCTCGACGATCTTTTTGGCGACCGCAAAGCGCACTTCGGGGTCTTCGGAAATGCCGGTGTCGTCGTTGGAGATCGCAACCACCGGCACATCGTATTTCTTCACCAGCGGCAAGATCACCTCGAGCCGCTCCTCCTCACCCGTGACCGAGTTCAAAAGAGGGCGCCCCTCCGCCGCTTCAAGCCCGGCCTCCAGCGCTTCTGGCACGGAGCTGTCGATGCACAAAGGCACATCCAACAGCGCCTGCACCCGCGTGATCAACTCGCGCATCAGCGGCGGCTCGACGAAGTTGTTGTCAGCGTAGCGGGGGTCCTCGGCCATCTTGTTGGTAAAGACCGCGCCCGAGTTCACATCGAGCACCGCCGCCCCGCAGGCGACCTGCTCCAGCGCGTCTTTCTCGACCGTAGAAAAGTCCCCAGCTTCCAGCTCCGCGGCGAGTTTTTTGCGCCCCGTGGGGTTGATCCGCTCACCGATCACGCAAAACGGCTCGTCAAAACCGATGGTGACTGTCTTCGATTTCGAGGCAACTACGGTGCGCGTCATGGTTCAGGGACTCCCTGCAATATCAATTGGTTGTAGGGCGGTGTTTAGGCAGTTTGCGCGTTGGCTGACGTGCCCAGATGACCGCTCGTGTACTCGGCGGTCTTTCCAATACCCCCCAGGGGGAAGAAATGCACGGCCTCAATTCCAAAGTCCGGATTTGCCGCTTTATGCGCTGCGAGATCACGCAGGATGTCATCGGGGGTGAACGGCAGCACCAGCTTTGAAAGGTCCATCGCGCGGCGCTTGAGCACGCGGATCGAGGGGCCAACCCCGCAAGCCATGGCAAACTTGATCAGCGTTTGCAGCTTTGCAGGGCCCGCGACACCGATGTGCACCGGCATGGTGACACCCGCCGCACTCAACCGCTCGACCCAGTCGATCACGGGCTGCGCTTCGAAGCAAAACTGGGTGGCGATGGCGAACTCCGCGTCAGAGCGGTCGGCGAAGTCCTGCTTCCAGCGCAGCGCTTTCATCACCTCACGCTCGCCGCCGTCAGGGTCGATGTCCGGGTTGCCCTCGGGGTGGCCTGCAACGTGCAAGCGGGTGAAGCCGTAACGATCAAACACCCCGTCATCCAGGAGCTGCATCGAGTCCGAAAACGGGCCGTTGGGCTTGGTCAAGCCACCGCCCAACAGTAGTGCCTGGCGAATGCCCAAGTCGGCATACCCCGCAACCCACTCCTCCAGCGCTGTCTTTGAGGGCAAAACGCGCGCCGGAATATGCGGCATCACCTCAAAACCGTCGCGCACCAGCCGCTCGGCGGTGGCGTGCATCTCTTCATACGGGGTGCCGTCGATATGGGCGATGTAGACGCGGGTGCCCTCGGGCAGGATCGCCTTGAAATCCTCAACCTTCGCCGCCGTGCGCGGCATCACCTCAATCGAAAACCCTTCGAGGAAATGGCCAAGGCCTGTGGCAGGTGCTGAAGCTTGCTTGCGCGCAAAGGGGAGGATCGTTGCCATTGCTGCGGTTCCTTATGCGGGTGGGGAGGCCCAGCCGTCTTGTTGGATAAGGGTTTTGAGAGTGTCTGTGTCAAATTCCGCTTCGAGCCGCGCGGCCTCTGCCGCTGCGACATCTGCTTGTTCGCCGTCAACGCTATAGGGCGCCGCTTTGCGCCACTCGGCGAGATAGGCGTCGCTGTCGCGCGCGCCGATCTTCATCGCACAGCGGTCAATCGCCTGCTCAAACCGCTCAGTGAGCTGCACCTTAGCGCCGCGCCGGCCTTTTCCGACGATCACTTGAGCTGGAATATCGCGCCAATACACGATGGTGACCTCAGGCATGTTCTATCCTCTTACTCTCAGGTTATGGCGGTCCGCCTCTGGCGCGACCCCCGCAGTTCCGACTTCAAACGTCCAAATCCCGACATCTGTGTAAAATTCGCCATATTCCAAGGATTTGCATGCGTATGCGTCGTTTTCGATGCTTGTGATGTCGGTTGCCGCCCATTACAAGACCACAACCCCGCATGAGGAGCATTTCCTGTGAGCAGCCCGAGCTTATCGTTTGAGTTTTTCCCACCGCAAAGCCCTGCGGCCTCTCTGAGGTTGTGGACAGCGGTTCAACGGCTGGCTCCGTTCGCGCCCTCTTTCGTGTCGGTGACCTACGGCGCCGGGGGCACTACCCGCGACCGCACCAAAACCGCCATCGCCACCATTCGCGAGCGTGCGCGGCTCAGCGTTGCGGGCCATCTCACGTGCGTGGGCGCAACGCGCGACGAGACGCTGAGCGTGGTCGATGACTACCGCAAGCTGGGCGTGACCCACGTGGTCGCCCTGCGCGGCGACCCGCCCAAGGGCGCAGACCGGTTTGAAGCACATCCAGAGGGGTTTTCAGGCTCGGTTGAGCTTGTGTCGGCCCTCAAAGCGCGCGGCGACATGAAAATCGTCGTCGGCGCCTACCCAGAACGGCATCCGGAGGCGACGAGTGCAGACGCCGATGTCGAGCACCTCAAGCGCAAGATGGATGCGGGCGCAGACGCCGCGATCACGCAGTTCTTTTTCGATAACGAAGATTTCTACCGCTTCCGCGACCGCGCTGTTGCAGCGGGTGTCACCATCCCGATCTGGCCCGGCATCCTCCCTGTCGAAAACTTCACCAAGCTTCAGGGGTTTGCCAAGCGGTGCGGTGCGAACATCCCCGACTGGATGCACGCCGCTTTCGCCAACGCGCAAACCGATGAGGACGCAACGCTGCTCGCCACCGCAATCGCCAGCGAGCAATGCACCGATCTGTTGGAGCATGGCGTCGATCACCTGCACCTCTACACGCTCAACCTGCCCGATCTCACGGCAGCCGTGTGCCAAAGCGTCGGGTTTGAGCCGGTGCCGATCAGCGGTGCCACCGCCTCCGCCTGACCTGCGACATCCTTGCACCCTCACCGAGCGTCGGCTACATCTTGCCGATGGGGTGATCCGAGTTGCGATCGCTCGGGGCACGTCAAATGCAGTTGGAACGGCACAATCAACCGAAAGACAGGGTCACGTCTGGCCCCGATGCCGCTGAAACCGCTCCGCTCTACGCAGCGCTCGATCTGGGCACCAACTCCTGCCGGATGCTCGTCGCCCGGCCCGAGGGCAGCCATTTTCAGATCGTGGACGCGTTCTCCAAATCCGTAAAACTCGGCAAAGAACTTGAGCGGACCGGCGCACTCTCGGAGGAAGCGATCCGCCGGACGATTTCTGCCCTCCAAGTCTGCGCCGCAAAAATCCGCAAACACAAAGTGCGCCGCTTTCGCCTCGTCGCGACCGAGGCCTGCCGCCGCGCCCACAACGGCGAGTGGTTTCTCAACCAGGTGCACCGCCAAACCGGCCTGACGCTAGAGCTCATCGACCCCAGCGAAGAGGCCCGCCTCGCCGTGATCTCCTGTGCACCTTTGGTCGATCCGGCGGCCAAGCAGGTGCTGGTGATCGACATTGGCGGCGGCTCAACCGAGCTCGTGTGGCTCGACGTTTCAGGCGTGGCCCCGCAGGATCGCTCCCGCGCGCTCATGCAACTCCCCCGCGTCCGCTCACGCCTGCCCGAAGCGCTCAAGCGCGAGGGGGCCGAAGTGGTAGACTGGATCTCTGTGCCGCTTGGTGTGGCGACGCTACACGAAAAATTCTCCGACGTGCGCGACAACCGCTCACGCTTTGCGCTGATGTCCTGCCATTTTGAGGATGAAATGGCCGAGTTCACCCCGTATATCGACGCGGAGCGCCCCAATTTTTTACAGGATTTTCAGATGATTGGTACCAGCGGCACGGTCACGACCGTGGGCGCGGCCCACCTCGGCCTCACCCGCTATGACCGCACCCGCGTGGACGGGCTGACCCTCTCGGACGCTGAGATCAACAACGTCATCGAGCAGTTTCTGAGCACTGATTTTCGCGGCCGCATCGGCCAGCTGGGCATCGGGCTCGACCGCTCTGATCTGGTGCTCGCGGGTGCTGCGATCCTGCAAACGCTGCTGCGTATCTGGCCCACCAACCGCCTCCGCGTCGCCGACCGCGGCCTGCGCGAGGGGATGCTCTATTCGATGATGGGTGCGGATGGTGTCTTGGAGCGCGAGCGCAGCTGATGGCCAAGAAACCCGGAAGTTCAGGGCGCGGTCAGCGCGATCTGCGCGTGCGCGTGAAAACCGCCAAGGGCCGCAAGATCAGCTCCACCCGTTGGTTGGAGCGGCAGCTCAACGACCCGTATGTGCAAGCCGCCAAACGCGACGGATACCGTGGCCGTGCCGCCTATAAGATACTGGAGCTGGACGATAAATTCCGCTTTCTCGTGCCCGGCGCCCGCGTCGTTGACCTCGGCGCTGCCCCCGGCGGCTGGACGCAGGTCGCGGTCGAGCGCTGTAATACCCTCGGCGAGCGTAAAAACAAACGCGCGGGCACCATCTTGGGCATCGACATCCAAGAGATGGAGCCGATCCCCGGCGCCACCCTCCACCAACTCGATTTTCTCGAAGAGGGGGCGGACGAGCAGGTCAAAACCTGGCTCGGCGGCCCGGCGGATGTGGTGATGTCCGACATGGCCCCCTTCGCCACCGGCCACAAACAGACCGATCATCTGCGGATCATGTCGCTGGTAGAGCTGGGCGTCGAATTTGCCTTCGACGTGCTGGAAGAGGGCGGTACTTTTGTGGCCAAGGTCCTCGCCGGTGGGGCAGAGGCCGAGGTGCAAAACCGCCTCAAACAAGGATTTACCAAGGTGGTGCACGTCAAACCGCCCGCCTCGCGCTCAGACAGCTCAGAGAAATTTGTCGTCGCTACCGGATTTCGGGGCGGCAAAACGGGCTAGGGGCGTTGCCCCTCGGTCGCTCACGCGCCCTCACCCCAAGGTATTTCCGTCAAGATGAAGAAGGATTTGCTTACTTAACGCCGCGACGGTGAAGAGCGCTGCGCCCTCCGGATCCCCTTCATCTTGATAGAAATACCTCGGGGTGAATTGCGCCGCAGGCGCGAGAGGGGCAGCGCCCCTTGACCCTTTCACGAAATCTCAAACCGGCAGAGCCGTCCGCCCGACGTGCAGCAGGCGATCTCGCGCGCGGTGAGGTCTGGGTCTGCGAGCTCCTGAAACAGCCGCGTGAATACGGCGACATGCCAGCAGCAGCCATTGACCCCCACCAGCGGATTATGCGCGATTTGCAGGATCAGCGGCTCTTCGGAGGCGACGGTGAACACACCGCTCCCCGCAAACGTCCAGGCATGGCGGGCAATATTGCGGGCGAGGCTGATTTTGGCGCGCTTGCGGGGCATCAACCGCAGGGCCAGCTTGGCCACGCGGGGGATGCGGTTGGCGATGATGTAATCCGCCGTGCGCAGCCCGGCCTCCCGCGCGACGACTTCCGGGTCGTCAACCAGCCGGGGCAGGGCGGCGTGGGCGCGCGCGACCACCCGCTGGTCGATCATGCCTTCGGGCGGTGGCATCTCGTCGAGGCCCGCCGCATCGAGCATCGCGTTGATCAGGTCCATCCCGCCGCGGTTTTTCAGCGGCAGGCGGAGTTGGCGGATGGCGTTGGGGCCAACGACCCCTTCGACCGGAGCCTCCAGCGTGCTCATTAGGCGTCCTCGGGCAATTGCAGCGTGCCGCCGCCGCAGGCTTTGATCGGTTCGCGGGCTTCGCGGCGGTCTTCTGCGCGCTCTTTCATCTGCGCTTTCACCGCCTCGCGGCGCTCTTTGGCCTTGGTGGCACGGTCGGCCGCCGCCTCCCACTCATCGGCTTGGGCAGGAGCGATCTGGCGGTCTTCGTCGAAGTGGAAATCCACCGATTTCTTTGACTGCGGGCCCCAGTAGCCGACCTTGCCCAAATCGTAAAACGTGCGCGCAAACCCGGCCTTGGCGAAGGCTTTGAGGCACCCAAGCAAGTACTTCCGCCGGTAGCCCGTGCCGCGCCACGGATAGTGGAACAGCGCCTTGCGCATGTAAAAGCGGCGGTAGTTGTGCATCACCCGGTCCAAGAGCTGGGCGCGGTCCATCTCTTTGGGTTTCATGATCGGGGTGACGAAGTTGTATTTCTCGAAGTCGAAAACCTCCACCTTGTCCTTCAGCTCCTGATAGAGCGGGGTGAAGGGCCAGGGCGTGTACATGGCCCAGTTGGCGAGGTCTGGCTGCCAGTCCCAGGCCATTTGGAAGGTTTCTTCGAGCGTCTCGGGCGTTTCATTGTCGAGGCCGACGATGAACTGCGCCTCGGTAAAGATGTCCGCCTCTCGCAACAGGCGGATCGCCTCTTTGTTTTCCTCGACCTTCGTCTCTTTGTTGAACTGGTCGAGCTTGAGCTGCGCTGCGGCCTCGGTGCCGAGCGAGATGTGCACGAGCCCTGCGCTGCGGTAAAACTTCAACAGATCGCGGTCGCGGTAGATATCCGTCACGCGGGTGTTGATGCCCCATTGCACTTTTTCAGGCAGGCCGCGGGCGATCAGCTCTTCGCAGAACTGGACGAATTTCTTCTTGTTGATGGTGGGTTCTTCGTCCGCGAGGATGAAGAAGCCCACGCCCTGTTCGTTCACCAGCTTCTCAATCTCATCGACCACTTTGATGGGGTCGCGAACGCGGTAGTCCCGCCAGAACTTCCATTGCGAGCAGAACGAGCAGGTGAAGGGGCAGCCGCGCGCCATATTTGGGATCGCGACTTTCTTGCCCAAGGGGATGTAGATGTAGTCGTCCCAGTTCAGGAGCGACCAGTCCGGGTCAATGCTGTCGAGGTCTTTGACGGTGGAGGCGGCCTGGGTCGCGACAATGTCCACCCCATCCCAAAAGGCGAGGCCGTGGATCTTGCGCTTGTTGGCAGGCCATTCACCATCGCGGATGGCGTTCATCAGGTTGACGATGATCTCTTCGCCCTCGCCGCGCACGATCACATCGATCGCGCCGCATTCCGAGAGCACTTGGCGGTACATGAACGTGGCGTGAATGCCCCCGAGGATTTTCACCGCATCCGGGGCCACGTCATCGGCAATCTCCAGCACGCGCTCGGCGGCATAGATCGAGGGCGTGATCGCCGTGGTGCCGACCACCTCGGGCTTGAGCCGTGCAAGTTCCGCGCGCAGATCATCCTCGCTGAGGTTTTGCGTCATCGCATCGATGAACGTCACGTCCTCATAGCCCACACGGCGGAGAGCTCCGCCGATATATGCCGCCCAGGCGGGGGGCCAGTTTCCGGCTATTTCTGCGCCGCCTGAGTGATAATTTGGGTGAACGAGAACGATCCGCATCGCGGGGTCTCCCTGTCTGGACATCGACCAAGGAGAGAGTGCGGCAGGAAGTGTCAACTTACCTTGACGCACATCAAGTCACAGAAAATTTACGACAAAATATTGCGCATGGCGCAGGATCGCATACGCATGGTTGTAACCAAAGCCCCGACGTGCATAAGGGCGGGGGCAACACCGTAATCCTTTTGCCGGAGTTGCCCCGATGGACATCCGCACCGCTTTAACCTTCGATGACGTGCTTTTGGTGCCCGCCGAAAGTGCCGTCACCCCCGCTGATGTGGACACTGCCACGCAGGTCACGAAAGCGATCAGCCTCAACATTCCGCTGCTCTCTGCCGCGATGGACACCGTGACTGAGGACCGGATGGCGATCGCCATGGCCCAGGCGGGTGGCATGGGCGTGATCCACCGAAATCTCGACATCTCAGAGCAGGCCCGCCAGATCCGCCGCGTAAAGCGGTTTGAGAGTGGGGTGGTCTATAACCCGATCACGCTGAGCGCCGATCAGACGGTGGCGGATGCCAAGGCTCTGCAAGAACGCTACCGTATCACCGGGTTTCCGGTCGTCGGCCCCGAGGGGCGCGTCGTGGGCATCGTCACCAACCGCGACATGCGGTTTTGCGAGGATGAACGCACGCCCATTTCCGCGATCATGACCTCCGACAACCTCGCGATTGTGCGCGAACCGATTGAGCTCGACCTCGCCAAACAGATTATGCGCGACCGGCGGATTGAAAAGCTGTTGGTGGTCGATGCCCAAGATCAACTGACCGGATTGCTCACCATCCGCGACATCGAGCAGGCAGTCTTGAACCCGCAGGCCTGCAAAGACACGCTGGGCCGGTTGCGCGTGGCGGCAGCCTCTACCGTGGGTGACGCGGGTTATGAGCGCTCCGCCGCTCTGGTTGATGCGGGCGTTGATCTGGTCGTCATCGACACCGCCCACGGCCACTCTAAAGCGGTTGGAGAGGCGGTGGAGAGGGTCAAAAAGCTCTCCAACGAAGTGCAGGTTGTGGCCGGTAACGTCGTGACCGGAGAGGCTACGCGCGCGCTCATCGGGGCCGGGGCGGACGCGGTGAAGGTTGGCATCGGGCCGGGCTCTATCTGCACCACCCGCATCGTCGCAGGTGTGGGTGTGCCCCAGCTCACCGCCATCGGCGATTGCGCTGAGGCTGCGGCGGCGACCGGCAGCCCGGTGATCGCGGACGGCGGCATCAAGTTCTCCGGCGATTTCGCCAAGGCCATCGCCGCCGGAGCCTCCTGCGCGATGGTCGGCTCGATGCTCGCAGGCACCGATGAGGCGCCGGGCGAAGTGATCCTCTACCAAGGCCGCTCGTTCAAAGCCTATCGCGGGATGGGGTCAGTGGGTGCCATGGCGCGCGGATCTGCCGATCGGTACTTCCAGAAAGAGGTGTCGAACGAAAAGCTCGTGCCCGAGGGCATTGAGGGGCAGGTACCCTACAAGGGTGCGGCTGGCGCGGTGCTCCACCAACTCGTGGGCGGCTTGCGCGCCGCGATGGGCTACACCGGATGCGCAACCGTGCCCGACCTGCACAAGGGCGCGAAATTCGTGCAGATCACCAACGCGGGCCTTGGCGAGAGCCATGTTCATGACGTGCAAATCACCCGCGAAAGCCCCAACTACCGCCGGAGCACCTAGGTGACCCCAGGCGCACGCGCAGCCGCCGCGATAGAGGTGCTCGACGCGGTCCTTGCAGGGGCCGCGACCGAGGCCGCACTCCTGAAATGGGCGCGCGGCAGCCGCTATGCGGGCTCAAAAGACAGGGCCGCGGTGCGCGATCTCGTGTTCGATGTGATCCGCCGCAAACGCTCCGCCGCCGTGAGTGGCGGGGCGAACACGGGCAGGGGCCTTGTGCTTGGCGTGCTGCGGCAAGACGGCGTAGACCCGCAGACGCTCTTCACGGGCGTGGGCTATGCCCCGCTGCCGCTGGGTCCGGGCGAGGCCGCCGGAGACCTTGCTACCCAACCCGACCCTATCCGCTTCGATTACCCCGACTGGCTGGAGGAGGACCTCGCAACCTCGCTCACCGACGCCAAACAGTCCGTGATGGAGACCCTACGCCACCGCGCTCCGGTTTTTTTGCGGGTCAATACGCGGAGGGGCAGCGTTGAGGGCGCCCAGGCGGCGCTCGCAGGTGAGGGCATCGAAACACATCCGCATCCAGAGGTCGAAACAGCCCTCACAGTCACCACAAACCCCAGGCGGATCGCTGGGTCGCAGGCCTACACCGACGGCCTGATCGAGCTGCAAGACGCTCACTCCCAAGCCACCCTCACCTTCGCCCAGCCACAAAAAGGCCAACGCGTGCTGGACTTGTGTGCGGGTGGCGGCGGCAAAGCGCTCGCTTTGGCGGCGACACACGCACAGGTCGATGCCTTCGACAGTGACCTCGCGCGGATGAAAGACCTGCCCACCCGCGCAGACCGGTCCGGCGCGCATATCAGCATCTTGCAAGATCGCCAGCACATCCCTCGCCACGCCTATGATCTGGTTTTTGTCGACGCGCCCTGTTCCGGCAGTGGCGCGTGGCGGCGCAGCCCCGAGGGTAAATGGGCGCTGACCCCCGAAAAGCTCGACGCGCTCGTCGCGATCCAAGCCCAGCTGATGGAGCAGGCGACAGACTACTGCGCCCCCGGCGGCACGGTCGTCTTTGTCACCTGCTCGGTCCTCCAACGCGAAACCCGCTGTGACCTGAATGCCACGCCAGACGACTGCTCACAGCGGATTTGGAGGCCGTCAGACTTGGGCGACGGTTTCTCCGCAAAACGCCTTAGAGGCTGAAAAATCACTGGAAAATTCGCGTTAAAGATGTACCGTTTGTTACGGGGGCGAAGATTTGTGCAACTCTATGCGAATGGAGTGTCATCCTTGTGCCTCGGTTCCAACTGATCGGCTACGTCTTAACTGCCCTCGGAGTGGCCGCCTTCGGGCTGCTGTGGCTCTCGGATGAGCTGTCTTACGTCACCGTCGCAGCCTTCGCCGGGCTCATTGGCGCCGGGGTTGCGCTGGTGCTTGCGTCCCCCAACCGCTCTAGCGAAGGGCTAGAGGCTCCAACCGACGATGGCGTGGTCGCGGTCACCGATGCGCAGGGCGTGCTCCTCACGGGGCCACAGGGCACGTCCATCACCGATCTGTTGCATAACCGCCTCGTGGATGCCGATGCCGCCGCCTATCGCGTGCTTTCAGGGCTTGAGGCAACCACGCGCCTCCCCGCCGAAGGGCTCGTCGCAATGGAGCAGTCTGCGGCAGATGACGCCCCGGTTGTCTTGCACGTCACGAACGCCTCCGCTGATCTGGCGCGCACCAACGCGTTCGAATGGCGGCTGATTTCGCTCTCAGATGCCTCGGTCACCCGCAAACTCGGCTACCGCGACGCGCTCTTTGCGTGGGTGCGCTGCAGTCCCGATGGCAAGGTGCTTGAAGCCAACAGCGTCGCCGAAAGCTGGGGGCTGATCGCTGGCAGCACCGCGCCAGAAGCGCCCGCGGGCTCAAACCTCTTGCGCCATCCAACCAAAACCGGCGCCTCCGTGATGCCGCTGCCCGTCGTCGAGGGGGGCGAGGCGCGCGAGCTGATTTATGTGGAGGTGACAGACACTGATCTCGGCCTCGGCTCACGTGACGCGTTCCTCAACTACCTGCCGCTGCCCCTGATCATCGTTGACCGCAAGGGCCGGGTGCAAAAGACAAACGCCTCGGTCCGTAGCCTTCTCCGCTCGCGCCTTGATCCGGGCACCGAGTTGCAACCGCTCTTAGACCAGCGCGTGCCGAAGTTTCAAAAGGCGCTGAGTGCGGCGATCAACACCAACACCCCCTCCGACACAGACACGCTTGAGGTGGAGCTCTCTGAGACCAAGCGCTACCTGCAATTCTCTGTCATGCCCTTTGATGGAGAGGGGGACGACGCCGCCCTTGTGATCTTTGGCGATGCCACCCACACCAAAACGCTCGAAGCGCAGTTCATCCATGGGCAAAAGATGCAGACCGTGGGCCAGCTTGCAGGCGGTATTGCGCATGATTTCAACAACTTGCTGACAGCAATCACCGGCTATTGTGATCTTTTGCTGATGCGGCATGAGGTGGGCGATACGGACTATGCCGACCTCCAACAGATCAACCAAAACGCCAACCGTGCCGCGGCCCTCGTGCGCCAACTCCTCGCGTTTTCCCGTAAACAAGCGCTCAATTTCGAGATTGTGGAAATCTCTGACACGCTGGATGACCTCAGCCATCTCGCCAACCGCTTGATCGGCGATCAGCTCACCTTGCGGATCATTCGCGATGAGGGGCTGCCCCGCGTCTCTCTCGATAAGCGGCAGTTTGAGCAGGTGATCCTCAACCTTCTGGTCAACGCCCGCGATGCGATGCCCGAGGGCGGCACCATTGAGCTGCGCTGTCGCCGGGCAAAGTTTGAAAGCCCGACCGAGCGGGACGGCGCGACCGTGCCTCCCGGCACCTATGTGATGATCCAGGTCTCTGACACCGGGGTGGGGATTGCGCCGGCGCAGATCAAAAAGGTCTTTGAGCCGTTCTTCACCACCAAAAGCGTCGGCAAAGGCACGGGGCTGGGCCTCTCGACCGCCTACGGGATTATCAAGCAATTCAAAGGGTTTATCTTTGCGGACAGCCGTCTGGGCCTTGGCACAACCTTCACCGTGCTGCTGCCCGAAGAGACGGCAAAGCCCGCCGAGCCCAAGCCCGAAAAACCCATCCTTGTGGACATGCCCGAAATCCCAACCGAGGCGACGGTGCTGTTGGTGGAGGATGAGGCCCCCGTGCGCGCCTTTGCTGCCAAGGCGCTGAAACTCAAAGGGTTCAACGTGCTGGAGGCCCCCAGTGGCGATGCAGCCCTCGAGATGCTCAAAGACCGCAAAACCCTGCATCCCGACCTTGTGCTTTCAGATGTGATGATGCCCGGACGCGACGGGCCCACCTGGGTGCGTGAAGCGCTCGATCTGCGCCCGGCCATGCAGATTGTCTTTATGTCGGGCTATGCAGAAGACGTCTTCACCGATGAGCGGCCCAATGTGCCGGGCGCTGGGTTTCTCGCGAAACCCTTCTCGCTGGCGAGCCTCATCGACACCGTCCAGACCAAACTCACCCAGGGTTAGCGCGCACTACCGCCGGGCGCGCTGGTGCAGCGCGTAGTCTTCGGCCAGCTCGACCCGCAACCGATCGCGCAGGCTTTGGGGCAGAGAGAGCGCGCTGCGCGGTGAGGTGTTTTCATCGCGAAACGCAAAGCGCCGGCGAAAGCGTTGCTCGATAAACGCCTGAAACAGCCCGAATTGCTCATATTGAAACAGATGATCCACGCCCATCGCGCCCTCTGCCGTCTCGACAAACCGGGGCGGGCGGCCAACCTTGGCAAACTCCGGCTGATCGGGCGCAAGATACGCCTCCACAAACTCTGAAAAGCTCACCCCGTTGGTGGCCTTGGCCTTGTTCGGGATACCGGGCCGCGAGCGGTAGCGATACCAGCTGCCGAGCCAAGACTCAGGCTCCCGGATCAGGCACACCGTCTCTACCTCCACATTTACCGAGGTCAGTACCGGGCGCACCATCCGGTTAAACTTCTTGAGCGTCATATGCTTAAGCCCCGGCGCGCCGGTCATCAGCACCTCGCAATAGGGGGCAAGCGCTGACTCAATCGCCGTGGTGCCAGTTTTTGTCATCGCAAGAATAGCGATCTTGTAGCGGGTCGACGCAATCATCCCCTGACCATGTCTTTCTTTTGGTTAACCGAACCGTAACAGAATCAGAACAGCGTGCCACAAGAAGCTTGTTCCACTTATGTTCTCATGGTAACGATTGAGAACAGGCAGTGAACATCACGGGTCGGAATAGGCCCAATATCGGGCGGGACAGTCCCGCGAAAACATGGCAGAAGGACATGAGCATTATGGCTAACGCGGTACTGGATCTGGACTCAAGGCGGGGCATGGACAAGCAAAAAGCACTCGACTCAGCGCTCGCTCAGATTGAGCGCAACTTCGGCAAGGGCTCGATCATGAAGCTCGGCGCCCGCGATGTGATGGATATCGAAGAGATCCCAACAGGCTCTCTCGGCCTCGACATCGCGCTTGGCATCGGCGGGCTGCCCAAGGGCCGCATTATCGAGATTTATGGGCCTGAATCCTCGGGCAAAACCACCCTCGCGCTGCATGTCGTCGCTGAAGAGCAAAAGCGCGGCGGCGTCTGTGCCTTTGTCGATGCAGAGCACGCGCTTGACCCGGCCTATGCCAAGAAACTCGGCGTCGATGTGGATGAGCTGCTGATCTCCCAGCCCGATGCGGGCGAGCAGGCGCTTGAGATTACCGACACGCTGGTGCGCTCTGGCGCGGTGTCTGTGGTGGTGGTCGACTCGGTGGCTGCGCTCACCCCCCGCTCCGAGCTTGAGGGCGACATGGGCGACAGCTCGGTCGGCGTGCAGGCGCGCCTGATGTCTCAGGCGATGCGCAAACTCACCGGCTCCATCGCGCGCTCAAAGTGCATGGTGATCTTCATCAACCAAATCCGTATGAAGATTGGCGTGATGTTCGGCTCACCAGAGACGACCTCGGGCGGCAACGCGCTCAAGTTCTACTCCTCCGTCCGCCTCGACATTCGCCGCATCGGCGCGATCAAGGACCGCGACGAGGTGGTGGGAAACCAGACCCGCGTGAAGATCGTCAAAAACAAGGTCGCGCCGCCGTTCAAGCAGGTGGAATTCGACATCATGTATGGTGAGGGCATCTCCAAAACCGGCGAATTGCTCGATCTGGGCGTTAAGGCTGGCGTGGTCGAAAAATCCGGCTCGTGGTTCTCGTATGGGGATGAGCGGATTGGCCAAGGCCGCGAAAACGCAAAGAAATTCCTGCGAGAAAACACCGGCACAGCCCTTGAGATCGAGGATAAAATCCGCGCTGCCCACGGCCTTGATTTCGACATGAGCCACGACGAGGTCGTCGAGGACGACTAAGACCTGCCCGCAGGGGCCGGGCATGACGCCCCCGCTGCCGCAGGACGCTGTTGCAGAGAGAATATTCGGGAAAGGTCGGCCGACGGGCCGGCCTTTCTCGTGTCAGGTGGACAGGGGCGCGGGGCGGCACTAGACACTCCCCAACGCAAAAATCGCCCGACAGAGAGCCCCCATGGCCAGCCTCAACGATATCCGCTCTACCTTTCTCGACTACTTCCAGCGCCACGGTCATACGGAGGTTGACAGCTCCCCGCTGGTACCCCGCAACGACCCGACGCTGCTGTTTACCAACGCAGGCATGGTGCAGTTCAAGAACGTCTTCACCGGGCTCGAGCATCGCGACTATTCCCGCGCCGTGACCAGCCAGAAATGCGTGCGCGCGGGCGGCAAACACAACGACCTCGACAACGTGGGCTACACCGCGCGGCATCACACGTTTTTCGAGATGCTGGGGAACTTTTCGTTCGGCGATTACTTCAAGGAAGAGGCGATCACCCTCGCCTGGAACCTCGTCACCAAAGACTTCGGCATCGACGCGAGCCGCCTTTTGGTCACGGTTCACCAAACCGACGAAGAGGCCGCCGCCCTTTGGGCCAAGATCGCCGGGCTGAGCGACGACAAGATCATCCGCATCAACACCGACGATAACTGGTGGCGCATGGGCGACACCGGGCCAAACGGCCCATGTACCGAGATTTTCTTTGACCATGGCGATCACATCTGGGGCGGCCCTCCGGGCTCTCCTGAGGAAGATGGCGACCGGTTCATCGAGATCTGGAACCTCGTGTTCATGCAGTTTGAGAGTTTCGCAGACGGTACCTCCAAACCACTCCCCAAACCCTCCGTCGACACCGGCATGGGGCTGGAGCGGATCGGCGCGCTCTTGCAGGGCAAGCACGACAACTACGACACCGACCTGATGCGCGACCTGATCGAGGCCTCGGCGAATGCCACCAGCGTTGACCCGGATGGCGACAAGGGTGTGCATCACCGGGTGATCGCCGATCACCTCCGGTCGTCGTCCTTCCTGATCGCCGATGGGGTTCTGCCCTCGAACGAGGGCCGCGGATATGTGCTGCGCCGGATCATGCGCCGCGCCATGCGCCACGCGCATCTGCTGGGCGCGGCAGACCCTCTGATCCACCGTCTTGTGCCCGCACTGGTGCGCCAAATGGGCGGGCATTTCCCCGAGTTGGGGCAGGCCCAGGCGCTGATCACGGAAACACTTGAAAACGAAGAAAAGAAGTTTCGTCAAACACTTGAGCGGGGTTTGCACCTGCTCGATGGTGAGTTGGCAAAGCTGCCCGACGGCGCCACGCTGCCCGGCGAAACCGCCTTCAAACTCTATGACACCTACGGGTTCCCCCTCGATTTGACGCAAGATGCCCTGCGCGAACAGGGCCGCGAGGTCGATGTGGAGGGCTTCGATGCCGCCATGGGCGAGCAAAAAGCCAAGGCCCGCGCGGCGTGGTCGGGCTCTGGCGAGGCGGCGGATGCGGTGGTCTACTTCGACCTCGCAGACCAGCACGGCGCGACGGAGTTTTTGGGCTATGACACGGAAACGGCCGAGGGGCAGGTGCTCGCACTCATTCAGGATGGGGCGGTCGTGACAGCGGCGTCTGGAGCGGTTGAGGTCATCCTCAACCAAACGCCGTTTTATGCAGAGTCCGGTGGTCAGGTCGGGGACAGCGGTGCGCTCAAGACCGACACGGCGACCGCTAAGATACTGGATGTAAAAAAGAAAGAGGGCCTCTTCGTGCATATCGCCGAAGTGACTGAGGGCACTCTGTCGGCAGGCGATGCGGCGGAGTTAACTGTCGATCACACCCGCCGCAGTGCCATCCGGGCGAACCACTCGGCGACGCACCTCTTGCACGAGGCCCTGCGCGAGCGGTTGGGCGATCATGTGGCGCAGCGCGGGTCGCTCAATGCGGATGACCGGCTGCGGTTTGATTTTTCCCACGGCAAGGCGATGAGCCCGGAAGAGCTCGGCCAGGTTGAGGCCGACGTAAACGCGTATATCCGCCAGAATACCGCCGTCGAGACGCGCATCATGGCCCCCGATGACGCCCGCGAATTGGGCGCTCAGGCGCTCTTCGGAGAGAAGTATGGCGACGAGGTGCGCGTGGTGTCGATGGGCGCTAAGCCCAAGTCCGGAAAGGGAATTTCGGGTGACACCTACTCGCTGGAGCTGTGCGGCGGCACCCATGTGCGTCAAACCGGCGACATCGGTTTGTTCGTCACCTTGGGCGAAAGCGCATCCGCCTCTGGCATCCGCCGGATCGAGGCGCTGACCGGGGAGGCTGCGCGGGAATACCTCGCTGAGCAGGACCGGATGGTCGCTGACGTTGCGCTCACGTTAAAGGCGCAGCGGGGCGATGTGGTGGCGCGGGTTGCGGCACTGCTCGATGAGCGGCGGGCGTTGCAGAACGAGGTCGCAGAGCTGCGCAAGCAGGTTGCAATGGGCGGCTCTGGCGGTGGCTCAGATGCGAAAGAGATTAATGGGATCAAGCTCTTGGCGCAAAGTGTTGAGGGCGTTTCGGGCAAGGATTTGCGCGGGCTCATCGACGCTCAGAAAGAGCGATTGGGCTCTGGCGTGATCGTCTTGATCGCAGACACGGGTGGTAAGGCCGCGGTGGCTGCTGGAGTTACCAAGGACCTAACAGATCGCGTAAGTGCCGTTGATCTCGTGAAAATTTCGGCTGAAGCCCTCGGCGGAAAGGGTGGCGGAGGCCGTCCTGACATGGCGCAGGCAGGGGGGGCGGATGCCTCCAAAGCGCCGGAGGCCATCGCAGCGGTTGAGGCGTTGATCGCGGGTCTGGCGTGAGCGCGCCCGCCTATATCATCGCCCGGATCACCGTGACAAACTCCGAGGGTTATGCGCAATACGTGGCACAAACCCCTGATCTGGCAGCGAACTTCGGTGGAGAGTTTATCGTGCGCGCGGGGCAGCATACCTACCGCGAGGGCACGGGCGGCGACCGCGTTGTCGTGATCCGCTTCCCGAGTTTTGAGGCGGCGAATGCGCTCTATGACAGCCCGGAGTGTCAGGCGATTTTGCCGCTCGCGCTCAATAATTCAGAGCGCGATCTGGTGATTGTCGAGGGCGTCTGAGCGTTGCAATTTCGCAATTTGAACGGTGAAGGGTGGGTTAACGCCGTGCATGTCTGCAATACACGGCCGAAAAATAGTACGACATCGTTCTAGCTGGCGCTCTATCGCGCGACTTAGTACGATGTCGTGCTAAAACCCTACCCAGCCAAGGCGGCACCGAGCCGCTCATCGACCTTCTCCAAGAACCCCATCGTGGTGAGCCATTTCTGATCTGGCCCGACCAAAAGCGCGAGGTCTTTGGTCATGAAGCCCGCCTCGACCGTCTCGACCACGACCTTCTCAAGCGTCTCGGCAAAGCCGGCGAGGGGGGCGTTTTCATCGAGCTTGGCCCGGTGCTTGAGCGCGCCCGTCCAGGCAAAAATCGAGGCGATCGAGTTGGTGGAGGTCGCCTTCCCGGCCTGATGCTGGCGGTAGTGGCGGGTGACGGTGCCATGGGCGGCCTCAGCCTCGACGATCTTGCCGTCGGGGGTCATCAGTTGTGAGGTCATGAGGCCCAAAGAGCCAAAACCCTGCGCGACGGTGTCTGACTGCACATCGCCGTCGTAGTTTTTGGTGGCCCAGACAAAGCCGCCGTTCCACTTCATCGCGCAGGCGACCATGTCGTCGATCAGGCGGTGCTGATACTCGATGCCCTTGGCTTTGAAGGCGGCCTCGAACTCTTGCTCATAGACCTCTTGGAACAGGTCTTTGAAGCGCCCGTCATAGGCCTTGAGAATGGTGTTTTTGGTGGAGAGGAACACGGGCCAGCCGAGGTTTAGCCCATAGTTGAGCGAGGCGCGGGCGAAGTCGCGGATGCTGTCGTCGAGGTTGTACATCCCCATGGCGACCCCGGCGGAGGGGGCCTGATAGACCTCGCGCTCGATCACCTGGCCATCGGCACTGACGAACTTCATCGAGAGGGTGCCGGGGCCGGGCATTAGAAAGTCGGTGGCGCGGTACTGGTCGCCAAAGGCGTGGCGGCCGATGACGATCGGCTGCGTCCAGCCCGGCACAAGGCGCGGTACGTTGCGGCAGATGATCGGCGCGCGGAACACCACACCGCCAAGGATGTTGCGGATCGTGCCATTGGGCGAGCGCCACATCTGTTTGAGGCCAAACTCCTCTACCCGTTGCTCATCGGGGGTGATCGTGGCGCATTTGACGCCCACGCCGACCTCTTTGATCTTTTCGGCGGCCTGGATGGTGATCTGGTCATCGGTGCGGTCACGCTCTTCGATGCCGAGGTCGTAGTAGAGGAGATCAAGTTCGAGGTAGGGCGTGATGAGCTTGTCTTTGATGAAGGCCCAGATGATCCGGGTCATCTCATCTCCGTCGAGCTCAACGATGGGGTTTGCGACTTTGATCTTCGACATGGGGCCTCCGAGAGTGCGGATATGGGACTTTGAGGGCGGTATAGGGGATAGGTGGGGCGTTGTATACGGTTGTATGCCGTTAGGGCGGGGACAGAAAGACGCGGGAGGTTGTGCGGTGCTCTGAGGGGTCCCGGCTCAAGGCCGGGACGGGGGGTTGTGCGCGGAATCGAGGGCGAAGCCCGCCGCGCGCGCCAGACCGACCGACAGGTCTGGCGCATTTGGAGGGTTATGTTTGGAGTTCAGCGAAAATGCGGTCTTACCGGGATAAACTGCGTTATTCACAACGTAACTGCGCCACACCTCGGTCTGGCGCGCGCTCTGTTGCGCGATGCACTTCGAGGTCCCGGATCAGGTCCGGGACGGGATAGTTTTAGGCGGAGGCGACCAGCCTCCGGCCACGCCCTCCCTCCCGAACGGGAGGGCGTTTTGCTTCCGTTGGTCTTTGCTCGGATCACATGCGGGGTTGAGAGATAAACCGCGCAGTCCTCGTGTTTCGATACGCCCACCCAAGGGAGGGCGTGGCCTTTCGTTTGGGCGTCCTCCGAGGTCCCGGATTAGGTCCGGGACGGGTTGCGCTCACACCTTGCCCGCAGCTCCACAGCGCGATACCTGCCGCGCATCCAACCGTCGGAGCTGTCATGCACGCGCCTGCATTTATTCTTGTGAACCCGCAGATGGGCGAAAACATCGGTGCTGCGGCGCGCGCTATGCTCAACTTCGGGCTGGAGCATATGCGCGTCATCGCGCCCCGCGACGGGTGGCCCAATGAGCGCGCTGTTGCGATGGCCAGCGGGGCAGGGCGGCTCTTGGACCATGCGATGGTGACCGACACTACCGCCGAGGCCACCGCTGATCTGACCTATCTCTTCGCCACCACCGCCCGCCCACGCGGCATGGTCAAAACCGTGATGACGCCCGAGGCGGCGATGGCCGAGGCAGTGCGCTTGATCGCCAGCGGAGAGCGCGTGGGCGTGCTCTTTGGCCCCGAGCGTGCAGGTCTTGAGACCGAAGATATCGTTCGCGCCAACACCATCATCTCCGTCCCGGTGAACCCCGAGTTTCCGTCGCTCAACCTCGCGCAATGCGTGCTGCTCACCGCCTATGAATGGCGGCGGCAGACTGAGGCCGCAGAGGGCGAGGTGCTGGAGCTTCTCAAGCACCGCCTCGCCAGCGGCGAAGAAATCGACAAGCTCGTGGAGCGGCTCTTTGGAGATCTTGAGGCGCGGGGCTTCTTCTTCCCCGAGCACAAGGCAGAGAGCATGAAGGTGCAGCTTGAAAACCTCTTTCGCCGCCTGCCGCTCACCGATGGTGATGTGCGCACGCTCCATGGCGTGATCAAATACCTCTCCACCCGCAGCCCCGGTTAGACGCGGGCGGC
>JBCBGM010000034.1:0-29874 GCA_038526735.1 Pseudomonadota bacterium | reverse complement strand
GCGAGGCACGAGAGGCAGCGGTCGATGTGCTTGACGGTTTTGGCGTCGGGCACGCGCTCGTTCTCAAGCATGTCTTTGATCAGGTAGATGCGCCCACGCGGGCTGTCGAGCTCATCGCCCAAGACCTGATAAGTGGGGCAGGTCGCGGTGCAGAACCCGCAATGCACGCAGGTGCGCAGGATCTCATTCGAGTGGGCGGTGGCTGGGTTGGTGAGTTGCTCGGGCGTGAATGTGGTTTGCATGGCTCAGACCATCCGTCCAGGGTTGAGTATGCCTTTGGGATCAAACTTCTCGCGCAGACCCTTTGAGAGCGCCGCGATGGGGGCGGCCTCTGGCTGGAAGGGCGGGACCGCGGCGCGGGTGGCGGCGGAGGCGCGGATGAGGGTCGCGTGACCTTGCACAGTCATCGCGTGGCGCAGATCGGTGCCCTCAGGTGCAAGCGCCCAGATAAGGCCGCCGCCCCAGTCGTATTGCAGCGCGGTCGCGCCCGCTGCGCGCAGGGACGCTCCGAGCGTTGGCCCGTCGGTGGGTTTGACGGAGAATTTCCAGACGTCGCCGGGGCGGTTCGCAAAACCCTCGACATCGCGGATATACCCCCAGATCGCGCTGGTTTTGGCTGGGTCCGTCTCAACGCGCGGAGCGCCAAAGCGGGCAAGCTCATCAGCGAGCTCTTGGGTGCGGTAGGCAACGGATTTTTCGAACCCTTCGAGGCGGAGCACGGTCAGGGGTGAGCCATCGGTGCCTTCGGGCAAATGCGCGGCACCGGTCACCTCGTAGGGGGAGCTTAGGGCCGCGGACATCGCTTGTACGGCGGTCTTGTCGCTGAGGCCTTCGTAGAACAGCACGGTCGTGGTCTCCGACGTGGGCAGCACCTTGAACGAGACCTCAGAGAGCACACCCAACGTACCCCAGGACCCGGCCATCAGTTTGACCAGATCGTAGCCGGTGACGTTCTTCATAACGCGGCCACCGTTTTTGATGACGGTGCCGGTGCCATCGACAAAGCGCACGCCGATCAGGCTGTCGCGGCAGGCCCCGGCTTGGATGCGGCGGGGGCCAGAGATGTTGCCCGCAACCACACCGCCGATTGTGGGCTCTCCGCTGGTGCCCAAGAGCGCGCGGTGGTCCATCGGCTCGAAAGGCAGGCGTTGGCCCTCGGCGGCGAGGGCCTCTTCGATCTCACGCAGGGGTGTGCCCGCCTTGGCGACGATGGTGAGCGCGCCGGGGTCATAGAGGGTGATGCCCGTCAGCTTTTCGGTCGAGAGCGTCTCTGCCGCGTTGACCGGACGGCCGATGCCCGCGCGCGACCCGCCGCCGGTGATCTCTAGCGGGGCGGAGGCTGCGTCAATTGCGGCGGAGAGCTCCGCCTCGGTGCTGGGGGTCAGGGTCATTGTGCTGTCTTTCAAGCCGGGCGGCGGGATGCGGTGACATCCAGCGGGAACACCTTGGCCGGGTTCAGCAGCCATTTGGGGTCAAAGACGTCTTTGACGGCGAGCTGTGCTTCCATGTCTTCGGGGGTGAATTGCGCGTGCATCAGGTCGCGTTTTTCGATGCCGACGCCGTGCTCGCCGGTCAGGCAGCCGCCGACCTCGACGCAGAGTTTCAGGATATCGGCACCGAACGCCTCGCAGAGCTCAAGGTCCCCGGGTTTGTTGGCATCAAAGAGGATCAGCGGGTGCATGTTGCCGTCGCCTGCGTGAAAGACATTGGCTACGTCGAGGCCGTATTCCTTGGACATCTCACCGATGCGGCGCAGAACGTAGGGCAACTCAGAGACCGGGATCGTGCCGTCGAGGCACATGTAGTCATTAATCTGGCCCATCGCGCCAAAGGCGGATTTGCGGCCTTTCCAGATCGCGGCACTCTCGGCCATCGACTTGCTCTCGCGCAACTCCACCGGGTTGTGGGTGTTGGCAATGGCGACAATCTTGTCGAGCTGCTCGCGGATCTCGGCCTCTGAGCCTTCAACCTCGACGATCAAGAGCGCCTCGACATCGGGGTAGCCGGCCTTGGCGAAGGCCTCACAGGCGCGGATGCAGGGGCGGTCCATAAACTCAATGGCAACGGGCAGAACGCCCGCCTTGATGATGTCAGAGACGCAGGCGCCAGCAACCTCGTTCGAGTCAAAACCCATCAGAACGGGGCGCGCGCCCTGGGGTTTGCGCAGGATGCGCAGGGTGGCCTCGGTTACGACGCCGAGCTGTCCCTCGGAGCCGCAGAGGAGTCCGAGCAAATCATACCCGGCGGCATCGAGATGGGCGCCGCCGATTTCCATCACCTCGCCCTCCATCGTGACCATCGTCACGCCCAGAAGGTTGTTGGTGGTGACGCCGTATTTCAAACAATGCGCGCCGCCGGAGTTCATCGCGATGTTGCCCGCGATGGCGCAGGCAAGCTGGCTGGAGGGGTCGGGGGCGTAGAAGAAATCCTCGGCCTCAACCGCGCCGGTGACGGAAAGGTTCGTGCGCCCGGTTTGAACGCGAATGAAGCGGTTGTCGTAGTCGGTCTCAAGCACCTGGTTGAGCTTGGCGACGCCGAGGATCACGGCGTCTGCCGTGGGCAATGCGCCACCTGCGAGAGAGGTGCCAGAGCCGCGCGGCACGACCGGCACATTCTCTTCGTGACAGATTTTCAGGACGGCGGCGACCTCTTGGGTATTGGCGGGCAGCACGGCGCAGAGGGGTGGGCAGCGATAGGCTGTAAGGGCGTCGCACTCGTAGGCGCGGGTCTCTACCTCGTCGTGAACCACTGCATCGGCGGGCAAAACGGCCTGCAAGCGCGCCACGATTGTGGACTTTCGCGCGAGGATCGCTGCATCTGGGGTAGGCATTTCCATTGGGGTACCTCTACCTGGATTGGTTAGATAATGTGACCAATTTCAGCGAAACGCAAGCGAGGGATAGTTTCATCCGATGACCGAGTTCTCGATTTCCGTGGTTTCCGGTTTCACCCTGTGGGATAGCGCCGCGCTTTTACTGTTTGTGCTCGTTTGGGTCGGGCTTGGTGTTTTGACCGAGCATCCGCCAAAATCTCGCCCCTCTACCCATGTGATCATGGATAAGTACCGGCTCGACTGGATGCGAGAGATGGCCCGGCGGGACGTGCGGATCTTTGACAGTCAGGTCGCCAATGGGCTGCGGCAGGGCACGGCGTTTTTCGCCTCTGCCACGCTTTTGGCGGTGGGTGGCGGGGCCGCAGCGATCACGCAGGCAGAGACGGTGGCGCTGATCACCGATGACCTCGCGCCGGAGTTGATGGTCTCTCGCGCGACGTTAGAGGCGAAAATCTTGGCGGTGACGCTGGTCTTTGCCCTCGCGTTTATGAAATTCGTCTGGGCGCATCGGCTGCTTGGATACACGGCCACCGTCATGGCGGCGACGCCGAGTTGCGATCACCTGGAGGACGCGCTGCGGGTGGCGGAAAAGGCCGGCAAACTCTCAAACACTGCTGTGCGGAGCTTTAACCGGGGGCTGCGGAACATCTATTTCGCGCTGGCCCTGTTGGCATGGATGCTGGGCGCCGTGCCCCTCATCATCGCCACGCTCTTTGCGGCGATGACGGTGATACGGCGGGAATTTGCCAGCCAATCGCGGGCGGCCTTGCTCGATTAGCGCCGTCAGTCGGCCAGTGTGCGGATGAGCGCGTAGGGGGTGAGCGCGCTGCTGATGAGTTGCAGGCTCGGCAAGATCTCCGCAATCGCCTCGTTCCATGACCCCAGCGCGGAGTTGGGGACGAAGACGACGTCGTTGGGCTCGAGCGGGTAATCCAGCGCCTCGCCGCGCAGCATCGCCTCTACATCTAAGATCAACATCTCCCCATGCACCGGGGAGAAGCTGCGGATGACCCGCACCTGATCGAGGAAGGCGGAGGACCGGTTCACGCCGCCTGACATCGACAGCACTTCCAACAGCGTGCGGCCCTCAGAGCCAAACGGCACCTCACCGGGGCTGGCCACGGCGCCGAGCACATAGACGCTCATGTCTTGGCGGGCAGGCATGAACAGCACGTCATAGGGCTGAATATCGACGTTCTGGTTGAAATCGCCCTCGCGCAGCAGGGCAAAGAGATCAACGGCGCAGACCCGATTGCGGCGCATCAGGCGACCGCCGGGGAGGAAGGCATCCTCCTCAAGACCATCGGCCATGCCGAGGCTTTGCAACAGATCGACCGGGCGTTCTAGGTATTTCACACCAGGGCTGCGGAACTCCCCCAAGAAGTAAATCGGTTTGCTGACCGCATCTTCGAGCTGCACGGTGACCCAGGCGTCTTGGAAAATCACGCGGTAGGCGTCTGCCAATTGGCTTTGGATTTGGCGGGTGGTGCGGCCCTCAACGCGTACGGGGGCCACGATGGGCACCTGGATATATCCCTGCCCGTCTACGCGCACCAAAAGGTCCCTCATCCCCTCTTCGCCAAAGAGATTAAGGCGCAGCGTGTCTCCGGGGCCCACGGCATAGGGGCCGGTGAAAGCGTCGCGGGAGGCGACGGGGCGGCCCTTGGCGTCAAGCGTCTCAGTCTCTCCAAATTCGCAGATCGCGGTGCGGCCGGGCACGGGAGGATCGCTGACGATGAGTTGGCGAAACGCAATGCCATCGTAGGGCATCTCGCTGGTGTCGACGCTGTCGTCAGAGCAGGCGCTCAACAGCATCGCAACACATAACGCCCAAAGTCCGCGACCCTTAAACACCCGCGTGCGCTCCTATCCGAAAGTATACCCGGGCTCTCATTTTACAGGCCTTGCTCCCCGATTGCGACCGAGACCGCGCTCAGCGTCCTGCCTATACCCAGCGCCATCAGCCGCGCAATGCGCTTCAGCACAAAGGAACTTGAGGATGCTTACCCTGATGAACGCCGCACCAAACACAGGCAATCAAGGTGTCAGTGCGTTGTGCTACTCGGCGGTGGATGGGCTCGCGGCCCGCGGCCACCACCAGATCGCCGTCGCAGACCATGGCCGTGGCAAGCGCGAAACCACCTGGCGGCTCGGCACATCTGACCGCGCTGTGGAGCTTTTCGGATTGTCCCACACCCGGCGGTTGTGGCGCGCAGATTGCCTGCGCACGGTGCGCGCTCTTTTGAAGGTTGGTGGGGGGCTGTCGCCATCCGCTCAGACGGTGCACGCCGCAGATGCGGTGCTCGACGTCTCGGGTGGCGACAGTTTCACCGACCTTTATGGCGAGAAGCGGTTTCAGGCGATGGTTCTGACCAAGCGCCTTGCGCTCGACACCGGCAAGCCGCTGATCCTGTTGCCGCAGACGCTCGGCCCGTTCCTCGATCTCAAGAAGCGTGCGATTGCGGCGGATATCCTGCGCGCTGCGCACGCGGTGTGGGTGCGCGATGCCAACAGCCTTGCCCTGCTGAAAGACATGCTGGGGGACGACTTTGACCCGGCGCGCCACCGCCTCGGCGTGGACATGGCGCTGCTCTTGCCCACCGCGACGCCTGAGTGGGTGCCGGTTGAGGTGTTTCGCTGGCTGCGCACGTCGCGCCGGCTTCCGGTGATTGGCCTCAATGTGAGCGGGCTCTTGTGCCAGCACGCGCAGTCGGCGCAGAAGCAATTCGGGCTGGCAGCCCCGCACACTGATCAGATTGAGGCGGCGGCGCGGGCCGCGCTCGCCTCTCACCCCAAAGCAAAGCTGGTTCTGGTGCCGCATGTGCTGCGCAACCCTGAGGACCCAGAGAGCGATTGGGCGGCAGCTCAGAGCCTGAAAGCGCGCCTTGGTGACGACGTGCAAGACCGTGTCTGCGTGCTGCCGCAGGATTACACCGCGCCACAGCTCAAGTGGATCATCTCGCAGTTCGACTGGTTCGCGGGTGCGCGGATGCACGCAACGATCGCCGGGTTCTCTTCCGGCGTGCCGACGCTTGGCCTTGGCTATTCGGACAAAGCTGCGGGCGTGTTTGAGGCCTGCGGCCTTGGAAAGCACGTCGTGGACCTGCGCACGGCCGATGCTCAGACGGTTGGTGAGGTTGTCGCACACTCGATTGAAAACCGCCGCGCGACCCGCCGCAGCCTGCAAACCGCTCTGCCCAAGCTCTTGGAGCGGGCAGAGGCTCAGATGGATGCCATCGCCGCTCAGGTCTCTGAGGTGGCGGCATGATCGCGGCTTCCGCACGCGCAACCGCATGGGCTGTGCCCATCGCCGTTGAGATGACCGCGCTTGTGCGCTCGGTCATCCTCGCGCGGTTGCTGGGTGTGGAGGAGTTTGGTCAGGCGGCACTGCTCGCGGTGACGCTGCGCCTCGTAGAGATGGCGAGCGACATCGGTGTGGAGCGCTTGCTGGCACAGGCGACTGATGGCGATAGCGCGGCGCTGCAGGCCAACTTGCACGGCGCGCTAATTTTGCGGGGCGCTGCGATGGCGCTGTGCCTTGGGGTGCTCGCGGTGGTGATGTCGGTGGCGTTTCCGTCGGGGCCTGCGCTGCTCACCTACTTGGCACTGGCGCTGGTGCCCTGTGGAAAAGCCTTCCTGCATCTTGACGTGCGCCGCGCAGAGCGGTCGTTCAGCTACCGCGGGCTGGCGCTGGTGGAGGCTGCGGGGGCGGTTGCGATGCTCGTCGTCGCGGCGCTCGTTGCACACCACACCGGGTCTCACATCGCGCTGGTTTTTGCGCTTGCGGCGCAGACTGTCGCGCAAGTGGTGGTCTCTCACCTGCTCGCAGAGCGCCGCTATCGGGTTTCGTTTGAGCGGGCTGCGATGCTGCGGATCTGGGCGTTTGGCGCGCCGTTGATTGCCAACGCAGGCCTGATGTTTTTGACGCTTCAAGCGGATCGCCTGATCATCGCAAAGGCCTACGGCGTCGACGCGCTCGCGGTGTTCGTCATCGTGTTGCAGCTGTCGCTGTTGCCCGCGCTGATCACCGGGCGGGCTGCGGCCTCCCTTCTCGCACCGGTCTTTCGCCGCGCTGTTGACGCAGGAACCGTGGGCCGTGCCGCGCAGCAAAGCCTGCTGGCCCATGCGGCGCTGGCGGTGGTTTTCTTCGGCGGGTTTGTTCTGCTGGCGGACGTCGTGGTGACGGTGATCTACGGTGCCGCGTTCTCTCCTGACGCACCAATTGTCGTCGCGCTGGCGGCTGCCGCTGCGCTGCGGATCGCTCGCACGCCCCTGTCTCAGCTGGCCGTTTCGCTGGGCCGCACCGGTGATCCGGCGCGAGCCAATGTGATGCGCGCGCTGGTGCTTTTGCCAGTCACGGCCCTCGCCCTCACCGGCGCGCCGCTCTGGACCCTTGTTGCAACCGCTGCCCTCGGCGAGGCGCTCGCCGCCTTGCGCGGGTGGCAGTTGCTCTCTGATGTTTTTGCCAAAACCCCAACTCAAAAGGTGATGTCATGACCGCCACTCCGAACCGCATCAGCGATGTTGTCGCCTGCAACCTGTGCACCGGTTGTGGTGCCTGCGCGGGCCTCTTCCCGAACGCGATCCGCATGATCGAGGATGAGCTCGCTGGCCGCCGCCCGGTTGTGGCGAACGAGGATGCAGACACCGCCGCGATGGCCGTTTGCGCCGGGGCAGCCGTGGAGAAGCCCGCCGTGAAAGACGCCATCGACGATGAGTGGGGCCCGGTTCGCGCCACCTGGGAAGGCTATGCCGCAGACACCGAGATCCACTTTCGCGGCTCCTCGGGAGGGGCTGTCACAGCGTTGGCGCAATTCGCTCTGGAGCAGGGTTTTGTGAGTGGCGTGGCACATGTTGCAGCAAGCAAGACGGATGCACGGGTCAACGAAGCGGTGATCAGCCGCGACCGTGCGGGCTTGGTGCGCGGCTCCGGCTCCCGTTACGCGCAGGCCAGCCCGGCGGAGCTTTTGAGGGAGATTGCGGCCTCTGATACGCCCATGGCGTTTATCGGAAAGCCCTGTGACATCGCCAGCGCGCACAAGGCGGCGCAACAGAGCCCGGGGCTTGCACAGAACCTTGGCCTGACGATTGGCATCTTTTGCGCGGGCGCGCCGAACCTCAACGCGACCACACGGCTGCTCGATCACCTCGACGTGCCGCGCGACGTGAAGGTGACAGATCTGCGCTATCGCGGCAACGGGTGGCCAGGGCTGATGCAAGCGACCTACGAGACCGCGACCGGTGAAGAGATCACCACGCGCGGCATCCCCTACAGCGAGGGCTGGGGCACCATCCTGCAAACCGGGCGCGGCTGGCGCTGCCGGATTTGTGACGATCACACCGCGGCTTTTGCCGACATCTCCGTCGGCGATCCGTGGCACAACCCGCCCAAGGGCAACACCGATGCGGGCCGCTCGCTGATCATCGCGCGCACCAAGCGGGGTGAAGAGCTGATCAGAGCCGCGATTGCCGCGGGTGTGCTGGTGGCGGAAGAGAAGTCTCGCGACGTGATCGCATTGGCTCAGCCGAACCTCGTGGCGACCAACGCTGCTGTTTGGGGGCGCCGCAAGGCGATGCAGTTGGTGGGAATGCCGGTGCCGCAGGGCCAGATCGGCGCCTCTTTTGGCCGTTGGTTGCGTTTGAGCGCAAAAGAGCGTGCTCAGAGCTTTGCGGGCACGTTGAAGCGGATTTGGCGCAACAAGCTGTGGCGTCCGGTGAAGATCTCGGGCGTTGAGGCAGCACAATGAGCCGCACACTCGCAAACGCCCTCTCGGTGCGGGCGCATGGCCTCGACCATGTGCGGCTGATCGCGGCCCTCGCGGTTGTAGTCAGCCATGCCTATCCGCTCGCTTTGGGGAGAGGCACGCCAGAGCCGCTACAGGCGAGCTTGGGTGTCTCGCTTGGGCATTGCGCCGTGCTGGTGTTTTTTGTGCTGTCGGGGGTGCTGATCGCACGGGCAGCGGAGCGCACCCGACCGGTTGCGTTTTGGCTGGCACGGATTTTGCGGATTTTCCCCGGCCTCTGTGTGGCTTTGGTGGTGACAGTGATCTGTGCGGTAGCGTCGGGCGCTGAGCCGACGCTCCGTGATACCGCCCAATATGTGCTGCGCGGGGTGAGCCTTGTGAGCCTGGAGCACAGCCTCCCGGGCGCCTATGCGCAGAACCCTTATTCCGGCGCGGTGAACGGCCCGCTTTGGACGCTGTTTTATGAGGTTGCATGCTACGCGCTGGTTGCCGCTGTGATCTGGTTCACGCCGGTGGGGCGTTGGGGTTGGTTGGTGATTTTGGGTATGATGGCGGGGGCTGTACTTGCCGCTGAGGCCGGACACTTGCCGCATCACCGCCTGACGGTTGGCGCGCCGCTTGCCTTCGCCTTTGCGCTTGGAGCCACCGCATGGGCCTGGCGCGACCGGATCGTCTTGCGCGCAGATGTAGGCCCGCTGATCTTGCTACTCGGCACGGGCCTCGCCGCGATGACCACTGACAAGAGCGTTGCAAACATCGCGCTCGCCGTCAGTCTGGGCTATGCAGCGCTTGTCTATGGTCTGCGCCCCACCGCAAAAAGCCTGGGCGGAGATATCTCGTATGGAGTGTATGTTTTGGGCTGGCCCACCTCTCAGACACTGGTTGCCACTTTTGGCGACATGAGCCCCGAGATGCTCGGCCTCGTCAGCGTCGCCTTGGTCATCCCGCTGGCCTGGCTCTCTTGGACGATTGTCGAGCGCCCTGCCCTTTCGCTGCGCCACTGGGCACCGCTGGCTAAAGCGACGGCGTGATCTGATGGCCAAGCGCGACACCACATTGCGGGTCTGGGGGGTGCCACTGGTGGTGGCGCTGTTCTTCCTGGGGATGATGCTGCCGACCAGTGTCTCTGTAAACGCGGGTGGGTTGCGGCTGTCGGTCTACCGGATTGTGCTGATCCTGATGTTCATCCCGATGATCATCACGTTGCTGTCCGGGAAGCGCGGCAAGGTGAATATCTTTGACCTGCTGATCTTTGGCCACTGCATCTGGGCAGTGTTTGCGCTGATCAAATGGGGCGGCGTTGCGCAAGGGATCGAGTCTGGTGGCATCTATGTAATCGAGTGTGCGGGCGCCTATCTTCTCGGGCGGCTCTACATCCGCAGCTATGATGACTTTGCCGCCTTCGCGAAGGCGTATGTCGGGGTGGTCGTGGGGATGCTGATCTTTACCATCCCCGAGGCTCTCACGGCGCAACACATCTTGCATGACACCTTCGCCGCCGTCTTTGGCGGGCCGCGCGCGCCCTATATCGACCCGCGCATGGGGCTGGAGCGGACGTTTGGCTCGTTTGACCACCCGATCCTCTATGGCGTGTTCTCGGCGGCGGCCTTTTCGCTGTCGTATTTTGTGGTCGCGGAGCGGAAGCTCCTGAACTTTAAGGGGATGGCGCAGGTCTTTGGCGTGCTGCTGGCGACCTTCATGTCAGCGTCTGGCGGGCCCTATGTGGTGGCGTTCATGCAAATCTTCGTCTCCGGGTGGGAGCGGGTTTTGGGCGGGATCATGGGCCGCTGGCGGGCGCTCTTTGCGCTCTTTGGGCTCACCTATCTTTTGATTGACCTGTTATCCTCGCGAACGCCCTTCCACGTGTTTGTCACCTATTTCACCTTCTCCACCCAATCCGCCTACAACCGCATCAACATCTGGAATTACGGCACGGCGGAGGTCGCGCGAAACCCGATCTTTGGCATCGGGCTCGGAGACTGGATCCGCGCGCCCTGGATGTCAGACTCGATGGACAACTTCTGGCTCTTGATCGCCGTGCGCTACGGCCTGCCCGCCTGGGCGATGCTCGTGGCGGCGATGCTGGGGCTGATCATCATGGTGGGGCGCCGCAAGAACTTGCCCACGCATTGGGTCAATGCCCGCCATGCTTGGGCGTTCACGCTCTTCGGCATCACGATCGCCGCCGCCACCGTGCATCTTTGGAACGCGCTTTTCGTGCTGTTCCTGTTCCTCATCGGCTCCGGCGTCTGGATGTATGACACCAAGCCCGAAACCGCTGCCAAGCCCAGCGCTGGCCCAGCGCGCCCGCGCCGCCAAGCGACATTGTTTTAAGAGAGGCGCTCCGAATGGACCTTTCGATTGTCATCGTGAACTGGAACACGCGCGAGATGACGCGCGAGTGCCTTTCGTCGGTCTGTGCGGGGCTGGGGGCGCTCAGGGCAGAGATTTGGCTGGTGGACAATGCCTCTGAGGATGGCAGCGCCGAGATGGTCAGAGAGAGCTTTCCCGATGTGCGTTTGATCGAAAACACCGAGAACCGCGGCTTTGCGGCCGCCAACAATCAGGCGTTGGAGCAGTGCTCTGGCCGTCATGTACTGCTGCTGAACTCTGACACGCTGGTGCATGGCGATGTGCTGACGGCCTCTGTCAGCTACCTTGATCGGCATCCGCATGTGGGGGTGATGGGGTGCCGTGTGCTCAATGCGGATGGCTCTTTGCAGATTACCGGCTCGCGGTTTCCGTCGCTGTTGAACCTTGCGCTGCAAGCGAGCGGGGCGACCCGCCTTCCGGGTGCGTTTTTTGACCGCTACCAGATGACCCGTTGGGACCGCAAAACAGAGCGCGCGCTCGATGTGATCTCGGGTTGCTTCATGATGGTGCGGGGCACAGCGATGCGAGAAGTGGGCCTGCTCGACGAGGCGTTCTTCTTTTATGGCGAAGAGACGGACTGGTGCCGCCGCTTTGCCAAAGCGGGCTGGACGCTGATGCTGGCCCCCGTCGGCGAGATCACGCATTTCGGCGGTGGCTCGGTCAAAAAGCTCAACCACAAGCGCGATGTGATGCTCAGCGAGGGGACGGTGCGGCTGCATCGCAAGCATTTTGGCTGGCTGGGCGGGGCGGCCTGCTGGCTGCTTCTGCTGGGGTTCAACGGCTCCCGCGCGGTGGTGTGGTCGGCGATTTCGGTGACAGGCACCAAGGCTCGGGCGCGGGCGCGGCACTTTCGATCCGTGGTCGCCAATTTTGGTCAGGTTTGGCCGCGAGGGGTGCGGTGATGCGTGTTCTGCTGATGGCTCCGAACATTGATGGCACAGATGTGGGCGAGGCCTTTGTTGCGTTTAAGTGGGCTGAGGCTCTGTCTGATTTGGTTGAGCTCACGGTGCTGTCGTTTGAGCGCCCCGGACGCATGGCTCTTGCCGATCAGCTGCCGAAAGCCCGCGTTGTCACTTGGCCAGAGCCTGCCTGGGCGCGACGGAATGAGCGGTTTAACGCGATGGCAAAGCCCGCGTATCCGGTGTTTCACCGCCATGTGCGGCGGTGGTTGGCGGCCGCGCTGTCGGGTGGAGAGCGCTTCGACATCGCCCATCAGATCATGCCGCAGGCCGCACGCTACCCCTGCCCATTCCGGCATTTTGATATTCCGTATGTGATCGGCCCGCTGGGGGGTGCGCTGTCTACGCCGCGTGGGTTTGTCGAGGAGGTGGGTTCAGCCGGAGGCTTCACCAAGCTGCGAGGGCTGGATGCGTGGCGGTTTCGGAATGATCCGTGGCTGCGGCGGTCTTATTCTAGCGCCGCTGCTGTGCTGGGTGTCGCGCCTTATGTGGCGGATGTGTTGAAAGACGTGCCGCTTCGCCGGTTTGAGCCAGTGTTGGAACTGGGCATCGATGAACTCGCGCCGGAGGTGGAGCGCCCAGAGACGCCAGGCCTGCTGAAGCTCCTCCATGTCGGGCGTGGGGTGCGCACCAAAGGGCTGCGCGATGTTGTGCGCGCAATGGCGCTGCTGAAGGATCGGCCCGGCATCACCCTCACCTCCGCAGGCGCCGGGGAGGAGATTGCGATTTGCGAGGCGGAGGCGCAGGCGCTTGGTGTCGCTGATCGCTGCACCTTTTTGGGCCGCATCCCGCGCAGCGAGGTTGAGGAGCTGTATCGCAGCCATGACGTGTTTGCGTTCCCCTCCTTCCGAGAGCCTGCGGGCGGCGTGCTCTACGAGGCGATGCGCTGGGGGCTTCCGGTGGTGACAGCCGCGAATGGTGGGCCGGACTGGATTATCGACGACAGCTGCGGCGTGCGCCTTCCGGTGGAGACGCCGGAGAGACTGGCGCAAGACCTCGCCAACACCATCAAAAGCCTGGAGGCAGATCGCCCGAGACTCCGCGCTTTGGGCGCAGGTGCGCGCCTCAAAGTCGAGCGTGAAGGGCTGTGGCCGCAAAAGGCCGAGCGGCTCGTGAGCCTTTATAAAGAGCTGATTTAGACGTTCGTTTCTATCCTTTTGGATAGCTCCCCTCCCCCACGGAGCGCGCGCTTAGGCCTTTGCACCAAAGCGCGCGCTGCCCGCGTCCCCTATGGTCACACCAACCGATCAAGGGGAAATCGCCATGCCTCACACTTCTACCACACGCCGCGTCAAGCTCTTGGCAGTCGCCTCTGGCGGCGGTCATTGGGTGCAGCTGCAGCGCTTGGCACCCGCATTCGCAGGCACCGAACTGAGCTTTGCGACCTCGGGCCGTGCGACAGCAGAGCAGGTCTCTCCGGCGCGGCTTTTTCATTATCCCGACGCCAACGCGCGCACGCCTTTGCGGTTGATCGGCGCGGTTCTGGTGATTGTCTGGATTGTGCTGCGCGTGCGGCCCGATGTGATCGTCTCGACCGGGGCTGCCGGCGGTGTGATCGCCATCGTCGCGGGCAAGCTGATCGGCGCACGGGGGCTGTTCATTGACAGCGTCGCCAATGCGCAGCGGCTGTCGCTTTCTGCGCGCTTGCTTCGCCACGTTTCCACCGTCGTCAGCCAATGGCCCGACGTCGCCTCGGATGCGGGCGTTGACCACTTCGGCAGCGTGCTTGGGGAGGCGGTGTGATGATCTTCGTGACCGTTGGCACTCAAATGGCGTTTCCGCGGCTGTTGCAGACCGTCTCTGCTTTTGCCGCTGAAAACCCAGGCACGCGCGTGGAGGCCCAGGTTGGGCCAGACGCCGCTGCTTATCCGGGCATCGACTGCACCGCGTCTCTCAGCATCGCTGAAATGGACGCGCGGATGCAGGCCGCTGAGGTGGTGATTGCGCATGCCGGGATGGGGACGATCCTCTCCGCGCTCTCGTTTGGCACTCCGGTCGTGGTGATGCCACGCCGCGCAGCGCTCGGAGAGCACCGCAACGAGCATCAGCTGGCAACGGCGGAGCGGCTGAAGGGCCTGTCGGGGCTGACGCTTGCAGCCGACGAAGCCGCGCTCCGCGACATCCTTAAGGCCAGAGCCTGGCCGCAGGTTGACGCGGCGCTCGCAACACCGCCCGCTCACATGATCACCCAGATCGCAGACTTCATCCACGGAAAGGCTTGAACATGACGATCACCGTTTTGATACCGGCCCACAACGAGGCGAGTGTGATCGCACGCTGCCTCACGCCCTTGGCCGCTTGGGCCGCCGCTGGCAAGGCGCACGTGGTGGTCATTGCCAATGCCTGCGATGATGAAACCTTCGCTGTCGCCAAATCCGCCTGCCCTGCCGCGATCGTGCTGGAAACGCCCGTGGGTGGCAAAACCAATGCGCTGAACCTGGCCATGACCTACGCGCTCGATGGCGCGGTGCTGTGCCTCGACGCTGACCTCGTGACCACGCCGGATGCGCTTGAGGCGCTCGCAGCACCGCTGATGGCAGAGACTCACGCGGGTGCGTGCGGGCGCATGGAGGTTTCGCTCGACGGTGTGCCCTTCTGGGTGCGCCAGTTCTACGCCGGTTGGCTGCTCAACCCGTATCAGGATGCGGGCAAGTTTGGCGGGCTGTTTGGTGTGTCTGCACCGACCGCAAGGGCCCTCTTCCCGTTGCCCAAGCTCACCGCCGACGACGAGTATATCGCGCGGTTTGCGGAGGATGGCGGGATCGCCTACCGGCCCGAGTGTGCCTTTACCGTGCAGGCGCCGCGCAAGCTTGCCGACCTGATCCGCATCCGTCGCCGCAGCTATCGCGGCACTAAAGCGCTGACCACGAAGGGCGCGAAAACGCAGCGGCCCACGGGCCTGCGCGCGATTGCGATGGTTGCCAAGCGCGGTGCGGCACAGCCGAAGCTCTGGCTTGGCGTGCTCACCTACATCGCTGTGTCCCTCTGGGTTCGGGTGCTTGTCGCGTTTGAGCGCACCCAACCGTCCTCCACCATTCGCTGGGAGCGTGACGCCTCCAGCCGCCTCCCGAAGGAGATTTGAGCCATGTCGCATGCCCTCGCCCATGAGCCTATGTTTGAGCAGTTTGACGCCGCGCCTGCCGAGGCGGAGATCCACCATCTAGACGTTGCGGACGGTTATGTTCACACCCAAGCGGAGCCGCAGGACGCAACCGAGTTTAACCCGATTGCTGCGCTCTTTCGCGCGATGCGCGGGCGCTGGCTGACCTGGTTCTTCGTCTGCCTCGTGTTCGCCCCAATCGGCGGTGCGGTTGGTTTTCTGAACGGTGCGAAACTCTACGAATCGCAGGCGATTTTGCGGATCTATCCGAAAGAGCAGAACGTGCTCTACACCACCCGCGACGACAGCGTTCTGAAAACCCTTGATGCCTTCGTGCGCGCCGAAATGACCTTTGTGGCAAGCCATCCAGTGATGGCGCGTGCGCTTGAGTTGCTGACTGACCAATTCCCGGAAGAGGCGGCAGAGGTCAGCCCGCGCGATCTGGCGAATTCCATCGAGATCAGACTGCGGGAGACGATGATCGTGCTGACGACCGTGAGCAAATCTCCGGAGTTTGCAGCGGCGAAACTGGATGCTGTCACCTCCGCCTATCTTGAGCTCACCGATGAGACGAACCGGGTGCAAAACACCACGCGGATCAACGAGCTGATGACCCGTGAAACCGACCTGCTTCAGCGCCTGCAAGAACTGAATACGCAGATGCTGGAAGTTGGCGGAGAGTTTGGGCCCGATGCGATGGCCAAGGCGCATATCGAAAAAATCGCACAGATCGATGCGCTTGCGGGCCGCCGTGGTGAGGTTGAGGCGACGCTCGTGTCGATGCGCAGCAGCGGCAACTCTTCGGCAGACATGAACGACGACGAGATCATGCGCGCCACCCTGCTCGACCGCGCGCTGGCCGATCTCAACTTCGAGAAAGCCAAGCTGGAGGCTGATCTTGCCCGCGCCCGCACACGCTACACCGACGCCGCCCGCCAGGTGCGTGACCTGCTGGAAGAGATCGCTGTGATTGACCGTGCGATGGCCGACCGCCGCCAGCAAATTCAGGTGTTGGGGCAGACCGGTGCTTTGACCGACCAGAGCGGTGCGAGCACCGAGCAATCCATCGCGGACATCGAAGCGTTGCTCGAAAAAGTCACCGCGCGGCTAGAGGCTGCCCGGGAGGAGGCGCGGGATCTTAACGCGCGCCGCTTGCAGCTGGGCTTTTTGGCCGCCGAGCGCGACGATGTGCAGGACATGCTGGAGCAAACCCGCCGTGCCCTCGACGAAGTGGTGCTCGAAAGCGACAACGCGCTGCCGGGGCTCACTGAGTTGATGGTGCCGCCGGTGGTGCCGCAGGAGGCTGCGGAAGACAGCTCCAAGATGCTGGGCGCAGGTGGCTTTCTGGGCGGTGGCTTCTTGGGCACGCTGGCGATTAGCCTGATGGCTGCGCGCAACCGCAAACTGCGGTTCTCCGATGCGACCTGGGCGACGGCGCATCTGGTGCCAGTGCTGAGCGTGATCACCCGCAAGACCGAGCGCCGTGACGAGCTGATGGGCCGCGCAATCGACAAGCTGCGCAACAAGATCATGCTGATGCCTGTGCGCACGCCTGTCCCTGAGGGGCGCGGAAAGATCCTCGCGGTGGCTCAGGCGGATCGCGGGAGTGCGGCCAGCGTCTCTCGCACTCTGGCAGAGAGCTTTGCCCGCGCGCGCCTTTCGGTACTCTTGGTGGATGCCGATCCGATCAACGGTCAGGTGAGCCGGCTGTTGGGTGCGGATACCAACAATGGTTGGTGCCAGCTTGTGGCCGGTGGTCGTCACAGCATCACGCAGGTTGACGGGTTTGAACTTCTGCCAATTGGCCAGCGCGGCAAGGGCGAAGATAGCAACCACGCTGCCCAAGCCGTGCGCAAATCCCTGGGCAAGCTGGCGGCGAATTACGATGTGGTGGTGGTCGATGCGGGCAGCCTGGAGGAGTCGGTTTCGGCAGAACTGGTGCTCTCTGCTTCCGATGTTGGGATCGGGTGCATCTCGCCAAACGACCGGTCTGAGGAGGCGCTCAAGAACATCCCACTGCTCGACAGCCTCCCGCGCAACGGTGGGGCGCTGGTGATGACCAAGGCCCGGAAGAACGATCCGGGGCTCTGACCGCAAGGGCTCAAATTCGGGCACCAAGGGGACGCTTCGGCGCCCCTTTTTTTGTGTCTGAAACTCAGGGGATGGGGCGGACTATCCGTTTGGCTAGATGCTTTCCCGAAAGCTCAGAAGCGGGCGCAAAAGGGCCAGCAGCCTACGCCTATGCACAGTAAAATATCGTTCATTTTCAATTCATTAGGGGTGCATCAACTCAACAGGAGTCACTCAGATGCACTTTGCCGATCTTCACCCCGATGTTCCGACGCGCGCTGCAAAACAGCCCTCTCCGGCAGCGTTGCCGCTCTCCAAACGACTGCTCGATATTTGCGCTGCTTCCGCCGCACTCATCCTGCTCTCACCAGTACTGATCTGCACGATGATTGCGGTGATGCTCACCAGCCCCGGCGGCGCGTTCTTCGTGCAAAACCGGGTGGGCTACCGGGGTGGCAGCTTTGGGATGATTAAGTTCCGCTCGATGTACAAAGACGCGGATGCACGCCGCGCAGCCCTTGTCGCTGACAGCGACCGTTCAGGCGTGTGCTTCAAGCTCAAGAACGATCCGCGAATCACGCCGGTGGGCCGCTTCATTCGCCGCTATTCCATCGATGAGTTGCCGCAGCTCATTAACGTGCTGATCGGGGATATGTCGCTGGTCGGCCCGCGCCCTGCCCTGCCGCAGGAGGTGTCTCAGTATCCGCAATACGCGCGCGAGCGGCTGAATGCGCTGCCCGGGATCACCGGTGTTTGGCAGGTCTCTGGCCGGGCTGATGTCTCGTTCGAGGACATGGTCGCGATGGACATCGCCTATGTGCGGGGCGTGAGCCTGTGGAGCGATCTGCGCCTGTTGCTGCTGACCGTTCCGGCCGTGCTCTCCGGGCGCGGCGCCTACTGAGATTTCCCGTTCATTTTCCGCAGCAACAGCGGGTTGAGCCCGCGAAGGGACTAACATGTCTAACTCACAGGACTTTCCGAAACTTCCCATCGATATCGGTGCCGATGCGAGGGCCATGGCCGAAGTTATGTTCGGCGCAGGCATCACGATCAAAGACGCGACCTTTCACGGCGATGACCGCTCAAGCGGCGTCTATTCATCGGGCCTTGCGGTCTCTCCGGGTGCGGTTCCAGCGGATGCGGGTGTGATCCTGTCCACCGGCTTTGCGCAGAGCTTTACGAACGGGTCGCTGGACCTCGTCGCAAAGGCGGATGGTACGGTTCAGGAGGGGAAGAACTACAACACGCGGGAGAATACCTCCGGCAAGACCGATGGTTTTGACGGGGACATCACGCTCAACACGGTCGCGGGCGTCAAAACCTTTGATGGCGCGGCCCTTGAGGCGACGTTCATTCCGCTCGGTAACACGCTGACGATGCAGCTGACCTTTAGCTCTGAGGAATACCTTGAGTGGGTCGATGCAGGGTTTAACGATGCCGTGGCGATCACTGTGAATGGGGTCGTGGCAGAGATGTCGATTGGTGATGGCGAGATCTCTATCGACAACATCAACACAAAGTCGAACAGCAACCTGTTTCACAGCAACGGCAAGGACCTCTTCAACACAGAGATGGACGGGCTCACCCGCGTGCTCACGATCAAAGCGCCCGTAGTGGTTGGGGAAGAGAACACCATTCGCGTGGCGATTGCGGATGCGGGGGATGATATCTACGACTCGAACCTGCTCATCGTGGCCGACTCCATCCAAACCGCACTGATCGCGAATGACGATGTGCTCGCGGTGGCGGCGAAGAACAGCGCCTGGATCAACCTGCTCGCCAACGACACGCAGTTGGGTGTGGACGGCGTTGAGGTGGTGGCGCTCTGCGACAAGCCCTTGGCCGTGGGCGAGTCGATGACACTTGCCAGCGGTGAAAAGGTTACGTTGTTTGAAGACGGTTTGATCCGCGTTGACGGGCTCGACACCGCAGGCAGCAACACCTTCACCTATACGATCCGCTCGAAAGACGGCACCACCGACAGTGCCTTTGTGACCATCGCGACCTCGCCGGTCGATGGCACGGCGGGCAACGATCATATGCTGCTGGGCTATGTCGATGCCGAGGGCAACATGATCGACGGTGCTGATGGCGAGACGGATGTGGTCTTGGGCTATGGCGGCGACGACAAGATCTTCGCCGAAGCGGGCGATGATGAGATCTACGGTGGCGCGGGAAATGACTTTATCCGTGCGGGCGCTGGCAATGACGAGATCATCGGCGGTGACGGCCGTGACGTGCTCGACGGCGGCGTTGGTGCCGATGTCATGCGCGGCGGGCAAGGCGACGATATCTACTACATCGATAACAGTGGCGATGTGGTGGATGAGAGCGACGGCTCTGGCCGGGACAAGGTAAAGTCCACCCTCGATCACACGCTCAAAGCGGCGTTCGAGGATATCTGGCTGATCGAAGGGTCAGACGCGACGTCTGCCACAGGCAATGCCTCTGACAACGAGGTCGTCGGCAACTCCAACGACAACGTCCTGCTTGGTCTTGGTGGCGACGATATCATCATCGGCGGTGCGGGGGATGACCGCATCGAGGGTGGTGACGGCAACGACAAGATGCACGGTGGCGATGGCGTCGATGAGATCAAAGGCGGCGCGGGCAACGACAAGCTCCACGGCGGCACAGGCGGCGATACGGTGTATGGCGGCGACGGGGATGACATCTTGTGCCCCGGTGCGGGGGATGACGTGCTCTACGGTGGTGCGGGCAATGACCTGCTGTCAGGCAATGCCGGGGCGGATATCAGCTACGGCGGCACCGGAAACGACACCTACAAGATCAATGATATCGGCGATCAGGTCATCGAGTTTGCGGATGAGGGGATAGATTGGGTCAACTCCAAGGTCTCGTTCACGCTCGGCGACAATGTGGAGCATCTGCGCCTTACCGGATCAAATCAGAGCAATGCCACCGGCAACGACCTCGACAACACACTGATCGGGAATGGCTCTGCCAACGAGATCACGGGTCTGAAAGGTCGTGACAGTCTCTCGGGGCGTGGCGGCGACGATGTGATCGAGGGCAATGAGGGGCGCGATACGTTGAATGGCGGCGCGGGCTCTGACGTGCTTTCGGGCGGAGATGGCAAAGACAAACTGCGCGGTGGCGCGGGCGATGACACGCTTGAGGGCGGCGCGGGCAACGACCGGCTCTACGGGCAAAACGGCGCTGACACGTTTGTCTTTAGCGCAGGGGGTGGTCACGACATGATCGGCGACTTCACCATGGGCGAAGACACGCTCCTCTTCGACGGCCTCAGCAAAGATGACATCGTCTGGGAGCAGCGGGATAATTTCGCCGTTGCGATGATCGGTGACGATGAGATCGCGCTCAAGGGCGTCGAAGTTGAGGATATGAGCGGCGCGCTCCTGTTTGCCTAAAACAACCTCCGTGGGGCGGAGCATTTTCCGCCCCATCGGCCTTTGTGCGGTTATCGGTTGATCACCGAATTCTCCCAACTCTCCAGAAAGCCAGCACGGTTGAGCGGATCGAGGTAGACCATGAGCGCAGGCCCCAGGCGGATCGGCCCGAAGGTGCTGCCGCCGTCGACGGAGGCGTTCACGAGCGGAGGGAGCGTGCCCGCGCCGCCGCTGTCGCGCAGGCCCTCAAAGAGCAAGCGGTCAAGGAACCGCCCCGCAGCGTCACCGTTTTGCGCGGTTGTCGGGATCAGCGCGGTGCGGAGCATCACGTTGGAATAATCCTCGAACTCGATGATCCTCAAGCCCGCCGCGTCATCCTCTTGCAAGCGCTGCGCTGCGTAGCTGCCCAGCACGTTGTAGGCGATCGCGAGCTCTCCGGCGGCGACCGCGTCGATCATCTGGCCCGAGCAACAAAACACGTCGGTGTCGAGCTGGCCCATCACCTCCGCCAGGCGCCAGTAGGTGTCAGAGATGCGCGCTTCTTGCGTGGCGAAGAGATAGCCCAGACCGCTACTACGAATGTCATAGGTACCGACTTTGCCATCGAAACGCTCAGGTGCTGCCCGCAGCATTTGGATGAGCCCTTCGCGGGTGGTCGGGGGTGTAAGATCAGCGAAATGCTCTTCTGAGATCACCGCAACGGCGGATTCTGCAGTGAACGCAAACACCATATTCCGCCACTGTGCCCACGCCGGGAGAGAGGCCGTGGCCTCTGACGTGTAGGTCGTTGCGTAGCCGTCGTTGGCGAGTTGAAACTGCAGGTCCATCGCCGAGGACAGGACGAGATCAAACGCGGCCTCACTGCGGATCGCGCTGAACACCTCTTTGCTTGAGGCGACGGTGTATTCGATGGCAATCTCAGGCTCTTGCGCCTGAAAGCCTAAGATAAACGGCTCAAAGACGTCGAGATCTGCGGTGGAGAGGATGCGGAGGGTCGCAGTGCCATCCGCCGGATACGACCGGAAGTCCTCCACCTCAAAGGCGGGCGCGCCGCTGGCGAGGGCCGTAACTACGCCAAAGGCAAAGACAGCGAGACGCATGTGCCCGTTCCTTTCGCTCGGGGGTGAAACTCAAGCCGTCCGTTGTGCGCTGTGGCGACCTCTTGGGCGATTGTGAGGCCAAGGCCGGAACCGACGACCCCTTCTACGTTTTGCCCGCGTTGAAACCGTTCTGTGAGCGCGCTGACGGGCAAATCCCCGAGGCCCGGCCCCTGATCAGTGATGATAATCTCCCCGTGCTGGCCTTGGCGCGTGACCTTGAGCTCGACGGTGGTCTCTTCGGGGGAGTATTTGATCGCGTTATCGAGGATGTTGCGCAGGGCGCTCTCAAGCAGGACCTTGTCTCCGATGATCGGGGTCTGTTCGACGCTTATGTTGAGTGTGATTTCTTTCATGTCGGCGGTGGGTTCTAATGCACCTGCAACCCCCATCGCCAAGTCAGCGAGGTCGATGTCATCTTGGCTGAGGTCCTCACTTCGAAAAGCAACGGTTGCGTGGTCGAGGATTTGGCCGGCGGAGCGGGAGCTTTCGTCGATCGCCTTCATCATCTGGCGCAGACGCTCTTTCTGATCGTCGTTTGAGGCGGATCGCAGGGCGATCTCGGCATGGGTGCGCACGGTGGTAAGGGGCGTTCTAATGCGATGCGCAGCCTCCGCGATGAAGTCTTCGGAGCGGTTGATCGATTGGGCAACGCGGTGGATGAGCCGGTTGAGCGAGGCGACAAGCGGGTTCAACTCAGAGGGCACCCGGCGCCGCAACGGGCGCAGGTCATTGGGGCCGCGCCGGAGCACTGCATCGGCAAACTCGTTGAGCGGACGGAGCGAGGTTTGCGCGGCGATGGCGGAGAGCGCGACCGCGAGCACGAAGAATGCGACAGAGAGGGCGGCGGCGGTGCGCGAGAGGTCAGAGGCGATTTCTCCGATGCCATCGCGTGTCTGCGCAATCGCAACGGTGACTGGAACCGCCCCGTCTGCAGCGGTCACCAGCCGTTTGATCGTCGCCATGCGCAGGGTCGCATCGCGGTAGACGACGGTGTCAAATACCACGTCGCCCACGACATCGGGGAAGCTACCGCGGGAGAGTTCTGGATAGCCGGTGAGAAAGTCATCCCCGGCATCGACGCGATAGAACACGCGGTCTTGGCTGATCGAGCCGAGCATCGAGAAGGCGGCGTAAGGGATTTCGAGGCGGACTTGCCCGCCCTCACCGCGCAAAGCCTCGGCGATGATCGTGGCGGAGGCGGCGAGAATATTGTCTTGGGTGCGCTCCGCCGCCTCGCGCGCAAAGCTTGAGACCATCGACCATGAGACGAGCGAAAGCAGTGCAGCGACCACCGCCAGCAAAAGCGTCAGCCGACGGCCGATGGACCCAGTGGTGGTCATGCAGCTTCGATTCGGTAGCCGACGCCGCGCACCGTCTCGATCCGCACATTCACCCTCTCAAGCTTTTTACGCAGCCGCCCGACATAGACCTCGATGGCGTTCTCGGTGACGGAGCTATCGAAGGAGAACAGCCGATCCATAAGCTGCGTCTTGGACAGGATTTGGCCCTGGTGGCGAGCAAAGACCTCCAGCAAACGGAGTTCACGGTTGCGGAGTTCGATGGTTTCACTGCCTTTGCGCAGCTGCCCCGAGAGCGGGTCAAAGACCGCCCCTCCCAGCTCAATCTCGTTGCGCGCGGTGCCACCACGACGGCGTAAAACGGCACGGCAGCGGGCCTCTAGCTCTGCAAAGTCAAAAGGTTTGGTGATGTAGTCATCCGCGCCCTGATCGAGCGCGCCCACACGGTCGCTGATCTGGCTGCGGGCGGTGAGCACGATCACCGGCGTTTCGAGTTTGGCACGGCTTTTTGAGAGAAACTCACGGCCATCGCCATCGGGCAGCATCACGTCGAGCAAGATGAGGTCGTAGTGCGTGAAGTTCAGATAGTCCTCCGCCTCCCCGAGCGATCCGGCGTGATCGACGGCATGACCATCAAGCTCCAGCCGGCTGACGACCGCCGCTGAGAGCTCTTTATTATCCTCAACCAACAGAAACCGCATCGCGGTCCTCCCCGTGTTGGATGTCAGCGACAAAGAGCCCGCGTGTCAGGTTCCTGTCAGCTTTCTGTGTTTTTTTCGCGACCATGGGCAGCCGAAGACTGCCTGTCAAATGGGAGGAAAACCAATGAACACCTTTGGGTGGACTCGCCGCGCGTTGATCGTGGCGGCAACAGCAACCATGGCATTCACCGGCGCAGCGCAGGCTGGCGGCCATCAGGTTCTCGACGAAGTGCATTTCTTGATCCCCGGCGGCGCCGGTGGCGGCTGGGATGGCACGGCACGTGGTACCGGAGAGGCGCTGACAGGCGCAGGCCTAGTGGGCTCTGCCAGCTATGAGAACATGTCGGGTGGCGGCGGCGGTGTCGCGATTGCGCACCTCATTGAGAACGCAGACTCGCTGGGCAACACGATGATGGTGAACTCCACGCCCATCGTGATCCGCTCGCTGACGGGTGTGTTTCCGCAGAGCTTCCGCGATCTGACGCTCGTTGCGGGCACCATCGGTGACTATGCCGCGATTGTGGTGAACACCGACAGTGACATCATGTCGATGGATGATCTGCTGGCGGCTTACCGCTCTGACGGTCTGGGCTTTGCCATCGGTGGCGGCTCTGTTCCCGGCGGGATGGATCACCTCGTGGCCGCAATGGCGATGCAGGCTGCGGGCGAAGATCCGACCGGCTTTAACTACATCCCCTATGATGCGGGCGGTGCTGCCATGGCCGGGCTTTTGTCGGGCGAGATCAAGGCACTTTCCACCGGGTTCTCTGAGGCGGTTGCCCTCGCAGAGCAGGGCGAAGTGCGTATCATCGGTGTGACCGCGGATGAGCGCGTTGATGCGTTCCCCTCTGCCCCCACGATGATGGAGCAGGGCCTCGACACGACCTTCGTCAACTGGCGTGGGTTCTTTGCGGCACCGGGCATCTCTGACGATCAGCTGGAGATGTTCCAGTCCGCGTTGATGAAGATGTACGACACCCCTGAGTGGGAAGAGGTGCGCGCCCGTAACGGCTGGGTGAACATCCACAACAATGGCGACGAGTTCCGCACCTTCCTGGAAGATCAGGAGCAGGTAATTGGTGACCTGATGCGGACGCTGGGCTTCCTGTAAGCCAAACTCACCACGCTACTACCCTGCCCGGAAAAACTCCGGGCAGGTTCAAAAAACATAAGAACACATGGGGAGATACTGTTATGGCGCTCGATCGTTGGATCGCGCTGATATTCGTGACGTTCTGCTGCATCTATGGATATGCCGCCTTCTTCACGATGGATCAGCTTCTCCCCCCGTTTATGCAACGCAACCCGGTGTGGCCCTCGACCTTCCCCAAGGTGCTGGCGGTGATGGGCGTCGTGGTTGGCTTGATCGTGTTGCTGGGTGTCGAAAAGGGCGATGGGGCCGAGAAAGAGCCCAGCGCCTCTGACATCAACTACCGCCGTTTGGGTGAGTACAAGCTCGGGCAGGCCTTGGCGCTTTTGGGGCTGATGGTGCTCTATGCACTCATGCTACGGCCTGCCGGGTTTTTGATTTCGACGACCGTGTTTCTGGTCGCGGGCAGCGCGATCCTTGGGGAGCGGAAGTTTCACATCATGATCCCGGTGGGCCTCTTGGCGACTGGGTTTGTATGGTATCTCGTGCAGGAGATCCTCGGCATCTTCCTGCGCCCGTTTCCATTTTTCCTGGGGGCGTGAGCGATGCTTGAGGGAATTCTCATCGGCCTTTCAGCGGCCTTCTCCGTCCAAAACCTTTTAATGGTTATCGCCGGGTGCCTGATCGGCACATTTATCGGGATGCTGCCGGGCCTCGGGCCGATGTCGATCATCGCGATCATGATCCCGGTGGCGATCACGCTGGGCGATCCGGCGGCAGCGTTGATTTTGCTCGCCGGCGTCTATTACGGCGCGATTTTTGGCGGCTCGACCTCGTCGATCCTGCTGAACGCGCCGGGGGTAGCGGGGACCGTTGCCACGAGCTTTGACGGCTACCCGATGGCCCGAAAAGGGCAAGCGGGCAAGGCACTGACGATTGCGGCGGTGGCCTCTTTCGCGGGCGGCACCATCGGGGCGATCTTGTTGATGATCTTTGCCCCCGCGCTCTCGTCGGTGGCGCTCTTGTTTCACTCTGCTGAGTATTTCGCGCTGATGGTCGTGGGCCTCTCGGCCATCGCGGCCTTTGCGGGCACGGGGCAGGTCGCGAAAGCGTTGATGATGACGATCCTCGGCCTGATCCTGGCCACGGTCGGGGAGGGCGCGCTCTTCAACCAACCACGCTTCACCATGGGGCTGTTGGACCTGCAGTCGGGCATTAGCTTTATCACCCTCGCGATGGCGATGTTTGCGCTGCCTGAAGCGCTGTTTTTGGTGCTCAACCCAATGCGCGGTGCCTCTGGCGGATCGAGCGGCAAGATCGAGAACCTGCGGTTTTCGCGCGCTGAAGGGAAATCGATGATCCCGGTGATCGGGCGGCAGTCAGTGCAGGGCTTCTTTATCGGCGTCCTGCCCGGCGCAGGCGCGACGATTGCCTCGTTCCTTGGCTATGCTGTCGAGCGCAACATCGCGAAGGGCGAGGAGCAGGCGGAGTTTGGTAAAGGCTCGGTGAAAGGTTTGGCGGCGCCAGAGACGGCGAACAACGCGGCCTGCACCGGCTCCTTCGTGCCTTTGCTGACGCTGGGCATTCCGGGTTCTGGCACCACGGCGATCTTGCTTGGTGCGCTGATCGCGCTCAATGTCACACCGGGGCCGCGGCTGATGGTGGACACGCCCGAGATTTTCTGGGCCGTTATCATCTCGATGTTCATCGGCAATCTCGTGCTGTTGATCCTAAACCTACCGCTGATCCCCTACATCGCCAAAATACTCGCGATCCCACGCAACTATCTGATCCCGTTCATTTTGTTCTTCACCCTGATGGGGGCCTATATCGGCCAGAACAACGCGACGGAGCTGTTGATGCTTGTCGGCCTCGGGGTGCTGGCAACGATCCTGCGGTTTGCGGATTACCCGCTGGCGCCGCTTTTGATCGGGTTCATCCTCGGCACCATGCTTGAGGATAACTTCGCCCGCTCGATGCAGCTTTATCGCGGCTTTGACTTCATCCTGGAGCGCCCCATGACGCTCGGGTTGCTGGTCATTGCAGCGCTCTTGGTGCTGGTGCCGAGCTACCGCGCGCGGCGGGCACGCAAGCGGGCCGAGGGTGTGGCCGATGGCGACTGAGACGAGCGCGGCACCCCTAAGTGGGGTGCGCGTTCTCGACCTGACAAACGTGCTGGCGGGCCCCTTCGCCTGCCACCAACTCGCGCATTTCGGAGCGGAGGTCATCAAGGTCGAAGCGGTGACGGGCGGTGATCTCGCGCGCAACCTCGGGGCTGATCCGGAGCTGTCAAAGCGGGGCATGGGGATCAGCTTTTTGGCGCAGAACGCGGGCAAACAGTCCATCGCGATCAACCTGAAAACCGACGACGGCAAGGCGATTTTCAAGCGCCTTGTACAGACGGCGGATGTGGTGGTGGAGAACTTCCGCCCCGGTGTGATGAAGCGTTTGGGGCTGAGTGCGGAGGTGCTGCGCACTGAGAAACCCTCACTGATCTACTGCGCGATCTCGGGCTTTGGCCAGGACGGGCCTTGGGCCCATCGGCCCGCCTATGACCAGATCATTCAGGGAGCCTCTGGCGTGATGTCGGTAACGGGCACGACGGATAGCGGCCCGTTGCGCGCGGGATATCCGCTCGCAGACACCATCGGCGGGCTGACGGCGGCGATGGCGATTATGGGCGCGCTGAACGCACCGGAACGGGGTTGCGTGATTGATGTGTCAATGCTGGAGGCGGTGCTGGCGACGATGGGTTGGGTCGTCTCCAACCACCTCATCGGCGGTGTGGCGCCGCAGGCGCACGGCAATGAAAACCCAACTTCGGCGCCTTCGGGGGCATTTCAATGCGCGGACGGGTTGCTCAACATCGCCGCCAATAAAGACGAGCAATGGCAGAGCCTTGCTACGCTTTTAGAGCGTGACGACCTTTTGCAAGACCCCGATTTTGCCACGCGAGAGATGCGCAAGGCGAACCGGTTTCGTCTGAAGGCAGAGATTGAGACTGTTCTGACCAAAGACACAGCACATGCCTGGGAGTCAAAGCTCAACGCCGCCGGCATCCCCTCAGGCGCGGTGCTCACGGTGCCGGAAATTCTGTCGCATCCGCAGGTAAAGGATCGTGGCTTGCTGGCGTCATTCGAGGATGTTGAGGGGGTTGGCCGCACGATTGAGGTGATGTGCGTTGGCGCGATGGTTGATGGCGAGCGGCCCAGCGTTGCCGACCCTCCGCCAACACTGGGGCAGCATACCACTGCGATTTTGCGCGCGCTGGGGTATACCCAGAGTGATGTTGCCGCGTTTCAAGAAGCTGGTGCCGTATGAGCGAACCGAATGATGTGTCCGACTGGTGGCGCACCAAGATCATCGAAATGTCACCGGGCGCTATCGCCCTGCGCGGGGAGCCGATTGAGGGGCTGATCGGCAGCATGCGATTTGCAGAGATGATCTGGTTTCTCGTGATGGGAGAGCGGATCAGCGGCCCGCGTGCAGCACTCTTTGAGGCGGCCCTTGTGGCTGCCGTAGATCATGGCCCGCAAGCGCCCTCGATTGCTGCTGCGCGGATGTCTGCCACATGCGGCATCGGCTTGCAAAGCAGCATGGCGACGGGGCTGAACATGCTGGGGGATGTGCACGGCGGTGCGGGGGAGCAAGCGATTTTTCTCTATGAGTTTGTTCGGGCGCAGGGCTCGGCCCCTTTGGACGAAACACTCGCGCAGTGGCGCGCGGAGAATGGCAAGTACCTGCCCGGCTTTGGGCACCGGTTTCACACGCCCGTGGACCCACGCGCCCCGCGTTTATTGGAGCTGGTGGATGAGGCGGCGCAAGAGGGTGCGGTCTCGGGAGTTTATGCCGAAACCGCGCGCGCCATTGAGCATCAACTCAAGGTGCTGACCGGCAAGCCTGTGCCGATGAACATCGATGGCGCGACAGCCGTTATTTACGCGGAGCTTGGCTGCCCTGCCCCTCTCGCGCGGGGCTTTTTTGGCCTCTCGCGCAGCGTTGGGATACTGGCCCATGCATGGGAGCAGACAGAGCAAGGCGGGCGCAACAAGGGGCCGACACCCCCATCCTATCGCTGGACCTATGACGCCGAGTGACCGCGCGGCGTTGGCCGTCAGCGCACGAACGCTCGTGGTGGGCTGCATTGGCGCAGCGCTCTTTACGCTAATCGGCTTTCCCGCGGCGGTGCTCACTGGACCGGCGTTTGCGGTGTCGCTTGCCTCGATTCTGGGGCTCAAGACATCCATTCCGCTGCGCCTGCGAGACGCCTGCTTCCTCGTGTTGGGGTTGAGCATTGGTAGCACTGTCACGCCGGAGGTCATCGCTGGCGCACGCGCATGGCCACTAAGTTTGCTGGTGTTGACGGTGGTTTTGGTGATCACCCTCCTGTTCCTCAAAGCGCTGCTCATGCGGGTGTTCGGCTTTGATCGGCTGACCGCGCTCCTCGCAGCGACGCCGGGGCATATGAGCTACATCGTGAGCATGTCGTCGGCGCTGAAGGTCGATCTGCCCTCGGTTGCGTTGGCGCAATCGGTGCGCGTTTTGTTGCTGACGCTGATTGTGCCGCTGATCATCGGCCTCTCTGGCGCAATCGGGGATGGGCCGCCGGGCGCCTATAGCATCATCGGAGTTGTCCCGCTGGTGATCTTGTTCGTGGCGGCGCTGGTGTTGGGGGAGCTGTTCAAGCGATGGTCATTTCCGGCGGCCTTGTTGTTGGCAGGCATTGCCGTCTCCGCGGTAGGGCATGGGAGTGGGGTCACGCCAGGGGCGTTACCGTTTTGGCTGACGGCGGCTGCGTTTATCACCATGGGGTCGCTCATCGGAACGCGGTTCAACGGTGTCGGCGGGCGCGATGTGCTAAAAGGCCTGAGTGCTGGGATTTTGGGCACGGTGATTGCGTGTTTGTTTGCTGGGGTCGGGGCGCTCGCAGGCTATCACTTGGTCGGTTTGCCACCCGGCGCGTTGCTGCTCGCCTTTGCGCCGGGCGGGGTGGAGGTGATGGCCGCACTTGCGGTGGAAACCGGGTTGGAGCCCGCTTTTGTCGCCGCTCATCATGTCTTCCGGCTGATCATCCTGACGTTTCTGGTGCCGTTTCTGATCCATCGGGAGCGGGCAGCGTAGCGGCTTCGCGCGCCAGCTCAGCGGTTCTGGATCAGCCACCGCAGGCCGAAGGCCGGGATGATCAGCAGCACGACTGTAAAGACGGCCAACAGCACCAACGATTGAGTGTCCGGC
>JBCBGM010000033.1:0-30742 GCA_038526735.1 Pseudomonadota bacterium | reverse complement strand
AACTACTTCATGCCGCTGATGATCGGCGCGCCGGATATGGCCTTCCCGCGCCTCAATAACCTGTCGTTCTGGCTGTTTGTAGCCGGTGGCTCGCTCGCCGTGGTCTCCACCATCGTGCCAGGCGGCAACGGCCAGCTTGGGTCAGGGATCGGGTGGGTGCTCTACGCGCCACTTTCAACGACTGAGGGCGGATTCTCGACCGATATCGCGATCTTCGCGGTGCACCTCTCGGGCGCATCATCGATTTTGGGCGCGATCAACATCATCACGACGTTCCTCAACATGCGCGCACCGGGGATGACCCTGTTCAAGGTGCCGCTGTTTGCTTGGTCGATCTTTGTCACCGCCCTTTTGATCCTGCTGGCCCTGCCAGTGCTCGCGGGCGCCATCACCATGCTACTGACCGACCGCAACTTCGGCACGGCGTTCTTTGACCCGGCCAATGGTGGTGACCCTGTACTGTACCAGCACCTCCTGTGGTTCTTCGGCCATCCAGAGGTGTACATCGTGATCGTGCCGGGCTTCGGCATCATCTCCCACGTGATCGCGACCTTCTCGCGCAAGCCGATCTTTGGCTACATGCCGATGGTTCTGGCGATGATTGCGATTGGTGTCTTGGGCTTCGTCGTGTGGGCGCACCACATGTACACGGTGGGTATGTCGATCACCCAGCAGTCCTACTTCATGCTGGCAACGATGGTCATCGCGGTGCCCACAGGTGTGAAGATCTTTTCCTGGATCGCGACGATGTGGGGTGGCTCTGTCACCTTCCGTCTGCCCATGCTGTGGGCCATCGGCTTCCTGTTCCTGTTCACCGTGGGCGGTGTGACGGGTGTTGTGCTGAGCCAGGCACCCGTGGATCGCGCCTACCATGACACCTACTACGTGGTCGCACACTTCCACTACGTGATGAGCCTTGGTGCAGTGTTCTGTATCTTTGCGGGCATCACCTACTGGTTTGCCAAGATGACGGGCCGCGAGTTCCCTGAGTTTGCGGGCAAGATCCACTTCTGGATGATGTTTGTCGGTGCGAACCTGACATTCTTCCCCCAGCACTTCCTGGGCCGTCAGGGCATGCCGCGCCGCTACATCGACTACCCTGAGGCGTTTGCCTACTGGAACTACGTTTCGTCGATTGGCGCATTCATCGCCTTCGCCTCGTTCCTGCTGTTCTTTGGCATCGTGTTCTACGCGCTGATGTACGGTCGCAAGGTGGAAGAGCCGATGTACTGGGGTGAGGGCACCGACCCGACCCTCGAGTGGACGCTCCCCAACCCGCCGCCGGAGCACACGTTTGAGACGCTCCCGACGCAGGACATATGGGATAAGGCTCCGCATCACCCAACAGTCGAGGAGTGGCTGGAAGAAGGGCGCCCGAAGTAAATCGGATGTCCGAGCCACAATGGAACAAAGCCGGGGCTGATGGGAAACCATCAGCCCCAGCCATGACCCCCATACTCGAACTGCGCCTCCGCCCCTATCGCTCGCTCACCCGCGAAGGGGTGCTGTGGGTGTTTGGCATCGTGCTCTTGGCGCTGATCGTCACGCTGGTGCCATTCCTTGGCACCTCGGTCGCCTGGGTTCTCGTCGGCTTTAAGGTGCTCACGCTCCTGATGCTCGGCGGCTTTTTGCTCTACAACGAACGTGCCGCAACCCTCGAGGAACACCTCATCCTAGAGCCTGCCCGCATCCGCGTAGAACGGCGCGAGCCTGGCGGGCGACGATTTGAGTGGGAGGCGAACCCCTACTGGGTTGAGGCGCGGCTGCATCCCAACCATAAGGTCGAGAACTACCTCACCCTGCGCGGCGCAGGGCGGGAGATTGAACTCGGTGCATTCTTGACCCCTGGCGCGCGGACGGCCCTCTATGACGACATCACCCGCGCTCTCAGCCGACTCCGCTAGCACCCCGTCCGGGCGCGCTGCGGCACTTGGGTTTTTCTTTGTAAACGGCGCGACCTTCGGCTCTTGGGCGACACGCATCCCTGACGTCAAACAGCGCTTTGAGCTTTCAGAGGCCACCCTGGGGCTGGTGTTGCTCGCGATGGCCATCGGCGCTGTCACCGCCTTCCTGATCACCGCGAACTGGTCAGAACGCTTCGGCTCAGCCCGTGTGAGCGCGTGGACGGCGGTCGGCTTTTGCCTGCTCCTGCCCCCCCTCGCCTTTGCTGGGGACGTGGTCACTTTGGCGGCCCTCCTGTTTTTGTTCGGAGCCCTCGGCGGCTCGCTCGATCTGGCCATGAACGCCTATGGCGCAGAGGTGGAGGCGCGGCGCAAAACCTCCACCATGTCGATGCTGCATGGCTTCTGGAGCCTCGGGTTTGGCATGGCTGCGGTCGTCGGCTGGGCGTGCTACGCGTTTGAGATCAGCGCGATCCCGCATTTCGCATTCATGTCAGCGGCGATGCTGGTGCTCACGTTCTTTAGCACCCGCAGCGGCATTCCAGCGGAGGCAGAGGCATCCACCCCCGACAGCGAAGAGACCGAAACGCGCCGACTCACCTTGCCCCTCATAGCGATGATGGTCGTCGCGGGCTCCTGCTTCTTAGGCGAAGGGGCCTTGCTCGATTGGATCGCCGTCTTTGCCATCTGGCGCTTCGACGTGGACCTCGCCTTTGGTGCCAGCCTGCTCGCCGTGTTTTCGTGCACCATGATCGCGCTGCGCCTCACCGGTGATCGGATCATCACGCGCCTTGGTGCAACGTTTGCGCTGAGGGCCTCGGCCATTGCCGCAACCCTGGGCTTTGCGGCGCTCGTCTTTGCCCCAACCCCATCGCTCCTGCCGTTTGGCGTCATCCTCGCCGCGATAGGCATGGCCATGATGGCGCCGCTCGCCTTTTCCGCCGCCGGGCGCAGCGCGCATCCGGGCTTTGCGATTTCACGGGTGGCTGTGGGGGGATATGCGGGCCTGTTGTTCGGCCCGGTGATCATTGGTGGGATCGGAGAAGTGCTGAACCTTGCCTGGGCCTTCGCAGCCCTCGGCGCAATCTTCATTCCGCTGGTGTTTGTGCGGCTGCGTTAGGCTGAGGCCCGGTTGCAGAGGCGCGTTTTAACCGCCGTGCCCGCTTTGCAGAAATCGAGCTGCCCCGGATAGCGATCTTTGAGCGTTCCCATGATACGCCCCAGATCGCGGATCGACTCGGCGCCAACCTCGCTCATTGTGGCATCAATCGCCGCTTCCATCTGCGCATCAGACATCTGCGTGGGCAAAAACTCCTCGATCACCCGCGCCTCGTCCCGCTCTTGCTCGGCAAGGCCCAAGCGCCCCGCCTCTTCACAGTCTCGGGCGGCCTCTTCGCGCTGTTCGATCATCCGCTCAAGGATCGGGAGGATCTCGGTGTCAGAGACACCCTCAGCGCTCGCATCCCCCGTCAGCGCTGCATCGCGGTCTTTGATGGCAGCACAAATCAGCCGCAGCGTCGCGAGCCGGTTTTGGTCTTCCGACGCATCCGCAGCTTTGAGAGATTTGGTGAGTTGATCGCGCAGCATATAACCCTCATGGGTGGTGGCGTGTTCCGGGACACTAGCCGTTCAGCCTAGAGTCATCAATTGTTTATTTTCCATGTAACGCATTGGTATTCTTGTATTTTTCATTTTTGCCGCAGTGCGGTTGACCGTGGCCACCCTCGCGGATAGCTTCCGCCAAATTCCGTGGAGCCGCCCTAATGACCAGCCCTGATCACCCGACCGCCTGCCTTGTTTTGTCGGACGGATCGACCTTCTTTGGGCGCGGTTTCGGAGCAGAGGATGTGGTGACGGCCGAGCTCTGTTTCAACACGGCAATGTCGGGATATCAGGAGGTTATGACCGATCCTTCCTACTCTGGGCAGATCATTACATTCACCTTTCCCCATATCGGCAACACCGGCACCACCACCGAGGATGAAGAGGGACCAACCCCCGTTGCCTCTGGGATGGTGGTGCGGTGGGATCCGACGGAGCCGTCAAACTGGCGCTCACAGAATCACCTTTCGGACTGGATGCAGCGCTTTGGCCGGGTCGGTATCGGTGGGATCGACACACGCCGCCTGACCCGCGCGATCCGCTCGCTCGGCATGCCGCATGTCGCACTTGAGCATCGCAGCGACGGTAAGTTTGATATCGCGGCTCTGCGCGAGCGCGCGCTCGCCTTTCCGGGGCTGGAGGGCGCTGATATGGCCCTCGATGTCACGACTGCGCAGACATACCACTGGGATGACATGCGTTGGGCTTGGCCGGGTGGCTTTCCAAAGCAGACCAACGCGCGCCACAAGGTCGTGGCCGTGGATTATGGCGCCAAGCGCAACATCCTGCGCTGTCTGGCCGAGGCCGGGTGCGAAGTCATCGTCGTGCCGGCCACCGCCACCTTCTCGGACGTGATGGAGCATCGGCCAGACGGCGTGTTTCTATCGAACGGCCCCGGAGATCCGGCGGCAACCGGCGCTTATGCTGTGCCGATGATCCGCAAAATCGTGGAAGAGACGACGCTCCCGGTTTTTGGGATTTGCCTCGGGCACCAAATGCTCGCTCTCGCGCTGGGCGGTCAGACGATCAAGATGAACCACGGCCACCACGGCGTGAACCATCCGGTGAAGGATGTGGAGACGGGCAAGGTCGAAATCACCTCGATGAACCACGGCTTTGCTGTCGATGCGGATACGCTGCCGAGCACCGTAAAAGAGACGCATGTCTCTCTCTTTGACGGCACAAACTGCGGGTTGAAGCTGGAGGGGCGGCCGGTGTTTTCGGTGCAGCACCACCCCGAGGCGAGCCCCGGCCCGCAAGATAGCTTTTACCTCTTTGAGCGCTTCGTAAACGCGATGGATGCGCAGAAGGCCTCCGTCGGTTAACGCATCGGTTAACAGCCTGTTAACTTAACAAACTGATAACGGGAGCGGCGCAAACCGGAGCTCTCGTGTCTCAACCCTCATCCCCCCTGGGCTTTGATGAAGCCTCCGCTCCTTACAATTGGGCGATTGGGCAAACGCCTGTGGTGCCAGCAAAACCTTCGGTCGCGCCTCCGCGCAGCGCATCTGAGAACCTGGGCGCGCTTACCCTCAAACACCGCCCCATCGACCCCACCGCTGCAGGTGTAGCCGAGCCAGAGGCCGCGATTGCCGGGGACTTTGTGCCCTGGCTGCGGATGAGCAACATCCTCATCGTTGCGGTGCAGGATGAAGCGGCAGAGCGGGCCGCGCGGGCACATCTTGAGCCTCGCTGGGGTGGCCCGATCATCCCCTCCTATACCGATCTTGCGACGCTGCGCGAAGGACAGTTCCGCGCCTATGGCGAAAGGCTCGCCGAGAAAGCCGCAAACCTATGCCCCGATGAGATGAGCTGCCGATTCTTGGGCGAGCGGCGCAAGCAATGGTATCTGCGGAGCCTGCCGTTTGTGCTTTTGGTCGGCATATTCCTCTTCCCAGCAACTATGCTGTCTGCGCTCATCGCTTGGTTCATCTTTATGAACGCGGTGATGGTCGGTATGCGCCTGATCGCGCTCACGGCGGACACCCGTCACACCTTCGCACCGCTCGACCGCGCCCCGGCGGACCTTCCGATTATCTCCGTGCTGCTGCCCACCTACCGCGAGGCGAGTGTGCTCAAGGCGCTGATCAACGCTCTGGGGCAAGTCGATTATCCGCGCGACCGGCTCGATCTGAAGCTTCTGCTCGAAGAGGATGATCTGGAGACGAAAACCGCGCTCACCCAAATCTCTGACGCAGCGAAGGTCGATCTCGACATCATCACCGTGCCCCGCGGTGCGCCGCAGACAAAGCCTCGCGCGATGAACTACGCCCTGCCATTCTGCAAAGGCAGCGTGATCGGGATTTATGACGCCGAAGATCACCCCGCCCCGGACCAACTCCAGATCGTGGCGCGCGCACTCTCGGCGGCTCCGAAAAAGATCGCCTGCGTGCAGGCTATCCTCGATTTCTACAACCATACGCAAAACTGGCTAACGCGCTGCTTTTCGCTCGAATACGCGATCTGGTTTCGCGTGCTCTTGCACGGCGTGCGCAAAATGGGCCTGCCCCTGCCACTCGGGGGCACGTCGGTGTTTTTCCGCCGCGACGTGCTGGAGGAAATCGGCGCCTGGGATGCCCATAACGTCACCGAAGATGCGGATTTGGGGATGCGTCTGGCGCGGTTCGGCTACTCCTGCGAGCTGATCCCCTCCACCACGCTGGAAGAGGCCAATTCTCACTATGGCAACTGGATTGGCCAACGATCCCGGTGGCTTAAAGGGTATGTCGTGACCTGGCTCACCCATATGCGCCAGCCCCGCCAATTGCTGCGCGACCTTGGCTTGCGCGGTTTTCTGGGCTTTCAGCTGCTGCTGCTCGGAGGGGTCACGACCTACATCGCCCTGCCCTTTCACCTCGTCTGGCTGGGGCTGGTGCTGGGTGATGTGGCGCCCGGCGTCTTTAGCCAATTGCCGCAAGACCTTTGGGTCGTCTTCTTCATCACCCTGCCCATTGGCAATCTGGTGATGGTCTCTGCCGCGTTTCTGGCCGCGTACCGGTTGCAGCGCACGCATCTGTATCTGTGGGTGTTTACCTTACCAGTCTATTGGCTGCTCGGGGCGATTGCCGCGTACCGCGCCGTGACCGAGCTGTTTCACATCCCCTTCCACTGGCACAAAACCCAGCATGGATTGACGCAAGAACAGCCCCCCAGCGTGCCGTCACCGTAGTGAGCAGGTGACGCGGCCGAGCCCCTCGATCTCAAACGCGGCATCGCTGCCTTGGGAAATCGTTAACAGGCCACGGTGCGAGCCGCACAAGATCACCATGCCCGCGCTGAGAGGTGCACCGCGCGCGAGCATCAGGTTGGCCACATAGGCCACAGCCTCAGTGGGCGGTTGCGGGGCTGTGCCCGTCGCGCGGTCGAGCAAGCGCTCACCGTCGAGATCGAGCGTGGCGACGCTCTTAGGCAGCGTGGTCAAAAGCGCCTCTCCCAGAACCGCGCCGCGGTTAAACACACCGCCTGCGATGATGCTTTCGCCATGCGGCGCGCTCACATCCCGGCGGTCGAGCACCTCAAACGCCACGCGGTAGCCGCTGATGAATGGCGCAACGCTGTCGCCGGTGTAAGGCACATCGTTCGCCGGGATATCGGCCCCAAGCACCGCTGCAATCTCTGGCTCTAGGGTAGGTTGGCGGAAGTCGGCGGCATCGAGCACAGCGCCGGTCTCACGCAACTCTCCGGCAAAAACCCGCGCGACGGCAGGGTCTGTCATGCCAAAACGCTCAGGCAGGCCCGGCCCATTCCATGCGATCTTGTAACCGCCGACGGGGCCTAAATGCTCTGCTACGATGTCTTGCAGATCATAGGCATCCGCCAGCGACAACCCCGCGATCAGGCAAAACGGGGCGCGGGCGGTGATGTCTTCGGCGATCTGGCGCGCGGTCTGCTCAAGCGCCACCGTCAGCCCCGGAATCTGCCTTCAGCCGCGTTTCATAGGCGGTGGAGATATGTTGGCGCGCGGCGGCATCCGCGCGGTCCCCATCACGGGCGGCGATGGCGTCGACAATTTCTTGATGCTCGCGCATTGCGATCTCTGGCCGCCCGTCCGAGGCAAACGTCGTCGTCGCCAAGAGCGCAAGCGACCGCCGTACCGAGTCGAGTTGCTGGATCAAAAAGCGGTTATGAGAGGCGAGGTGGATTTGCCGGTGAAAGCGCTTGTTCGCCCGGCTCATCGCACCTGGATCATCCATCAAAGCGCGGTCCGCCTCGACCATCTCGTTGAGGATTTTGATCTCTTCGGTCGCGGCATGCTGCGCGGCGAGCCGTGCAGACAGCCCCTCCAGCACCGAGCGCACGACATAGAGCTCGCCCAGTTGGTCATGGTTAAGCGAGGCAACGATCAATGAGCGCCCATCGCGGGCAAGCACGCCTTGGGTCTCTAGGCGTTGCAACGCCTCCCGCACCGGAGTGCGCGACATGCCGAGGCGATCCGCCAGCTCCGACTCGACGAGCCGGTCGCCTGGATTAAACTCTCCCATATCAATGGCATGCAGGATGCGTCGGTAGGCATCCGAAGGTCCGCTTTCGATGGCGTTCATGGCGTCCTCACGATTGTATGGTGTTGTTCTTGTCTGCATACAATAGAGCCAGACGCGCCGATGTCACGCAAATGTAGTACCGAGCGCGCTACGCCCGCGCGCTGATCACCCAAGCCGCAGAGCCAAGCTTCACTGCGCCATCTTTGTGCTGAAACCGCTCCAGCGTTTTGCGAAGAGCGTCTGCCACTAGCGTTTTGGTTGTGGGTGGCGCAGCGCGCAGGCGGCTGGCGAGCGGGCCGATGCGCAGGCATTGGGCAACCGCACTCTCCAACGGGTCATCGTCATCGACCTGTCCGACGGGGGCAAGGCGATCCACCGGATCATGCTCTAGATCACTCCACCCGGTGCTTTGCAGGATGTCGATAAAGGTCTGTGCCCGCGCCCAGCCAAACGGGCCAATCCCACCGGCGGGGGGCAGCGCTGTCATCTCTGCGCCCAAGATGTCTTGCGCCGCCTCAAGCGGCACCCGCGCCCAAGCGTTTTGCTCCGCATCTCGCCAGCACACCACCACCAACCGAGCGCCGGGCCTCATCTGAAACCGCAGATGTGCAAAGGCGATCATCGGTTGGTCAAAAAACATCGCACCGCAGCGCGAATAGAGCCCATCAAACGCTGTCGGATACTTGATCGCACTGGCATCCCCCAGCACCCAGTTCACCGCATCCGCCTCATCGCGCTCTGCCGCAAGACCCAGCAGATCGGGGGAGACATCCACACCCGTAATCGTCGCCCCGGTTTGCGCGAGCGCGAGCGCGGTCGTCCCGGCGCCACACCCCAGATCGAGGATTTGCTCACCCGCAACACCCCCCATCTTTTGCAATCCCACATCGCCCACGGGGGCGAGCAGCGCATCGAGCGCGTCGGAGCGTTTGGCCCATTCCTTGCCCACACGGCCCATCCAGTCTGCCTTTGTTGCCACCGCACGCTCCTCCTCGACAATCGACCACATGGCGGATAGGCCGCCTGCCATGCTCTCGCAAGACTTCTCGCATGTGGCCCATTGGGTCTTTGATCTCGACAACACACTCTATCCACCAGAGGTGCGGTTGTTCGATCAGATCGAACGTCACATGCACACCTATGTGATGCGCGAGCTCGACGTCTCTGAGATGGAGGCAAGCCATCTGCGCGAGCGGTATTGGCGCGACCATGGCACAACGCTCAACGGGCTGATGCTGAACCACAACATCGACCCGGGCCCGTTTCTGAAAGAGGTGCATGACCTCGACCTCTCCAACCTCAGCATCGACGAAAAGCTGGGGGCGGCGATCATGGGGCTACCGGGGCGCAAAATCGTCTACACCAACGGCTCCCGCGCACACGGAGAGCGCGTGGTGGAGGCGCGGGGCCTCTCGGCGGTGTTTGATCGGATTTATGGCGTAGAGGATGCTGGATATGTCTCGAAACCGCACCGCCGGGCCTTTGAGGCGGTGTTTCTGCGCGACGATCTCAACCCCGACCGCGCCGCGATGTTTGAGGATGACCCGCGCAACCTTGAGGTGCCCTTCGCTCTGGGGATGAAAACGATCCTCGTGGGATCGGCTCCCACAGCGCGGCATATCGAGCATCAGACCCGCGATCTGGCGGGTTTTCTGTCGCAACTGGCGGGCGCCACCTTTTCCTAGCCTAACCTGCGCCCTACCCTCGCGAATATGATGAAAGACCAGACAGATATTCTTGTGGCCGGCGGCGGTATCGCCGGGATGATGGCCACAGCAGCCTTCGCCGCCGAAGGGTTTCGCGTGCTCTGCGTGGACCCGGCCCCACCCGTGACGGATGAGGCCGATGACGGGTCTGACCTGCGCTCGACCGCGTTTCTGATGCCGTCCGTCGAGTTGATGGAAAAAGCGGGCTTTTGGGCGCGGTTGGCGCCGCATGGAGCCGCGCTCAAGATCATGAGGCTTGCCGATGCGGGAGGTGAGGATGGTCAGGTTCGCACCACACGAGACTTCATCGCCAGCGACATCGGACAAGAGGCGTTTGGCTACAACTTCCCCAACTGGCTTTTGCGGCGCGAATTGCTGGAGCACCTGGGCACTCTAAAGAACGTGCGGTTTGAGGCAGGCGTCGGTGTGGCTTCAATGCTCACCCGCACGAAAGAGACGCTGGTCTCTCTGACTGATGGGCGGCAGGTGCGCGCGCATCTGGTTGTGGCAGCCGACGGGCGCACCAGCCGGGTGCGGGATGCGTTGGGCATTCCGGTCCGCACCACGCGCTACGGGCAAAAGGCGGTGGTGTTTGCAGTCACTCACGAGTTGCCGCACGACGATGTCTCGACCGAAGTGCACCGCAGCGGTGGGCCGTTCACGCTGGTGCCCCTGCCCGATGGGCCAGACGGCACGTATCGCTCGGCCGTAGTGTGGATGGAGACGGGGCAAGAGGTGGACCGCCTCTTTAAACTGCCCGACAATGCGTTCTCTGCGGCTGCCTCTGAACGCTCCGGCGGCGTTTTGGGCGCGCTCACCCTCGCCTCAGCGCGGCGCATGTGGCCGATCATCACCCAGTCCGCCGCGCAACTCGTGGGCCAACGCTCGGCCCTGATCGCAGAGGCGGCCCATGTGATGCCACCCATCGGTGCGCAGGGCCTCAACATGAGCCTCAAAGACGTCGCAACCCTGCGCGACGAGATCGTTACCGCCCGCGACAAGGGTGACGATTGGGCCAGCCCCGCCGTGCTCGACCGCTACGCCCGTACGCGCAAGGCGGATATCGAGCTAAGGCTCACCGGCGTTGACCTCTTGAACCGCGCCGCAATGACCGATGTGCAGCCCTTGATGGACTTGCGCCGCAGGGGCCTTGAGGCGCTGCACGGCCTCACGCCAGTGCGCTACACTGCGATGAAAATGGGCCTCGGCGCGCGTTAACGCGCAGCCAGCGCTTCTTCCAGCACATCGCGCACCACCTGAAGCGGCACGTCGCGGTGCACTTTTGCGGTGCCGATGTCGTGCAACAAGATAAAGGTGAGCGTGCCGTCGAGCACCTTTTTATCCTGCATCATCAACTCCAAAAGGCCGTCCGCATCGGGCAGGTCACCGGGAATGTCCACGAGCCGGTGCACCATCCCCAGGTCCGCAAAATGCGCCGCAACCCGCGCAGGCGTTTCCTGCGCACACAGCCCCAGCCGCGCCGACACATCGGCGGCCAGCACGCAGCCGACAGATACCCCCTCGCCGTGCAAAAGCCGGTCTGAGTACCCCGTCGCAGCCTCCAAAGCGTGCCCAAAGGTGTGCCCGAGATTGAGCAAGGCCCGGTCGCCCTGCTCTGTCTCGTCGCGCAATACGATCTCCGCCTTCATCTGGCACGAGCGGGAGACTGCATGGATCAGCGCCGCATCGCCCGCCGTTTGCAGACCCTTCGCATGCGCCTCCAACCACTCGAAAAACGTGGCATCCCCGAGAAGCCCATATTTCGCGACCTCTGCGTAGCCGGCCAAAAAATCCCGCGCGGGAAGCGTTGAGAGGAGGTCTGTGTCGGCCAGCACGAGGCTGGGTTGATGAAACGCCCCGACGAGGTTTTTACCATGCGGAGAGTTGATGCCCGTCTTGCCGCCGACGGAGCTATCCACCTGCGCCAAAAGCGTTGTCGGGATCTGCACAAAGCGCACGCCGCGCCGCAGAATCGCGGCGGCAAACCCGACCAAATCTCCGATCACGCCGCCACCGAAGGCGATCACCAGATCGCGCCGTTCGATGCGCTCGGCGAGCAGCCATTCAACCACCTCCTGCAACATCGGCCAGCTTTTCGTGCCTTCTCCGGGCGGCAAGATCTTGACCACCGCGTCAAACCCCGCCGCTGCAAGCCCCTCTCTCAGCGCGGATAAATGCGCGGCAGCGACCCGCTCTTCGGTCACAATCGCCACGCGTGTGCGGTCGGTGAGCCCACGTAAAAACACGCCAGCCTCCGCCACCAAGCCCGGCCCGATATGGATGTCATATTCGCGCCCCGGCAGTGGGACGGAGACGGTGTTTCTGGTCATTCTGGCCCCTCAAAACTGCGCAAATCCGGCGCAAGCCCCGCATCGCGCGCGCGCAACGCGTCTATGATGCGCGCAACGACCGCCTCATGGGGCTCATGCGCTGCCGACTCAACCCGCGTTTCGGCCTCTGCGTAGATCGGGGCGCGGGCGGCCAGCAATGCGGCGAGTGTGCCGCGTGGATCTGCCGTCTCTAAGAGCGGGCGCCCGCTGCGCCCTTTGACCCGGCCCCAGAGCGTCTCAAGGCTGGCATCAAGCCACACGGCGACCCCTTTTGCAGCGATAGCAGCGCGGGTCTCTGCATTGAGATACGCCCCTCCGCCCGTGGCAATCACCCGCGGCGGACCATCCAGCAGGCGGGCGATCACCCGCCGCTCCCCATCGCGAAAGGCATCTTCGCCCAACGTCTCAAAAATCTCCGGAATGCTGAGGGAGGCCGCCGCCTCCACCTCCGCATCACTGTCGAGAAACGCCACCCCCAGAGCCGCCGCAAGCCGCTTTCCGACGCTGGACTTCCCGGCCCCCATCAACCCCACCAGCACAATAGGCCGTTTGAGCGTGATCTCATCAGGTTCTGGTGCAGGCTCAGTCGTCAAAGTGTTGATCACAGGGGCTGTTTCGCGGTGGACCAAGGCCCAAGCGGAGTGTTACCACGCGAGGGAATAAAGGCAACGCAGGGGCGCGCAGGCGCGATGGGCCGGTTCTTCAGTTACTTGGTGATTGCACTCCTGTTGGGTGTGGCTGGCATCGCGGTCTATGCGATTTTCGCAGACCTGCCCGCCCCCCAAACCCGTATAGAAGTGCCCGTCGATGTCGCTGTGCCCGAAGAATAGGCGCATCGGCGCAGGCCTCGCACTTGGGCTTTGGCTGATCGCATCGGTGGGGGCCGCCCAAGACCTTGGCGAGAGCCAAAAGCCCGTCCCCCGACCAGAATTGAGCAGTTCAGAGACGCGGACGACGTCTGGCCCAATCGTTTCAGAACCTTTGGGCGCGACCTCGCGGGATGCCATCGGATTGCTGCCGCCCGGAACCTCCGGCTTTCCGAGGGATCTTTGGGGCGCATCGAGCGCCTTGCGCATCGCCACCCTCATGCGCCGGATCGAGGCGCGGGGTGTGCCCGCCGCCCGGCGGCTTTTGCACCGGTTGCTCTTGGCTGAAACGGTGCCGCCGCGTGCGGCCAGTGATCGTGCGCGGGTTCTCTTGGCTCGGATCGACACGCTCATCGCCATCGGCGCGATTGATGAGGCGGAGGCGCTCATTGAGCGCGCGGGCCAGCCCGACCGTGCCACCTTCGCCAGATCTTTTGATATCGCACTGCTGACGGGCCGGGCTGATCGGGCCTGCGGGTTCATCGCGATCGACCCAAGCCTCTCCCCGAGCTTTTCCGCCGATGTCTATTGCGCCGTGCGCGCGCGAGATGAGGCCGGGGCGGACGCCGCTCTTGCGGCCGGTCTGGCCAGCGGTGAAATCACCTCAAACCGTGAGGCGCATCTGCGGCTTTTGATGACGCCAGAAGCGTTCCCCGAAGGATACGCCCTACCCGTGCCCACGCCCTACACCGCGCTGGATCACGCGCTCAGGGATGCCACCGGCCAGCCCCGCCCCCAACGCGATCTGGCGCCTGCGTTCCTGTTTGCAGACATCGACCGGCGCGCGCCGTTGCGCGACCGCGTGCTCTCTGCCGAGCGACTGACCCGGGCCGGGGACTTCCCCTATCCGCTCCTCTTCAACCTCTACCGCGCACGCCCCCCCGCAGCCTCTGGCGGGGTGTGGGACCGGATCGCGGCGGTGCAGGCACTGGATGCCGCTCTCGCAGAAGGCGCTGATTTCACGGGCGAATTGGCCGAGGCGGATCGCCAGCTGGCCGCTGTGCGGCTCAGGGCCTCCATGGCGCAGGCCTATGCGAGCCGGCTTGAGGCGCGCAGCCCACCTGTGGAAGGGTCAGCCCTCGTATCGGAGCTGTTGCTCCTTGATGGCCGGTTTAGCGTGGCTGAAAGCTGGGCTCCGGCGGAGATAAGTGAAGAGCTGGCGATAGCGCTCTCCATCGCCAACAACCGCCCCTTGCCGCTCTCCGCGGGCTCCATCACCGCGCTGCGGGGCCTTGCCGCGCTTTCTGCCTTAAACGGCGAGACCAATCCTTCCGTCGAACGCAAACGCATGCGCGACCTGATCGCCGTCGACAAGCGCGGGGAGGCGATTCTCAACGCCCTCCTGATGCTCGACGCCGGGGCAGAGATTGACCCCGGCGATCTGGCCATCGCCCTCGATGCGCTCGTGCTCACGGGCCGAAGCGAGGATGCACGGCGCATCGCCATCGAAACCCTGCTGCTGAGCCGATGAACACAGAGCATGTGATCGCGGGCTTCCTCGACGCGCTCCGCGCCGAGCGGGATGCCGCCAAAAACACGCTGGAGGCCTATGCCCGCGACCTCTCAGATTGTGCTGCGTTTTGCGCCCGATCCTCGCGAGATCTGCTCACCGCAGACCGCCCCTTACTGGAGGCGTATCTGATGGAGCTTGATCAGATCGGCCTTTCCCAATCCACGCGGGCGCGGCGGCTCTCGGCGCTGAAGCAATTCTACCGGTTTTTGCACTCCGAGGGCATCCGCGAGGATAACCCCACCGACCGGATGCGCGGCCCCTCGCCCAAGCAAAAGCTCCCCACCACCCTGAGCGAGGATGCCGTCGACAGGCTGCTCATCGCCGCCACCAAAACCGGGCGGAGCGAGGCGGATCGCCTGCGCAACACCTGCCTGATGGAGCTCCTGTATGCGACCGGCCTGCGGGTGAGCGAGCTGGTCTCACTGCCCGTTGCGAGTTTTCGGGCCAGCCCGCAGACCATCCTCGTGCGCGGCAAGGGCGGCAAAGAGCGGATGGTGCCGCTCTCGCAACCCGCGCTCACGGCCATCGCACATTGGCTGCCGCTTCGCGACGAACTGCCCCTCGCCAAAACCCAACCCGCCGCGCGGTTCCTCTTCCCGTCGCGGGGCAAGCTGGGGCATATGACGCGGGTGCGCTTCTTTGGGCTGCTCAAAGACATCGCGGTGCAGGCGGGGCTCGACCCCTCCACCATCTCCCCGCACACGCTGCGCCACGCCTTTGCGACCCATCTTTTGGCCAATGGTGCAGACCTGCGCGCAATCCAGATGCTTTTGGGCCATGCCGATGTGGCAACGACCGAGATCTACACCCATATCCTCGACGAGCGGCTCAAAGCGCTCGTGTTAGAGCATCATCCGCTGGCACAAGACTGACAGCCGCCCCAAATACCCCTATCAAGACACCAAACCACTGTTTGAGAGACGTCATGGACGCCGCATCGATTGATTTTTCCATCTGGCTCACCGCTGGCACGATTTTGCTGCTCTTGGTGATGTCGGGATTCTTTTCAGGCTCAGAGACGGCGCTGACCGCCGCAAACCGCGCCAAACTGCACGCAGACGCCGAGAAAGGCTCGCGCGGGGCGGCGCGGGCGCTCAAGCTGAAGGAAGATAACGAGCGGCTGATCGGCGGCATTCTGCTTGGCAACAACCTCGCCAACATCCTCGCAACATCGCTGACGACGGCGCTCTTCACCTCTCTCTTGGGCGAAAACGGGGTCGCGGCGGCCACGCTGGTGATGACCGCGCTCGTGGTCGTCTTCGCCGAAGTGCTGCCAAAGACCTGGGCGATTTCGCAGGCGGAGCGGTTCTCGGAGGCGGTTTCTGCCCCGATCAGCGCGCTGGTGCGCGTGCTCGCCCCGATCGTGGGTGTCGTGCGCTGGATTGTGCGCATCTCTTTGCGGGTTGTCGGCGTGCGCACCGATGCCAACGCGCAGATCATGGCGCGGCAGGAAATTGCAGATGCCATCGTGCTGCACCACTCCGAGGGTGGCGTGGCCCGCGATGACCGCGACCGGTTGCTCGCTGCCCTCGACCTCTCTGAGCGCAGCGTTGAGGAGGTGATGAAGCACCGCTCAGGCATCGAGATGATCGATGTGACCGCAGACCCGGCGGAGATTCTCACCTACTGCCTACGCTCACATCACACGCGCATTCCGCTCTTTCGGGATGATCCGGAAAACATCGTCGGCGTCATTCACGCCAAAGACCTGCTGCGCGCGGTCGATAACCTCATTCGCGGCCAAAACGGCGGGTTGGAGAACCTTTCAGACCTCAACGTCATGGATGTGGCGATGGAGCCGTGGTTCATCCCCGAATCCACCAATCTCGACGAGCAGATGCGGGCGTTTTTGCGGCGGCAGAGCCACTTTGCCCTGGTGGTCGATGAATACGGCGCGCTGCAAGGCCTGATCACGCTGGAAGACATCCTTGAAGAGATCGTCGGCGACATCTCTGACGAGCATGACATTGCGATTGAGGGGATCGAGACGCAGCCCGACGGCAGTATCCTTGTGAACGGCGGCACAACCATCCGCGACCTCAACCGCGCCTGCGACTGGTCGCTGCCAGATACCGAGGCGAACACCGTGGCGGGGCTGGTGATCCACGAGGCGCAGCTGATCCCGACGCAAGGCCAGGTCTTCACTTTCCATGGGTTCCGGTTCGAGATTGCGGGGCGCGAGCGCAACCGCCTGACGAAACTCAAAGTCAGACAGACGCAAGACGCGCCCGCGCCGGTTTCCGGTTAAGCACCTATTAAGGTTGTTGCGGCAGGGTTGTTGACATGCCGAACGGATTTTTCGGCGGTTTTCCTCCCTGTCGACTGGCCGTGCCCTCGTGGCACGGCTTTTTTCCACCCTGCAAAGGGCGGAATCACCGACTCATCCGTTGACGCAGCCCTTCGCTGATTCTAGCGTCCGGTGCATAGATTGGTTCGGCCGGTCTGACAGGGAACGCCGTAAAGGCAGGGAAGGGCACCTATCAAATGGTGCCCTTACTCTTTGTGAACCACCCCACCCCGCAGCGCCGTTGACAGCCCAAGGCCGGGGTGCCACCTCTGCCTCACATCACGATGAGGGGTCCGATGCGCGGTTTCGTTTTTGCAGTCTTGGCTATGCTGGCAACGCCGGCGCTGGCGCAAACCACGGGCTTTGGCGCCCCCCCGGCGGCTCCTGCACCGGCCCCAACCACGCCCCCTCCAGCAGCGGCTGCCCCTCAAGGCGGCGGCGTTGCGATCCCCGGCCAACCCCTCCCGGATGTGGAGCGCGCCACGTTCGGAGACTGGCAGGTCATCTGCGCCGGAGACACCGACTTTTGCGCGATGAAGCAATTCGGCCTCAGCCCCGACGGCTCCCCCGCCGCGGAGGTGGAGATCATCAAACTGCCCGGAGACGTGCCAGCGGTTGCTGGAGTGACGGCGCTCTTGCCGCTTGGGGTCATCCTCGAAGAAGGGCTTTTGACCCGCGTCGATGACAACGAGCCGTTTCGCCGGGCATTTCAGGTGTGCCTGCCCGAGGGCTGCATCGTGCGCTACGGCGCCGAGATCGAAGAACTCAATGAAATGCGCGCGGGCACCACCCTGCGCTTCTTCGTGCGCGCGATCAACGTGCCGCAAGGGCCAATCCCGGTGACGGTCTCGCTGCGCGGGTTCACCGCCGCTTTTAACTCTTTAGAGCCGCAGCAAGTCCAGTGATCAGACCTTGCGCAGGGCCAGCACCGCATTAAGCCCACCAAAGGCGAAAGCGTTGGAGAGCACCACGTCAACCTGAGCGTCACGGGCGACATTCGGCACGACATCGAGATCGCAATCCGGGTCGGGCTCTTCGTAGCCCACCGTCGGCGCAATCACGCCCTCGCGCAGGGCGAGAATGCAGGCCAAAAGCTCTACCGCCCCGGTTCCACCGATCAAATGGCCGTGCATCGATTTGGTCGAAGAGATCATCAGCTCATCCGCATGCGCGCCAAACACGCTGCGCACCGCCGCGCACTCGGTCTTGTCATTCGCAGCGGTGCCGGTGCCATGCGCGTTGATATAGCCGACATCCTCGGGGTTGAGCTCGGCGGCGGCGAGCGCCCCGCTCATCGCACGGGCGGCACCGTCGCGGCTGGGCATGACGATGTCTTTGGCATCCGCCGACATTGCAAAGCCGATGACCTCTGCGAGGATGTTCGCCCCACGCGCCCTGGCCTGCTCATACTCCTCGAAAACAAAGATCGCGGCCCCTTCGCCCTGGACCATCCCGTTGCGGTTCTTTGAGAACGGGCGGCATCCGTCGCGGGACATAACACGTAGCCCCTCCCACGCCTTGATCCCGCCAAAGCAGAGCATCGACTCAGAGCCACCCGTCAGCATCACATCGGCAAGGCCCGAGGCCACCATCTGATAGGCCTGCCCCATCGCGTGGTTGCTCGACGCACAGGCCGTAGCGACCGTAAACGACGGCCCCTTGAGGCCATGCACCATCGACAGGTGCGAGGCGGCAGCGTTGTTCATCAACCGAGGCACCACGAACGGATGCACGCGGTTTTTCTGCTCCTCATACACCGTGCGGTAGTTGTTATCGACGGTCTGCAGCCCACCGCCAGAGGTGCCCAGTACCACACCGGACTTGAGCGCCAACTCCTCCGAAACCGTCAGCCCCGACTGCGCCATCGCCTCTTTTGCGGCGATCAGTGCGAATTGGGTGAAGGCATCATAGAGCGCGATTTCTTGACGGGAAAACGCAGCCTCGGGGTCATAGTCTTTGATCTGACCACCGATCTTGATCGAGAGGCGCTCAATGTCCTTGAACTGCATCTCGGCAATGCCGCAACGCCCTTCGGCCATGGCGGTCATGGTGTCTTCGGCAGTTTTGCCGAGCGCCGACATCGCGCCCGCACCGGTGATGACAACGCGGCGCATCAGCCCTCTTTCGCGGCGACAAGGCCCTCAACAGCCTTAATCATCGAGGCGACATTGGTGATATCAAATTCAGATTCGGTCGGATCGTTTGCGTTGAACGGCACCTGCACATCGAAGCTCTCTTCAATCGCAAAGACAGCTTCCACGAGGCCAAGGCTGTCGATGCCCAGATCCTCAAGCGTTGCCTCGGTTGACACTTCGCCCGGCTCCATCACGGCTTGCTCGGCGATGATTTCGATCACCCGCTGTGCCACATCACTGGCCATGCCAATCCCCTTGTGTTCTGCGATGACGACTTAGCTATTGGACTCGTCGTTTGAAACCCGTTTTTCGAGAGCGGATAGTCGCTCGACCGTTTTTGGCAGACGCCGGACCGCTTTGAGCTCGCGCAGGTACTCGCGCCGCTCGCGTGCCGGATAGCCCATGACGAAACTGCCGGAGGGCACGGAGGAGGTGATCCCGGCCGCTCCACCTGCGATCACATCGTCGCCGATCTCTACATGGTCGGCGACACCCACCGTGCCGCCCAGCACCACGCGGTTGCCCACTTTGGTGGAGCCCGCGATGCCCACGAGGCCGCAAATCAGGCAGGTCTCTCCGATTTGCACGTTGTGGGCGATGTGGACGAGGTTATCGATCTTGGAGCCTCGCCCGACGCGCGTGTCAGAAACGGTACCACGGTCAATGGCGCTGCCCGCCCCGATCTCTACGTCATCGCTAACGATCACAGAGCCGAGGGAGTTGATCCGCGTCCACTCCGGCGCTTCGGTAGCATCCTGGATCGAGCCGCCCGCCTTGCGCGCGGTTTCCACGGCGGAGGGTTCGGGGGTGACGAAGGAAAACCCGTCAGAGCCGATCACCGCATTGGGCTGGATGATCACCCGCGCGCCGATTTTAACCCGCGCCGAGATCCGCACACCGGCATGAACAAGCGTATCGGGTCCGATCTCTGCGTCTTCATACACCGTCACATGACCCAACAGCCGGGTGCCTGAGGCAATCTTCACCCGCGGCCCCACCAACGTGAACGGGCCAATATCAACGCCCTCCGCAATCTCGGCGGTCTGATCGACAATCGCGCTCGGGTGTACGCCCTCGACCGGGCTGTACGGGATATCGAAGAGCTGCGTGACACCCGACATCGCATAGCGGTGACGGCCCACGAGCACGGCGGCCTTCAGCCCAAGCCCTTGCCAATCCGCATCCGCCCAAAGCACTGCCGCTTGCGCGGGGCACCCTGCAAGCTCACCCGCGAACTTAGGATCCATTGCCAGTGCTAGATCGTCTGGCCCCGCCTCAGACGGCTGGCGGGGGCGGGCAACCTCCAGGGTCGTCTCCCCCACGGCAGTAGCGTTCAGCGCCTCGGCCACATCTGCGATCGTTAAGGTCATGGGCGGGCGTATATCTGCCCGCGCGCACTTGGAAAATCCTAAAAACCGCTTGTCGTTGCGGCACGATCACCCGCGTGCGGATTAACTGCCCAAAAGCTCCACGCCTTTGGCCTCCATCGCGGCAAATACAGCGGCGTCACGGCCGTAGACGTCTTGCCGGAAATGCAACGTGCCATCCGCCTCGACCCAGCTGGTGCGGTAGTCGAGATGGATTGGGATCATGCGCTTCAGCGGCAACTCGGTTTCATCGCCGGTCGCCAAGACCTGCGCAAACTCCTGCTGCACCGTCTCTTCACTATAATTCGGCGTCAGCAACAGCTCAGCGAGGCCAATCGGATCTTCCACCCGGATACACCCGTGGGAGGCATCCCGGATGTCATTGCGAAACAGCCCACGCTGCGGTGTGTCGTGCAAGTAGATCGCATGCTCATTGGGGAACATGAACTTCACCCGCCCCAAAGCATTGAACGGCCCCGGCCCCTGGCGCAGCCAGAATGGAAAGAAATCTTCGTGAAAACGGAACCAGTCGATGCTGCGCACGTCCTCCGGGATCGGCTCAGAGCCGCCACGAATGAGGGTCATGTCATTGTCAGCGAGAAAGTCGGGGTTGGTTTGGAGCTGCGGAAGCAACTCTTCAACGGCGATTGAGCGCGGCACAGTCCAGGTTGGGTTGGCCACAAGAAAGGTCATCATGTCGGAGAATTCGGGGGTGACGTCATCTCCGGCACCACCGATCACGACGCGGGTCTCAAACACCGGCTCACCACCTTCATAAACGCGCAGGCGATAGTCTGGCAGGTTTACATAGATGTGGCGCGGTGCGCGGGCCTGCGTCTCCCACCGCAAGCGCTCAAGGTTGACCATGACCTGCTTGAGCCGCTCCTCGGCGGGCACGTTCATTGCGGCGAGGGTCGCATCCCCGATAATCCCATCGTCATTGAGACCATGCCGCCGTTGAAAGCTGCGCACGGCGGCGTAGAGCTGCGTGTCATAGACCAGTTCGCTGGCATAGGTGACCAGCACGGGCTGCGAGGGGTCAGTGATCGGCTGGCTGAGGGGCGGATGGTCACCCATCAGTGTGAGGCGTTGGCGGATCGTCGGCACACGCATGTCGCGCGCGCCGGGGCGCAGCAAAGCGCCCTCTTCAATCACAGACTTGCCCCAGCCGCCGCGCGCCACGAGGGTTTGCATGCGGGCGAGTTTGTCTTGCAGCCGCAGATACTCGGTCGCGACCGGCGCGAGGGAGCGCAGATGGCTCTCAACTCTCTGCGCGCTCATCAGCGGTGCGAGCATCTCAAAATCGGTGCGCTGGAGGCGGTCCACGAGGATATTCTCATCCACCGCGCGCGGCTCCACCACCCCCGTGCGGATATTACGGGCCAGCTGGAGGTAGATGTCGGTGAGGTAGAGCTCGACAGTGGGGGTGCGCCAGAACTCTGGATCAGAGGCAAAAAAACCCTCAATTGTCGCAGCCTCTGTCGCCATCGAGGGCAACCCTTGCCCCGGCAATGAGCGCAGCGCGACCAGCAGCGCCAGAATGGGCCGCGGGTCCTCACCCGTCCAGATCGGCTGGTTGTTGCGGGTCAGATAAGCCCGCCGGATATGCGGGTGGATGGACCGGTCATCCGCAAACGTGCGAGCCAATTCGGACTGGGTGAGAGACTTCGATTGGGCCGCTTCAGGCACCAACACCGTGGCTGAGAGCACAACGACCGACATGAATCGAAACAATTTCGTGAAAATGTTGTAAGTTCGCCACATACGATCCATCCGCGTTGAGGGGCCCGCGCTGCGTCGCTCAATGCTCCAACTTCTGCATTTTCCAAAGAGACAGGGCGAAATTTGAGCAAATTTTCGCCAATTGCGCGGCTTGTGTTTCGTTTTGGCCACGCGAATTAGAACATTTGTGAACATGCGCAGCGCAGGCGCTCTTGAGCAGAGTCTCTGATTCTCGGCCTATCACATTCAAAAAGCGCGATTTCTCAGGCTTGGCAGAAAAGGAAACCTGTGCGATCAAGTCAGCAGACGTGACGTAGATCACGCTTGGACGACACGAGGACAGACGTGACAGACGAGAGCACACCTTCGACAGGTCTTAGCCGACGTGCGCTTTTGGGCGCCTGGGCTGGAATCGCGACCCTTGCCGCAGCCCCTGTCTATGCAAACGCACCAGGCCTTTTGCGCGGCGCCGGCGATATCCGCCGCATCGCGATGTATTCGGAGCGCTCTGGCGAATCGATCGACGCGATTTATTGGGTTGATGGAGAGTACATCCCCGAAGTGATGGATGAAGTCGCGTTCCTGATGCGCGACTGGCGCCAAAACGAGATGATCGAGATGGACCCTAAGCTCATCGACGTGATGTCTGCTTCGCACAATATTATGGAAACGGACGAGCCCTATCAGCTGATGTCGGGCTACCGGACGGTCACAACGAACAACAGCCTGCGCCGCTCGAACGTGGGTGTGGCGCGCAATTCGTATCACACCAAAGGCATGGCCGCTGATCTGCGTCTACGCTCGCGCTCTTCGTGGCAGATGTACAACGCAGCACTTTCGTGCCGTGCGGGCGGGGTTGGGCGCTATCGCTCCAGCGGGTTTGTGCATTACGACTGCGGCCCACAGCGCAGCTGGCAGCGTTAAGGCGCGCGGGCAAGGCCCTGCGCCTGCGCCACCTCTAGTACCAAATCTGACACCGCCTCTAGCTCGCCCAAGATTGGGCTTGTGGCGCGCCACACCATGCCAATGGTGCGTTGCGGTGCGGGGGCTGCGAAATGGTTCACGCTCACCGGGGCTGAGCGGGTTTCAACACTCACCGCCATCTCCGGGATCAGCGTCACACCAATCCCTGCCCCCACCATCTGCACCAACGTTGAGAGCGTGCTGCCATCAAGCATCTCGCGAGAGCGGCGCGGACCGGTTTCGCAGAACGACAGCGCCTGATCGCGAAAGCAGTGGCCCTCTTCCAGCAAAAGCAGCCGCATCGCGCTGAGGTCTTTGCGGTCGGGCACGGGGCGGCTTGCATCACTTTCATGGCGCACCAGCACAAACGCCTCATCAAAGAGCGGTGTCTCGATCAATCCGGGGTCGGAGACGGGGAGCGCCACTATTGCCGCATCAAGCTGGCCCGCCTTGAGCTCGTCCACCAAGGTCGCTGTGAGCGTTTCGCGTAAGCGCAGGTCCAGCCCGGGAAAGCTGCCAGCGAGCGCAGTGATGACGCCAGGCAACAGATACGGCGCAACGGTCGGGATCACGCCTAGGCGCAATTGCCCCGCCAACCCCTCCTGCGCCGCTTTCGCCAGCGCACCCAACTCCTCAACCCCGCGCAGCACCTCCCGTGCACGCTCAGCAAACGCCTCCCCGAGCCCCGTCAGGCTCACCTGTCGCGCGCCCCGTTCAAAGAGCGGCCCACCCATCGTCGCCTCCAACTCTTTGATCTGAAGCGACAGCGCCGGTTGCGAGATCGCGCAGCGCTCTGCGGCGCGACCAAAGTGCCCTTCACGGGCGAGCGCCTCAAAGTAACGGAGTTGTTTGACGGAGATGTTGATCATCAGAATTTCTTATCACAGCAATCAATCAATTCAACTTCTCCTAATCACATCCGCGCAGTAGAACCGCGTCACACCTAGCACCCATCCAACCACAGGAGAGGCACATGGACGGTAACGATCTTTCAGCAGGCCAATGCCCGATCATGCACACCAGCGTCAGCGGACGCTCGAACCGCGATTGGTGGCCAAACCAGCTTAACCTGCGGATTTTGCACCAGAACTCGGCCCTCTCCGACCCGATGGACCCGGAGTTTGACTACGCCGAAGCCTTCAAAGGCCTCGACCTGGGTGCGGTCAAGCAAGACCTCTACGCCCTGATGACCGACAGCCAAGACTGGTGGCCGGCGGACTACGGCCACTACGGCCCGTTCTTCATCCGCATGGCGTGGCACAGCGCGGGCACCTACCGCACCGCAGATGGGCGCGGTGGCGGCGGCACCGGGCAGCAGCGCTTTGCACCGCTGAACTCCTGGCCCGACAACGGCAACCTCGACAAGGCGCGCGCGCTGTTGTGGCCGATCAAGCAGAAATACGGCAAGGCGCTCTCTTGGGCGGACCTGATGATCCTCGCCGGGAACGCCGCACTTGAGTCGATGGGCTTCAAGACTTTCGGCTTTGGCGGCGGTCGCGCCGATGTGTGGGAGCCGGAAGAGGACGTCTTCTGGGGCGACGAAGAGACCTGGCTCGGCGACAACCGCTACAGCGGCGACCGCGAGCTCGCGCATCCGCTCGCAGCCGTGCAGATGGGCCTGATCTACGTGAACCCAGAGGGGCCGAACGGCAACCCGGACCCCGCCGCCTCTGGCCGCGACATCCGCGAAACCTTCGCCCGCATGGCAATGAACGACGAAGAGACGGTGGCGCTCGTCGCAGGCGGTCACACCTTCGGTAAGGCGCATGGCGCAGGCGACGCGGCCCATGTGGGTGTGGAGCCTGAGGGCGCCCCGATTCACCAGATGGGCCTCGGCTGGATGAACAGCTTTGGCTCCGGCAAGGGCGAGCACGCGATCACCTCCGGCATCGAGGGTGCCTGGACGCCGACCCCCATCGCCTGGGACATGTCCTATTTCGACACGCTCTTTGGCTATGAGTGGGAGCTGACCAAAAGCCCTGCAGGCGCCTATCAGTGGACACCGGTCGCAGGCTCGGGCGACGGCACGGTGCCCGACGCGCATGTCGAGGGCAAAACCCACGCCCCGATGATGACCACCGCCGACATGGCGATGCGGATGGACCCTGCTTACGAGAAGGTCTCCCGCCATTTCCACGAAAACCCAGAGGCGTTCGCCGATGCCTTCGCCCGCGCATGGTTCAAGCTGACCCACCGCGATATGGGGCCGAAGGTGCGCTACCTCGGCACCGAAGTGCCCGCCGAAGACCTGATCTGGCAAGATCCGGTGCCAGCGGTGGATCACGCTCTGGTCGATGACGCGGATGTGGCAGCCCTCAAGGCTGAGCTGCTGTCGTCTGGCCTGACCGTTGCCGAAATGGTGAAGGTCGCCTGGGCGTCCGCCTCCACCTACCGTGGCTCTGACAAGCGCGGCGGGGCCAACGGGGCCCGCGTGCGTTTGGCGCCGCAAAAGGGCTGGGACGTCAACGAGCCTGAAGCGCTGGAGCGTGTGCTGGGCCTGCTGGAGGGCATTCAGTCGTCCTTCAATGCCAAGGCGGGCGACAAGGCGATCTCGATGGCGGATCTGATCGTGCTCGCAGGCTCTGCCGCAATCGAGAAAGCCGCTGCGGATGCGGGCACCACGCTTGAGGTGCCGTTCACGCCGGGCCGCACCGATGCAACCGCTGAGCAGACCGACGCAGAGAGCTTTGACGTGCTGGAGCCGAAAGCCGACGGCTTCCGCAACTACAGCCAGGGTCCGGTGTCGATGTCTGAGGAAGAGCTCCTGCTCGACCGCGCACAACTGCTGACGCTCACCGCGCCCGAGATGACGGCGCTGGTCGGTGGCCTGCGGGTGCTCGGCGCGAATGTGCACGGGGCGACCCACGGCCAATTCACCAGCCGCCTTGGCCAGCTCACCAATGACTTCTTCGCGACCGTTTTGGATATGAGCATCAAGTGGGAGCCGGTGAACGACGATGAGACGGTGTTCGAAGGCCGCGACCGTGCCACCGGTGAGGTCAAGTGGACCGGCACCCGCACCGACCTGATCTTCGGCGCCAACTCGCAACTCCGCGCGCTGGCAGAGGTCTATGGCTCGGGCGACGGCAACACGAAGTTCCTGAAAGACTTCGTCGCCGCCTGGACCAAGGTCATGATGGCCGACCGGTTCGAGTTGGTTTGATGTGAAATTTGGGCGGGCTCTCGTGGCCCGCCCTACCCATTGCGTAGTGCGGCGTCGTATATCGCATCGATCATCGCCTGCGTGCCCTTTGAGAACTCCAGAGGGCATGGATACGGCGCACCTTCGCGCACAGATCGGCAAAACGCCTCGACTTGCAGCACGTATTGGTTCGCTTCGGGCCACGTCTCCACGCGGGTGACGTTTTTCTCTGTGGTCAACCGCAGCTCTGCCGCGCCGAAGCCGAGCGGGTTGAAGGGGCATGGCAGCTTGATCAGCCCCCTCTCGCCATGAAACGTCACGCTCTGCCGCCGCTCCATGCGCATCGAGACGAGCCCGGAAAAGGTGAACCCCGGAAAGCGCGCAGAGCAGTGAGAAAAGACATCAACGCCCTCCTCCCAGGTGATCTCTGAATGCAGGACCGCCTCCGGCTCCAGCCCCGTCGCAAAGCGCACCGCGCCGCAGGTGTAGACACCGATATCGGGCAGCGCTCCGCCGCCCGTTGCGGCACTGTTGCGGATGTTTCCGGGATCGGCGCGATTGTCATAGGTGAAATTTGGCTCGACGTGGCGCAGGGGGCCGATGGCACCGTCAGCGATCAGCGCCCGCACCCGCTGCCATTGCGGGTGAAAGACGATCATGAACGCCTCCGCCGCCAGCAGTCCGCTGGTATCGCGCTTGGCGATCACCGCGTCGAAGTCTGAGGCATGCAGGCCCAGCGGCTTTTCAACGAGCGCATGTTTGCCCGCCTCCAGCGCCTTCAGCGCCCATTCGACATGCAGGTGGTTGGGCAGCGGGATGTAGACCGCGTCGAGGCTCGGATCGCCAAGCAGCGCGTCATACTCGGAGTACATCGTCAGTCCCGGCGCAAAGGCGGTGAAGCCCGCGGCCTTCTCTACAGAAGACGTCGCCAGCGCCGCCAACTCTGCCCCTTCGGCGGCATGGATCGCGCGCGCCATTTGCTCCCGCGCGAATTTCGCGGCCCCCAACACGCCCCATCGCACAGGTTGCATCTCATCCTCCCGTTTTGAAACGAGAGGACCGGCGCCGCCGCGCGATTGCAAGCGCTAGATCAGGGCGGTTAGCCCGGCAGCCTCAACGCCCGCCTGCCCGGCGATGGCGTCATTGTCGGAGGTGTCTCCGGTGACGCCCACAGCGCCAATCGTGGTGCCAGCGCCATCCTGCACGAGAATACCCCCAGGCACCGGCACGACTTTGCCCTGATAAACACCGTTCACCGCTGCCATGAAATACGCCTGCGCCTCGGCCCGCGCCATCTGTGCCGAACCGGGCATGCCGAGCATCACCGCGCCGTAAGCCTTGCCCCGCGCGATCTCAAACCGCCCCGGCGCTGCGCCATCCTCACGCTCGAAGGCGAGCGGATGCCCACCGGCATCCAGCACCACGACAGAGAGCGGCTTCAACCCCATCTCGCGGCCCTTGGCGAGGGTGGTGGCGATGATCGTGCGGGCTTGGTCGAGGGTAATGGTCATGAGGCGGCTTTCAGTTCGAGGCGACGGGCGTGGAGCACAGGCTCGGTGTAGCCCGAGGGTTGCTCTACCCCTTTAAAGACAAGATCACAGGCGGCCTGAAAGGCGATGCCATCAAAGCCGGGCGCCATGGGCCGGTAGAGCGGATCGCCCGCGTTTTGCTGATCGACCACGGCGGCCATGCGTTGCATGACCTCCATCACTTGCGCCTCGGTCACAACGCCGTGGCGCAGCCAGTTGGCCATGTGCTGCGACGAGATCCGACAAGTCGCGCGGTCCTCCATCAAGCCGACATTGTTGATGTCGGGCACCTTCGAGCAGCCCACACCCTGATCCACCCAGCGCACGACGTAGCCCAAGATACCCTGCGCGTTGTTCTCAAGCTCTGCCTTGATCGCGTCATCCGCCCAGTTTGTGCCCGGAGCGGCGACCGGAACCGTCAGCAGGTCTGCCAAAGCGCCCCGCGCACCGCCCGCTGCAAGCTCTTTCTGCCGCGCGAGCACATCGACCTGATGGTAGTGCATCGCGTGAAGCGTTGCGGCGGTCGGAGACGGCACCCAGGCACAGTTGGCGCCAGATTTCGGATGGCCGATCTTCGCCTCCAGCATCGAGGCCATCATGTCGGGCATCGCCCACATGCCTTTCCCGATCTGCGCCTTGCCCGCCAGCCCGCACGCAAGCCCGATATCGACGTTGCGGTCCTCGTAGGATGCGATCCAGGCCGTGCCCTTCATATCCCCTTTGCGGATCATCGGCCCCGCCTCCATCGCGGTGTGCATCTCGTCGCCGGTGCGATCGAGGAAGCCGGTGTTGATGAAGGCGACCCGGTGCTTGGCGGCGCGGATGCACTCTTTGAGGTTGGCGGAGGTGCGGCGCTCCTCATCCATGATGCCGATCTTGACGGTGTGGCGCGGCAGGCCCAGCGCGTCCTCGACCCTTTCAAAGATCGCGTTGGTAAAGGCGACCTCATCGGGCCCGTGCATCTTGGGCTTCACGATATAGACCGAGCCGGTGTGCGAATTGCGGGGCCCGGAGGTTTTTTGCAGGTCGTGCATGGCGCAGAGCACGGTGCAGAACGCATCGAGGAACCCTTCGCCAATCTCTGCACCATCCCGATCAAGCACCGCCGGGGTCGTCATCAGATGGCCCACGTTGCGCACCAGCATCAGCGAGCGGCATTTGATGTCAAACGGCTGACCGTCTGGCCCGGTGTAGGTGAAGTCGCCAAAGAGTTTGCGGGTGGAGGTTTTTCCGCCCTTCGTCACCTCTTCGGTCAGGTCCCCCTTCATCAGGCCCAGCCAGTTGGCATAGGCGACGACCTTGTCGGCCGCATCCACCGCCGCGACGCTATCCTCGCAATCCATGATGGCAGAGATCGCCGCCTCAAGGTTGACCGCAGAAATACCCGCCGGGTCGGTCGCGCCGATTTCGGTCTCGCGATTGATCAAGATCTCGATGCCGAGGTGGTTGTCCTTCAAGAGGATCGAGAAATACGCGCCATGCACCGCAGAGCCCGCAAATTGCGCGGGGTCGGCGAGGCCCGTGACCTCTCCGTCGATGGTCGCGAACAACCCGCCATCCATAACCTTCAACTCGGTCACGTCCGCCCATGCGCCGCCCACCAGCGGCGCGGCTTCATCCAAAAACGCCTTCGCCCGCGCGATCACCCGCGCCCCGCGCTCCGGGTCATAGCCGCCGCCCGTGGGCAGATCGCCCAGCGCATCGGTTCCGTAGAGCGCGTCATAGAGGTTGCCCCAGCGCGCGTTTGCAGCGTTGAGCGCATAACGCGCATTCATCACCGGAACGACCAGCTGCGGGCCGGGGATGCTTGCGATCTCCTGGTCCACATTCGCCGTCTCGATGGAGAAATCCGGCCCCTCGGGCACGAGATAGCCAATCTCCCGCAAAAACGCCTCTTGCTCGGCCACGTCGATCGCCTGGCCCTTGCGCGCCGCAAACCAGTCATCGAGCCGCCGCTGCATGTCATCGCGGATCGCCAAAAGCTCGCGGTTGCGGGGGCCCTCCTCGTGCACCAGCGCCGACAGCCCACCCCAAAACGCCTCTGATGAGACCCCCGTCCCGGGCAGCGCTTGGTTCTCGATAAACGCATGAAGCTCTGGCGAAATCTGCAGGTCGTGCAGGGGGATATACTCGGGCATGGGGTCTCCTGAATGGTATTCGGCAGTATGCCGCTTGGGCTGCGACTTATCAGCGAGCCGAGGCGCGGCAACGGAAATGAAACTGCATTTCATTCTGCGGAAGCGGCGCGCGGCCCTTGCCCTCGGCAGTCACTGCGCCATCCTGCGGACAAAGGAGTCTCCCGATGCGCACCGACATTGCCCTCACACCCAAAAAGCTCGCCGATTACACGCCCCCCGCCTGGTTGGTGGAGACGGTTGCGCTGACCTTTCGGCTCGACCCGGAGGCGACCGAGGTGGACGCAACCATCGCCTTTTACCGCAACCCCGCGCGGGCGGGCGAGCATCCGCTGACGCTGGATGGCGAAGAGCTGCACCTCCTGAGCGCGACTGTTGACGGCGCCGATGTGAAAGGCCGCCTCTCCCTCACCGAAAGCGGCCTCACCCTGCCCGGCCCCCTGCCCGACCAGTTCACATGGATGGCCAGTGTAGAGATCGCCCCTGCGCAGAACACCGCGCTTGAGGGGCTCTACATGTCCAAGGGCATGTACTGCACCCAGTGCGAGGCCGAGGGCTTTCGCAAGATCACCTACTACCCCGACCGCCCCGATGTGATGGCCAAGTTCTCCGTCCGCATCGAGGGGAGCACCCCCGTCGTCCTCTCCAACGGCAATCTCATCGGCACTGGCGACGGCTGGGCAGAGTGGCAGGACCCGTGGCCAAAGCCTGCGTACCTCTTCGCGCTGGTCGCCGGAGACCTTGTCTCGTTCGACGACAGCTTCACCACCGCTTCGGGCCGCGACGTCGCCCTCAAAATCTTCGTGCGCCCCGGTGACGAGAGCAAATGCGCCTACGCGATGGATGCGCTGAAGCGCTCGATGCGCTGGGATGAGGAGGCCTATGGCCGCGAATACGATCTCGACCTCTTCATGATCGTCGCCGTCGATGACTTCAACATGGGCGCGATGGAGAACAAGGGGCTGAACATCTTCAACTCCAAGTTCGTGCTCGCCACCCCCGACACCGCCACAGATGTTACCTATGACAGGATCGAGGCGATCATCGCGCATGAGTATTTTCA
>JBCBGM010000032.1:0-31029 GCA_038526735.1 Pseudomonadota bacterium | reverse complement strand
TTTTCAAAACGCTGCTCTACCCCTGAGCTACCCGGGCACGGGGGTGCTTCTTTCGAAGTGGGGCGGTGGTATGACAAGGTTTCGGGGCTGTCCAGCGGATTTTCCGCAGCGGCACATCATTGCGGAGGGTGACAAGCTCTGTGCGCATGAACATAGCTGATCAGACCCCTGTTTCAGAGACTTTCCATGGCCAACCGATTTGTCCCCGACGACCCACTTTATGATTTTCAGGCGCATCTGCAGGCGCTGAATGGGCTGGAAGAGGTCTGGGCCGACTACACCGGCAGCGGCGTCACGGTCGGGGTCTATGATGAGACGGTCGATGTCGATCACCCCGATCTCGACGATCAGATAGACCTCAGCCTCACCCCACTCGTACGCGATGAGCCGTTTCTGCCGGTGTTCAAAAACTTCAACCACGGCACCTCAGTTGCTGGGATCATCGCGGCAGAGGCGAATAGTGAGGGCGTTGTCGGCGTAGCCCATGGCGCGGCTCTGGGCAGCTTCTCTTTGTCGAATGATTTCATAGGGAAGCGTCCGTTCACCGACAAGCTCTTTAGCGCACTCGTAGACGTGGATATCGCCAATCACAGCTGGGGCTACTCACCAGATTTCGATACCATCGGCGCGCCCGAGGCCCCCTATTTCGAGCGCGCAGCCCTCGAGGGGCGCGATGGTCTTGGCACAATCAACGTAAAGGCCTCCGGCAATGAAACCGCCGATGCCAATGGCGATGAAAGCAACCTCTCGCGTCATCTGATCGTTGTCGGCGCGGCGGACTATGACGGGATCGAGCTCGATTACTCCAACGGCGGTGCGAACCTGTTGGTCGTCGCCCCGGTTGGCCTCTTGGACGAAGAAGAGACCCTCACCACCGGCAACACGTTCGAGACGCGCAAAAACGCCTCGCTGGAGCGGTTTAATGGGGAGGAGGATATCACGGGCCTCGTCGAGGATCCTTTCGACTACACCAACTTCAATGGCACCTCCGCCGCAGCGCCCATGGTCAGCGGTGTTGTGTCGCTGATGCTGGAGGCGAACCCACAACTCGGTTGGCGGGATGTGCACGAGATCTTGTCGTTGAGTGCTGAGATTGATCCGGAGGCCCTCACTTCCGACGACGAGGCATGGCGCTTTAATGCTGATGCTCACGTCAACGGCGGGGGGCGCGCGATCAACGAGGGGTATGGTTACGGCGTGGTTGATCCACTCGCGGCGGTGCGCATGGCCGAAGCGTGGAGCGTGTTCGGAGAGGCCAAAACCTCGGCCAATGAGGAAACTACTGAGAGCACCACCGCCACCGGCACAGATACCGTGGGCCGGGGGACTGTGGTGCGCGAGATGGTCGTCACGCCCGAGGCGGCGCTGACCGTCGAGAGTGTAGAGGTGACGGTCAGTTTTAAGGCGCGTAATGCCTTTGACCTCGACCTGCGGCTGTTCTCTCCGCAGGGCACAGAGGTCATCCTCTTTGATACCGACGCCGCCATCGGTGCCGACCTGCCCCGCCGCAAAGCCATCGAGTGGACCTTCACCGTGCAGCTTTTGCGGGGGGAGGAGGCCGCAGGCACCTGGCGGCTGGAGGCGCAAGACGTCTTTCCCCGCGACAACGCCGACGTTGAGATCGGTGACGCCTCGTTGACCGTCTATGGCGCGGTGACCTCGCGGGATACAGTCCACACGATCACCGACGATGCGGCGGCGCTCATTGCGCAAACGCCCGAGCGGGCAACCCTGAGCGACAGCGATCGTGGCGATGATTGGCTGAACCTCGCGGCGGTGACCGGCGATGTGGAGGTTGATCTGCGCGGTGCGGGTGGTGTGTCGATCGACGGTGAGGCGATCTTTACCTTCGCCACCGACCAAAACACCCGGATTGAGAACGCCGTCGCTGGTGATGGCAATGATACGCTCAAGGGTACAGGCGCGGGTCAAACCCTGATGGGCATGCGTGGGCGCGATCTCTTGGTGGGCAAAGGCGGCGACGATACGCTTATCGGCGGGCAAGGGCGCGACGTGCTCAAGGGCGGCGCAGGCGCGGACCGGTTTGTGTTTGAGAGCGGCGATGGCCGCGACGTGATCCGCGATTTTACCTCCGGAGAGGACCTGATTGTTTTCGATGATGCCGAGGTGGCGTTGACCGACTTCCAGCAGTCGGTGCGGGGGGATCATCTGATCCTGACGATGGGTGAGACGGTTATCCGGTTGAACGGTCAGGCGGACTTGGCGTCGGACGAGGCTCTGTTGGTTTGAGGGATTTGCTGAAAGAGCGTTTGCACCGCTCAATCGAGGTCCCGGGTCACGCCCGGGACGCGGAGGCCACGCCCCGGACTTGATCCAGGGCCCCGACGGTTTGGGAGGAACACCCCGCGCGGAATCAAGGGCGCAGCTCGCCGCGCGCGCCAGACCGACCGCATGGTCTGGCACCCGCTACTGTGGTGTGTTGTTCGTCGGGGTCCCGGCTCAGAGCCGGGACGTATTGAAGCCGGAGGCGACTAGCCACCGGCCACGCCCTCCCTCCCGAACGGGAGGGCGTATTGACGGCGCACCGAGTTGATCGACGCAAATGCGGCTTTGAGAGATAAACTGCGATACTCTCAACCCACGAAACGCCCACCCGAGGGAGGGCGCGGCCTCTGTTTCGCGCTGTTCGGCGACGTCCCGGTTCAAGGCAGTGACGTGCGCTCTACGCCCCGGGCCTGACCCGGGGCCCGGCAGGACCGAGACCTACTCCTGCCCGTCATCCTGAGACCGAACAGGCACCTCGTCCTCGGCTGGCGACTCATCCACCACCGGGATCGTATAGCCTTGGTTCAGCCATCGACCCAAATCCACATCCGCGCAGCGTTTTGAGCAGAAGGGGCGGTATTGGGGCACGGTCGCTTTCTGACAAATCGGGCAGCTCATGGCAGGCGGGCCTCACTCAACGGCAGACGTTCGCGTTTGCGGGTGAGCTCCATATGGCCCAGCGGCGTCCACCCGACAAACTGGGTCTCGACGCTGTCAGCCTTAAAGGCGGCCTTTGCGACAGCCTCCAGCTTGGGGCGGTCTTTCTTTGAGAACCCGGCGATATCGACCACAATCTGCCCGCCCAATCCGCGCAAGCGCAGCGCGCGGGGCAGCGCCTGCAACGCGGCGATGTTGGCCTTGAGCGTGGCGGCCTGAGAGCTGTCCGCACCGGTGTTGACGTCCACCGCGACAAGGGCGCGGGTCGCCTCGACGAAGAAAGACCCACCCGTCTCCAGTTCCACGCGCGCGCCGCGCACCGCATCGAGTGCATCCCACACATTGTGGCGCTCAAAGCTGCCGGTCTCGTCATCATAAACGTCCGGCTCGGGCCAATCCTGCCAAGCGCGCTCGGCGGCACCCGGTGCATCGAGCAACAACTCCTGCGCGGTCGAGGGATCGTTGAGCAGCGCGGTCGCCGTACCGAGAACCTCTGCTGCATCGGCGCGCAGCTCTTCAGCCTCAAGGTCGCGAGCAGCTGTGCGCACGACAAGCCCGACGCCCTCGGGGACGAGATCGGTCACAGCTGCAGTCAAACGATCCTGCTCCTCCGGGTCTTTGATCGCGCGCGAGGCGTTCACCCCCTCCGCTCCCGGCGTCACAACGACGTAGCGGGAGCGCAGCGCGACCCGCCGCGTGACCGGCGCGGCTTTGCCCGCCTCGGGATAGGTGGAGACCTGCACCAGCATCGGCGCACCCGGAGTGATATTGCGCAACTCGCGCAGATACCCGCGCTGCCCACCGAGCGCGACAAAGACCCCGCCCTGCCCCTTCATCGGCCGCTCCGCGGTACCGCGCCAAAGCTGCCCCGGCACCAGCGCGATATCATCGGGGGGGTCAATGAGGAGGTCGGTAAGCTGACCATCCTCCATCAAAGCCGCCATCTGCCCCGCGCCATCGGGACGGGCCTCAACGGCGATCACGCGACCCTTCATGCGGGCATCCCCTCAAAGCTCACCGGATAGCCCGCCGCTCTGAGCAAATTGGCGGTTTCTGTAAGCGGTAGGCCGACCACATTGGTGTAGGAGCCTGAGATAAAGGGGATAAACGCGGCCCCAATGCCTTGTATGGCATAACCGCCCGCCTTTCCGCGCCACTCGCCAGAGCGGATATAGGCGGAGAGTTCATCGTCGGCGAGGCGTTTCATTTTCACCACCGTAGCCACCACCCGCACGCGGGTTTGATCTGGGGAGCGAAGGGCCACCGCGGTGGTCACGTGATGCCGCCGCCCGGAGAGAAGGGTGAGAAAGGCAACCGCCTCCGCTGCGTCCTCGGGCTTGCCCAAGATCCGCCGACCAACTGAGACTGTGGTGTCTGCAGAGAGCACAAGCTCATCAGTGGCCGCGTCGATGGCGGCCGATTTCTCAATCGCCAGCCGCCGCACATAGGCGCGCGGAAGCTCCGCTTTGTAAGGGGTCTCATCGATGTCCGCCGGGCGCACCGCGTCAGGCACAACGCCTATCTTCGCCAGCAAATCCCGCCGGCGCGGCGAGGCGGAGCCCAAAATCAGCCGCAAAGCTTACTTGAAGCGGTAGTTGATGCGGCCCTTGGTGAGGTCATAGGGCGTCATCTCAACCTGGACCTTGTCCCCTGCCAGGACGCGGATGCGGTTCTTGCGCATCTTGCCCGCTGTGTGGGCGATAATCTCATGGCCGTTTTCGAGCTTCACCCGGAATGTCGCATTCGGCAAAAGCTCGGTCACGACCCCGGGAAATTCGATCAGCTCTTCCTTGGCCATGCCATCTCCGTGGTAGGTTTAACCGTGTGACGCGGCATATGCGGGTTTGGCCGGGAAATATCAAGCGGGGATGGTGAGGGTGGTGGAATTGGTTGGCGGGATGCTGCGTTCCGGACGTGAGCTGGGGCGCGACGACTTTCATCCAACGAGAGGCAGCGCCTTCCCTCGGGTGGGCGTATCGAAACGAGCGAGCAACGCAGTTTATCTCTCAAACCCGCATTTGTTTTGAGCAATTGTAGAGGCAAACAAAACGCCCTTCCGTGTGGGAGGGAGGGCGCGGCCGGAGGCTGGTCGCCTCCGGCCGGGCACGTCCCGGACTTGATCCGGCACCTCAAAGTACATCGGGCAACACAGCGCGTGCCAGACGGAAGTTTGGCGCAACCAACCTAGAACCAACGCGGTTTATCCCCACCAAACCGCATGCGCGCTGAACGGCTCAACTCACTCTCCAATGCGCCAGACCATGCGGTGGGTCTGGCGCGCGCGGCGGGCTTCGCCCATGTTCCGCGCATCGGCCCACCAAGACTCGCGAGCCCCCGGAGCAAGTCCGGGGCGTCCCCGCGTTTACCCCACCGGCTCTGCCGTCTCATCGGCCTCCGCCGCTTGCCGGTGCCACATGGTGGCGTAGCGGCCGCCTTTGGTCAGCAGGCTCTCATGAGTGCCCTGCTCGACCACCTCGCCTTTTTCGAGCACCACGATCTGGTCTGCGTCGACGATTGTGGAGAGGCGGTGGGCGATGGTGATCACTGTGCGCCCCTCGCCCATTGCGGCGAGGCTTTCCTGAATGCCCAGCTCCGTCTCCGTATCGAGCGCCGAGGTTGCCTCGTCCAACAGCAGGATTGGCGGGTTCTTCAGGATCGTGCGTGCAATACCCACCCGCTGCTTCTCACCGCCTGAAAGCTTCAGCCCCCGCTCCCCAACCGTTGTCTCGTACCCGTCGGGTAGGCTCACGATGAAGTCGTGGATTTGCGCGGCCTTCGCGGCCTCCTCCACCTCTTCGCGGCTGGCGTCAGGGCGGCCATAGGCGATGTTGTAGCCGATGCTGTCGTTAAACAGCACCGTGTCTTGCGGCACCACGCCGATGACCTGGCGTATGCTCTCTTGCGTTACATCCCGCAGGTCTTGACCGTCGATAGAGATCTCACCCCCGGTCACGTCATAAAACCGGAACAAGAGCTTGCCGATGGTGGATTTGCCAGAGCCGGACGGCCCCACGAGCGCCACGGTCTGCCCGGCGGGAACCTCCACATTGATCCCCTTCAGGATGGCGCGGTCGGAATCGTAGGAGAAGCGCAGATCGTTGAAAGACACCTGCCCGCCCGCCACCTGCAAGGGCTTGGCGCCCGGGGCATCGATGATCTCCGCCGGTTGCTCCAAAAGCCCAAACATCGCGGCCATATCTGTGAGAGATTGCCGCGTCTCGCGATAGACGAAACCCAAGAAGTTCAGCGGGACCATAATCTGCATCATATAGAGGTTCAGCGCGGTGAAATTCCCGACGGTCATCGTGCCCGCCTGCACCTCAAGCACCGCCATGACCAGCACACCCAAAAGGCCCGTGCTCAAGATCACCGCTTGGCCGATGTTGAGCGCTGCGAGCGAATAGTTCGTGCGGTTCGACTCGCGCTCAAACCCTTCCATCGCCTGATCGTAGCGCGCGGCCTCGCGCGTCTCGGCATTGAAATACTTCACTGTCTCGAAGTTCAGCAGGCTGTCGATGGCGCGTTGGTTGGCCTCGGTGTCGCGCTCATTCATCCGCCGACGGATCGCCAGCCGCCATTCGGTCAGCTTAAACGTAAACACCACGTAGAGCAGGATCGTGCACAGTGCGACGGCCATATAGGCAAAGCCGAAGAGGCTCCAAAACAGCGCCGACAGGAATAACAGCTCAAGGATCAACGGCCCGATGGAGAACAGCATGAAGCGCAACAGAAAATCGATGCCCTTGATCCCGCGCTCGATGACGCGGCTGAGGCCCCCGGTCTTGCGCGCGATGTGGTAGCGCAGGCTGAGAGCGTGGATGTGCTGGAAGGTCTCTAGCGCGATCCGGCGCAGCGCGCGTTGACCCACCTTAGAGAAAACCGCATCCCGCAGTTCGTTAAACAGCGACTGCGCGATGCGTGCTAAGCCAAACCCAAGCACCAGCGCGACCGGGCCGACGAGCATCAGGAATGCCGTCTCGCCGGCATCCGGCGCCAGTGCATCCACCGTGCGGCCAAAGAAAAGTGGCGTGAGAATCGTGACGACTTTGGCCAGCACCAAGCTTACCAGCGCCACGACGACCCGCACTTTCATTCCCGGCTGACCCTTTGGCCAGAGGTAGGGAAGAACGCGCGCCAGAACATTGCGCTCTGACCCGGCAGGTTGGCGGGACGTGTCAGACATCGGGCTCTCCAGGCAGGGTCAGGCGGAGATAGGACCCACCCCCGCCAATTACCAGAGACGACGTGTTATTCTGTGGTTTCGAGGGTAAAGACCTGCCCGGGATAGATCAGATCAGGGTCGCGGATCTGGTCGGCATTAGCCTCAAAGATCTGCGTAAAGCGCGTGCCCTCACCGAGTTCTACCCGCGCGATGGTCCAGAGGTTGTTGCCGGGTTGCACGACAATGCGGCGGGGGCGTTCGCGGGTGGGCAAAGCTTCTGCCGCAGGGCTGGCCTGTTCTTGGGTCTCGGTTGCCTCAGCAACCTCAACCTCTTCATCCGGCACTTCGGGGAAAACACGCTGGAAGGGCGTTTCGGCACGGCTGGTGATCTCATCAAGGCTGTTCAGCTGATCGACCCGCAGCGTGTAGAGCCCCGCCTCGATATCGCGCAGAACGACGCGCCAGCGGCCATCATCGCGCACGCGGCCTTGGCCGACGGGGGCATCGTCGATGTAGATGATCAGCCGTGCAGCGGGGGTGCCGCTCCCGGTGACCACGACATTGCCCATCACCGAATAAGAAATCGAGACGAAGCTTACCTGGGTGGCGTCGGCGACAGCCCCACCCGAGATCACCTCAACGCCATCCGCCGTGCTGCGCATGACCAGCGGCTCGGCGGCTGTCTCTGTTGTGCTGGGTGTTTCGGTGGTGGTCGTGGCGGCCTCACCCTCTGTCTCAGCCTCGACAATCGCGTCGTCTTCGGCCGTGGCAGACGGGGCCACGATGATAATCACGTTCTCAACCGAGCTGCGGCTTTCGTCGTCTGGGCCGTCGGCAAGCAGCGAAACCTCCTGCGGCGCGGCGGAGGTGTAGGCGGTGAAGAAAGCGACGAACTCTCCACGGCTCGACGCACTCGCCCGCGTAACCTCCACACCATCAAGCAACACTCGCACAGTAGCACCGGGGGCTGCGCGCCCGGCGGCAATCGCAGTACCGTCCGTCTCGACCCGCACAAGGTCGAAGCTCGGCACAGAAAAGCCCTCAGTCAGAGGCTCTGCGGCCTCAGGCTCTGGCGCGTCGAGGATGGCGAGCTCCGTGGTTTCGGTGGTGTCTTCGGCAGGAGTGGTGCTCTCGGTGGTGGTGGTTGTTTCCGTGGTCTCTGGCGCAGCGGGTGCCGCGGCGGTCTCCTCCGTAACCTCAGATTCCGCCGGTGCCGCGGAGGTTTCTTCGGCGACGGTCTCAGCCTCGGTCGTCTTGGTCGTCAGTTCAGCCGTTTGCGTGACGTCTTCGGTGTTGACGGCATCGTCAGAGACCGCACTCTCCGCGACGTCTTCTTGAACCGCAGTCTCACCGGAGCCCTCGCTGGCCTCGATAGCGGTGGTTTGCTCAGCGACCTGCGCTTCAGTGCTCGCACCATCGCCCGACGCAGCTTCGGCTTCTGCGGTCACGGTCGGCTGAGCGACCTCAGTCTCCGTCGCCTCGGGGATCTGCGGTGTGGGCACAGCCTCCGCCCCGGCAACCTCGGGCACCTCAAGCGCTTCGGAGGGCGTCTCGAGAGGCACCTCAGCCGCTGGCACCTGAACCAGCGTCCTGTCGTCCTCAACAGACTGCTCCTGAAGTCCGACAAAAATCGCCGCCACGATCAGAGCAACCACCAAAGCCGCAGCGAGCCATTCGCGCTTCATCCCGCATGCCCTTTCTTCAAAGCTGTTGTCCCAAGCGGCCCCTCACCGCTGGGAACGCAGGCTGTATACTGCTACAGCGCAGCAGATGCCATGCCCGGTCAAGACCTTATGAGCGAAAGATAAGCCAATGCCCCACCCTTTCAGTGTTTGTGTCTATTGCGGATCGCGCGATGGGGCCGTTCCGGCATATCTGCGTGATGCCGAAGTCATCGGTGAGGGCTTGGCCGCTCAGCGTATGCGTCTGGTCTATGGGGCGGGCGATATTGGGGTGATGGGCCGGGTCGCGAGTGCCGCGATGGGCGCGGGCGGAGAGGTCTTTGGCGTGATCCCACAGCATCTCGTGGATTGGGAGGTCGGGAAGACAGACATCCAGACCTATGTCGTCACCGAAACCATGCATGAGCGCAAAAAGGTGATGTTTACGAACTCCGATGCGGTTCTGACCCTACCCGGCGGCCCCGGCACCCTTGATGAGCTCTTTGAAGTGATGACCTGGCGCCAACTCGGCCTGCACTCCAAACCGATTTTATTGCTGAATACGGCTGGCTACTGGGACGGCCTGCTCGCGCTGCTCAACACGATCATCGCACAAGGCTTCGCCAAACCGAGTTTTCCAGACATGCTGGAGGTTTTCGACACACCCGAGGCGGTGCTGGAGCGTTTGGCCGAGTTGCGGGGCGCGAGAGGCTAGAGATCGAACCGCCAGTAGGTTGCGATGTTTTGGGCGCTGCTGGCGTTCCGAATGAATTCAGCAAGACTCTCCGCAGCAATCAGCCGGTCGTCGATGATTAGGGTGGTGACACCCGCCGCACTCGCACGCTCAAGGCGTGTTTGCCATGAAACGCCGGCCTCAAAGAGACCCGCGGTGACGGATTGGCGCTCTGCCAAATCAGGAATACCGGGTTCGGGCCAAGGGATTGAAATCACCCGCTGGCCCGTGGCCACGACGGGCCAAACGCTGAGGCCGTGGGCGGCAATCGGGACGTCGTTTGGGAGGTCTTGGGTCAGCGCAAATGCAGCTGCATAGGGCGAGACGGGGCTTGTTCGCCGCTCGATATGGGCCGCTTGAAACGCGCTCACGGTGTGGGCGGCGATGCCAAAGAGAGCGAGCGCGAACACCACTGCGGTGAGGCGCTTTAAAGCGTCTCCAATGTGCAGCGCCTTGCCCAACTCCAGTAACAAGCTCACCAGTCCGATTTGCAGGATCAGCGTCACTGGCACGAAAAACCGGCTCGCGACCTGCAGCCCCAAAAACCCCAGCGCATAGAGCCCTGTGAAGAGGCCCAGCGCGAGCAAAAAAGGTCTGGCCTTACGATCTCTGAGCCCCAGAAACCCCAACCCGGCGGGGAGCAACAACGCCGCAATCACATCAATCCGGTAGAAATCCGGGCCCCCGTCCCAACTTGAGCTGCTGCCTCTAAGCATCATCCCGATTGGGTTGTAGAAGGGCCACAAGAGCGACAGGGCGATCCCCACGACACAAGCGAAACTCGCCGCCAGCCGGGTGCGAAACACACCCTCCGGCCACAGCAGGATCAGCGATCCGGCAACGACAAGGCCGATCAGCGCGCCCAGCTGGTGCGTTGCCAGCATCAGCGCGACAAGCGGCACGAGGGCGACGGTCAGCCCCGGTTGGCGCAAGACCTGAATGACAAGCGCCCAAAGGGCAAAACACATCCCCGCCATGATCGTCGCCGGATAGGCCGCCGCGAAAAGCAATGTGCGAAACGAGAGATACCCGGTGTGCTCCACCTCGATCACCCAGCCGAAGAGGATGAGCGGGAGGAGGAGAATGGCCCCCCAAGCGGTTCGAAAATAGGCGACGCAAAACGCATAGAGGCCCGCCGCCAGCACCAGCATCGACACGCCGCCCGCCGCAGCGAAGATCGTGAAAGGGTTCAGGCCCAGTGACCCTCCGAGCCACGCCGCAGCCACCCAAAGCGCGCTGAAATGGCGGCTGGTGTCTTCGGTCGCGAGGAACGGATTGCTGGGGGAGCCGCGCCCATCGATCAAGGCCCGAAGCGTGGCGATATGCTGCCAGATATCCTGGTTCGGCGCGTCATGGGGGGCGTTCAGCGCCGCAACAACCGCCGCTGTTCCGAGCAGCGCCCCTGCGATGAGCCAATAGAGTGCCACCGGCGTCGTGAGGGATCGCAGGCGTGTCACAGGACTGTGGAATTCGATGCGGACGACATGATCCCGTTTCTAAGCTAGGCCCGCACGCAAAGCCATCGCGGCAATTACCCGGCCAGACACAAAAAACCCCGCCGCGGCCTGCGCCGGGCGGGGTTTATCTCTCAGACCATCACCCTCACATGCGAGAGGCGACGTTCTCCCAGTTCACCAGCTTGTCGAGGAAGTTCGACAGGTAGGCCGGGCGCTTGTTGCGGAAGTCGATGTAGTAGGAATGCTCCCACACGTCGCAGCCCAGAAGGGCGGTCTGGCCAAAGCAGAGCGGGTTCACACCGTTTTCGGTCTTGGTGACCTTGAGCGCGCCGTCGGTGTCTTTCACCAGCCAGCACCAGCCAGAGCCGAACTGGCCCGCACCTGCGGCGGAGAACTGCGACTTGAACTCATCGACGGAGCCAAAGCTCTCAACAATTGCAGCTTCCAGCTCACCGGGCATGCCGCCCTCGCCGGGACCCATCATTTCCCAAAACTGGATGTGGTTCCAATGCTGGGAGGCATTGTTGAAGATGCCGTTCTGGGCAACCGCGCCAGCCTGATAGGTGCCGGTGATGATGTCTTCGAGAGACTTGTCCGCCCACTCGGTGCCCTCAATCAGCTTGTTGCCGTTGGTGACGTAGGCTGCGTGGTGGAGGTCGTGGTGATACTCCATCGTCTCTTTCGACATGCCAAGATCGGCAAGAGCGTCGTGAGCATACGGCAGATCAGGAAGCGTGAAAGCCATGTGAGGTCCCTCGTTGGTTCGGGTTGCTTTGCGGCGGATATATCGCCTCTGCCGCTTGATGGAAGGGCTGGGGCCCGGTTTTCGACCTAGCGCGTGGATTTATGGATGAGCGCGGCGACCTCTGCGGGGGCGGAAAGCATGGCGTCATGGCCGGTTGTGAGCTCGATGACGGGCCAGCCAAGAGCGGCCGCGCGGTGGCGGTGGGTGGCGAGTGGGGCATAGGGCGGATCGGTGCAGGCGATGTAGGTGCAGGGTTTTCCGGCGCCGATTGGGTGCATGAGGGTTAAGGGGGTTTCGTAAGTCTGCACTGGGTGCGGCGTGAGTTTGGGGGCGATTTCGGCGGTGAGCTCTTCGGACAACCCGAGTTTTGAGATGTCGCCGGGGCTGAAGGTCAGCCCACCGCGGGAGGCCGCGGCCTCGGCCCGGCGTCTGTCGCGGGCCTCTTCGGGCACGAGATCAAACAGAGTTGTTCCCGGTTCGGGTTGCTGGGCATCGAGCTGCACGAGAGCGGTAACACCGTCTGGCACGCGGTCCGCCGCCCCTAACGTGACAGCCCCGCCGTAGGAGTGGCCAACCAGCAGCGCGGGGGCGTCGGCCTTCAGCATACCAGCAAGCTGATCGATATGTGTGTTCAGATCGACAGACGCATCCAACTCCCCTGCCCGCTCCCCAACCCCCTTCAGTGTGGGCGTTTCCACAGTATGCCCCGCGTCGCGCAGCAGCTGCGCCACAGCATCCCAGCACCACGCACCATGCCACGCGCCGTGGACGAGGATGATCCTCACAGCAGGACCATCGCCGCCAAGCCCAGAAACGCAAAGAAGCCCACAACATCCGTCACCGTGGTGACAAACGTGCCTGAGGCCAGCGCCGGGTCCGCGCCCACGCGGTCCAATGCTAAGGGAATCAGCACCCCCGCAAGCCCAGCGACGACCATGTTCACCACCATCGCCACCGCCAGCACCACACCAAGCATCGGAGAACCGAACCACGCCGCGCCCAGACCCCCAATGATCACCGCAAAGGCCACGCCGTTGAGCAACCCGGCAGCAACCTCGCGCCGGATCACGCGCCAGGCGTTGGCGGGGGTGAGGTCTCGGGTCGCGAGCGCGCGCACGGCCACGGTGAGCGACTGCGTGCCTGCGTTGCCACCCATGGACGCGATGATCGGCATCAGCACTGCCAAAGCCACGAGCGCCGCGATCGTCTCTTCAAAGACCGCGATCACCGCAGAGGCCAAAACGGCTGTGGCCAGATTAACCGCCAACCACGGAAAGCGCTGGCGGGTGGTGTCCCAGATGTTGTCGGTCAGCTCTTCCTCTGCACCGACACCGGCGAGGCGCAGCATATCCTCATGCGCCTCATCCTCGAGCACCTCCATCGCGTCATCCATGGTGATCGCGCCAACCAAGCGGCCATCTTGATCGACCACTGGGGCCTGGATCATGTGGTATTGGTTAAAGGCGTATGCGACATCTTCCTGGCTTTGCTCAACCGGGATGACGCGAAAGTCCTTCTCCATCAGGTCCGCGAGCATCACCTCACGCTTGGAGGCCATGACCTTGCCGAGACGCACTTCGCCAACCGGGTGATACGCCGGGTCAACGATAACGATGTCGTAGAATTGCTCGGGCAACTCTTCGGTGGAGCGCATGAAGTCGATGATATCGCCCACACTCCAATGCGTTGGCGCTGTGACGACGGTGCGCTGCATGAGGCGACCGGCGGAGTATTCCGGATACTCCAGCGCCGCCTCCACGGCGACACGGTCTGTCTCGTCGAGCGCATCGAGCACGGCTTCCTGCTCTTCACTCGCAAGATCCTCGACCAGATAGACAAGATCATCCGTGTCGCGATCTTTGACCGCTTCGGCAATCTGCGCCGGAGACAACAGCGCCGTAACCTCGTCGCGCATCCCCTCTTCCAGCTCAAAGACGAAATCCGCATCGATCTGCGGGCCCCAGAGTGTGATCAGGCGCGCGCGCGCATCCGCACCAATTTGTTCAATGAAATCCGCGATATCAGCGGGGTGCAGCGGCTCAAGATAGGCAATAAGCCGGTCCCGCGCGCCCACCTCAAGGGCCGCAAGGATCGCATCAATCGTGGCGGCGTTCAGCCCATACTCCGGGTCGCTGGAGGGGCTGTGCTCTGGGGTGGGGTGGTCGGTCATCGGCTCACTCTCGCGCTCACGCACGTAGACTTAGGGGTTTCGCAGAGTGGTGCAAAGCGCCAACGCTTGAGCTTGTGCGCCGCGGCAGCCTAAAATCCGCGTGCAACCATTCGAGTGCCCCATGCCGCTCACCCGCCGCCTTCACGCCGAGCAAATCATCCGCGCCCAAGCGCTTATGGATAACAAACGTCCGCGCGATGCGGTCCCGTTGATCGAAGAGTATCTGCACACCAACCCAGACAGTGTGCACGGCTGGGCGACCTTGGGCACTGCGGCCCTTTCTTTGCATGACGCGGATCTGGCCGAGCGCGCTTTTCAGGAGGTGCTCGCGCGCGCGCCAGAGCACGCCGGTGCGCTGAACGGTATGGCCAACGTCTGCGCCCGGCGCTGGGAACTCGATGCAGGCGAAGCCTATGCTCGCCGCGCGCTAGAGCTTTACCCGGACCTGCCCGGAGCCTTCGCAAGTTTTGGCGCGCATATCGTGCGTGACGGTCGGTTCGAAGAGGCGCGGGAGCTTTATGAGCGCGCGCTGGAGTTGGAGCCGGGCGGCTATCAAATCCAGCAGGGGTTGGGGCTGATCTATATGCAGCTGGGCCGCTACACTGAAGGATACAAACTCCGCGCCCGCCCGGTCTGGGAGAACCCCTCACAAAAACCGGGGCGGCGTTTGCCAATCCAGACGCGCGATCTGACGGGGCGAAGGGTCTTGCTAAAGCAGGACGAGGGCAACGGAGACTGCGTGGCGACAGCGCGCTTTATTCCGATGGTCAAGGCGATGGGGGGGCATGTCTCGATGGCAGCGCGGGGGCCGATGCGGCGACTCTTTCAATCCATTGAGGCCGTGGATGAGGTCGTAGAGGACACTGACGCCTTTGAGACCTACGACAACATGATGACCCTGATCTCCCTGCCCGGATATTTTCGGGCCAGCCCTGAGCGCCTGCCGCCTCCGATCCCGATGCGCGCGCCCGCCGAAGCCCGTCAGCGCGCGCGAAAGATCGTTGCGCCCTACTCCGAGCTGTTCAAAGTCGGGTTTTGCTGGGCGGGCTCGCATGGGTTTGTGATGAACTACGCCCGCTCCACCACGCATCACCGGTTTCTGGACCTGGCTAAGTTGGAAGGCACGACCTTCTTTTCGCTCTACAAGGGCGAGCTTTTGCAGCCCTATCTCGACGATCCCGCCGCGCGGATCACGGTGGACGCCTCCAGCAGTGACACGGATTACGCGGATGCTGTGGGTGTGATGGAGGAGATGGATTTGATCATCACCACAGATACCTGCGTGGCGCATTTGGCGGCCTCTCTGGGCAAACCGACGTGGATTTTGGTGCATAAGGTGCCTTACTTCTACTTCAGCTCGGATTTCGGCGACCGCACGCCCTGGTATCCGTCCGCGCGCCTTTTCCGCCAAACCGAGCATGGGAATTGGGACGGGGTATTTGCGCGGGTGAAAGCGGCACTGGCGCAGGAACTCGCGGAGTGGCGCAGTGGCGCGCGGGGGGCCGCATGACCCGCGTGTTGGTGCCCGCCGCTGTGGGCGATGTGCTCGACCGGATCACCATTCTGGCGCTGAAAGCCGAGCGTCTGCGAGCGCCGAAGGCACGCGCTGCGGCAGGGGCGGAGCAGGCCGAGCTTGAAGCCGCGCTGACAGAGGCCGGGGTGGACCTGTCACAGCTTCACGACCTCGCAAACGCCCTCGCGGCGACCAACACCACCCTTTGGGACCTGGAAGAGGCCATGCGCACAGCCCACAACACCCAGGATGACGCACAGATCGCTTCCCTCTCCCGCGCGATTGTGGCCGGAAATGCGGAGCGGTCGCGCCTCAAGGCAGAGATTAACGCAGCCACCGGCTCCGCGCTGCAAGAGTTGAAGGACTACGCCAGCGGAACCGGCGATCAGCCCCTGTAAATCCACCCTTAACCCCGCTATCTGCCAGCGCATGACACTCAACCCGCCAAACCTACGCCCCGATCTGGCCCCCCGCGCCCGCACAGTAGAGGCCCCGCGCGAAGGGCAACCGGTGCTGGGCATGGTCTCTCTCGGGTGCCCCAAGGCGCTGGTGGACAGCGAGCGGATTCTCACACGTCTCCGCTCAGAGGGCTACGCGATCACCAATGACTACGCCGGGGCCAATGCGGTGATCGTCAACACCTGCGGGTTTCTCGATTCCGCCAAGGCCGAAAGCCTGGAGGCAATCGGTGAGGCGCTCTCAGAAAACGGTCGGGTCATTGTCACCGGCTGTTTGGGGGCGGAGGAGGAGTATATCCGTGGCACGCACCCGTCCGTGCTCGCGGTCACCGGCCCGCACCAGTATGAGCAGGTGCTCGACGCGGTGCACGCCGCTGTGCCCCCTGCCCCCGACCCGTTCATCGACCTGATGCCTCCGGGTGGGCTAAAGCTCACGCCCCGGCATTTTGCCTATGTAAAAATCTCCGAAGGCTGCAACCACACGTGCAAGTTCTGCATTATCCCGGATATGCGCGGGAAGCTGGTCTCGCGGCCCATTCATGCGGTGCTGCGGGAGGCGGAAAAGCTGGTCGAAGCGGGCGTGCGGGAGCTTTTGGTGATCAGCCAAGACACCTCTGCCTATGGGCTTGATCGGAAATACAGCGCACACCCGTGGCAGGGGCGCGAGGTGCGCAGCCATGTGGAGGATCTGGCGCGCGAAATGGGCAAACTCGGGGCTTGGGTGAGGTTGCACTACATCTACCCCTACCCCCACGTCGATGGCGTGGTTGAGGCGATGGCGGAGCCGGGTACCGGGTTGCTGCCGTATCTCGACATCCCCTTCCAGCATGCGCATCCGGAGACGCTGAAGCGCATGGCGCGCCCGGCGGCGGGGGCAAAAACGCTGGAGCGGATCGCGCGGTGGCGTGAGATCAGGTCCGATATCACCCTGCGCTCCACCTTTATCGTCGGCTATCCGGGCGAGACGGAGGCGGAGTTCCAGACCCTGCTCGACTGGATGGAAGAGGCCCAACTCGACCGGGTGGGCGCGTTTAAATACGAAAACGTCGCTGGGGCGCGGGCGAATGACCTGCCCAACCATGTACCCGAAGAGGTGAAAGAAGAGCGCTACGCCTGGTTTATGGAGACGGCCCAGCGCATTTCAGAGGCGAAACTCGCCGCGAAAGTGGGCACCCAACTCGACGTGATCGTGGACGAGGTTGATGACGAAGGTGCGCTCTGCCGCACCAAGGCCGACGCACCAGAGATCGACGGCAACCTCTTCATCGACACCGGTTTCGAGGGCCTGCACCCCGGCGATATCGTGACGGTGGAGGTCGAAGAAGCCTCTGACCATGACCTGTGGGGGCGGCGGGTATGAAACTGCGCAACATGCGCGAGGATGACCGCTCCGCCGTGCTCGCCCTGCATATCGAGAGCTGGCAAAAGTCCTATCGCGGCATCGCGCCGGACGCGTTTCTCGACCACGAGGCCGCCCAGCGGCTTGGCGAAAAGTGGCACCATATCGCGCTTGGGGCAGAGGATTTCGGCCTGATCCTTGAGGACGGAGACAGCGTTGCCGGGTTCGCCTTCGTCCGCAAAACGCCGCCTCAGGTGCCGCTCTTGGATAACCTCCACATCCGGCCCGGCGCGCGGGGTGCGGGCTTGGGCAAACTGCTGATGGCAGGGGTCGCGGCGCGCCTGATTGCCGACGGCGATATCGGGATGCGGCTGATCGTGCTGCGCGACAACACGAGCGCCCGGCACTTCTACCGTCGTGCCAGTGGGATCGAAGGGCCCGAGTTCATGGATGATTTTTTTGGCACCGATATTCCGGCCCATGAGGTCGTCTGGGCCGACCTCTCGCGCCTGCTTTAAGTCTTTACATCCCGCCACCGGACCCGCCACATCATCCCATGACCGCCAAATACCCGCTGCTGACCTTCACCGTGATGAAGAATGAGGGGCCGTTCCTATTGGAATGGGTGGCCTATCAAAAGGTGTTTGGGGCCGATCAAATCTTGATCATGACCAACGATTGCGGTGACGGCACCGATCTGATGCTCGACCGGCTCGATGAGATGGGCGTTGTGCGGCATATCCCCAACCCCTGCATGATGGGCCCTAAGATGGTCGGCAAGGCGCGGCATCCGCATATCTTGGGGTTTGAGTACGGCAAGTTTCACAAGGAGTGGCGCAAGGCTGACTATGTGCTGATGTGCGACACAGATGAGTTTCCGGTCTCTTATGTTGGGGATGGCGGCCTTGACGGATTGATGGATGCCGCCGGCGGCCCCGATGTTCTGTCACTCTGCGAGCGGCTCTTTGGGGCTGGCGAACATGTTCATTATGATGAGCGCCTGATCACCGAGCGGTTTCTAGAGTGCTCATCCAGTGCGCCGGGGCGATGGCGGGCGAATAAGGGCATCAAATCGATCAGCCGCAATCGCCTCGATATCGATATTCGCAACCACCGACCAATTGTCCCCAGCGAAGACGAGGCAGCGGTGCATTGGGTCGATGGCGCGGGCAATCCCTTCCCGGCGGAGGCGCGCACCACGCATATCAAGGGCCTCGACTGTCGTGGGCGCTATGTTTTGGGCGCGATCAACCACTACGCGCTCCGCAGCTACGAGACCTACATCGCCAAAGTCGATCGGGGGGACGCGGTCACCAACTACGACAACCGGCATGACATCGTGTATTTCCGCCGCCGCAACCGTACCGAAGACCCGGATAACGCGATCCAGCGCATGGTGCCGCATGTGAAAGAGGAGCGCGCCCGACTGCTCAAGGATGACACGCTCCGTCGCCTGCATTTCGCCGCGATCCGGCACCACCGCAGAAAGGTTTACCGCTTGCTCGAGCAACCCGGCTACCGCGCGCTTTATGACGAGATGCTGGTGTTGGGTGCGCAGATGAGTGCGAAGGTTGAAGAAAGCCGAGCCGCCCCGGCATGAGCCACCGCAACGCCATCATCCTGTTTTGCGACGGCACCTATATCCCCTTCGCAGCGTGGACAGCGGGGGGGCTGGTCGCCAACGGCGCACTTGAAACCTGCGATGTGATCGTGCTCTCGCCCGATGAAGCGGGGCTTGATCTGGTGCGTGAACACTGCCCGGGCGTGTTGGCGGAACACATCGCGGCCGATTTCGCGCCCTTCGGGTTCACGGACGTCCCGGATGACTTTCCGACCCGCTCGTTCCTCAACCTCTTTGCGCCGCATTACTTTGAGGCGCGTTATGATCGGTTGATCCTTTGCGATGTGGACTATGAAATCACCTCGCCCGACATGCCGCGCCTCTTTGAGCTAGAGATGAAGACGTATCCCCTGGCCGCGATGCGCGACATAATCGGGCTGCATCCGACCTACGCCGAAGCCAATCACAAACGCTACTATGCCCCGGCAGACCTGCCGATCACCACGCCCTATCTCAACGGCGGGTTTCAGGTGATCGACGTGAAACCATATTTGGGCGAGCGCGTTGCGGAGCGGGCCTTGGCCTCTACGCTGGAGCGGGGCGGGCCGAAGTATCTGGGCGACCAGCGCGCGCTCAATGCGGTGCTGCGCGGAGATTGGATGGAGCTGTCGCCAAACTGCAACTGGGCCGCCGTCTGGCCCAACCAAAACCCAGCGCATGGGGCCTATGCCAAGCGGGTTTTGCGCCCCTGTGGCGTTCACCTGCTGGGCGCTGCGAAACCCTGGCGCACCAATCGACCGGGGCGGATTGATCCGGATTTGTCTCAGAGGATGACCGAGTGGTTCGCGGCAAGCCCCTGGCCAGCAGAGATCCCAGAGCAGGATCTGTCACGCAACGCAGCTCTTATCGCCAAGGTCGAGGCCGAAGCACCGCCCATTTCGCAGGTGTTTGCGCCCGAGGTGTTGCGGTATATGAAGCGCGATTTTGAGGACATATCCCAAGGTCTCGCACCGTCATTTGATCCGCAGGGCCTTCTGGCTGACACGGGCGCTGAAACGGGATAACGTCCTGTTCAGAAACTTAGGAGAGGCGCATGGCTCGCGCACAACAGGTTAGTTTTCAAAGCACCTCGCGCCACGGGAAAGAGTTCCGGACGTGGTTTCGCGGCGAGCATATGAATGTAAACCCGACCCGCGCCCGCATGGTCGCTGCCGACGGTGTGCCGAAGTATGTGGTGAAAGGGTGGGAGCCTGACGAGCCCTTCATCACCGAAAAGACCCAGATCACCGCGTTTGGCTCCTGCTTTGCGGCCAACATCTCCAACTGGCTCTCCAAGCGCAATTTCCGGGTGCTGACCCGCCAGGGCGACCCAAAACGCGCCTATGTGATCGCTTGCGGCGAGGGGATGGTGAACAGCTTCGTCATTCGCCAACAATTCGAGTGGGCGTGGGAGAATAAAACCTACGAGCAGCCGCTCTGGCACGGCTACAAGGCCGAGGATTATGGCTATGACCCCGCCGTTCAGGCCGAAACGAAGCGGATTTTTGACGAGACGGACGTCTTCATCCTGACCTTTGGTCTGTCGGAGGTCTGGTATGATGAGCCGACGGGCAACGTCTTTTGGCGCACGATCCCCAAGGATGTGTATGATCCATCGCGCCACAAGTTCCGTGTCTCTACCGTTGAGGAAAACCGCGAGAACCTTGAGGCGATTTACCAACTCATTCGGAAGCACCGGCCCGACGCGAAGGTCATCTTCACCCTCTCGCCGATCCCGCTGATTGCGACGTTTCGAGACAACTCTTGCCTCACCTCCAATTCCGTCTCAAAGGCGGTGCTGCGTGTGGCGATTGACGAGACGGTGCGCAAACATCGCGACGAGGGAGTGCTGCACTACTGGCCCTCGTATGAGATTGTCACGGATGTGTTCCGCCTGCCCTATAAGCCTGACCGGCGGCACCCCTACACCATCACGCTCGACTACATCATGACCCTGTTTGAGCACACTTGGTGCGTGCCCGGAGAGGCCCCACGCCCCTCTGTGCTGCAAGCCTGGATGAAGGCGGGCTCTCGTGCCGGCATTTTGCCCGCCTCTTTCGGGCGGATCGCGACGGCTGCCCGCTACCGCCCCCTGCGCGCCATGCTCACCCGCGAAGCCCCCCTCGATGAGGACCCCAAGACCGACGCCGCCCTGCGCAAGATGCTCGAACAGCTGCGTGCGGAGTGGAATGAGCACGGGCTGGGGGTGTCTCACGCGGTGAGCCTTGAGGATGCGGAAGAAGATCAATTCTCCCCGTTCGAGACGCCGCTCGTCTCTAAGCATGGCTGACACGGTTGGGCCCGCAGGCCCGACCTCGCGCCCGCCGCGCATCCTGATCACCACCTGTATGAAGAATGAAGGCCCCTTCATTCTTGACTGGATCGCCCATCACCGGGCCATTGGCGTGACGGATTTTCTGGTCTTCACCAATGATTGCACCGACGGCACCGATCATCTGCTAACCCGGCTCGAAGAGCGCGGGCTGCTGCGCCACCTCCCCAACCCGGCCAAGCTGTTGCCCGGTTTTGTGCCGCTTCAGCCCGCAGCGCATCACTACACGATGGCGATGCTCCCCTACCTGTGCCCGGACTATGTGATCGCGACGGATGTGGACGAATATATCAACATCCACGCGGGCGGCGGGCACTTGAGCGACCTCTTCGCCGCTTTGCCGCCATTTGATGTCCTTTCGATCAGCGAGACGAATTTCGGCTGGAATGGCCATCACCACTTTGAGCCTCAGCCTGTCGTAGAGCGGTTCACTCAAAGCGACGGTCAAATACCCCGCCCCCGGTTTCGCCGGCGCGGAGTGAAATCGATCTTGCGCACCGGCGCCCCCATCACCCTGAAAAACCACCGCCCCCTCGCTGACCCCGCCTCAGCACCCACGCTTCGTTGGTTTGACGGCTCTGGCAGGCCAGTCTCACCGGATTTCATCATCTCCGAAGACAACGGATACGATTGCCGCGGCTGCTATGACCTCGTCCAACTCAACCACTACGCCACCCGCGATCTCGAAAGCTTCGTTGTCAAAAGCGACCGCGGCGATGTCGTCTCTCCAGATCACCATGTGGGGCGGCGCTACTGGCGGGTGCGCAACATCGAGGGGGAGGAAGACATCACTATTCTCCGCCTCAATGAAAGTGTCGCAAAAGAACGAATGATGCTGCTGAGTGATCAGGCAACCGCCGACTTGCACGCGCGCGCTATCGCGGCCCATCGCGCAAAAATTGCCGAGCTGCGCACCCGCGAAGACTTGCAGCTGCTCTGGGCGCTTGGGGACAAATCGTCCTGACGGCGCACAATTACTTGTCAGCTTCGCTGCATCGCAGCATAATCAAGCGATTGCATCGGGAGAGCGACCATGGGCACCGTCATCACCTTCGCACAGCAAAAGGGCGGCGCGGGGAAGACCACCGCACTGGTGCAACTCGCCGTGGCCCTGTCAAAAGCGGGGCATTCGGTGGGGCTGCTCGATCTCGACCCGCAAGCCTCTCTCTCGCGTTGGGCGGAGTTGCGGGGCGATGAGGCGCTCGAATGCACCACCTCGTCGGACTGGAAAGCCTCCTCCGATCTGCGCCGGTTGAAGCGCGATCATGAGGTTGTGCTGGTGGATTGCCCAGGCAACGCCGACATTTTGTTGCGCGCCACAATCCGCGAGAGCGACCTGGTGATCGCCCCCTGTCAGCCCTCTGCGGTGGATATTTGGGCGCTCAATCCGGTCGTCGAGATGGCGGAGAAGGAAAAGACCGACCTTCATGTGCTGCTCAACCGCGTCCCGCCGCGCGGTGGCGCGGTCGAAGAGATGGCCGGCATGATCGAAGCACCAGTGATGGAGCCGCGCCTCGGCAACCGGATCATCTTCGCCACGTCTTTCTTCAAAGGCCGTGCCGCGATGGAGGTGCAGCCCCGCTCGAAGGCGGCACTTGAAACGCAGGCGCTGGCCGAGGCTGTTTCTGCGCGGCTCTGACTGGTGCCGGCGCACGCCCCTCTGTAGCGTCTCTGCATGACCACTGCATTTTTCACCGATGAACGCTGCTTTTGGCACTCGGGCGGCGACTACGCGCTGACCGCCCCCGTGGGTGGCCTCGTGCAACCGCTCGCCGCAGGCGGACTGCCCGAAAGCCCAGAGACCAAGCGCAGGCTGGTCAATCTTTTGAAGGTGACGGGGCTTTGGGAGGAACTTGCTGTCCAATCCGCGCCCGAGGCTGACCGGGAGGCGCTTCTCCGCGTTCACCCAGCCGCATATTTGGACCGGTTCAAGGCGCTCTCCGATGCCGGCGGTGGTGAGCTTGGCGAACGCACGCCCTTTGGCGCCGGAGGTTACGAGATCGCTGCCCTGTCCGCCGGGTTGGTGATCGGCGCCGGGCGCGCCGTGATGACCGGGGCTGCGCGAAACGCCTACGCTCTCTCCCGCCCGCCGGGACACCATTGCCTGCCCGACCACCCGATGGGCTTTTGCCTTTTGGCCAACATCGCCATCACGATTGCAGCGCTGCGGGCAGAAGGGTTGGTAAACCGTGTCGCCGCCATGGATTGGGACGTGCACCACGGCAATGGCACAGAGGCGATTTTTGCGGGTGATCCCGACGTTCTGACGATTTCGATCCATCAGGAGGGCAATTATCCGTGGAACTCGGGTGGCGTCGATGGGGGTGCCATCGCCAATGTGAACGTGCCCCTGCCGCCCGGCACCGGGCACAGGAGTTATCTGGAGGCGATGGACCGGGTCGTGCTGCCTGCTTTGGTTCGGTTTCAGCCTGACCTGATCATCGTGGCTTGCGGGTTTGATGCCTCTGGCGTTGATCCTCTCGCGCGCATGCTCGCCGGATCAGACACGTTTCGCGCGATGACCCGTCAAGTCATCGCCGCCGCCGATCATCTCTGCGAAGGGCGGCTGATGATGGCGCATGAGGGTGGCTACTCTGAGGTGCATGTGCCGTTCTGCGGCCACGCTGTTTTGGAAGAGATGTCGGGGAGTGCGGTGAGCGCCGAAGACCCTCTGGCCGCCCGGATCGCAGCGCACCAGCCGGGAGATCGGTTTGAAGCGATGGTTTCTGAGCAGATCAGCGACATCGCGGCGGCGTATGGGCTGTAAAAGCCCCCTCTCGGAGGTGATCAGGGACCTTGCAGAACAGCGCGAAACACAGCGCGCGCCAGACCGAGGTTTGGCGCAGCTATGCTGTTATCATCGCGCTTTATCCCTGCAAAACTGCATTTGCGTTGAGTGGTGACCGTCACTCTCCAATGCGCCAGACCTGTCGGTCGGTCTGGCGCGCGCGGCGTCGCTGCGCGACTTGTTTCGCGCGGAGGGCATTTTCGATCAAGCGAAGTCCCGCATCACGTCGAGAGCGTTGGCCTACCCTTCCCGAACGTGATCCGGGACCTTAATAAACAAATCCGCACATAGGCCACGCTCACCCTCAGGAGGGCGTGGCGAGAGGCTAGTCACCTCCGACCGCATAATATCTGCGGAATTTTCTTCACCACCCCCACCCCTCCAATCCGGCTTGACACCATCTGCCGCAGCGTCAACACACCTCTGCAATCAGGTGCGGTGCAGCAAGAGGAGCGCGAGATGGCGAGCAAGGTGTACGGAAACGCAGCAGAGGCGCTCGATGGCCTCTTGTTTGACGGGATGTTCATCGCAGCCGGAGGATTTGGGCTCTGCGGGATCCCTGAGCTTCTGATCCAAGCCATCCAAGACGCTGGCACCAAAGACATCACCGTCGCCTCCAACAACGCGGGCGTTGATGATTTCGGCCTCGGCATCCTGCTGCAAACCAAGCAGGTCAAAAAGATGATCTCGTCCTATGTGGGCGAAAATGCAGAGTTCATGCGCCAGTACCTTTCGGGTGAGCTCGAGCTTGAGTTCAACCCGCAGGGAACCCTCGCAGAGCGGATGCGCGCCGGCGGTGCAGGCATCCCCGGTTTCTACACCAAAACCGGCGTGGGCACGGTGATTGCCGAGGGCAAAGATCACAAAGACTTCCGCGGAGAGACCTACATCATGGAAGAAGGCATCTTTGCTGATGTCTCTATCGTGAAGGCCTGGAAAGGCGACGCGCAGGGCAACCTCGTCTACCGCAAAACCGCGCGCAACTTTAACCCGAACGCCGCCACCTGCGGGAAGATTTGCATCGCCGAGGTCGAAGAGATTGTGCCCGTGGGCACCCTCGACCCCGACAACATCCACACCCCCGGTATTTTCGTCGATCGCATCATCCAGGGCGAGCACGAAAAGCGGATCGAACAGCGCACCGTCAAAGCAGCCTAAGGAGAACAGACCATGTGGGATCGTAACCAAATGGCCGCGCGGGCGGCGCAAGAGCTCGAAGATGGCATGTATGTGAACCTCGGCATCGGCATTCCGACGCTGGTGTCCAACTATATCCCCGAAGGTGTGGACGTGACGCTGCAATCCGAGAACGGCATGCTCGGCATGGGCCCGTTCCCGTCCGAGAATGAGGTGGACGCAGACCTCATCAACGCCGGCAAGCAGACCATCACAGAGCTCGACCGCACGTCATATTTCTCGTCTGCGGATAGCTTTGGCATGATTCGTGGTGGCCATATCGACATGGCGATCCTGGGCGCGATGGAGGTTTCCGAGGAAGGTGACCTCGCCAACTGGATGATCCCCGGCAAGCTCGTCAAAGGCATGGGCGGCGCGATGGACCTGGTGGCAGGCGTCAAACGCGTCGTTGTCGTGATGGACCACACCAACAAGAAGGGTGAGACTAAGGTCCTGAAAGAATGCACCTTACCACTCACCGGCAAAAAGGTCGTGCACCGCATCATCACCAATTTTGGGGTGTTTGATGTGACTGAGCAGGGCCTGAAGCTGCTCGAAGTGGCCGATGGCGTCACCGAGGCGGAGATCCGGGAAAAGACCGACGCAACGATTGTTTGACAGACAAATGTGGCGCGTGGCCTTATTCAGGCCACACTATGGTGAGACGTCGGCTGTTGGGGACGACTGGGGATCACATGCGCCGCTTGCTAAGAGAGTTTGTCGCGGACACACGCGCTGCCGTCACGGTTGACTACTTGGTGCTGTCGGCTGCCATTGTTTTGATGGTGATCTCTGCGATGTTTTCGATCCGTGATGACGCTGCTCCGCTGGGCCCGGCGCTGGCAAACAGCATCACTGAGCGTCATGAAGCGATGTTCGACTAAACACTTTTTAGGTGTTTTTAAGAATGTGGCCACAATCGACAGGTTCTTGCCACATTCTCGCCCGAATCTCTGATCACATATTAACCGTCCAAGGCGATAGGTCGCTGAATGACAACCTTGTGGAGGGGGGTCTCCACAGTGAACTGGAGGGAATACTATGTTCAAGAAATTCGCTAAGTCCGAGTCCGGCGCCGTCACTGTTGACTGGGTTGTTCTCGCAGGTGCAGTCGTTGCAGTGGGCGTGGGCGTTGTTACCGTTCTCGGTGACGGCCTCGACACCGCAGCGGGCACGCTGAACAACAACCTGGACTCCGTGGTCGACAACGCCACGTCCGGCACCGACAGCGACGAGTAATCTCGCGCTACAGGTTTGGATCAGGCCGCGGCATTGCCCGCGGCCTTTTTCTTTTGCAGCGCTTGTCCCAGCGTCGCTTGAACAGCGCCCCCCCGCGCGCTACCACTCAAATGAGCGGCCTATCGGGGGAACAGGATGCGCATCGTCTTCGTCTTGGTACTCTTCATCGGGATTGTGCTTGCGGGCACGGCCGTTTTTTTCGTTCAACAACGTTTTAACGCCTATGAGGGCACCGTCCGACAGCTTGTTGCCGAGCGCAACTCCATCGAGCGCGTGGAGATGGCCGATATCGTCGTCGCGACAGAGAACCTACGCTATGGGCACACCCTCACCGAAGATGACCTGACGACCATCCGTTGGCCCGCTGAAGAGCTGCCCGACAACACCTTCACCTCCATCGAAGAGATGTTCGAGACCGCCTCGCAGCCGATCATCGTACTCAGCCGTATCTTTGAGAAAGAGCCTATCAACACCCAGCGTATCAGCGGGTTCGGCCTCGATCCGGGCATCGCCTCGCGTCTGACGCCCGGGTTTCGGGCGTTTACCATCAACGTGGACGTCTCGACCGGCGTGTCGGGCTTTCTGTCGCCAGGCGACCGGGTGGATGTGTTCTGGACGGGGCGCGATGGCCGGCAGAATGTGACGCGGCTCTTGATCGACAACATCGAGATCATCGCGGTGGACCAAACCGCGATCGAGAACCGCAACCGCGCAAATGTGGCACGCACCGTGACTGTTGAGGCAACGCCCGCCCAAACAGCGGTACTGGCGCAGGCGCAGGCCTCTGGCCGTCTGAGCCTTTCGCTTCGTGGTATCGCAGACACCGAAAATGCAGGCGACGTGCAGATCGATCAGTTCGATATCACCGGCCGCGAGCGCGAAGTTGAAGAGGCCCCCGCACCGCCCCCCGCGCCCGTGGTGATCATCCAGCAAGCCGAGCCTGAGCCCGAACCCGCCCCAGAGCCACGCCGCATCATCACGATCCGTCGGGGCACCCAAGCGTCAACAATTGAGGCTGATTGAGGACATTCTCTCAGTTTCAGACTTAGAGACGCCCTGTAACTGTCTCAATTCTTGCCTTTTTTCCAGATTATGCGAGAGTAGCTCGCAGGGGGAGTAGCCTCTCCACGATCCGCCACAAGCAGTTGTGGTGCAGGAGGCAGGAACAACATGACCTTGATGAGGTTGATTCGAGCGGGTGCCCTATGCGGCGCGGTTGCAGCGCTCTGTAGCACGGTGCCGGGGCCTGTTGTGGCGCAGGCAACATCCACGTCGCCAGCGCTGCGCATCGTCTCAGGCAACACGACCGACCGGATCAGCGTGCCGATTGACCGCGCCGTGGTGATCGAGACGGCGCGCGCGGTGGGCGAGCTCTCCATCGCCAACCCCAGCATCGCCGATGTGGCGGTTTTGGGGGAGAATACGCTCTATATCTTGGGCCGCGCGACCGGGCGCACGACCCTCACCCTCGTCGATGACCGCGGAGACTTGCTCGCGAATGTCGACGTGCAGGTTACGCCCGATGTCACCGAGTTTAAGGAGCGCCTCGAAGAGATCTTGCCCGGCGAGCAAATTGAGGTTCGGACAGCAAACAACGGGATTGTTTTGTCTGGCACCGTGTCAGGGGCGCGCAAGGTCTCCAAAGCGCTGGAACTGGCTGAGCGGTATTCACCTGATGCCGTCACCAACCTCCTGAGTGTGGGTGGCAGTCAGCAGGTGATGCTAGAGGTGCGCTTTGCAGAGGTTCAGCGCGCCGTCGCTAAACAGCTCAACTCCAGCTTCGGCACCGGGTTTAACCAGGGCAATGGTGGCGGCCAGGCCACGTCAGGGACGCTTCTGAACGGTGACAACTTCAGCAGTATCTTTGACGGTGATGCAGACACCTCCGTCAACTTGCTGGACGGCACGGCGGGTGCGTTTCTGTTGAACTTCGCCGCGGGCGATGTGGCCGTTGCCGCGCTTTTTGAAGCGCTTGAGACACAGGGTCTCGTGCGCACGCTCGCAGAACCCAACCTTGTTGCTATTTCCGGGCAAGAGGCATCATTCCTCGCGGGTGGTGAATACCCGATCCCGGTCTCTGACGGTCAGGGCGGTATAACGGTAGATTACAGAGACTTCGGTGTGGATCTCGCCTTCGTGCCCACAGTCGTGGATGAAGACCTCATCAACCTCAAACTCGCGACCGCTGTGAGTGCGCTCGACACCACCGTCACACTCACCGTAGGCGGTGTTGAGGTGAACGCCTTCACCGTCCGCCGGGCCGAGACCACAATTGAGCTGCGCGACGGAGAGAGCTTCGCCATTGCAGGCCTCATTCAAGACGACTTCAACGACTCCAAACAGGCCGTTCCGTGGATCTCGGATGTGCCGATCCTCGGAACGCTGTTCCGCTCCACCCAATTTGCGCGCAACCAATCCGAGCTGGTCATCATCATCACCCCTCACCTCGTCGTTCCGGTGGATGGCAGCGCGCTGTCTTTGCCCACCGACCGGGTGCGCATTCCGAATGAGCGCGAACTGTTCCTGTTTGGCCAAATGGAGGGCCAGCCAGAGCTGGGACAGATCGCCGAGCAGAGCTTTGAGGGGGCCTTTGGCTATGCGATTGAATAATGCGCTCAAGGTATCGGTAATGGGCATGGCTCTGGTTGCCCTCGTGGCCTGTAGCGAAAACGAGGCCGGCTCTACGCTTGAAAACCCGACCTTCGGCGTTGCGGCCACGCAAAACCGCATCTCGCAGCTGTCGATTCTGGCGGCTGGGGGGCGTGCGGTCAGCCTCGGTGCGATCTTTCAGGAAGAAGTAGAGGACACGGTTTACTTTGAGTTTGGCTCCAGTGAGCTCGACCTGCCTGCCCGCCTCATTCTCGATCAGCAAGCCGCGTGGCTGCGCGACAACCCTGGCACCGAATATGAGATTGAGGGCCATGCAGACCTCGTGGGCACGCCCGAGCGCAATGCCGAGCTAGGCCTTGCCCGCGCCAATGCAGTGCTGAACTACATCGTCTCCACCGGCGTTGATCGTCGCCGGCTGACAGCCGTCGCCAGCTTTGGTGAGGAGCGGCCCGCCGTGGACACCGAGGATCGCGAGCGCCTCAACCGCCGCGTCACCACCCGCGTGACTGGGACTGAGGAGTTCTTTGCCGGGCCCGGCTTTGACGGTTTGGTGGCGCGCAACATCTACAACCGGTACCGCACGGGGTCCGGGCGCACCTTGGATGCTGCCGGACAGGTTGGATCTGAATAATCGCTACACACGCGCGGTTTCGATCCCAGCCAGCGGCAATGCTGCACAGCCACGTAATTTGCAAGCACCACGACGAGTGCTATTGTGAACATTCCAAGATTCGTTTGGCGGCAGAGAGAGGGGGCTCTTATGCTGATCGCGGCACGAACTCTTGCGAGACAGTTTTGGCGGAATTGCAGGGGGGCTGTAACCGTCGAATTTGTTGTCTCGCTGCCTGTATTGGTCGCTGTGTTGGCTTTTTCGACGCAGTATGGCCGGATGATGCAAGCCCGCAGCGCATTGGATGTCGCGGTGCGTGATGCTGCACGTCTGATTTCCCGCGCGCCGTTGGCCGAGGATGGTTCTGGTGTTCCGCCGATCTTTTTGACCCATGCGCAAAACATGATCTCCAATCGCGTGGGTGGCATCGCAGAGGAGATAACCTTTGTGACCGTCACCGGCACCGCGGTCCTGACGACGGTTGAAGTCGAGGCAAAGATCGAGTTCCCGTTTCTGAACGCATTCAGCTTCGGCGAGAACGACCTCGATGACGTCACGCTACGCGCAGCTGAGGTATGGCCACGATGACACCGCCGCGCACAAATATCCTCCAGCGGCTTAGAGCCTTTGGCAAAGACGATAGCGGCAACGCGGCGGTTGAATACTCGATCATCTTTTTGCCGCTCGTGTTTTTCGTGCTGTTCATCTTTGAGATGTCGCTCGCCTATCACTGGATCATTTCAGCGCAAAAGGGCGTTGAGCGTGGGGCGCGACAGGCCTCTGTTATGGTGCCGGTGGTCAATGAGCTGACACGCCCCACAGGCCTTGGACCGCGGGTGATCACCCGCGATGTGGCGAATGGCGGAGATCTGGGCGGCGCATGCTACCTGAGCCACTGTACCCCGCTTCCGGTTGTCGGATGTTCGGGCGGAACGCGTCTCTCTGAAAATGACGGCGGTGGGATCACCTGCGACGCCGCGCGCTTCCAGGACGTTTTTCAAGAAGTGAAGCTGTTTGCGTCCGAGGTTGAGCCAGAAGATGTAACCGTGATCTACGAAGACCTTGAATTAGGCTACGCAGGCGAACCATATGTGGCATTAGTCACGGTTCAGATCCGGGCACGCGCATTTCCACTGGCGTTGGGGCTGTTCAGCTCAGACACCCAGCTTCCTGCAGTGTCTGCCTCACTGGTGACTGAAGAATTGGTCAACTAGCGCAGGCGAGCGGCAACACATGGCGTTGTTTAAAAAGGCACAAGAGGCCCCGTCACGGGTCTATGCCGCGGCCGCGGACATCAATGATTTCGACCTGCTGGTCGAAGATCTCGATGCCTCCTATGCAGGTATTTGGGAGGCGGTGCCGCTCGCCGCACTCGCAGTCACGCTCGCGGCCATTCACCCTACCGACGTTGACCTGGTGATCATCGCGATCACCGCTGAGGACGAAGAGAACCTTGAGCCCAGTCGCTTGACGCGTTTCACCGGGTCCGTGAA
>JBCBGM010000031.1:0-31224 GCA_038526735.1 Pseudomonadota bacterium | reverse complement strand
GAAATCCGGTCGCTTTTGAGGCCAAGGCAGAGGACCGAGAAACGCGCGGGTTCATCTCGATGACGACCATGCGGCCAGTCTCGGGATTCACCGCCCATTGCACGTTTGAGCCGCCCGTCTCCACGCCAATCTCACGCAGCACAGCGATGCTGGCGTTGCGCATCATCTGGTATTCGCGGTCGGTCAGGGTGAGGGCGGGGGCCACGGTGATCGAGTCGCCCGTGTGCACGCCCATCGGGTCCACGTTTTCGATGGAGCAAATGATGATGGCGTTGTCGGCTTTGTCGCGCACCACCTCCATCTCAAACTCTTTCCAGCCCAAGAGGCTTTCATCGATCAGGATTTGGCCTGCAGGGGAGGCATCGAGGCCGCTGCGGCAGATCAGTTCATAATCTTCGCGGTTGTAGGCAACACCACCCCCAGTGCCCCCGAGGGTAAAGGCGGGGCGGATGATGGCTGGCAGGCCCACATGCTCCAGCACCGACATCGCTTGCTTGACGCCAGCATCGATGTCGAACTTGCCGTCATCGTCTTTCGGGGCGGTGATGATCTCTGCCTTGGGGTTTTCAAGGCCGATCCGGTCCATCGCTTCGCGGAAGAGCTTGCGATCTTCGGCCATTTCGATGGCGGCACGGCGGGCGCCGATCAGCTCCACCCCGTGCTCGTCCAAAACACCCATGTCCGCGAGCGCCAGCGCTGTATTCAGCCCCGTCTGCCCGCCCATGGTGGGCAGCAGCGCGTCGGGCTTTTCCTTGGCGATGATGGTGGCCACAACTTCGGGCGTGATCGGCTCGATATAGGTCGCATCGGCCATTTCCGGGTCGGTCATGATGGTGGCGGGGTTCGAGTTGACCAGGATCACCCGGTAGCCCTCTTCCCGTAGCGCCTTGCAGGCTTGCGCGCCCGAGTAGTCAAACTCGCAGGCCTGCCCGATGACGATGGGACCAGCACCGATGATGAGGATGGACTCGATATCGGTGCGTTTGGGCATGTCGTTCTCCGGGCGTTGGCGGGGCCGCGCAAATTGTCTGCGTTATAGACGGGGCGGCGCCGGGCGCAAGGGAATGGGCGCGCGGGGTGAACCTCTGCGCGGGTCGCGACGTATTCACTCTCAAACGCTGTGAATAGGAGGCCGCCATGGCGCTCAATGCACTGATTTTCGGAGCCATCGGAACGCTGGCAGAAACCTCTGACCTGCAGCGGGAGGCGTTCAACCGCGCCTTTCGCCAATCCGGGCTGGACTGGGACTGGGATGCGGCGACCTATCAGCGGTTGCTCCAGACCCCCGGCGGCGCCCGCCGCATCGCCGATGAGGCGCGAAGCACCGGCGTGATGGTGGATGCCGCCGCCGTGCATTCGCGCAAAGTGGCCAATTTCCGCGCGCTGGTGCTGGAGCGCGGCATCGCGCTGCGCCCCGGTGTGGCCGACACTTTGGCGGCCGCGCGGGCGGCGGGGCTGAAGCTGGGCTGGGCCACCTCCACCAACCCCCAGACCGTGGCGCTGATCCGCGAGGGGCTGGGCCAGAGCCTGCCCGCCGACATCTTTGACCATATCGGCGACAGCAGCGATGGCCGCGCCCCCAAACCGGCCCCCGATGCCTATCTGCGCGCGCTCTCGGCCATGGGGGTCAGCGCCGACGCGGCTCTCGCCGTGGAGGACACCCCCGAAAGCGCCACAGCCGCGCTGGCCGCGGGCCTTGCCTGCATCGCGTTCGCCGGAGAGGCGGCCGCCCTGCGGCAATTCCCCCCCGGCTGCATCCGGGTGGAGGCGCTCTCCCCCGCGCTGCTGCACCTCAAGATGGCGGCCTGACCGCGGTGGCGCGGGTCGTTCCGGCCCTGGCCACCGCCGGTGTCGGACCGTCCGCACCCGAGCTTGGGGCGGCATCACCGCTTTCCACTGTCTATTGCCGGTGTTGACCTCTCGCGCCTTTGGCGGGGCCCGTGCCATCTGGTTTTGGGTGGGGGGTGCTGGGATTATGGTGATAGTCGGCGGAGGTGTGGTGTTGCAAATGACGGCATAAAAGTTGGCGACCGACAGTGTCGGCCGCCTCTTTATTGGTTCAAGCTTTAACAACAATCCCGTCTAACGTTTCATGATTCGATCCATCAATTTTGTAAATTCATTGACAAATTTGATCATAATCGTGGCGACTAAGATCATCTCGATGATCAAGGAATGATCCTCATTTGCTTCTCCTCTAAAGACGTGCGGATTGCACAGCGCCAATGGTATGTTTCGGAAAAAAATCTGCAAGATTTTTTTAGGGCACAAACCTTTGGGAATCTCCCGCGCGTTTCCACTCGTGGCGCTCACGAAATTCTATACTTGCAACGGTGAGAAACTGTTGTTCCGCATTGTTTACAAGGTGTTTTCCGGCACGGCGGGGCACTAGGCCGCAGCCGCGATATTGCTTTTGAAACTGTTCGCGCCCCATAGTCACTGTTGCAGTGCAGCAGTGGAGTGAGCCATGGCCAGCCCAGGCGGTGCAGACCCAATCTTGGTCACATCGGCCGTCTTTTTGACCGCGGCCGTGGTGGCTGTCCCGATATTCCAACGCATAAAGCTCGGATCGGTGTTGGGGTATTTGGCGGCGGGTGCGGTGATCGGGCCGTTTGGCCTTGGCGTTATCAACGATGTGGGCACGGTGCTGCACATCGCCGAGTTTGGCGTGGTGATGCTGCTGTTCGTGATCGGGTTGGAGCTAAAACCCGCGCGGCTGTGGCGATTGCGAAAAGACATCTTCGGCCTTGGCCTCAGTCAGATCGTTGTCACGGGAGTTCTAATAGCCGGGATTTCGTATTGGGCGGGCTTGGGCGTCTCTGCGGCGATTGTAGTGGGGGGCGCGCTGGCGCTGTCGTCCACCGCGTTTGGTGTGCAGATTTTGCGGGAACGGCGAGAGCTGAGCACGCCCTACGGCGACCGCACCTTTTCCATCCTTTTGTGCCAGGATTTGGCGATTGTGCCGCTCTTTGCGCTGGTGGCATTTCTTGCGCCCAATGCCGAAGGGAGTGGCAATCTGGGGCTGGAGATTGCCATCGCTCTAGGGGCGATTGGCGGGCTTTATTTCTCTGTCCGCTACCTGCTGCGCCCGGCCTTCCACGCGATTGCGGAGGCTGGATCGAGCGAGATTTTCACCGCAACCGCGCTGCTCGTGGTGGTCGGATCGGCGCTTGCGATGCAGGCGGTGGGCCTCTCAATGGCGCTGGGGGCGTTTATCGCAGGGGTGCTGTTGGCTGAGTCGGAGTTCCGGCACCAGTTAGAGACCGATATTGAGCCGTTCCGTGGCTTGCTGCTCGGGCTCTTCTTCATGGGCTTTGGGATGACCCTAGATTGGGGGCTGATCGCAGAGAACTGGTTGCTCATTATTGGCAGCGCGGTCGGCCTTTTCGCAATGAAAGCGGCGCTGCTTTATGGGCTGACGCGGATTGCGGGCTCCAACCATCTCGACAGTTTGCGGATCTCCGCGACGATTGGTCAGGGCGGTGAGTTCGCATTTGTGATGATCACGCTCGCGATTGCGGCGGGCGTTTTTACTGGGAGCTTGCCCTCAATCCTCTCCGCGATTGTCACGCTCTCGATGATCGTTACCCCTGCTGCTGTCATGGCCGTGGATTGGTATGAGCGGCGGATCACAGGCGACGAGGTCGAAGACCTCAAAACCGTAGAGGACGCAGAAAACTGCAAGGTTATCGTCGCCGGCTTTGGCCGGGTGGGGCAGGTCGTGGCGCGGATTATCTCCTCACGTGGCTTCGACGTGACGCTGATTGACGGCTCGCCGCGACGGATCAGGGTGGCGCAGACCTTCGGCAATGAGGTCTTTTTCGGTGATGCGCGGCGCCTCGATATACTCGAGAGTGCAGGTGCGGGCGAGGCTGACCTCTTGTTCCTGTGCATTAACGATCGCGATGGTGCCGTTGAAACGGTGGATAAGGTTAAAAACCGCTGGCCCGACCTAAAGGTCTATGCAGAGACGTATGACCGCTTCTCAGAGATGGCGATGCGGCGCTCCGGCGTGGATTTCGCGGTGCGCCAAACGTACGAAAGTGCCATTAAACTTGCGGGTGCAGGGCTGAAAGAGCTGGGCGAACTCCCTGAAACTGTTGAAGATATCATAGAAGAGTTTCGCCGAAGAGATTTCGAACTACTTGAACTGCAGACTGAATACGGCGCCGATGCTGGCGTTCAGATTTTGCGGGACAGGTATAGGATCGACGATGGCAAACGTGCACACCCAGCTGAGGGCCGCGACTCTGCATGATCTGGAGGCCGTGCAAGACGTGTATCTGGCCGCTTATCCGAGCTTGATGAGTGGCTACTATGCGCCCGACACTCTAAGAGCTGCTCTGCCGCTAATGACCAAACCCTGGCCGACCCTCCTGTCTTCGGGTCGGTTTTTTGTGGTTGAGGGTGACGGGCGGCTCGAGGCTGTGGGCGGCTGGTCTGACTATCCGCCAGGGCGGGAGCACGGGCCCGCGCATATCCGCCACTTTGCCACCCGACCGTCGGCGGCACGCAAAGGATTTGGCGGTGTGATCCTTGAGAAATGCCTCGAACAAGCGCGGCTAACCGGGCTCAGCGTCATCGACTGTTTTGCCAGCCTGAATGCCGAGAGCTTTTACGCTGACCATGGCTTTACGCATCTGGGCTACCGGCAAGTCAAAGTCGCCGGGGTGCCCTTTGCCGTGGTGGAGATGCGCGCCCCGCTTTGAGCGCCGCCTTGACACCCCCGGCATGCTGTTATTGAGAAGCGCCGACCTCACTCGCGCCAATTCTCGGAGACCGCCATGCACGCCTATCGCACCCACACCTGCGCAGGGCTTTCCAAAGACGATGTCGGCTCCACCGTGCGACTCTCAGGCTGGGTCCACCGCGTGCGCGACCATGGCGGAGTGCTGTTTATCGATTTGCGTGATCATTACGGCATCACTCAGGTGCTCTGTGACCCCGACAGCCCGGTGTTTGCCGAGGTCGAGAAGGTGCGCGCGGAGTGGTGCATTCGCATCGATGGCAACGTCAAAGCCCGTGATTCTGAGCTGGTGAACCCAAAAATCCCAACCGGCGAGATCGAGGTTTTCGTGCGCGATATGGAGGTCTTGGGCGCTGCCGAAGAGCTCCCGCTTCCGGTGTTTGGCGATCAGGACTATCCGGAAGAAACGCGCCTCAAGTATCGCTTTCTCGATCTGCGCCGCGAGGGGCTGCATGCCAATATGAAGTTGCGTTCGGATGTGGTGCGCTCGATCCGGCAGCGGATGTGGGGCGCGGACTTCACCGAGTATCAAACGCCGATCATCACCGCCTCCAGCCCTGAGGGCGCGCGGGACTTTTTGGTGCCCTCCCGCCTGCATCCAGGCAAGTTCTACGCGCTGCCGCAGGCGCCGCAGCAATTTAAGCAGATGATCATGGTGGCGGGCTTTGACCGCTATTTCCAGATCGCGCCTTGCTTCCGCGACGAAGATCCGCGCGCTGACCGCTCCCCGACCGACTTTTACCAGCTCGACCTAGAGATGAGTTTTGTCCGGCAAGAGGACGTCTTCGCCGCGATCCAGCCGGTGGTGCAGGGCGTGTTTGAGGAGTTTGGCGGTGGCCGCAAGGTTGATGCCGACTGGCCGTTGATTCCGTACCGCGAGGCGCTGCTGAAATACGGCTCTGACAAGCCAGATCTCCGCAACCCGATCGAGATGCAGGTGGTGTCGGAGCATTTCCGTGGCTCTGGCTTTGCGATTTTTGCCAAGCTCTTGGAGCAAGAGGGCACCGAGATCCGCGCGATCCCGGCCCCAACGGGTGGGAGCCGCAAATTCTGTGACCGGATGAACTCTTACGCCCAGAAAGAGGGCCTGCCGGGGATGGGGTATATCTTCTGGCGCGAGGGTGCTGGTGGGATGGAGGCCGCAGGGCCGCTGGCCAAGAACATCGGCCCCGAGCGGACCGAAGCGATCCGCCAGCAGCTGGGGCTTGGCGTGGGCGATGCGGCGTTCTTCCTCGGCGGCAAGCCGGCCACTTTTGAAGGGGTCGCAGGCCGCGCGCGCAATGTGATCGGCGAAGAGTTGGGCCTGACCGAGAAAGACCAGTTCAAATTCGCCTGGATAGTCGATTTCCCTATGTATGAGCGGGATGACGAGGGCAAGGTTGACTTCTCGCACAACCCGTTCTCGATGCCACAAGGTGGGCTTGAGGCGTTTGACGCCGACCCCGAAGACATCCTCGGCTACCAGTACGATCTGGCCTGCAACGGCTACGAGCTGATTTCCGGCGCGATCCGGAACCACAAACCCGAGATCATGTACAAAGCCTTCGAGATCGCCGGATATGGCCCGGAAGAGGTCGAAAGCCGGTTTGGTGGGATGCTCAACGCGTTCAAATTCGGTGCGCCGCCTCACGGGGGCTGTGCCGCCGGTATTGATCGGATCGTGATGCTCTTGGCGGATGAGCAGAACATCCGCGAGGTCATCATGTTCCCGATGAACCAACGCGCCGAAGATTTGCTGCTCAACGGCCCTTCTGACCCCACAAACGAGCAGTTGCGGGAGTTGGGGCTCCGGGTGGTGCCGCAAGATTAAGTTTCCAATATGGCGACGGTCATTGGCAAAAATCGCCATTTAAAGAATGTGTGAGATCAATATCTCTCTTCCATCAAACGATGGAGAGACCGATGTCCAACACTCTTGTGATCAATGCCAGTGCGCGTCAGCACGGTTCCACGTCGCGCCAGTTGACCGCGCAATTGGCAGACGCGCTTGGCGGAGAGGTGGTCGAGCGCGACCTCTCGCAGGCCATTCCGCAGGTCGATGAAGCATGGATCGGGGCGAATTTCACGCCCGCGGGTGACCGCTCGTTAGACCAAGACGCGCAGCTTTCGCTCTCCGAAGCACTCATCGCAGAGATCGAGGCGGCTGATACGCTCGTCATAGGGTTGCCGATCTATAACTTTGGGATGCCCGCCGCGCTCAAGGCTTGGGTCGACATGGTCGCCCGCGCACGCCGCACCTTTCGCTACACTGAATACGGACCAGAGGGATTGCTGACCGGCAAGCGCGCGTTCATCGTCGTCACGTCTGGTGGCACCGAGGCCTTCTCTGAGATCGACTTTGCCACGCCGCATCTCAAGCATGTGCTTGGGTTCATCGGCATCAAAGACGTCACCGTGATCCGTGCAGACCAGCAGATGGTAAAGGGTGAGGCAGCCATTCAGGCGGCGGTGGACGAGATCAACCTTGTTGGTGCGGCCAAACAAGCGGCCTAGGCGCTTCTTGACACGAGACACTCTAAGACTGACATGAACGGTCAAGAATATCAGGAGGCCGTTCATGCCGCTCACAGCCCGCCCAGAAGTCTTGGACTTTTTGCTGACCCGCCGCTCTCGCCCGGCAAAAACGCTCAGTGGGCCTGGGCCGGCGCGTGCTGAGCTTGAAACGCTTCTGACTGCCGCCGCCCGCACACCCGATCACGGCAAACTAGAGCCGTGGCGGTTTATCGTGCTTGAGGGCGCGGCGCTGACGCGGCTTCACGCGCTGACTCTGTCGCGTGGGGCAGAGAAGGGCGAAGAGCCTGAAAAGTCACAGAAAGCTGCCGCAGGGTGGCTGGGCGCACCGGTGGCGGTGGCGGTTGTGGCCTCCCCCAAAGAAAGCGCAAAAATCCCCGAGATTGAGCAGCATCTGAGTGCCGGTGCCGCGTGTCTCGCGCTGTTGAATGCGGCTTTGGCGAGCGGGTGGGGGGCGAATTGGCTGTCCGCCTGGATGGCCTATGATCGCCCCTTCCTCGAAGAGGGGCTTGGCTTGCAACCCTCTGAGTTTGTTGCCGGATATATCCACATCGGGACAGAGACGATCACTCCGCCTGAGCGGCCCCGACCGGAGATGTCGCAGATCGTATCTTGGGTCTCTGAGTGATCATTCCCGCGCTTCAGGCGGCGCTCGCCCAACTGCCCGACCCGCGCTTTCGGCGTGTCTTGATCCGCGCGATCGGTATCACCTTCGCGACGCTGGTGGCCGTTTCGGCCGCGCTTGGCTTTGCGGTGTCGCTGATCGGAGATGTGTCGCTGCCCTTGTTCGGGGCGGTCGATCTTGGGGCGACTTTGGGCGTGTTGGCGGGGCTTGGGGCGGTGATCGCGTCGGCATTTCTTATGATCCCAGTTGCCGCGATGGTGATCGGCTTCTTTCTGGAAGACATCGCGAAAGCGGTGGAAGAGGAGCACTATCCGCATCTTACCGCTGCTGCGGGCGTGCCATTCTTTTCAGCAGTGCTCGACAGCTTGCGTCTCTTTGGCGTTGTGATCCTCGCCAACCTCGTCGCGTTGATCTTTTACCTGCTTTTTGCGCCCCTCGCGCCGTTTTTATTCTACGGCCTGAACGGCTTTCTGCTTGGGCGGGAGTATTTCTCACTGGTTGCCCTGCGCCGCCTCTCCGCGCGGGAGGTCAGCGCCTTGCGCCGCCGACACAGGCTGTCGATTTGGGCGCTGGGCGTGATCCTCGCGATCCCGCTGTCAGTGCCGCTTCTTGGGCTGATCGTTCCGTTGATCGGCGTCGCCGCCTACACGCATTTCTTCCACTTGCTTCAGCCGCAGCCCGGAAACCCGGCGTCGCGCTGAGCATCCAGAAACGCGAGCGTATCCTCAAAAGTAGGGGCCCAGTCGCGCAGGTAGCGGCTCATCGCGCCGATGATGTTGATGTGGCCCGCGTCGTCGTAGAGGGCGACCTCCACGCTTTGCTGGTTCTGCCGGAGGGCCGCTGACATCAACTCGGTATCTTCGACATGCACAACCCGGTCATCGCGGCTGTGGATCAGCAGCGACGGCGGGTTGGGGCCGGAGGCAAAGGCGATGGGCTGGCTGAGCGCGCGGGTTTCTTGCGGAAAAGCCACCCTGAACCGCTGTTGGCGCAAAGGGAGGAAGTCATAGGGGCCAGAAACGCCAACAAAGCCAGAGACCGCGCAATTGTCTCGGCCATATGCCGCGAGATACCGGCTGTCATAAGCGACAAGGGCTGCGATCTGCGCCCCGGCGGAGTGGCCCATCATCACAACCGGGCGGTCGTGCGCTTCGGAAAGAAAGTGGTCAACCGCGAGTGCGGCGTCCTCGACAAATCCCGGGAAAAGCGTGTCGGGCGCGAGGCGGTAATTGATCACCGCCGCGCTGTATCCCTCATCGGCAAGTGCTGTGCCTAAGAACCGATAAATGTCTTTCGAGCCGTCATACCAAGACCCACCATGGACGAAGACAACCAATGGCGCGTCAGGAGCGTCGGTAGGTGTGTAGAGGTCGTACCTGTGACGGGGCAGAGGGCCATAGCTCAGCGAGCGCTCCTCCTCGACCGCGCTTGAGCCGCTGACCCAGTTCAGCGGCGTTGCCGGAGAGCAGCCCGCGAGTGCTGCCAAGGCAACGATAAGAAGCGCTATTCGCGCCAACGGCGTGTCCAGTCGATGCTTTCCATGGTCAAGCCGCTGTACATGATGATCGCGCAGACCACGGCCCAGAGAAGCGTGGTGATCACCGTCGCGTGCAACATCTTGCGTTTGACCATCGGCCCAGACGGAGAGCCCGGCGGTGTGCCCGGCTCCACCTCGCCCGCATCCTCTTGGCTGACATAACCAATGGGGAAGATGGTGAGCAGCGTCATGAACCAGATGACGGCATAAAGAACGATGGCACCGGTGATTGTCATGACGAAACTCCTCTCCGGCGCTGCTGTTTCAGACTTGTTCTAGCTCGACCAGCGTTCCGGTGAAATCTTTCGGATGGAGGAAAAGCACTGGCTTACCATGTGCGCCAATTTTTGGCTCACCGCTGCCAAGCACCCGCGCACCGGAGGATTGCAGCTTGTCGCGGGCCGCGAGGATGTCATCGACCTCATAGCAGACATGGTGGATGCCGCCCGACGGGTTTTTGTCGAGAAAGCCTTGGATCGGGGAGCCCTCGCCCAGCGGGTAGAGCAGCTCGATCTTGGTGTTTGGCAGCTTGATGAAGACGACCGTCACACCATGGTCGGGCTCGTCTTGAGGGGCGCCTACTTTTGCGCCCAGCGTCTCTCGGTATTGTGCGGCGGCGGCCTCCAGGTCGGGGACTGCGATTGCGACATGGTTGAGGCGGCCGATCATGGGGAGCTCCTTACAAAACTGTTTGCGCCGCTCTACCGCGCGCCGCCGTTGCCGACAATGCGGTCAACGGCGTCATCAACGCGTTACACTCAGCGGTGTAGATGCTGCAATTCTGTCTAAACGTACCTAAGTAGTGGTGATGGGAGACGATTGTATGCGCGAAAAGCTGGACGCATTGATCGAAGCGCGCGCGGGCTGGATGTATCGCGGCGGCCCATCGATGGCGCCCATCCGCGGCGCGCTACACCTCTTGCTGGGTTATGATCGCTCGCTGAACTACGCAGAGCGTTTTGAAACCATGCACCCCGCCGCGATTATGGATGAAATGGCTGATCTGGTCGCCCGGCGGGTTGAGGTCGAAGGTCTCGATAAGATCCCAGAGAGCGGCCCGGCGATACTCGTTTGCAACCACCCCACTGGCATCGCGGACGGGATCATTCTTTGGAGCCTTCTACGCCAGCGCAGGCCCGATCTGTTCTTTTTCGCGAACAAAGACATGATGCGCATCCTTCCGCAGATGGAGGAGATCATCGCGCCGGTTGAATGGCGCGAGGGCAAGCGCACTCACCGTGCCAACCGCGAAACGCTGGCCTATGCCAAGCAGGCGTTTGGCGCGGGGCGCTTGGGCGTAATCTTTCCGTCGGGCCGCATTGCAAAGCGCCGAGGGCTGCGGCTTTTTGAGCGTGAATGGATGACCTCTGCGGCGATGATGGCGCGCAAGATGGCCTTGCCTGTGATCCCGATGCGGATGACAGCGCGCAACTCGGCCTTGTTCTACCTTTTCGACGTCGTGCACCCGACTTTGCGGGACATCACCCTCTTTCATGAGGTGTTGAACAAAGGGCGACAGCCGTTTGTGGTGCGCGCGGGCGACCCCATCGAGGGCAAGCACCTGCCTGCCGACGCTGGTGAGGCGACGGAGCTGTTGCGCCGCCGCGTTGATCGGTTGCGCGACCTTGATGCGGAGGCTGCTCTCGTGCAGCCCCGGGGGCTGCTCAAAGCGATGGGATTGGGCGGAATACCCGCGCGGGGTTGAGCCAAGTCAACGCCGACTCGCACCGTTCGTGGTCTTCTGTTCCTGCCCAAGTCTAAGGAGGAAGCCATGGACGTCTCTGCCTATAAAACCGTTCTTGAGAATCGGCGGGCTGAGCTGACGGGCCGCCTTATTGCGATTGAGCACGACCTCGACCAACCCCACACCCGCGATCTTGAGGATCAGGCGGTGGAGGTGGAAGGCGATGAAGTTCTCGAAAAGCTCGGGGCGACAAATGCCAAAGAACTGCTGGTCATCGATGCCGCCTTGGCGCGGGTTAATGAGGGCTCTTTCGGCTATTGCGTGAGATGCGGGGCAGAGATCCCTGCTGAACGCCTCGAGACCCTTCCGGCCACGCCCTATTGCGTGAAATGTGCGCATTGAGGGGCGCCGTCTGAGGCCACAGTAAATCTGTAAGATCCAAGGCGTGGCACGTTCTGAGAGGGGCGTGCCGCGGTCTTAGCGCGCATGACCAACTAAAACACTCAGACTTAAAGTGCTTGGCTTGCTCAAAATCCTCTTTAACGTCACGGTTGAGGTGTAATTGCCCAGAGCGGGCCAACGTGCTCGCTGACCTAGGATGTGACCCCAGGGAGGAATATAAATGGTTGCGGTTTCTATGACCGTGAATGGCAAGACGGCGTCAGCAGATGTCGAAGGCCGGACACTTCTGGTACAGTTCTTAAGAGAAAATCTGCGTCTCACCGGCACGCATGTGGGCTGTGACACAAGCCAGTGCGGTGCGTGTGTTGTCCATGTCGATGGCAAGGCGGTCAAAGCTTGCACGATGTTTGCAGCAGACGCCGAGGGTGCGGATGTGACCACGATCGAGGGCATGTCGAACCCGGATGGCTCGCTCTCGACGATCCAGCAGGCATTCCAAGACTGCCACGGGCTGCAGTGTGGTTTCTGCACACCGGGAATGGTGATGTCTGCGTCAGCGCTCTTGGCGGAGAACCCCAACCCGTCAGAGACTGAGATCCGCGAGTATCTCGAAGGCAATCTCTGCCGCTGCACGGGCTACCACAACATTGTGAAAGCCATCCAGCAGGCGGCGAGCCAATCTCAAGCCATCGCTGCTGAGTAACGCTGCCAAGCAGTCCACTATGGTGTGGGCTGCTGAGGGGTGACGTGTCGCATCAAGACGGCAGACCCCACACGATCCATGGAGGAAAGAACATGCCGAAGGATAATGGCATTGGCGCGAGCTCTAAGCGCCGCGAAGACGTCCGGTTTTTGACCGGCAACGGGAAGTATACCGACGATATCAACGTGTCGGGCCAGACCTACGCCTATTTTGTGCGCAGCCAGGTCGCTCACGGCACGATCAACAGCATCGACACGAGTGCTGCTGAAGCGGCTGAGGGCGTGGTGAAGGTTTTCACCGCGGCTGATTTTGAGGGTGTCGGTGGTATTCCATGTGGTTGGCAGATCACCGACCGCCACGGCGAAGCGATGCAAGAGCCCAAGCACCCGATCCTTGCTGAGGGTAAGGTGCGCCATGTGGGTGACCCGATTGCAGTGGTTGTGGCCGAGAGCCTCGATGCTGCGAAAGATGCGGCCGCCCTGCTCGACATCGACATCTCTGAGCTTCCAGCGGTCGTTGATATGAAAGCTGCCGTGGCCGAGGGCGCCACAAAGGTGCATGACGATCTCACCTCGAACCTCTGCTACGACTGGGGTTTTGTTGAAGAGAACAAGGACGCGGTGGATGCCGCCATCAAAGGCGCGCATCACGTCACCACGCTCGAGCTCACCAACAACCGCCTCGTCGCGAACCCGATGGAGCCGCGCGTGGCCGTTGGGGAGTACGACCCGTGGAAGGACGAGCACACACTCTACACCACCTCGCAAAACCCGCATGTGATCCGCCTGTTGATGGGTGCGTTCGTGTTGGGCATCCCTGAGCACAAGCTGCGGGTTGTGGCACCTGACGTGGGCGGAGGCTTCGGCACAAAGATCTTCCACTACGCTGAAGAGGCTTTCTGCACCTTCGCTGCCAAAGCGCTCAAACGTCCGGTGAAGTGGACGGCGGATCGCTCTGAGGCGTTCATCTCGGATGCCCATGGCCGCGACCATGTCACCAAGATCGAGCTGGCGATGGACGAGAACGCGAATTTCCTCGCGATCCGCACAGACACCTACGCAAACATGGGCGCGTATCTGTCGACCTTTGCACCGTCGGTTCCGACCTGGCTGCATGGCACGCTGATGGCTGGTAACTACAAGACGCCGCTGATCTATGTGAATGTGAAGGCGGTCTTTACCAACACCGTTCCGGTGGATGCCTACCGTGGCGCAGGCCGCCCCGAGGCAACGTTCCAGTTGGAGCGCGTCGTTGACAAAGCCGCGCGGGAGATGGGGCTCGACCCGATCGAGATCCGCCGTCGCAACTATATCCAGCCCGACCAGTTCCCCTACGCCACACCTGTAGCGGTGGAGTATGACACGGGTGACTATGACGCGACGATGGATAAGCTCATCGAGATCGCAGACGTCGGCGGCTTTGGCGCACGCCGCGCGGAAAGCGCCGCCAAAGGCAAGCTGCGCGGTCTAGGTGTGTGCTCGTATATTGAGGCCTGCGGGATTGCTCCCTCCAGCCTCGTCGGCCAGCTTGGTGCGCGTGCGGGTCTTTATGAGAGTGCGACGGTACGGGTAAACGCGACAGGCTCAATCTCCGTCATGACGGGCTCTCATAGCCATGGTCAGGGGCACGAAACGACCTTTGCACAGGTCGTTGCTGACATGCTCGGCATCGATGAGGGGCAAGTGGACATCGTGCACGGCGACACCGCCCGCACCCCAATGGGGATGGGGACCTATGGCTCTCGCTCCCTTGCGGTGGGTGGCTCTGCGATGGTTCGGGCGACCGAAAAAATCATCGCGAAGGCCAAGAAGATCGCCTCGCATCTGATGGAGGCGGCTGAGGGCGACGTAGAGTTCGCCAACGGTCAGTTCACCGTTGCGGGCACTGACAAGTCAGTCGCCTGGGGCGATGTCTGCCTCGCAGCCTATGTGCCCCACAACTACCCGTTGGAGAGCATTGAGCCGGGCCTCGAAGAGACCGCGTTCTACGACCCCAACAACTTCACCTATCCCGCAGGGGCCTATGCCTGTGAGGTGGAGATTGACCCTGACACTGGCAAGGCTGAGGTCGTCTCCTTCGCTGCAGCGGATGACTTCGGAAATGTGGTCAACCCGATGATCGTGGAGGGGCAGGTGCATGGCGGTGTCGCTCAGGGCATTGGTCAGGCGCTCTTGGAAAACTGCGCCTATGACGAGAATGGTCAGCTCTTGAGCGGGTCTTACATGGATTATGCGATGCCCCGCGCCGATGACCTGCCGTTCTACGCGGTGGACCATTCGTGCCAGACGCCCTGCACTCACAACCCGCTCGGGGTGAAGGGGTGCGGGGAGGCTGGTGCCATCGGCACACCTCCGGCCGTGATCAACGCGGTGATCGACGCGCTCCATTCGGGCGGTCACAAGGTGGATCACATCGACATGCCCGCAACGCCCGCCCGCGTGTGGGCGGCAATGAACGGCTGAGCCGAGAGAGAAGGAGAGAAACATGTATAACTTCGACTTCGTAAAACCCGGCTCCGTCGCAGATGCGGTTGCGGCACTTGGGTCTGAAGACGCTCAGGCGCTTGGGGGTGGGCAAACGCTCATCCCGACGCTCAAAGCGCGCCTCGCAATGCCATCGGCTTTGGTCAGCCTCGGTGGCATTGAGGACATGAAGGGTGTCTGCCGCGAGGGCGACATGCTCGTGATCGGAGGGGCCACGACCCACGCCACTGTGGCTGCAGAGGCGGGTGACTACCCTGGGCTTGCCGACATGGCCGCCCACATCGGTGACCCCGCCGTGCGTAACCGCGGTACCATCGGCGGCAGTCTGGCGAACAACGACCCGTCGGCGTGCTATCCGTGTGGTGCGTTGGCTTCAGGGGCAACGATCGTGACCAACACCCGAGAGATTGCGGCTGACGACTACTTTCAGGGCATGTTCACGACCGCCCTTGAGGAAGGGGAGATTGTGACATCGGTGAAGTTCCCGATTCCAGAAGCGTCGAACTATCAGAAGTTCGTGCAGCCAGCCTCTCGCTTCGCCTTGGTGGGCGTGATGGTCGCCAAATACGCAGACGGTGTGCGGGTCGCGGTCACGGGAGCTTCCAACAATGGGGTTTTCCGGTGGACGGCTGCGGAAGAGGCACTGTCGGCGAACTTCTCTGCCGATGCGCTCAACGGGCTGTCGGTGTCGTCGGAGGATATGATCTCTGACTTGCATGGCACGCCTGACTACCGCGCACATCTGGTGGCCGTGATGACCCGAAGGGCGGTTAACGCGGCTGCGTAAAGCCAAACGCTACGAACTAAAGCGTCCCCGTGTTTGCGGGGGCGTTTTCTTTTACGGGTGCTTCGGTGGGATAGCCCCCAACTCAGGCCCGTTTGCTAGAGCGGATCAGACCGATTTGGCGCGACAGGTCTGTGCCCGGAAACGCTACCAGCTTCGGATCTTCCAAAACCTGCTGCGCCGTCACGAATTGCCGAGGGCCTGCGGAGTGCTGTCGAGTATGCAAGGGCACCGCTCCGTCAGGCTGCGCCGCCGCTGCGCCGCGCTCTTCTAGCAGCGCGCGAAGCTTTGGATTGAGGCCAGAACCAAACTGTTTGGCCAGGCGGTCCACCTGGAACAAGTCGTTGAGTGTGTCGGACATCGGCAACCCCGTGCGTTGATCTGAGGCGGGCGGAGGGCTTGCCGGTTGGCTCTAAATATTGAGTAAATCAGTCGGAATTCAATCGGCATTCTGACGCAGTGCAGCGAAAAGCCCGTCCACGCCCCATGGCATTGTCGGCCAGTCCAAGCTATGTGCCCCCAAGCTACGGATTGGAGCCGGCTTATGGACCTTCGCAACATCGCCATCATCGCGCACGTCGATCACGGCAAAACCACGCTTGTTGACGCGATGCTCGCGCAGTCTGGCTCTTTTCGGGAGAACCAGGCGGTCGCGGAACGCGCGATGGACTCAAACGACCTTGAGCGCGAACGCGGGATCACGATCCTCGCGAAGGCCACGAGCGTTGAATGGGAAAGCACCCGGATCAACATCGTGGACACGCCCGGCCACGCTGACTTTGGCGGTGAAGTGGAGCGCATCCTCTCGATGGTCGATGGGGTGGTCTTGCTGGTGGACGCCGCCGAAGGGCCGATGCCGCAAACCAAGTTTGTGACCTCCAAAGCGCTCGCGCTGGGTCTCAAGCCGATTGTGGTGCTCAACAAGGTCGATAAACCAGATGCAGAGCCTGATCGCGCGCTCGATGAAGTGTTTGATCTGTTTGTGACCCTCGACGCGAATGATGAGCAGCTCGACTTCCCGGTACTTTACGCCTCTGGCCGTGACGGTTGGGCGGATGACGAGATGGATGGCCCCCGCTCCGATCTCTCCGCCTTGTTCAAAACCATTCTCGCCCATGTGCAGGAGCCCAAACAGGTCGCAGAGCGCGAAGAGCCGTTTCGGATGCTCGCGGTTACTTTGGGAGCGGACCCGTTCATCGGCCGCTTGCTGACGGGGCGTGTTGAGAGTGGTACTCTTAAAGCGGGTACAACCCTCAAAGCCCTCAACCGCGATGGCGACCGGGTGGAACAGTTCCGCGTCACGAAGATCCTCGCGTTCCGTGGCCTTGCGCAACAGCCGATTGATGTGGCCGAGGCTGGCGACATCGTCTCCCTCGCGGGGATGACCAAAGCGACGGTGGCCGATACGCTCTGTGTGCCCGAGATTGACACGCCGATCCCGGCCCAGCCGATAGACCCGCCGACGATCTCTGTCACGTTTGGCATCAACGACAGCCCGCTCGCGGGGCGGGATGGCGACAAGGTCCAGTCGCGGGTGATCCGCGCCCGCTTGATGAAAGAGGCCGAGTCGAACGTCGCGATCAAAGTCTCAGACACCCCAGGCGGTGAAGCCTTTGAGGTTGCTGGGCGGGGCGAGCTACAGATGGGCGTTCTCATCGAGAACATGCGCCGCGAGGGCTTTGAGCTCTCAATCTCTCGCCCAAAGGTGCTGTTGCGAGACGAAGACGGCCAACGTCTTGAGCCGGTCGAAGAGGTCACGATTGATGTGGATGAGCCCTACGCGGGCTCGGTTGTCGAAAAGCTCGCAACCCGCAAAGGCGAGCTTGTGGACATGCGCACGGGGCAGGGCGGTAAGACGCGGATTGTGGCGCATGTGCCGTCCCGCGGTCTGATCGGCTACCACGGCGAGTTTCTGACAGACACGCGCGGCACCGGCGTCTTGAACCGTGTCTTCCACGGCTGGGCCCCGTTCAAAGGAGCCATTGCCGGGCGCAGACGGGGTGTGCTGATCTCGATGGAGGCGGGGCAGTCGGTTGCTTACGCGCTCTTTAATCTTGAGGATCGCGGCTTCTTCTTCATCGGGTCGGGTGAGGATGTGTATCAGGGCATGATCATCGGCGAGCACAATCGAGACAATGATCTCGATGTGAACCCGCTCAAAGGCAAAAAGCTGACCAACGTGCGCGCGTCGGGCAAGGACGATGCAGTTGTGCTGACCACGCCGCGCAAGCTCAGTCTCGAAGAGGCGATCGCTTACATCGATGATGATGAACTGGTGGAGGTTACGCCGTCGGCTATTCGATTACGCAAACGGTTCCTCGATCCGATTGAGCGCAAGCGAGAGTCTCGCAAAACGGGATAAACCTTTGGTTGTAATTTGCAAAATGCAATGCAATTTGCAAAAAGCCTTTCGGTTGTGATCGCGGTTCATCAGTCTTCTGATGGATGTGCTCCAGCCGGGCTATCTATGACCCGGATCACATATGACTCTTCCCGAAGTTGAGTTTCTTCCGCGTGGGTCTAAAAGTTGGCATGCAATGTGCATATATCAGCCAGTTGGGGATTGCAGTAACACAAACCAAAGGGATGACTATGAAGCACCCTGTCGATGTACACGTTGGCAAGCGCATTCGCCACCGCCGCTGGATGATTGGTATGACCCAACAGCAGCTGGGCGAAGTCGTTGGAATTAAGTTTCAGCAAATCCAGAAATACGAAACAGGCATGAACCGCGTCAGCGCTTCACGTTTGTGGGATATCGCGCACGCGCTTGATGTGCATGTTGGGTTTTTCTTCGAGGGTCTCGACGGCGAAATCGCTGAAGAAGCGCTCTCAGAGCTGGAAGCTGCGCAACCTCAGGGCGATCTCCTTGTAGATCGTGAGGCGCAAGAGCTCGTACGCTCTTATTACGCCATTCCCGAAGAGCAACGCCGCAGGTTGTTTGACCTGGCCCGTGTTCTCTCGGACGTGGCGTAATCACTGAACCCCGGCGCGGCTCCCTCCACCGCGCTTTTTTGGTCCGACCGCGGCAGGGTTTTCCCCGCCGCGGTCGTTCTGTATTGCGGCCGTGAAAGAGAGGGACGATGCAACTTTCCAGTGCCCTGAAAGAGACGCTCATCAAGACCGCTCATCTGTTAGCGGATGCCGCGGGTGAGGCGATCCTCCCGCATTTTCGCAGCTTGGACCTGCCTACCGACAACAAGGACAGCAGCGGATATGACCCGGTCACCGTCGCAGATCGTGCTGCTGAGAAGGCGATGCGCAAGGTCTTGGCCGAGCTAAGGCCCGAAGACGCAATCCTGGGCGAAGAGTTTGGGCACAAGGCTGGAACAAGCGGCCTCACCTGGGTGCTTGATCCGATTGATGGCACGCGCGCGTTTGTGTGCGGTGCGCCCACTTGGGGTGTGCTGGTGGCGGTGAATGCAGGTGCCGCGCCGCTCTTTGGGCTGATCGATCAACCTTTCACCCAAGAGCGGTATAGCGGTGGTTTTGGCGAAGCGCTTTGGCAGCGCGGTTCTGAGAGCAACTCGATCGCTACCCGGGCAGCAAAACCTTTGTCAGAGGCGATTCTGCTCACAACCTTCCCCGAAATCGGATCGCCAGAGCAGCGCCGCACCTTTGAGCGCGTGCGCGACCGGGTGCAGCTCACGCGCTACGGGCTAGATTGCTACGGCTATGCGCTGCTGGCGGCGGGGCAAGTGGACCTCGTGATCGAGGCCGGGCTCGCGCCCTATGACATCCAAGGTCCGATGGCGATTGTTGAGGCCGCCGGTGGCGTTGTCACGGATTGGGAGGGTGGCCCGGCTGATGGGGGTGGTACCGTCATTGCCGCTGCAAATGCCGAGATCCACGCAGAGGCGCTCTCTGCAATGCAGGCATAAAAAAACCGCGGGTAGGCCGCGGTTTCTTTGAGTTGTCGCACGCAATCAGGCTGCGCGGGTCACCAGCACGTCATCAACCTTTTGCGCCGCTTGGCCTTCATCAAGGCCGTTCACCGCAGCAACCTCACGGGTGAGACGCTCAAGCGCGGCTTCATAGAGCTGACGCTCAGAGTAGGACTGCTCACGCTGATCATCGGCACGGTGCAGGTCGCGAACAACCTCTGCGATTGAGATGATGTCACCGGAGTGGATTTTCTGCTCGTATTCCTGCGCACGGCGCGACCACATCGCCTTTTTCACGCGGGCGCGGCCCTTGAGCGTCTCCAGTGCTTTGTCGATCAAGTCCAACGACGCCAGCGGGCGCATCCCCACCGAATTGGCTTTGTTGGTGGGCACGCGGAGGGTCATTTTGTCTTTCTCAAACGAGATGACAAACAGCTCCAATTCCATCCCCGCGACTTCCTGCTTCTCGATATGCAGGATCTTCCCGACGCCATGCGCGGGATAAACGATGTAGTCATCAGGGCGAAATTCGTTGCCGGTTTTGCTCATTCGGTGTGTCCTTCTTCGTTCCATCCAAATTTGGCGACAAAAAAAGGAATTGCGGCCCAGACCTGTCCGCAACCCCGATTAAAGGTGCCAAAGCCAGCGCAAACCCTTTCTCAATCAGCGCAACGTCGGCGCATCACATGCAGTCGGTATCTGTGCTGTATGTGTAATAAATAGCAGAAAATGCCCCGGTTTTCAAACCGTGGGCGGCGGCGGACGTGCTTAAGGGTGTAAAAACACGGTTAAAACAAGCAAATAAGCCGTTTGTTGACCATTTGGTGCACCTCAATGCCCCAGGTTTGGGGCGAAAAAGGAACTGTCACGAATCGGTCAATCTCCCTCGCCGGGCGCCTCGGAAAAGTGCGTTTCGAGCTTGTTGGCCTTGCCGTCGAGCTCAGGTGCCGTTGGGAGTGGATCGCGCTTTGTGACGATGTTGGGCCAAACCTCGGAGTATTTGCGGTTAAACTCGACCCATTTCTCCATGTCGGGCTCGGTATCGGGCCTGATTGCGTCTGCCGGGCATTCAGGTTCGCAGACACCACAGTCGATGCACTCGTCGGGGTGGATAACGAGCGTGTTTTCACCCTCATAGAAACAGTCTACCGGGCACACTTCGACACAGTCGGTGTATTTGCAGCCGATGCAGTTATCGAGCACCACATAGGTCATCCAGCGTCGTCCTCTTTCTCACGTGACTGTAAGGTTTAGTTTACATGGGCGGCATTGCAACCCAAACGTCATCGGTCCGTATCTCGCAAGTGCAACACGTTCAAGCCGCGACCTGCCTTCCTTGCGTGATATGGGAGTTGAATCGCGATCTGCCACTGAATGCGACAAAATTCACTCAACGGGTGGCGTTTTATCTTCGTACAAGAGTGCGGCCTCAGCTGCGGGGCCACGACGCTCGCCGCAGGCCAGGACTTTCACGTAGCGGATGCGGCGGTTTTGCTTGAACGTGAGCTCATCACCCGGTCGCACGAGAGCGGAGGGTTTTGTCACGCGCGCTCCATTCACCCGCGCACCGGACGAGACGGCGGAGGCGGCCAAGCTGCGAGACTTAAAGAACCGCGCCTGCCAGAGCCATTTGTCGAGGCGAATGCCGGCTGCGTGCTCAACCACGCGCGCTTAGCCCTTGTTCTTGAGCGCCATCAGAGCTGCAAAAGGATTGTCCGGGTCGATGGGCTTGTCGGCTTTTGGCTGACGCTGCTTTTGTGGCTTGCCCTTGGGCTTTCCAGCACCGGGCTTTGGCTTTCCGCGCCGGGGTTTGGCATCAGTGCGCGGACCGCGCGATTGCCCCCGCGGGGCGCGACGGAAGATGTAGAACACCTCGGTCTCGGGTGCCTCATCGGTGGTTTCGGATGTCTCTGCTGCCGGTGTCTCCGCCTCAGGAGTCTCGGAGGCGGTTTCTTCCGGTGCCAAGGTCTCCGCCTCCGGCGCAGCCTCTACCTCGGGTGAAGTCTCTGCAACCGCAGCATCTGGCGTCTCTGCGGGCGCCGTTTCCGCAGTCTCACTTACCTCAGCGGCGTCCACAGCCGGGGCCACCGCGCGCTCTTTCATGCGCTCGCCCTTCTCGGCGGTGTAACCGAGCCCCTCCATCAACGCTGCGAACTGTTCCAGCGTCAGGCCAGTGATCGAGAGCATGTCTGCGCTTGCCTCGAACCCGTCCCGCGCGTCCTTGTCGCGCAGCATATCCGCCAAACGCTCCAGCATATCGAGGCGCACAGCGCGGTCGCCCGCCTGCCGGTAGCCTGCGCGCTGGTAAAACACGGCGTCGGCACCCGGAACTGCCGGAACAGTCACCAAACCGGGTGGGGGCGCGGCCGGAAACTCGTCCAACCCATCCCAGAGCGACGACAGGACCAAGCGATACCGAGTTGGTGCAGGCTTTAGCAAAACGGGCAGGAAGATTGTGAACTGACCGAAGCGCACGCCATGCTTGCGCAGCAGGCCACGGCTTTCTTGCTCCAGTGCTTTGATGTCGTTGGCGATCTGTGCGCGCGGCAGGATGCCCAACGCCTCGATCAGCTGGAACGCAACACCACGCGCGAGGCCTGTCAGTGCCGGGTCATCGCGCATCGCGATCAGCGGCTCAAAGAGCGTGGCGATCTTGCGCTCCACCCAAATGCTGAGGCGGCGCTTGACCTTTTCAGCGACCTCCGCCCCGGCCTCGTCATCGACAAAGACCTCAACATCGGGGCGCATCACATCCGCACCCTTCACGAGCTTGCCCACCGCAAGGCTGCCCCACATCAGGCCCCCTTGCTCGGTAACGTCGATCTCTTTGTCGGAGGTGTTGTAGAGCCGGTCCGCGGCGAGTTGATACTGAGGGGTCAGAGCGGCGAGGGCGGCGGAGCGCAGCGTTTTCGCTTCTTCAGCAGAGGCGTTGGGGTCAGCACGAAAGCGAAACCCATCCAGGCGGCCAATATGTTGGCCCTCTACGGTCACATCGCCGTCTGCACTCACGTCTGCCACAAGGCTCTCCCTCTCCTTCAACCGCCGCATCAGCACACTGGTGCGGCGATCGACAAATCTTTGTGTCAGGGCGGCATGAAGCGCGTCTGACAGGCGGTCTTCTACGGCACGGGTCTCTCCACGCCAATGCTCAGCATCGTCCAACCAGCCTTTTCGTTGCGCGACATACGTCCATGTGCGGATGAAGGCTAGTCGTTTCGAGAGCGCATCAATGTCTCCATGGGTGCGATCGATGCGGCGAACCTGTTGGGCGATAAAGTCCTGCGGAATTTCGCCAATGTGCAAAAACTCGAACAGTCGTGCGATTAGACTGGCGTGCTCTTGCGGAGAGACTTTGCGAAAATCCGGGACTTGGCAGACATCCCACAGCAGTTTCACGTCGCGCGGGCTGGTCACGCGGTCTTGTGTTTCGGCCAAGGACCACACCGATTTGAGGGTCATCAGGTCGTCAGCTTCGCGGGCGCGGGTGAGGGTGCTGTGGCTGGGGAAGGCTTCAAGCCCCTCGATCAGCGCGGGCACACTGCCAAAGCTTAGGTTCGGATTGCGCCATTGCAGCTTACGGATGGGGGCGAAGCGGTGGCCCTCGATGGCGTTGGCGACCTCCGGATTGAAGGGGGAGGCATCGGCGGTGGTGCCGAAGGTGCCGTCATTCATATGCCGGCCGGCGCGCCCGGCGATTTGGGCAAGCTCATTCGGCATCAGATCGCGAAACCGCCGCCCGTCGAACTTTTGGGTGCCTGCGAAAGCCACGTGCTTGACGTCGAGGTTCAGCCCCATGCCGATCGCGTCTGTCGCGACGAGGTAGTCCACGTCACCGTTTTGATAGAGCTCAACCTGGGCATTCCGGGTCCGGGGGCTGAGCGCGCCCATGACAACGGCCGCACCACCCTTCATCCGCCGCAAGAGCTCTGCAATCGCATAGACCGAATCGACCGAGAAGCCGACGATCGCTGCCCGCGCGGGCATCCGGCTGAGCTTTTTGTGACCAGCGTAGGACAGCGTAGAGAGGCGCGGCCGGCGCATGATCCGAACATCGGGCACATGTTCGCGGATGCGCTCTTGCATGGTGTCCGCGCCCAGAAACATCGTCTCTGAGAGACCGCGCGCGTTGAGCAGCCGGTCGGTGAAGACATAGCCGCGGTCTGGGTCGGCACAGAGCTGGATCTCGTCAATCGCGAGAAACTCCACCGGCAGATCCAACGGCATAGCCTCAACCGTGCAGACCCAATAGGCGGCACGCGCTGGGATAATCCGCTCCTCCCCAGTGACCAGTGCTACCACCGAGGGCCCGCGCAGCGCGACGATCCGGTCATAGACCTCACGCGCCAAGAGCCGCAGCGGGAACCCAATGATCCCGTTCGCATGCCCTAGCATGCGTTCAATCGCGTAATGCGTTTTTCCGGTGTTGGTGGGGCCGAGCACCGCCAGCACCTGGCGGTCTCGTGTGTTGGGGGCCATAGCGGCGGCCTTGTGATGGGAGTTTAGATGGCGCGCCCAATGCCTGCGAGACGAAGACGATCAACAGCGCGGTTCACGTTCTCCAGGTGGGGGTTAACAGACTGTGCCGCACGGTAAGCCGCATAGGCGTTCTCGGGTTCCCCCACTTCTTCGTAGATCATGCCCAAACCTGCAAGAGCGCCGAAATGCACCGGGTTGCGTTTGAGGGTTTCGGCTATGTCAGAAACCGACAGGCCATATTCCCCCATCAGAAAGTACGCTGTTGCGCGCGCGTTCCATGCTTCAGCAAACTCTGGTGTGTGATCAATCAGTGCGGTGAAGTGCTCAACGGCAACGATGTAGTTTTCCCCCGCCAGCGCTGTGCGCCCGCGCTCCAGCATCAGGTCAGCGGTGGGCGAGCCTGAGCGAGACCAAATCCGCGCGATCCGGTTGATGATCCGCGGCGCATCGAGCACCTCCGGATCACCCAGTTGCGCAAACAACTGGTCGAGTTCATCGCGGTCCGCTTGATCAGCCTGACCGAGGGCAACCGACGCGCTTAGAAACGCTACGGCAGTTGCCACAAGGAGCGTTGTCACCGTTTTCATGGCACCTATGGTAACGCGCGAAATGATCTTGGCGAGATGCCACGACTTCACAAGATGGAAAGGACCCAGCATGAGCGTAATCGACGAAGCCGTTAAGGCCTTGGCAGAAAAAGTGGGCGACGGTTTCAGCGCCGGGTCGGTGAAGTTTGAGATCGAGGGTGAGGGTTCTGTCCGGATCGACGAGAACGGGGTCTCCGCTGATGATTCGGAGGCTGATGTGACCCTGAAAGCCTCGGTCGAGACGTTTCAGGACATCCTCTCTGGCGACTTAAACCCGACGGCTGCGTTCATGACCGGCAAGCTCAAGCTCGACGGCAACATGGGCCTTGCGATGCAGCTGGGCAGCGTTCTGGGGTGAGTGCGCCCGCACCGCTCTATGACGATGTGGTCTCTCTGCCCCCCGGTGGAGAGGCCTTTTTCGTTCAGACACGCGACGGCAAACGTCTGCGCCTTGCGCATTGGCTGGGTGTGCGGGGAACCGTCCTGATCTTTCCGGGGCGGGGCGAGTTCATTGAGAAATACGCCCCGGTGATTGCCCGTGTCCTCAAAGAGGGCTGGGGGGCTGTGATCTTGGATTGGCGCGGGCAGGGGCTCTCTGAAAAGCTGCCCGGCATGAAATATGGCCATGTGCGGCGCTTTGATGAGTATCAGCACGATGTGGCCGCTCTGGCGGATTATGCGAAAACCCTTGCCCAGCCGGTTCATGCGATCAGCCACTCGATGGGCGGTTTGATCGTCTCTCGCGCGCTTGCCGAAGGCGCTTTGAACGGCGTGGTCTCTCGTGCGGTCTTTACGGCGCCGATGTTTGGGCTGGGGCTGAAGGGGGTTCAATCGATGGTTGGCCCGTACCTCACCCGCGTTGCCGCAGCCATCGGGTTTGGCCGGTCAGCGAGTTTTGGGGCGACCGATGAGGCCTCCTACGAGAAAATCCCGTTCTCTCAGAATCACCTGACGAACAACGAAGAGAACTACCGGGCCTGGGCGGAAATGCTCAAAATCCATCTGGAGTTGCGCACGGGTGGTGCGTCTTTTGCTTGGGCCGTTGCGGCGTTTGACGAGATGGCCGCCTGCCTCGATGCACCTGTGCCGCAGATCCCGTTGCTGTGCATCTTGGGCACCGCTGAGAACCTGATCTCTGTACCGACACTGCTTGGCCAGTTGGAGCGGATGCCGAATGCGTCCCTACTTAGGATCGCGGGGGCAAAACATGAGCCCTACTTTGAGACTCCCGAGATTGCGGAGCATGCGCTGCAGAAAACACTGTCGTTTTTGGCAGACGCTTAAGCAAGCAACGCGAGCACGCCGAGAATCGCACCGATTTCGGCCAAGACCTGCACACCTCCAAGCACATCTCCGGTCTGCCCGCCGATCCGCTTGCTCGCGATGACAACCAACGGCGTTGCCACGAAGATCGCGCCGAGGATGGCTGCGAAGACAGCACTGCTGAGCAGAAGAAGCCCCAAAATCAACGTGACCCCCACAGCCAGCCAGAGGCCTGTTGCCTCCGTCTGACCGACTGACGCGGAGAGCCCGCTGCCCCGTGCATTTGGCAAACGCATCACAAGCGCCATCGCCGTGCGAGAGATTGCGCCGACCACCGCCAGTGTCGCCACGAGATTTGTACCCTCAAGCCCTGACAGACCTGCGAACCGAGCCAGCAACGCCAGCACAATCGCGACGGCCCCGAATGCTCCGATCCGGCTGTCTTTCATAATCTCCAGCACGCGCTCTTTGGTCTGCCCACCGCCAAAACCATCGGCGCAATCGGCAAGACCATCTTCATGCAGGGCCCCGGTGGCGAGAATGCCGACGGTGATCGCACACACGGCAGCAACGCTTGGTGGCAAGCCGATAAAAAACGCGAGCTCGCCCGCACAGCCCATCGCGGCACCGATCACTGCGCCAACCACGGGCCAGGCCCAAACGGCGGCGGCCATCCGCTCTCCGGCGCGGGAATGATCCACGGGCACGGGCAGTCGGCTGAGCAGACTGAACGCAACCCAGATGTCATGAGCTTCAATTCGAGTGCGCGATGCCATCTGACGCATTTTCCTCTGCCCATTTCTCTCGTCGCGGTTTAATGCGCCAAAACGCAGACGAAAAGTGCAGGCACCCATGGCAGATTTTCAGAGTTTTGACGGCTTTCTCGCGGCGATTGCAGATGCGCCGTCCCCGGATCAAACGGCAATCGACGGCGCGGTGTCCCGCGACGCCGTTTTAACCAAACCGCCGGGCGCGTTGGGCCGGTTAGAAGAGGTCGTGCGCTGGCTGGCCGGGTGGCAGGGGGCTGCTCAGCCCACATGTGACGCTCCACAGGTCATTGTTTTTGCCGGAAATCATGGGGTGACAGCGCAGGGCATCTCCGCCTTTCCGGCGGATGTCACCGTGCAAATGGTGGCGAACTTCGAGGCTGGGGGCGCAGCGATCAACCAACTCGCTGGGCTCGCAGGTGCACGGCTGGATGTTGTTGCGCTCGATCTGGAGCGCCCTACGGCGGACTTTACCCAAGCCGACGCGATGACCGAGGCTGAGTGTGTCTCTGCGCTTCTGACGGGCTGGAGTGCCGTTGATGAGGCCGCTGACATCTTGGTGGTCGGTGAAATGGGGATTGGAAACACCACCTCGGCGGCGGCACTGGCTCTGGCTTTGTGCGGAGGGTCCGGGGCCGATTGGTCCGGGCGCGGCACAGGGCTCGATGATGCGGGCGTAGTGCATAAGGCCAGCGTGATCGAAACGGGCGTCGCGCGCCTGTCGTCAGCGGCACCTCTTGCAGTGCTCGCGGGCGTCGGCGGTCGCGAGATTGCAGCGATGGCCGGGGCAATCGCACGCGCGCGGATGCTGGGAATTCCGGTTCTGCTCGACGGATTTATCGCCTCCTCCGCCGCTCTGGTCCTCCACAAAATCGACACTGATCTGACGGCCCATCTGCAAGCTGCGCATCTTTCAGCGGAAGGGGCGCATGAGCGATTGCTGACGGAACTGGGCCAAGAGCCACTCCTGAGCCTGGGCATGCGACTTGGCGAAGGGTCGGGGGCGGCAGTGGCGCTGCAAATCGTTAAAGCGGCGGTTGCGTGTCACGCCGGGATGGCGACCTTCGCGGAGGCGGGGGTCAGCGACGGCTGATCACTCCCGCCCAAGCACCCGCTCGACCAACCACCCGAGCCCGCCGTTGCCGCGAGACGCGAAGTCTGCCTGCAGCGCTTTGTGGTCATATTCTGTGGCGATCCAGTCTTCGAGCGTCAGGTCGGAGGTGCCTTTGGCATCCAGAAACGCCTCAAAGAAGTAGTCAAGCACACCTGTTTTGGCTGCTTTGACATGCAGATAGCGCAACGAAAGCTGACCCCGCGCCTCCTCCACCGGAACACCCTCAATCAGGTGCATGTGGAGGGCCGACGCAAACCCGGCGCGGTCTGCACCCGATTTACAATGATACATCACCGGTTTTTCGACACGGCGCATCACCTCGATAAATTCCTGCAACTCCTCGCGCGGCAGGAGCGAGCGCGAAAATAGACGCTGCACAATGAAGGTGACGCCAGCGTCCGCGCAGGCCTCCATCTCCAGCGGGAGAGAGCCGAATTGACGCCCTCCGCGCAAAGAGATGATGGTCTTCACACCCTGCTCCGCAAAAAACCGCACGTCCTTTGGGGAGGGTTGCGCGGCGCGCCACCCATGAGACCCGAGCCTATGCCTGTTAGGATAAACTGCGCGGATCAGCCCATGATCATTTAAGAGCATGTCGCGCCAAGCGGTGCGGCGGCCCTGCGGTGTTTCGAGCATCCGGTCAAAGACCTCGCGCATCTCCTTTTCCTGGCGTGCGCGCCATGCGGGAAGGGGGCGAGGCTCTGACAAAAAACACCCTGTGCTGGAGACCAAGAATTGGAGGCGACGACCGGAATCGAACCGGTGTACACGGATTTGCAATCCGCTGCGTAACCACTCCGCCACGTCGCCAGTGCCAAGAGTGGCGCACGCCTAACCTAGCCAGAGCGGCGCGTCCAGCCTTCATTGAAGCGGTGCGAAAGCGCGTCTTGAAGGGACACCGCCAGTTGCTTAGACCAAGACCAGCAACGCTGAGAATGAGCACGCCATGTCTGGATTTGAGCAAGCCCGCACCACGATGGTCGACACGCAGGTGCGTCCGTCTGATGTGACCCGGTATCCGATCATCGCTGCGATGCTGGGTGTGCCGCGTGAGAATTATGTCCCGTCGGACGCGCGTGCGGTGGCTTACGCCGACAGTGAGATTGAAATTGCACGCGGGCGTTTGATGCCTGCGCCTCGGACCGTGGCCAAGATGCTCGATACGCTAGAGCTGAACGGCAGCGAGTTGGTGCTTTTGATCGGGTCTGGCACGGGCTACTCCGCCGCCTTGCTCTCGCGTCTCGCCGAAGCTGTGATCGCGGTTGAAGAGGATGACGATCTCGCCCGCAGCTCTGCCCAACAACTGTCAGACGATGGTGCAGACACGGTGCTGGTGGAGCATCGCCCGCTTACAGAGGGCGCGCCGGAACATGGCCCCTATGACGTCATCTTTGTCGAGGGCGGCGTCGCAGAGCTGCCCCAAGGCCTCACAGATCAACTGCGGCAGGACGGAAAGATCGTCATGCTACGCTGCGATGGCCCGCTGTCCTATGCGGAGTTTGGGGTGAAAGGCACAAACGATATTTCCACGCGCCGCCTTTTTGATGCCACAGCGCGCATTTTGCCGGGCTTTTCACGCGATCAGACGTTTATTTTCTGAGGGTAACTGTCGGCCACACTCTTGCAACCCCCTTTTGCGCGCATAGTTTGCCTCTCAACACCGCCCGCGAGGACTTCACTATGCCACTTTTTTTGCGCCAGTCTGCTGCGGTAGCGGCACTTTCTGTTTTTGCGAGTTTCGCCCTGTCACCCGCCCAAGCCCAGACGCTTGAGCAGACCTTGGTTGCGACTTATGAGAGCCACCCTGCCCTTGAAGCCGCCCGCGCGGCGGTGCGTGCGTCGGATGAAGGGATCGCCCAGGCGCGCACCGGACAACGTCCGCAGGTCAACGCAACCTTTGATGCAGGCGCCCAGACCGGCGACGGCTTTGTGGATTTCGATGGCTCCAACAGCCAAACGCTTGCGCTTTCTGCGAGCCAGTCGCTCTACAATGGCGGTGACACCGTCGCGGCGATTGAGGCTGCACGGGCTGGGGTGGAAAGCTCTCGTGCGTCTCTTGCCTCGACCGAGCAGACCGTCCTGCTTGAGGCGATCACGGCCTATAGCGACGTTCTGCGGGACACTCAGTTCGTGGCCCTGTCAGAGAACAATGTCCGTGTGATTGAGCGCGAGCTTCAGGCGGCACGCGACCGTTTTGAGGTTGGCGAGGTGACCCGAACAGACGTCGCTCAAGCAGAAGCGCGGCTCGCTGCGGCCAATTCAAACCTGATCGCCAGTCGCGGAAACCTGTCGCGCTCTGAGGATGCCTACCAGGCGGCTGTCGGGTCACGGCCGATCGATCTTGCGCCGCAGCCAATTCTGCCGGCCCTTCCGGGGTCACTCGATGATGCGCAAGAGCTTGCCCGGCAAAATCACCCACAAATCCGCGCCGCAACCGAGTCTGTGATTGCCGCCGAATTTAACCTTGAACGCGCCCAATCCGGCTTTGGGCCGACGGTTGGCGTGACCGGTTCTATCGGAGTGACCCGCAGTGAGGGGCCTGGTCGGAGCAACATCGACATCAACAACACAGAGCGCACGAGCATTGGCCTCAACGCAACGCTGCCGCTCTATCGCGGTGGCGGCACCCAATCGGGCGCCCGACAGGCGCAAGCCAACATCGAGCAAGCGCAGGCCAATCTGCAGGACGTTGGGCGGGTAATCCGCCAAAACGTCTCGTCTTCTTTCACGGCGCTTGAGGTGGCCCGGTCCAGCATTGACGCGAGCCGGCAAGAAATCACCGCCGCCCGCATCGCGTTTGAGGGTGTTCAGGAAGAGGCGACCTTGGGCGCGCGCACCACGCTGGATGTGCTTGACGCAGAGCAGAGCCTTTTGAATGCGCAATCAAACCTCGTCTCGGCGGAGCGTGATGAATTTGTGGCCGCATTCACGCTTTTGTCGGCCGTAGGCCTTCTTGCGGTGGACCATTTGGGTCTGGATGTGGAAGTCTATGACCCGAATGAGAATTTTGAAGCGGTGCAGAGTGGGTCAAGCGACTCAGACGTGGGCATCCTAGATCGAATTCGGGGGCGTTTCTGAGTCGGCCCCGCTGAGAGGGGGCAGAATGGCACAGGACGACAAACCAACAGGCGACGACGACATCGCGAACGTTCTCGCGGCCATTCGTGACAAGGTGCGCGAAGAAGAGGCGCGGCTGCGGGGCGACACGTCCGCGAAGGATACACCTGAGCCCCTGGTTTTGGCCGAGCCCGTTGCTGAGTCCGCCGATACATCAGACGCGTTGATCCTGTCCGAGCCTGTGGTTGAGGATGCGCCGATGCAACTCGGCACCCCGATTGAAGACGAGCCGTTGACCCTGGGCACTCCAGTTGAGGACTCTCCTCTCACCCTGTCAGAGCCTGTGGCCGAAGCGCCGGCGCTTGAGCTGACCAACCCCGTGGCAGAAGAGCCCCTTCCCCTCGGTGAGCCGATCGAAGAGCCGTTGGTCCTGGCAACCCCCGTTGTTCCGGAGCCTGCTCCGCTCACGTTGGTCGAGCCCGTTGCTGAGGAACCTTTGACAGTTGACGCTCCTCTCGATGAGATCATCCAGCCAGAGCCAGAGCCAGAGCCAGAGCCAGAGCCAGAGCCAGAGCCAGAGCCAGAGCCAGAGCCAGAGCC
>JBCBGM010000030.1:0-33584 GCA_038526735.1 Pseudomonadota bacterium | reverse complement strand
ATTGCTCGACCACGTCATCCAGATCGGCCTTGTTGGCGACCAGCCCGTGGATCTTGGGGCCGTAGGAGACGTTCTCGTAGATCGACTTAGGGAACGGATTGGGCTTTTGGAAGACCATCCCAACCCGCGCGCGCAGTTGCACCGGGTCGATGTCTTTGTCGTAGATGTCTTGGCCATCCAGCAGGATATCACCCGTCACCTTCGCGATATCGATGGTGTCGTTCATGCGGTTGAGACAGCGCAGGAACGTCGACTTTCCGCAGCCAGACGGGCCGATGAAGGCCGTCACAGTGTTGTTGAGAATGTCCACATCGACGGAATTGATGGCCTGCTTGGAGCCATAATAAACGTCCACGCCCTTGGTCGCGATCTTGGTGTCACGGTCGGTGAGGTCTTTTTCAGTCATGCGCATATTGGTCATTGTTTTTGGATCCTTTGCCAAGGGCTTACCAGCGGCGCTCGAAGCGTTTGCGGAGGAAGACAGCGATCGCGTTCATGAGAATGAGGAAGGCGAGCAGCACCACGATCGCGGCAGCTGTCCGGGCCTCAAAGGCACGTTCGGGGAAGTCTGACCAGCGGAACACCTGCACCGGCAGCACGGTGGCCGGGTCGGTGATGCCGGTGGGCACATCGACGATGAAGGCGACCATGCCGATCAGGATCAGCGGCGCGGTCTCTCCGAGTGCCTGTGCCATGCCGATGATGGTACCGGTCAGGATGCCGGGCATCGCCAGCGGCAGCACGTGGTGGAACGAGGTTTGCAGGCGCGAGGCGCCGAGGCCGAGGGCCGCATCCCTGATCGACGGCGGCACCGCTTTGATTGAGGCGCGCGCGGCGATGATGATCGTCGGCAGGGTCATCAGCGCCAGCGTCACGCCGCCCGCGATGGGCGCGGATCGGGGTAGCCCGAAGAAGGTGATAAACACCGACAGCCCCAACAGACCGAACACGATGGAGGGCACAGCGGCGAGGTTGTTGATGTTCACCTCGATGAGGTCGGTGAACCAGTTCTTTGGCGCGAACTCTTCAAGGTAGATTGCCGCGAGCACGCCCACCGGGAAAGCGAGCGAGAAGGTCACCAAAAGCGTCCAGAACGAGCCAACGGCAGCGCCCCAGACGCCCGCAAGCTCAGGGTCACGGCTGTCTGCGGCGGTGAAGAAGCGCCAGTTGAACACGCTATCGACCTTGCCCTGCTCCTGCAGCCACTCGATCCAGACGATTTTGTTGTCGGAGATCGGGCGCGCGGCGGGGGGCGTTTCGTTGATGAGGTACTGGTAGGTTGCGGGCTGCGCGATCTCTTCGGTCATAGGGATGATCGTGCGTGCCTCGGCGGTGTTGGTGCCCACCGCCGTCAGCTTCAGCCAACCGCCGTTGACCTGGAGAAAGCCAGACGGGTTGCTCTCCAACACCGGCTCAAATCCGTTGGGGTCATTGGAGCGGCGGATGAGGTCGGCGGCCTCTGCCTCTAGCGCGTCGCGGGCGGCGGCGCGTTGCTCTGCGAGGGCGAGGTTTTGGTCACGGACTTCCGCGTCGGTGGCGGCATTCGCGCGGCGGGTAAACTCAACAACGCCCGCTTCTTGGCGAGAGGCCTCTTCAAGCCGGCGCTCAGCGAGCCGGGCCAGGTCGCGGCGGACCAGCGCAAGCTCAGTGGTGAAGATATCGCGGTCGGCGGTGATGCTTACCACACCATCACCGAGGAACGAGAGCGTGATCGGGGCGTCGGTCTCGATCACGTCGAGCGTGCCGAAATCACCCTTAAGGTAGAGGTCGGTGACGTCGGACGCGATGAACCGGAAATCGAGGGTTTGGCCGACTAGATCAGGGTTTGCGAGGACCGTGTCGCGCAGCTCAAAGACGGAGCCGTTGGAGTAGAGGTCATTCAGCTCACGCCGCTCTGACCGGCTGGTGACGGTCGGGAACATCTCCCGGAACAGGTCGCGAATAATGCGGTTGTACGAGGCTTGACCGATCACCTCTGGGTCATTCGTGCCCTGCGGATCAATCTCCGCCGGGTCGAGGAAGACCTCGGTGGTGATGTAGGTTTCGGTTAGAGCGAAGCGGGCGTTGGAAAACACCGACGACAAGAGCGTCACGAGCGCAGCGCCCGCAAGGAAGATCGCGATCATTCCGTAGGCTTTGAGGCGCAGCTCGGCCAAGTGGCGTTTTTTCATCCGGGATGCCGCCGCTTCGGAGCCATGCATCTTGGAGAGTTCTGTCATATCGACCATGGCGGCGTCCTCAGTCGTACATTTCGCGGTAGCGGCGCACGATGCGCAGCGCGATGAAGTTGAGCACCAGCGTCACGCAGAAAAGCGTGAAGCCGAGCGCAAAGACGGGGCCAGAGGCGGTCTGCAGGTCGGTGTCTCCGGTGTAGAGCATGACGATTTGCACGGTGACGGTGGTCACGGCCTCAAGCGGGTTCCAGGTGAGGTTGGCGCCTTGGCCTGCGGCCATCACCACGATCATCGTCTCACCCACAGCGCGGGAGATGCCGAGCAGCACAGCCGACACGATACCGGGCAGGGCCGCGGGTAGGACGACTTGGCGGATGGTCTCAGCCTTGGTTGCACCGAGGCCGTAAGAGCCGTCGCGCAGGCTTTGCGGCACCGAGTTGATCACATCGTCCGACAGCGACGAGATGAACGGAATGATCATGATCCCCATCACCATCCCGGCCGCGAGCGCCGAGGAGGAGGATGTGGCGAGCCCGAGCGATGCCCCGGTGTCGCGCACGAATGGCGCCACGGTGATTGCGGCGAAGAAGCCATAGACCACGGTGGGCACACCTGCGAGCACTTCGAGCAGCGGCTTGGCCCAGGCGCGGGTGCGGTTGGAGGCGAAGTCGGAAAGGTAGATCGCGGCGAAGAGGCCCACCGGCACGGCAACCAGCATCGCGATGATTGTGATCATGAACGTGCCCGCAAAAAGCGGTATCGCACCCACGCGGTCGGGGTCGAGCTGGCCTTGAGAGACGCCCGAGAGCGGCGACCAGTGAATACCAAAGAGGAACTTGTGCACGTTCCAGCCAATGTTGGCGAAGAAATCAAGCGTCGTGCCCACGAGTGCGAGAACGATGCCCACGGTAGTGAGGATGGCAACGACGGCGCAACCCAATAGGATGATCGCGATCATTCGCTCTGATCGGTTGCGCGCGCGCCAGTGGATGTCGATCTTGCGGAGCGTCAAAAAGCCCGCGGCCCCTGCGCCCGCGATGGCGAGGAAGGCGGTTGTCCAGATACGGGTGCTTTCGCCCGAGGCATACAAAAGCGCGATCTCTTCGCGCAGCGGGCCGGTGGTGGAGGCAACGCGCCCATCGGCAATGGCGCGGGCATCGTTCAGCACCAACTGGTGCGCGATCCGCGGCGCATCGGGCAGCGCGTTCGCGATCTGCGCCATCAGGTTGGCCTGCTGCAGCTCAGCCCAACCGATACCGACACCCAGCAGCAGGACGAAACCGACGATCAGCGTCCAGAGCAGGGAGTAGGTGCCGTGATAGGCGGGGCGAGAATGGAGTTGCGCGAGCGATCCGCCTGCGGAGGCGATGGCTTTGTTGCGCGACAACGCGAAAAATACGATCGAGAGAAGGGCAATCGTGATCGCCGAGAGATACAGCATGGAGGGCGCTCGTCCTTAGGCCTCAATACCTCTGCCATACCTGCGCTTTTGGTCGTCTAAGTGACGGTAGCGCTTCAGTTTTATGACAGAGAGACGGAAAAAGGGGCGCCAGCGGCGCCCCCAGGTCTTGGTCGCTAAGACTTAGTTGAAGTCTGCAGCGGTCAGGTTGACGAGTGCCGTCGCCTGAGCGGAGTTGTCTGCAAAGACATCGCTCGGCAGCGGGATCAGGCCACGGTCAACGAGGTAGCCATCTTCGCCGGACGCATCTTCGTCAACGAAGGCTGCAACGTACTCGGTGATGCCCGGAACGACGCCCACGTGCGCTTTCTTCACGTAGAAGTAGAGCGAGCGGGAGACCGGGTAATCGCCGGATGCGATGTTCTCGAAGGTCGGCTCAACAGCGTTGATGAGCGAGCCGTGGATCACGTCGGTGTTCTGGTCGAGGAACGAGAAGCCGAAGATGCCCAGCGCCTGCGGGTTTGCTTCGAGGCGGGAAACGATCAGGTTGTCGTTCTCGCCGGCGTCAACGTAGACACCATCTTCGCGGATCTCTGCGGAGTTCTCGCAGTTCGCGCCAGGAACGGTCTCGCAGCCTTCTTCCATCACGAGCTCTTCGAACGCGTCACGGGTGCCGGACGACGGCGGAGGGCCGAACACTTCGATTGCCACTGCGGGCAGGGACGGGTCGATCTCGTTCCACATGGTCGGGAGCGGGCCGTCTGCTGCGAGCGCCTGCCAGATCTGGCCAGGGGTCAGGTTGTAGACCGGTGCGTCGTTGGAGTTGGCGAGAACGATGCCGTCAAAGCCTGCAACCACTTCGGTCACTTCGGTAACACCGTTGGCCTGGCACTCTTCAAACTCGGAGGCCTTCATGCGGCGGGAGGCGTTGGTGATGTCGGGGTGCTCAAGGCCAACACCTGCGCAGAAGAGGCGCAGACCGCCACCGGAGCCGGTGGATTCGATGATCGGCGTCGCGAAGGACGTGGTGTTGCCGAACTGCTCAGCCACTGCCGTGGCGAAGGGGAACACGGTGGACGAGCCGACGATGCGGATCGTGCTGCGGTCTTGTGCAACGGCGGCGCCAGCTGCGATCACGCCTGCGGTGGCGAGAGCGACGAGGTTGGTGGTCTTCACGAGATCACTCCAGGTTTTGATTGCTGTTTGAAAAGGTACGGGACCGCACCTTTCACCCCGCGTGGGATGGAGGCGTTCTAATAAGGAGTGAAGACCCTATTGTGACAGTCTATCTCACTGATTTTCAAACAGTTTTACGACTTTGTCACTTTCGTCATCTGTTTCAGGTACGCTCGGCAACCAAATCGTGAATCGGCTGCCCTGACCCGGTTCAGACCAAATCTCCAGCTCGCCCGCGTGGCGGTTGAGGATGTGTTTTGCGATGGCCAGACCCAATCCCGTGCCGTCTTTTTGCGGGCCGGATTGCGGGGCGATCCGGTAAAAACGCTCTGTGAGACGCGGAATTTCGGAGCGGGAGATGCCGGGGCCGTTATCCTCGACGCAAACGCCCACCTGACCGGGGAAGCGGAGGTCTTGGGTGCGCATGCTCAGCGTCACTTCTACCCCGCCGCCGCCGTATTTCATCGCGTTGTCGAGCAGATTGACGAGGACTTGGGTGAGTTGATCGCGGTCTCCGATTACGCGCTGTGGAACATCTCCCAAGGTGGATGTCAGCGTGGCGCCGTATTGCTTGGCCAAGGGCTCAACAGTGGCGCAGGCCTCCCGCGCGATTTCGGTGAGGTCGCAGGTATCCTCTGGGCGGAGATGCTCTGAGAGTTCGATGCGGGAGAGCCACATGAGGTCTTCGATCAGGCGCTGCATGCGGTGCGCCTGGCGGCCCATGATGCCGAGGAAATGCGTCTGCGCCTCGGGGTCGTCCTTGGCGTGGCCTTGCAGCGTCTCGATATAGCCGATGATCGAGGCGAGCGGGGTGCGGAGCTCATGGCTGGCATTGGCGATGAAGTCTGAGCGCATCGACATGGCACGGTGCTGGTCTGTGTGATCCTCAAGCTGGATCATGACGCGGGCGAGGGGCCCGAAGTCTCCGCCAGGGGGCAGCGCCGCGATGCGGGCGACAAAGCGCTGCTCGGGGCCAGAGATCATCGCGAAGGTGGTGGAGCGTTCTTTGCCGTCGCGCGATACCTCACTCACCATCTCTAGCACCTGCGGTGCGCGCAGCTGGGTGGAGATATGCTGCCCGACCTGAAGGCGGGGGAGCAGTGTTTGGGCCGCGGGGTTGGCGTAAGAAATCACTCGGCGGTCGTCGATCACCAGAAACGGCACGGGCATCCGCCCCAAAAGCGCGCGGCCAAAGCCGACACCGCCTGCTGGGCGGGCGCGGTCGCGGGGTTCAGGGTCTGCGGGGGGTGGGCGGAGCACCAGCTCAAGCACGACAATGGCCACGACGCCAAAGCTCGCGGCACCGATCACGACGATAGCAGGAAGTGCCCCAAGGCTGAGCAGCGTTGCCGCTCCACCCAGGGTGATCACCAAGACCCCCGCTGCCATCCAGATCCGTTCAGACATGCCCACCTCTTACAAACTCTAGTCTACGCTGCGTTCCGCTGCGCGAGAAGAACCAAGATGCGTGACGTTTCTGTGTCTTGCATCGGGGTGCGTCTACCGTATGTCTGCGCGATCTGGAGATGTGAATGATCCGATATGATTTGAAGTGCCGCGAAGGCCACAGCTTTGATGCCTGGTTTCAGGACAGCGCGACGTTTGAGCGGCTGTCTGGGCTGGGGCAAGTGACTTGTGTGGTGTGCGGCTCATCGAAGGTCGAGAAGGCTCTGATGGCACCCAAGGTTTCTGCCCCGAGGCCTGCGCGGGAGGAGGCTGTCCCGGCGCTCTCTGCCCCCTCGCATCCGCTTGAGAAAGAACTGCAGGCGTTACGCGAGAAGGTCGAGAAAGAGGCGGATTACGTTGGGGATCGTTTCGCGACCGAGGCGCGGGAGATGCACTTGGGTGAAACTGAGCATCGCCCGATTTGGGGGAAGGCCAAGCCCGAAGAGGCCAAAGCTCTGATCGAAGACGGGGTGCCTGTGGCCCCCCTGCCCTTTGCAAAGCCGAAGTCGGAGACGAACTGAGCGCTACGCCGGGCTGCCTGGAAGTGGGCGATCTGCCGAACCGGGCTTTGAGATCTTTGACAGGATCTTTGCCGGCCCAGCCTCCCACGCTTTGCCGACGCCGCTGCCCCTGAACTTCGCTTTGGCCTTTTCGATGCGCATAACGTCCTCGATGCGGCGGTCGAGGAAGGCCCAGGTCGCCTCGTGCCCCTCGCTCTCATCACCCAACCAATAAAGCACCGTGGCGCTGTAGACGCCGGAAAGCGTGGCGCGTTTGGTATACCAGTTGAGGTCGGTGCTGGTGTCGCCGACGCCTGTCCAGATGGTATCCGCCGTCTCCCAGATCAGGCGCGCGCCGTCGCTGGCATAGATAGGGAGCGCAAAGAGCGTGGCGCCCCGGCGCACAGCCTCTTTGTCGAACTCCACAAGCTCCAGCCGTTTGCGCACGGCCCAGGTGACTTTGGCGGTAAAGCCGAGGCCTGCGGGCAGCTCGTTTGCGAGCGCATCAGCGAGGGCTGCATCTTTCGTGCGGTGGAAGGCGATCGCTAGGTCCAAGGCACCACGCGGGCAGGCCAGCTTTGCCAGACCCGGCTCCACTCCCGAATCGGCCACCGCCATATCGAAGGTTTTGTCGGACCAGCCGTCAAAGACGACATGCATCAGCGCCGCCTCTAGCAGTTTCTCACGGGTTTCAGCGATATGATCGCTCTCGGAACGCGGTGTCTCGGTCATCTCAATGCTCCCATTTGGCGCGCAGGGTAGACAAGCGGCGGCCACCCCGCTACCTAGCGCGCTCCTGCTAAATATTAACTCCAATCTGGAAGGTGGTGAAAGTCAGTGCAGGTACAGGTTCGCGATAACAATGTGGATCAGGCCCTCCGCGCGCTCAAAAAGAAGCTGCAGCGTGAAGGGGTGTTCCGTGAAATGAAGCTTCGGCAACATTACGAGAAGCCGTCCGTGAAACGGGCGCGTGAAAAGGCCGAGGCCGTGCGCCGGGCGCGCAAGCTCGCGCGCAAAAAGGCACAACGCGAAGGTCTGCTCTAAGCAGCATCCTTGTCTGAATGATTTTCGAAGCCCCCGCCCTGCGCGGGGGTTTTCTTTTGGGCAAGACGTAGGCCCGGCACCCAATAGGGCACGTGGGCGCGGTAGGCCTCGAATTGCGGGCCGAACATGCGTGCGAAGCGGCGCTCTTTGTGCAGCGGTGCGAGGATGCAATAGGCGGTGTAGGTGACGGCGAGGATCAGTTGGTCGGGCGTCCAGACCGGGACCAGCCATAACACCAGCGCGAAGCTCACGTAGATCGGCTGGCGCACGATCTTGAAGAGGCCGGTTTGGGGCATGGGTGGGAACTTCGGCTTGATCCCGCGCCAAAGCGATGACCAGCCGAGAAAGCCCGATTGCACCTCTGGCCCCGCGTCGAAGCTTGCTTTTGTGAGCAGCCCCCATGCGGCGAGGTACAGGAGCGTGATGGCGACCATCGCCGCCCCTTCCAGCCGGAAAAACACGATGCCGCTGGGGCTCCAGAGCGTGAACAAGAGCAGGAGTTGGAGCGAGGCGATCAGCGCATAGGTCGTGGTGGCGAGGGTTTTACCGTGGGGCTCTGGCGCGAGGCGGGCGAGCAGCCGGTTGCCGCGCGGTGTGAGCAAGAGCGAATGGGCGAGGGGGAATTGGGCGAGGAGGAGCGCGTTTGCGACGACGGCCCACACGCCCTCAAACGGGCCAAAACCGAGGGTCATGCCTTGGTGCAGTTGGACCAGCATCGCGAGGCCCGCGAGGCCGAAGATCCCGTGGCAGGCGAAGCCGTAGAGCACGGCGAGGCGCTTCACCTTAGGCGAGCTTTCGGAGGAGCGGAGAATGGTTTTGATGTGCTCAATCATGGGCAGGAAGGTAGGGTTGGCGCGTGCTTGGCCAAGCGGTCTGGCTTCCACCCTGTGGTTCGCTTGCGGCGACTACCCCAGCGCCGCTTGCACCTTCTTGGGCAGGCTGGCGACGACGGTTTTGTAGGAGGTCTCTAACCGCTCCTGCATCTCGTCATCGCCAACGTCGGTGACCGTCAAAGCAATCCACCCGCCGCGGGGCAGGTGGGGGGCTTTGGTGGCGGCGCCGATCTCGATGAGAAAGCGCGCGGTCTCTTCATCAGCGCATTTGAGGGTCACGCGGCCGGCCTCGGCGAGAAGATGGCGAAGACTTTGTCTTTGCCCTCGGGCCCGACCTTGCAGACATGCGCCCCCATCCACTGCACGACCATGCGCGTGCCCGAAAGGGCCAGCGCATGAGCCTCTGCAGCCTCGGGGGTCATCCGAGCAAGAGTTTTTCGCGATCTTCGGCCAGGATCAAGTTGTGGCGGCCGACGTTTTTGATGTCACGCTCGCCACACAGGGCCATCGTGATGTCCATCTCTTTGTGCAGGATCTCCAGACACTTACGCACCCCCGGTTTGCCCATCGCGCCCAAGCCATAGAGGAACGCGCGGCCGACATAGGTGCCCTTTGCGCCCAGCGCGACGGCCTTTAGGGCGTCTTGGCCGGAGCGGATGCCGCTGTCGAAATGCACTTCGACCTTGTCACCCACCTCCTGCACGATCTCATGCAACAGGCTGATCGCCGAGAGTGCGCCATCGAGCTGCCGCCCACCGTGGTTGGAGACGATGATGGCACTCACGCCCACTTCGGCGGCTTTCTTAGCGTCTTCGACATCGAGGATGCCTTTGAGGATCACCGGGCCATCCCACATCTCGCAGAACTTGGCGATCTTCGCCCAGTCGAGCGACGGGTCAAACGCCTCCGCCGTCCAGGATGAGAGGCTGGAGGGGTCACTCACACCCTTGGCATGACCCACGATGTTGCCAAAGAAGTGCCGCTTGGTTTGCAGCATCCCCAGCCCCCAGCGCACCTTGGTGGCCATATTGGCGATGGATTTGGGCGTGAGTTTTGGCGGCGCGGAGAGGCCATTTTTCACATCCTTATGGCGCTGTCCCAACACCTGAAGGTCAACCGTGATCACCAGCGCAGAGCATCCGGCATCTTTGGCGCGCTGGATCAGACGCCGCATAAAATCGTCGTCACGCAGAGTATAGACCTGAAACCAAAACGGCTTGGTGGTGTGCTCGGCCACATCCTCGATCGAGCAAATCGACATCGTGGAGAGGGTGAAAGGCACGCCAAACTCCTCCGCCGCTTGCGCTGCGAGGATCTCACCGTCTGCGTGCTGCATGCCGGTTAGTCCCGTGGGGGCGAGCGCGATGGGCATCGACACATCCTGCCCCACCATCTGCGAGGCGGTTGTGCGGCCATCCATATCGACGGCGATGCGCTGGCGCAGGCGGATTTTCTCAAAGTCGGAGGTGTTCTCGCGGTAGGTTTGCTGCGTCCACGAGCCACTGTCAGCGTAGTCGTAGAACATCCGCGGGACGCGACGCTCAGCCAAACGGCGGAGATCTTCGATTTCGGCAATGGCTGGCATGGCTTCCTCCAAACTGGTCACTTTATTTGACCAATTTATCGCGGAATGGCAATTCTCAACTGACCACTGCGCGCGCGGGTCGCAGATTGCTGCTAGTTGCAGCCCTCGCCGTCCCCGATGCTCAGGAAGAACGACGCTTGGAATTCTTCGCCGGATAGTGGGCTGCGGACACTGTCAAAACGATTACACGCAGCGGCGCGAGCGTTGTCGAGATAGCCGCGGCGGCGGGGATTGTCCCATGCGGTCTCGATACGCTGCTCCCAACCGCTGGGAAACTGGAATGCCACAATCGAGACGCTGGTGCCGGGCTCTGCCTCGCAGGTTTGCGGAGAGGTGGTGCGGATCTGCGCGACTTGGCGTGGCTGGGTCAGCACCGGGGCTTGGGCGAAGTCGGCCAGACGGCTCGCCATCTCGCAACTCACGACGGGTTTGTCGGGGAAGGAGATGCCGGCTGCGGTGTCGATTGATACCAGCGTGGTGCCACACGCACTGACCACGCTGCCCGAAAGGCGCGGGTCATCACAGACGGTCGAGGCCGACGCCGCCCCCGCGACAAGGACAAGAACACTGGCAAACAGAGCACTGCGCATGGTTGATCCCTCCAAAAGGATAGCATGCCACAGCCGGGCCCGCATGCAATCCACGATGTGAAATGCGGCTGCTCGCGCGGCGGTGAACCAATGTTGCTTGGCATCTGCAGGCGGGATGCGCATGTATCGATGTATGGAACGAAGAACCTTTCTGGCCGCCGCTCTAAGCCTCGCCGCCCCGCTGCCCGCCTTTGCGCAGGATGAGCTGGCGGCGCTGTCGCGCTACATCAACGATATCTCCACCGCCGGGGGGCGGTTCACGCAGACGAACTTTGATGGGACGATCTCCACCGGAAAATACTGGATCAACCGACCCGGGCTGATGCGGTTTCAATACGACCCGCCCAATGGAGCAACGATCATTGCCGATGGCCTGTGGCTCGGGGTGGTGGACCCTGTGCCCGGCACGGATATTCAGCGCTATCCGCTCTCCATGACGCCGCTCAAGTTGCTGCTCGATGAGCGCGTGCGGCTGCGGCGCGATGAAATGGTCGAAAGCGTGGAACGGCGGGATGGGCATTTGGTTGTGACCGCGCGCGACCCGGACCGTCCGGAGATTGGCACGATTGCACTCGTGTTCCGCGAAGAGCCGCTGGAGCTTTTGCAGTGGATCACGCTCGATGCAGGCGGGCGGGCGACCGTCGTGGTGCTCGACAGCATGGAGCGCGGAGAGGACTACTCCCGCGCGCTCTTTTCCATCGAGCAGGCCGAGTTCAATCGCGACCGCTAAAAACTCCGGTAAGTGCGCCTGAGACGACGCTGCTGACGCCGGGTTTTGGCATGGCGGCGAAGGGCATGGGGCGGCACACCTCCATCGCGGCGATGCCCACGCGGGCCATGAGGGCACCGTTGATCACGCCCTCGCCGAAGCGGCGGGAGAGCTTTGACACGAGCCCACCGCCAAGCACCGAACCGATAAGGTCATCCCCCACAGCGACGGCACCCGTGGCGACGAGGTGCGCGACGACCATCCGAAAAAGCCGCCACGCGCCCAAGCGCCCTGCCCCGGCACCGTAGGCCTCTGCCACACGACGGATCATGCTGGTGGCGGTGAAAAGCGCGACGAGCACATCGCTCAGCGGCATCGGGATGAGCGCTGTGACGGTGGCGACACGGCGCGTGGCGGTTTGAATTTCGCGCACGGCAACCGCGTCGAGCGGGCCCATGAGGCTGCGCTCTGCATAGGCGAGGAGGGCGTCGCCGTCGTAGATCTCGGCCTGCGCGGCCTCGAACTGCGCGAGGCTCCACTGGCTCTCGGGGCGGCTGCGGACGAGGCATACGACCTCACCGCTGATGGCTTTGGCATCCGCCAGCGTGGGCTCTTCGAGCACGCTGGCGATGCGCTCGCGGGTTTTGGTGGCGGATTGTAAGCGGCGGAGCACTGCGAGTTCTCGCAAGACACCGAGCGTGACGGCGAAGATCGCGATGGCGGCCAGGGCCAGGGCGAGTTGGCCCAAAACGGGGCTGCGGGCGAACATGCTGACCAAGCCGTCCCACATCGACACGCCAATCAGGAGCGTGACGAGCGACAGGAACGCGCCCCAACCGAGCCTTGCCAACCTGCCTACCGACCGGCCCACGCGCGCGGCCTTGACCACCGGCGTGTCAAGCAATTCGGGCGCTTTGGGGGCTTTGGGTTCGGGCAGGCGTGCGAGCTCTTCGGCATCGAGCGTGATCGGGCCTTGCGGTGTGTCTTTCATCCTGCCCTCGCGGCTATTCGTCTTCAGATAGGAAATATCCAGCGCAAAAACATCACCTTGCGGCTGTGAAAGACAACTTGCCCTCGGCCCAGCAATGCGCGAGCGTCCGCCGCGCTGTAGAGGAGCGATCATGCCCATCACCACCTGCATTTTTGACGCTTACGGAACGCTCTTTGACGTCTCCGCTGCCGCACGTGAGGCAGCCTCTCAGCCCGGTGCCGAAAGTTGGGCGGAGCATTGGCCGCAGATCGCGGCTCTCTGGCGGCAGAAGCAGCTTGAATACACATGGCTGCGCGCGACCGCGGGCCAGCACCGGGATTTTTGGCTGGTCACGCAAGACGGCCTCGATTTTGCGCTGGAGAGTGTCCGGATCAGCGATGATGGCGTCCGGCAAAAACTGCTGGATTTGTATTTCACGCTCTCGGCCTATCCTGAGGTTCCAACGATGCTCTCCGCTTTAAAAGAGGCCGGGTTGCGCACGGGCATCCTGTCGAACGGGTCGCCGGAGATGCTGAATGGGGCGGTGGAGAGCGCAGACATTGGCCCGTCGCTGGATGCTGTCTTGAGTGTCGAGGCGGTGGGGGTCTTCAAGCCCCATCCGTCGGTTTATGATCTCGTGGGCGCGCATTTCGGGACCGCGCGTGAAGAGGTGCTGTTCGTCTCCTCCAACGGGTGGGACGCTGCGGCGGCCAGCGGTTATGGTTTTCAGACTGTGTGGGTCAATCGCCTCGCCTTGCCGCAAGACCGGCTTTGGGCAGCGCCTGCGCAGTCCCTCTCTGACCTGACCACCATTCCTGACCTTGCGAGGCGTTTATGAACCGGTTCACCACCTCCGACGGGCTCTCGCTTGCCTACACCGACAGCGGCTCTGGCGTGCCGGTGCTCTGCCTTGCAGGCCTGACCCGCAACCACGAGGACTTCGACCCGCTGATCGCCGCACGGCCCGGCGCGTGCCGCTACATCTGCCTCGATGCGCGGGGGCGAGGGGCATCGGATTTCGCTAAAGATCCCGTGGAGTATAGCGTCCCGGTGGAGGCGCGAGATGTGCTGGAGTTGATGGATCATCTGGGGCTGTCCTCCGCTGCTATTCTGGGCACGTCGCGCGGCGGGCTGTTGGCTTTGGCCATCGCGGCGGTCGCGCCTGAGCGGCTCACGGGGGTGCTCTTTAACGACGTGGGGCCGGATATCGACCTCGCCGGGCTAGAGGCGATCCTCGCCTATATCGGCCGTCCGCCGCCGGTCAAAACGCATGAAGAAATGGCGATGGGTTTGGCGAAGCTGAGCGAGGGGACGGTGACGGGCCTGTCGCATGAGGATTGGGTCGCTGCCTCCAAACGGGCTTATACGCAGACCGCAGAGGGCCTCGCCCTGCGCTATGATCCTGGCCTGCGCGAAGGGGTCGCGGCGGCAGTTGCGAACCCGGAAGAGCTGCCTGACCTGTGGCCAGTCTATGCCTTGCTCGCGGATAAGCCCGTCGCGGTGCTGCGCGGTGAGCATTCAAACATCCTGACGGCCGAGACCTTTGCCCGGATGGCAGCGGAGCACCCGGGCCTGATCGCGGCAGTGGTGCCGGGGCGGGGGCACGTTCCGTTTCTGGATGAACCAGACGCGCTCCGCGTCTTTGACACTTGGATCGAAAGGCTGGCGGAATGATCGACGCTGACACACTCTCTCAGGCCAGCGCGCGGGTTGCTGGGATCGTGCGCGAAACCCCGGTGCTCTCGTCACCGTTTTTGGATGAGATCGCGGGGCGAAAGGTGTTTGTGAAGGCAGAGTGCCTGCAACACACCGGCAGTTTTAAGTACCGCGGTGCGACCAATGCGGTGCGCAGTTTGTCTGCCGAGGCGCTGGCGCGGGGGGTGATCGCGTTCTCCTCCGGAAACCACGCGCAGGGGGTCGCGCGGGCGGCAGCGGAGGCGGGGGCGCCTGCAGTGATCATCATGCCCAAAGACGCGCCGAAGCTGAAAATCGACAACACGCGGTCTATGGGGGCCGAGGTCGTGCTCTATGACCGCGACACCGAAGATCGCATGGCTATAGGCACCCGCATAGCTAAAGAGCGCGGTCTGTCCCTGATCCCTCCGTTTGACTTTGAGCCGACAATTGCGGGGCAAGCGACCTGTGGGGTGGAGTTCGCCGAGCAGCTCTCTGCGCTTGGCGTCAAGCAGGCGGATGTGACCGTCTGTTGTGGCGGTGGCGGGCTGACGGCCGGTGTGGCTTTGGCCTTTGAACGCGATGCGCCCGGGCTGCGGGTGCGGCCCTGTGAGCCGGAGGGCTTTGACGATGTGGCGCGCTCACTGGTCTCTGGCCAGATTGAGCAAAACCCACGTGCGTCTGGCTCTATCTGTGATGCGATCATCACCGCTTCTCCGGGCACGATGACTTTTCCGATCATGCAGCGGCTGTGTGGGCCAGGCGTGGTGGTGAGCGATCAGGAGTGCCTGAACGCCATGCGCGAGGCGTTTTTGCGGCTGAAACTCGTGGCAGAGCCAGGGGGTGCAGCGGCGCTGGCGGCGGCGCTCTATCATGCGGAGGCGTTCGAAGGGGATGCGATTGGCGTGCTGATCACCGGGGGCAATGTCGATCCAGAGATGTTTGTGCGCGCACTCTCGGGATGAGCCTGCAGCGCAGCGATATTCTGGTGATTGGGGCCGGGATCTCTGGCCTTTCTGCCGCGGCAGCGCTGAGCGCGCGGTACAAAGTGCAGGTACTTGAGGCTGAGGCGCATCCAGGCATGCACGCGACCGGGCGGTCTGCGGCGCTGTTTGTGCGCAACTACGGCAACGCCACGATCAGGGCGCTCAACGATGTGGCCTATCCTGCTCTGGCCCCATTTCTAACGCGGCGCGGGGTGCTGACGGTGGCGGATGAGGGCGACCGGACGGCGTTTGACGGGTATCTTGAGGGCTCAACTGCACAGCGCGTGAGCACGGCGGAGGCTTGCGCGCTGTTCCCGATCTTGCAGCCAGAAGCGGCGGCCTTTGCGGCGCTTGAGGTGGATGCTTCTGACATCGATGTGGACGGGCTGATGTCTGCCCATCGCGCGCAGCTGAAGGCGGCGGGTACCGAGATTGTGACGGGTGCCAACGTAGAGGGGATTAAGCAGCGTAGCGGTGATTGGGAGGTCGCGACGGCGGGCGCGACCTATGCCGCACCAATCCTGATCAACGCCGCTGGGGCTTGGGCGGATGAGGTTGCAGCGCTCGCGGGCGTGCAGAAGGTGGGTCTGACCCCTTACCGGCGGTCTGCTGCGATAGTGCCGGTTGAGGCCGATATCTCCGCCTGGCCCATGGTCTTGCCCGCGACCGAGACATGGTACGCCAAGCCAGAGGGAGGGCGGCTCATGGTGTCTCCGGCGGATGAGGATCCGATGCCACCGATGGATGCTTGGCCCGATGACATGGTGCTGGCGGAGGGGTTGGATCGGTTCTCTCAGGCGGTGACGCTGGAGGTCACTCGGGTGACCCACAGCTGGGCGGGGTTGCGGACGTTTGCTGCGGATCGCACCCCGGTGGTGGGGTTTGACCCTCGGGCGGACGGCTTTTTCTGGCTGGCTGGGCAAGGGGGGTACGGGGTGCAAATCTCGCCGGCTTTGGCGCAGCTGACCGCGGAGTTGGTTGCCGGGCGGAAACCGACGCTCAGAGCAACGGTCGTCAGCGCGCTCTCACCAGGGCGGTTTCAGAACCGCACCTGAAACGTCTCTCGCCGCACCACGCGCAGTTGGCTGGGCGTGGCACCGCACACACCGGCAACTGCTCCGTCAAAGCCCTCAATCGCACGCGCGACGGCTTCACTCACGCAAGGCGGCAGCCCCTCGCCGTTTTCCTCGACGATGGCGCCGTAGCGCAGAAAGACATGGGTGCGGCCGCGTTGCGGGGCGGCATTGAGTTGCATCACCACGAGGCCCGTGTCGTTGCCGATAGAGCAGTCTGGCTCGCAGAGCGCGCGGGCGATGGGATCAAGCCCGCGCCAAGTTTCAGCGAGATGGATGAAGATGTCAGCCTCGCTGGCGCGTGGGGCCTCCACATAACCATTGCCCAGCGCCTCAAGGATGTTTGGCAAAATTTGCGCACCTTCAGCACCGCCCACGACCACCTCGTGCGAGCGCATGTGATTCGCCAGCGTAAACCCCGCCGCACCTGCGATTAATGCTGCTGAAATGAGGCTGACCGCTCCCCAGTTCACCGAACGCTCCTGTTGTTGCGTCAGGAGGGTTTACAGGTGAATTGCGGCACGGTGCTGCCACTTTTGGGTGGTTTTGAGGAGATGTGACCGCGTTGCGCAACCCCTGCGAGAAGGGTTGCACGTGCACTAACCGTCGGCGCGAATTTTCTCGTTTTTCGGGTCATAGGGCGAATCAACCGTGACCTCGGCGTCGTAGAGCTCGCGCATCATTCGCACCTTCAGTTTGGTGCCGGGCGTGGCCAGATCGGGGCGGATGTAGCCCAAGCCCACTTGTTTGCCAAAAGCGACCGAATATCCGCCCGATGTGAGGCGGCCGACCATCTCTCCGTCATGGAAAAAGCCCTCGCGGCCCCAGGGGTCTGCATCGTCGGGGCCGTCGATCAGCACTGTGACGCATTTTGAGCGGACCCCGGTGTCGAGCATCGCCTGCTTGCCGTGGAAGTCTTTGGTGAGATCCACAAACCGGTCGAGGCCACCCTCAAGGGGCGTCGCATCCCGGCCCAAATCAGAGCCAAAGGCGCGGTAGCTTTTCTCTTGCCGCAACCAGTTTTGCGCGCGGGCACCGACGGGTTTGAGGCCAAACTCTTCGCCGGCGCTCATCAGCTGATCCCAGAGGTAGTTTTGCATCTCCATCGGATGGTGAAGCTCCCATCCCAGCTCTCCGGTATAGGCCACACGGATCGCGGTGGTGGGGCACATGCCCAACTCGATGTTGCGGGCCGACAGCCAGGGGAAGCGCTTGTTCGACAGCGCCGTCTCAGGCTCGGGGTCGCGGATGAGTTTCGCCAGCACATCGCGGCTGCGCGGCCCTGCGATGGCGAAGACGCCGTATTGTGAGGTGACCTCGGAAATCATCACTGACTTGCCGGTGGCGCAGAAATCCTCCGCCGCTTTGATCAGGTGGTCTTGGTCATAGGCCGCCCATGCGCCCGCCGAGACCAGGTAATAGTCGTTCTCGCCCATCCGCACGATGGTGTACTCGGTGCGCACGGTGCCCGCGGTGGTCAGGGCATAGGTGAGGTTGATGCGCCCCACCTTGGGCAGCTTGTTGCAGGTGAACCAGTCGAGAAACTCGGTGGCGTCAGGGCCTTTGACGGAGTGCTTGGCAAAGGCGGTGGCATCGATCAGGCCCGCAGCGTTCCGGATCGCCTCTGCTTCTGCCTTAGCATACTCCCACCAGCCGCCCCGGCGGAACGAGCGGGCGTCATGGTCAAAGCTGTCGGGTGCGTCGAGCGGGCCGTAGTAGTTGGGCCGCTCCCAGCCGTTCACTTGGCCAAACTGTGCGCCCAGCGCCTTTTGCCGGTCATAGGCGGGGGCGGTTTTGAGCGGACGGCAGGCCTCTCGCTCTTCATCCGGGTGGTGCAAAACGTAGACGTGGGAATAGCACTCTTCGTTTTTGCGCATCGCGTATTCGGTGGTGATCCACGGGCCGTAGCGCTTGGGGTCGAGCGAGGCCATGTCGATCTCCGCCTCGCCCTCGGTCATCATCTGCGCGAGGTAATGGCCTGTGCCGCCCGCCGCCGTGATGCCGAACGAGAACCCCTCGGCCAGCCACATGTTGCGCAAGCCAGGTGCGGGGCCGACGAGCGGGTTGCCGTCGGGTGTGTAGCAGATCGGGCCGTTGTAATCGTCTTTCAGACCCACACTCTCTGAAGACGGAATGCGGTGGATCATCGACATGTATTCCTCCTCGATCCGTTCCAGATCGAGGGGGAAGAGGTCCGCGCGGAAGCTGTCGGGCACGGTGTATTCAAAGCGTGCGGGCGCGCCCTCTTCATAGGGGCCGAGAATCCAGCCGCCGCGCTCTTCGCGCACGTACCATTTCGCGTCAGCGTCGCGCAGGACGGGATGCTCGCCGTTTTGCTTCCGCCACTCCACAAGCGCCGGGTCAGGCTCTGTCACGATGAACTGATGCTCTACCGGGATCGCCGGGATCTTGATCCCCAAGAGTTTCGCCGTGCGCTGCGCGTGGTTGCCAGTGGCGGTGACGACGTGCTCTGCGGTGATTTCGAATCTCTCTTCCGACGGGATCAGGTTGCCGCCCTTGTCGAGCATCTTGGTGCAGTGGATCGTCCACTCTGACCCGTTCCACGAATACCCATCGACCTGCGCCTTGCGGATAATCTCCACGCCCCGCTGACGCGCGCCCTTGGCCATCGCTTGGGTGACGTCGGCGGGGTTAATGTAGCCGTCGGTGGGGTGGTAAATCGCGCCCACCAGATCGTCGGTGTGCATCAGCGGATAGCGCTCTTTGATGTCCTTCGGGGTGAGCCATTCATGCGGGATGCCCACCGTCTCGGCGGTGGAGGCGTAGAGCATGTACTCATCAATTCGCGCCTGCGTTTGCGCCATTCGCAGGTTGCCAACGACCGAGAAGCCAGCGTTCAGCCCGGTCTCTTCCTCCAGCGTTTTATAAAACTTCACGCTGTAGTCGTGGATGTGGCTGGTCGCGTAGCTCATGTTGAAGAGCGGCAAGAGACCGGCCGCGTGCCAGGTCGAGCCAGAGGTCAGCTCGTCGCGCTCCAGCAAGATCGTGTCCCATCCGGCCTTGGCGAGGTGGTAGGCGATCGATGCCCCCACGGCACCACCCCCAACAACAACGGCACGGGCTTGGGTTTTCATCGCGACTCTCCGACAGGGCTGAACGTCCGCTCACTTTGTGCCGCGCCGCGCGGGCGAAAAAGGGAAAAGAGGCGACCGATGGGGTGGGTTTTGCGACGAGGGTGCCGGAAGGCTAATGGTTTTTGTCTAGAGAGCGGATTGCACGTGCTCGCGCACACTGAACCCTTCCTCGGGCTGCGGCGGCTCAAACTGGGCGGTGAAGCGGCGGAAGAGCGCCTCATCCACGACAAACGGATGCGCCCCGCCCGCGTTGCGCACTTTGAGCCGGGCGAGGCAGAGGGCATCGTCGGCGACAAGGTGGTGCAGCGTGTGCGGGGCCTGTGTTTGGGTCAGCAGGTCTTTCATCCACGCCCGCTGCGCCACGGTGTTTGCCGGAAAATCCAGCACCACCGAGCATCCGGCTTTTAGTAATTCGATGACGTGCGGGGCCATTGCTGAGCGCAGTCTTTCGGCACAGCGCAGGTAATCCGCACCGGTGTTCAGCTGGTCTTTGAACAATGCCGCCAGCCACGCGTCTTCTGAGATGAGCACGGTTGATGGCGCGTCGGAGAGCGCCTTTGCGAGCGTCGATTTTCCGGAGGCGATCTTTCCGCACAAGAGATGCAGCGTCGCGGCCATCGGATTAGCCTTTCAGCAGCGCCATGACCTCGGGCCAGGCCTCAGGGTCTGCAACGACCTTGTCGCGGCAAAAGCGGTTGCAGAAGCCGACGATCTGGCCCTCGATCCGGGCGAGGCTGTCGCGCTGCACTGGCCCGCCAGAGAAGGGGCAGGTTTCGTTAAGCGGGGTGCCACCGATCTCGACCATCGCTTCTATCGGCGTGGGTCCGGGCCAGGCTTCTTTGACATAGCCGAGCTCATAGACCGAGAGCGCGCTGTGCTCCGCCGCCCCCATCGCGCGCCATTGGCGGAAGGGTTGGTGGGCGAGGTGTTTGTCGACATAGGCCTGCGCCGTAGCCGAGACGGGCAGCCCGTAGCCCGCAATGCGCATCGCCACGGGTGCATAGAAGGCGTCGACCACCGAATATCCGCCGAAGAGCCAGTCAGTGTTTGGGCAAGCGCCCCAGAGTGCCTCGATCCGCGCGAGATCAGCGATGACCGCCGCACTCGCGTCAAACCCCGCCCATTTGTGGCTCAGCACCATCGGGCAGGCGCTGCGGAGGGCGGTGAAGCCAGAGTGCATCTCGGCGGTGATGCTGCGTGCGAGCGCACGCTGCGCGGGGTCACTCGGCCAATACCCAGCGTCTGGGTGACGCTCTGAGAGCGTCTCGGCAATCGCCAGCGTGTCCCACACGACGGTGTCGTCAAAGCGCAAGGCGGGGACGAGGCGTGCGGGGGCGTAGGGCTCAAGTCCCGCCGCGAAGGCGGGCGTTTTCATCGGCAGGAGCTCGGTTTTGACCGGGATGTCGAAGGCGCCGAACAGGAGCCAACCCCGCAAAGACCAGCTGGAGTACGTGCGATCACCGATGGCAAGGGTGTAGGTCATGGGCAAACTCCTTTGGGGCGAGACTGCCTTGTGCACACCCAGGATGCCAATTCCGATCTGTGGGCCATGGCGTCACAGATGCTGATTCACGCATCCGATCCGCCAGGTCTGCGCCTCTGGCAGCCAATCGAGGCGGGTGAGGGAGAGATTGTTGATGCTGAAGGCGAGCACCCGGTCGGCGGGGGTGGCGCTGGCGAGTTGGAGTGCGGCAAGAATTGGCCCGTGGTGCGCGACGATTATCACATCACCGCCGATGTCTTTGCGCGCCGTGATCGCGGACTGCACGCGCGCGGCCATGGTGTTCCAACTCTCACCACCAGGAGGAGCGGCGTGGCCGGGGTGCGTCCAGACGCTATGCGAGAGGTCCAGCCATTTTTCGGCGATCTCGGCGTGGCTGAGCCCCTCCCACGCGCCGAAGTTGGTCTCTCTGAATGCCGGATCTTGCTGCGGCGCGCCGCGGCCCAGCGCCTCGGCGGTTTGAACCGCGCGGAGGAGGTCGGAGGAGAAGAGCGCACCATCAGGCAGGCGGTTTTTCAACCAGTCGATTTGCGCGCTGTCAGAGAGGTCGGCGGGCGCGTCAGTCCATCCGGCGAGGGTTTTTAGATGCGTCGGGCCGTGGCGCACCCACCAAAAACGGGTCACGGCAGCGCGCCTTTCAGCACCAGCGGCAACCCGGCGGCGACCAGCACAACGGTGTTAGCGGAGGCTGCGACGGCCTGGTTGAGCCGCCCCTGGGCATCGCGAAACTGGCGGCCAAGCGGAGTGTCTGGGACGATTCCGTAGCCGACCTCGTTTGAGACAAACACCGTAGGGCCGTCGCGCAAGGTCACGGCCTCGGCAATGGGTGCCCAAAGGTCATCTGACCAGGTTTCCGCCAAAATATGGTTGCTCAGCCAAAGGGTCAGGCAATCCACCAGCACGGTCGCATCAAAGGGAGCGTTTTGGAGCACCCCGAGCAAATCCATCGGCGCCTCTACCGTCTGCCAGCCGTCGCCGCGCTGGAGTTTGTGTTGCGCGATCCGATCCGACATCTCCTCATCAAACGCTTGAGCCGTCGCGACATAAACCTTCGGCCCGCCCAGCGTTTCAACACAGGTTTCAGCGAACCGAGACTTCCCGGACCGTGCGCCACCCAGCACCAATATCGTCTGATTGTTACTCATTTCGGGACAATGCGTTTTTTTTGATTCCGTTGGTGATCCATTCGGCCCTGCCCCGCGTAATCCCTACCACAAGGCGGAAAAAACACCGCACAGACAGGGAAACAACAACGATGGCACTAGACGACACGCTCTCCCGCTCTGTCACGCGAAAAGCGATGGGCGCAGAGATGCTCGACGCAGAAACCGAGCTTGAATTGGCCCGCGCCTGGCGCGACCACCGCGACGAACGCGCCCTCCACCGGCTTGTGAACGCATACATGCGCCTCGCCGTGTCGATGGCTGCAAAATATCGCCGTTATGGCGCCCCGATGCCCGACCTGATCCAGGAAGCGGGTGTCGGCCTGATGAAAGCGGCTGACAAGTTTGACCCCGAACGGGGCGTGCGCTTCTCCACTTACGCTGTGTGGTGGATCAAAGCGTCGATCCAAGACTACGTGATGCGCAACTGGTCGATGGTGCGCACCGGCTCCACCTCCTCCCAGAAGGCTTTGTTCTTCAACCTGCGCCGGGTGCGCGCGAAGATTGAGCGTGAAGAGGGCGGTGCCCACGGCCTCGACGGCTCTGTGATGCGCCAGCGTATCTCCGAGGAAGTGGGTGTGCCGCTTCGTGATGTGGAGATGATGGAAGCGCGGCTCTCAGGCTCAGACTTCTCGCTCAACGCGCAGCAAGCAGGCGATGAGGGCCGTGAGTGGCTCGAAGCGCTTGAGGATGAGAGCGCACAGGCGGATGAAACCGTCTCCCACGCCCATGATATGGAGCGCGTGCGCGGCTGGCTCGCCGACGCGATGAAGGCGCTGACCCCCCGCGAAAAGATGATCGTCATCGAGCGCAAGCTGAAGGATGACCCACGCACGCTGGAGTCTCTCGGTAACGAGCTTGGCCTCTCGAAAGAGCGCATTCGCCAGCTTGAGGCGCAGGCGCTCAAGAAGCTGCGCAAGCGGCTTGAGACCACAAACTCAGCAGCCGCAGAGATTTTTGCGATGTAATCCATCTATCCCTGTCGGATGGGCCTTAGGGGTGCGGCAATGCTGCACCCCTTTTTTCGTTGTGCCACGGGCGTTTAGTCAGCTTTTTGCAACTTCGGTGACTTGATGACGGTTTTGCGCCATCCTACCTGCACGACAGGTGATCGGAGAGTGGTAATGGCCAGCGGCAAATCTGTGCTTCTTGTGATCGGCGGTGGGATCGCCGCCTACAAGTCGCTTGAGCTGATCCGGCTGCTGCGCACCGTTGGCCTTTCCGTGACCCCTGTGTTGACGCGGGCGGGGGAGGAATTCGTCACCCCGCTCTCTGTGTCGGCGCTGGCGGGGAGCAAGGTGTTCCGCGATCTCTTCGATCTCACCGACGAGGCGGAGATGGGGCATATTGAGCTCTCCCGCAGCGCTGATCTGGTGGTGGTGGTGCCAGCCACGGCAGATTTGATGGCGAAGGCGGCAAACGGTTTGGCCAATGATTTGGCGTCCACGCTTTTGCTTGCGACTGACAAGCCGGTGCTGATGGCTCCCGCGATGAATGTGCGGATGTGGGAGCATGCTGCGACCCGGCGCAACCGGGCGCAATTGGCGGCGGATGGCGTGACATTCGTTGGCCCAACCAAAGGCGACATGGCCTGTGGTGAGTTCGGCTATGGCCGAATGTCGGAGCCTGCGGATATTCGCGACGCGATCCTCGCCGCCCTCGGGCCGAAGGCGCTCACTGGCAAGCATGTGCTCGTCACCTCCGGCCCCACGCATGAGCCGATTGATCCCGTGCGCTATATCGCCAACCGCTCCTCGGGCATTCAGGGCAGCGCGATTGCCTCTGCCCTCGCCGGGCGGGGTGCTCGGGTGAGTTTTGTGACGGGGCCTGCCACGGCGCCGATGCCCTCGGGCGTGGAAATCCACCAGGTAGAGACGGCAGCGCAGATGCTCACTGCCGTTGAGGGTGCCCTGCCCGCCGATGCGGCGGTGTTTGCGGCGGCTGTGGCGGACTGGCGGGTAGAGAATGCCGCCAACTCCAAGATCAAGAAAACCGGCGATGGCACCCTGCCCACGCTCAGCTTTACCGAAAATCCGGATATCCTGGCGCAGGTCTCTGGCGGCACCAAACGCCCCGGGTTGGTCATCGGCTTCGCGGCAGAGACGGATGACGTGATCGCCCACGCCACCGCCAAACGCGCGCGCAAAGGCTGTGACTGGATCGTGGCCAACGACGTCTCCCCCAAAACCGGGATCATGGGCGGCGATGAAAACGCCGTTGTGCTGATCACCGAAGAGGGTGCTGAGGAGTGGCCGCGCCTGAGCAAACGCGAAACCGCAGAACGCCTCGCAGACAGGCTGGCGGAGGCGCTGGCATGAGCGGCATCAAACTCTCTATCCCCGGCGTCGGTGTGCAGATCACACGCATCGAGAGCGCAGACCCGGATATTCCGCTCCCGCAATACGAAAGCGCGGGCGCTGCGGGGATGGATATCTATGCCAATTTCGGCCTCGACCGCCGCAAGAAGGGTGTGACCCTTATGCCAGGGGGGCGTGCCCTAATTCCCACAGGTATTCGGCTGGCCATTCCGAGAGGCTTTGAAGCACAGGTTCGGCCGCGATCGGGCTTAGCTCTCAGAAATGGAATAACTGTGGCAAATGCGCCCGGAACCATCGATTCAGACTACCGAGGGCAGGTCGGCGTGATCTTGATCAACCTCGGGAGAGAGACTTTCGAGGTAAACCATGGTGACCGGGTCGCTCAGATCGTCCTAGCCCCGGTGACCCGCATGGAGTGGGTCGAAACAGATAACTTGGACGAGACTGAAAGGGGCAGTGGAGGGTTCGGATCGACCGGACTTTCCCGTCGAAAGGTGGACTGATGTTAAGGCTCTCGCGGAAGACCATTCTCGCGATGGAGGCGGTTTTGGATGTTGCTTACAACTCCAATGACGGGCCTGTGCAGGCGCGTGACATCACCGGGCGCCAAGGCGTTCCGCATCGCTACCTCGAACAAGTCCTTCAGCGTCTTGTCAAAGAGGGTGTGCTCACCGGGGTGCGTGGCCCGCGCGGGGGCTATGTGCTCGCACGCCCGCCCGCAGAGGTGACGCTGGGTGATGTGGTGCGCACCGTGGCCAAGATGGACGCGGAGCTCGATAGCACCGAGTCTCATGGTGATCTCTTTGCCAGCGTTGTTGGCCCGCTCTGGATCGATATGCAAAAGCAAATCTTCGGCCAGTTCGACGATATCTCGATGGCGGAGCTCTGTGCAAAGGCGCAGAGCCACGGCGTGCCGCTCAATGCAGGGGCCTATGAGGGGCCTTTGGAGCCTCTGCCCAAGACCGCTACCGCGTGACGGGTTGAACCCCACCCACCATTGAGCTTTCTTCCGCCGTCTAGGCGGAGGGCAGCACATGGGCATTTTGGGTATTCTCGCAGAGGGCGGGCTGATCACGGTCGCGGTTATCGCAGGCCTCGCGCTTGGCTTTGCTCGGGTGTTCGAGTGGCCAAAGCTCTACAGCCGCGTGATCTTTGGGGCAGCGGTGGCGACGATCCCGCTGTCGCAGCTGTTGCCCGCAACCTCTGCGTTTCGCCAGCAGATCGGGCAATCTATAGGCGCGTTCATATTTCTCGCCGCACTCAGCGTGCCGGTGTTTTTGTACTTTTGGCTGATCAGACGCCTCCGCAACCGCGCTGATGAAGCCGCCCCCAAAACGCCGCCCCGCCAGGGCCTCGGGCTGATTGAGGAGGATGACGCGCTCAACGCTGACATGCACGCGCGGTTGCAAGCCTTCAATTCAGAGGTAGCGGGGATTACACGTGACACCTTCTCAGTCGTCTACCGCGATACCTCCGGAGAGATTGTCGCCTCCGTCCGTGTTGCACTGCTTGGGGCGCAAGCTGAACTGCGGACGCTTTGGGTCTCCCCCGAGGTGCGGCGGGAAGGGATTGGCTCTGTGATCGTGCGCGCTGCGGAGCAAGAGGCGCGCAGTCGTGGTGCGGAGCTGATGGTCCTCAATACGTTCTCTTGGCAAACTCCCACATTTTATGAGCAGATGGGCTTCCAACGTGGCTACACCCGGGCTGTTCCCGGAGCGGGTGAGCAGCATTTCTACGAGAAGGCCCTATGAGCTTTAGCCCCGAAGAGCTGGAACGCTACGCGCGCCACATCGTGCTGCGCGAGATCGGCGGGCCGGGGCAAGCAAAGCTGAAGGCGGCGCGGGTCGCGGTGGTGGGGGCCGGAGGATTGGGTTGCCCGGCGTTGCAGTATCTCGCGGCGGGGGGTGTTGGTCAGATCACGATCATCGATAACGACGTGGTCAGCCTGTCAAACCTGCAACGTCAAATCCTCTTTGCGACGGGCGATGTGGGGCGGCCGAAAGCCGAGGTTGCGGCAGAGCGGTTGACTGCGCTGAACCCAAATGTGGAGGCCGTGCCACAGATCGCGCGGCTGACTGACGAGACCTCTGCGATGCTCGACGATGTCGATCTGGTGCTCGACGGGTCCGACAACTTCACCACCCGCTACCTGGTCAACCGCCTCTGCGTGGCGCGCTCCATACCGCTGATCTCCGCCGCGATGACGCAATGGGAGGGGCAGATCGGGCTGTTCGACCCAGCCCGTGGCGGCCCGTGTTATGAATGCGTCTTCCCCGAAGCGCCAGCCGATGGCCTTGCCCCTTCTTGCGCGGAGGCTGGAATCCTGGGTGCGCTTGCGGGTGTTGTCGGCTCAATGATGGCGGCGGCGGCGTTACGGCACATTACAGGCGCGGGCGAAGACGATCGCGGCACGCTGCTGATCTACGACGCGCTGTACCCAAGTATGCGGAGGCTCAAAGTCGCTAAGCGAGACGACTGCCCGGTGTGCGGTCAACAAGCAACCTGAAGAGGTCAACACGACCTTTAACGCGTCGGGGGTGCGTACCCGAAGGCCTTATAATCTTCACCATAGAGCTTCAGCACCCACGCAAGACCTTCGGTTTCTGCACCCTTCTCAGCAGGTTTCAGCGTTGCATTGGCGATGCCCAAGTCAGTGGGCCTCTCTCCACCTCGCTGCACGATCTCGTTTTGAACCACGGGCCAGTCATCGCCCAACGTCTCCACATGAAAAACGCGCAAGCGCGGGTCCGCCAGCGCGCGCGACAGCAGCATCGACTGCGGCATGAAATGGTCGTTGAGCATCTTGCGCGGCCAGCGGGCCATGGCGGTGATGAACTGCTCAAAACTATCGCTCGGGCGGACTTTCACCGTGCGCAGGGCATTCATCTGCGCCCCCTCCTCCACCACTTTGTTGCGGTAAGCGCTTTGAGCGCGGGTGAGTGGATCGCGGACAATGGTGAAGATGAACCAGTCCTCGCCAGCGCGCATCAAAGCCTCGCTCAGGGGCAAGATCGGGATGCGCGGGTCACGGTGAACCGCGTCACCGTCAAGCGGTTCAATCCCAAGCGACGTGCAAAGCGCGCGGCGGGCGGAGGTGTTGGCGGCTTTCGGGATCGGAATGTAGAGGGTCTTTGCAGCCTCCAGCACCATAACCTTGGTGTCTGACCGATCCTCCCCACCGATGTTTTGCCGCCACCAATGGCGAAGCCACACACGCCAATAGGACAGCCGCACGTTCGACCCCTAAAGCATGCTGGGCACGACCAAATCCGGCGGCCGGTGCCCATCGGCGAAGGTTTTGATGTTGATAATGACCTTCTCGCCCATCTCTAGCCGCCCCTCTTCGGTGGCAGAGCCCATATGCGGCAGCAAGAGAACGTTTGGCAGATCGCGCAGGCGGGGGTTCACGTCGTTGCCGTGCTCATAAACGTCAAGGCCCGCGCCCGCGATCTCCCCGTTGCGCAGGGAACGGGTGAGGGCGTTTTCGTCCACGATCTCTCCGCGCGCGGTGTTCACGATGTAGGATGTCGGCTTCATCAGCTTCAGTCGCCGCGCGTTAAGGAGGTGGAATGTGGCGGGGGTGTGCGGCGCATTGATCGAGAGAATGTCCACTCGCGCGAGCATCTGGTCGAGGCTGTCCCAGAACCGCGCTTCGAGTTTGTTTTCGACCTCGGCATGGAGGCGCCGACGGTTGTGGTAGTGGATTTGCAAGCCAAACGCCTGCGCGCGCCGTGCCACTGCTTGGCCAATGCGCCCCATCCCCAAAATCCCCAGACGTTTGCCGCTGATCCGGTGCCCCATCAGTGCCATCGGAGACCAGCCATCCCAACCGCCCTCCAGCATCAGCTGCGCACCCTCTTTGAGGCGGCGCGGCACTGCGAGGATGAGCGCCATGGTCATGTCGGCGGTGTCATCGGTCAGAACGCCAGGCGTGTTGGTGACGGTCATGCCGCGCTGGCGGGCGGTGGTGACGTCGATATGGTCAAACCCTGCGCCGTAGTTAGCGATCATCTTCAGACGCTCGCCTGACTGGCCGATGAGGCCCGCATCAATCTCATCGCCCAAGGTGGGCACCAGCACATCATGGGTTTTCATCGCCTCAGCGATGTCGGCTTTGGCAATCGGGCGGTCCGCGTCGCTGAGCGTGACCTCAAAAAGCTCGGCGAGGCGCGTCTCCACGGGCTCTGGCAGCCTCCGTGTCACGAAAACCTTTAGCTTTTCGCCGCTCATCCCGACCTCCCTCGTCACATCCCTAATGCGTTTCTGTTTGCGGCACCGTAAGGTGGCAGGCGCAACAGTTAAACCGGGAATTCGATGCGCGTCTGGCTCTGTGCTCTCCTGATTGCTTTTGGCGGCGTTGCCAGCGCTGAAGAGCGCGGGCGTGAGACTGGGTTTCCGATCCCACGCTACGTCAGCCTCAAGGCGAAAGAGGCCAACATTCGCCGCGGGCCGGGGTTCGATCACCGGATCGACTGGGTCTTTCAGCGCCGCGGGATGCCGCTGCGGGTGGTCGCGGAATATGACGTGTGGCGCAAGGTTGAGGATATCGAGGGGGAGGGCGGTTGGATCCATGCAACCATGCTCTCGGGCATCCGTACTGTGATTTTGACCGAAGAAGCCGCCCTGCTCGACCGCCCCTCAGACAGGGGGCGCGCGGTGGCGCGGGTGGAGCCTCAGGTCGTCGCACGGCTTGAGGGCTGCGAGGGGGATTGGTGCTCTGTCGCTGTGGACGATGTGCGCGGCTGGGTGCCGGGGCCGAGTCTGTGGGGGCTTAACCCGGACTAGGCGAGTACTCCGGCCAGCGAGTTGGGCTGCGAGCCTGTGAGCGCCACGGGCAGGATTTTGCCAATTGCAGCCGGGTCTGCCTGTACGACTACCGACTGCAAATAGGGTGAGCGGCCAATGAGTTGGCCCTCTTCCCGCCCCGCCTTTTCAAACAGAACCGGGAGGGTTTGGCCCACGAGGCTATCCTGAAACGCCGCGCGGTCTTTGTTCAACTGCGCCTGCAACCGCTGGAGGCGGTCTGAGGCAACGTCATTGTCGATCTCGGGCTGATCCGCCGCCGGGGTGCCGGGGCGGGAGGAATACTTGAACGAATAGGCTGAGGCATAGCCAACCTGCGCCGCCAGATCGAGGGTCGCCTGAAACTCCTCCTCGGTCTCTCCGGGGAAGCCAACGATGAAGTCTCCGGAGATCGCCATATCCGGGCGGGCGGCGCGGATGCGCTCGATCAAGCGCACATAAGCCTCTGCGGTGTGCTTGCGGTTCATCGCTTTCAGAATGCGATCCGCCCCGGCCTGCACGGGCAGATGCAGATAGGGCATGAGCTTGGGCAGATCGGCATGGGCCGCGATCAGGTCGTCGGTCATATCGTTGGGGTGGGAGGTGGTGTAGCGGATACGCTCGAGCCCCTCGATCTCACTCAGCGCATGGCAGAGCCGTGCAAGGCTCCAGGTGCCGTCCGCGCCCTCGCCGTGGTAGGCGTTTACGTTCTGACCCAAGAGCGTGATTTCAACGACACCCCGCTCCACCAGATCGCGTGCTTCTGCGATCAGGCGCTCAGGCGGGCGAGACACCTCCGCCCCGCGCGTGTAGGGCACCACGCAGAACGCACAGAACTTATCGCAGCCCTCTTGCACCGTCAGAAACGCCGCCGGGCTGCGTGCCATCTTGGGGCCACGGGCGCGGGGCAGATGCTCAAACTTGTCCTCTTCGGGAAATTCGGTGTCGAGAGCGCGCTCTCCATTGCGCACCTTCGCCTCCATCGCGGGAAGGCGGTGATAGGCCTGCGGCCCCACCACCAGATCAACGGCGGGTTGCCGGCGCATGATCTCCGACCCTTCGGCCTGCGCGACGCAGCCTGTCACCCCGATCTTGAGGTTGGGTGTTTCGGCCTTCAGCGCCTTCAACCGCCCAAGCTCGGAATAAACCTTCTCAGCGGCCTTCTCGCGGATATGGCAGGTGTTGAGCAGCACGAGGTCAGCACCCTCGGGAGTTTCAACTTGGCTATAACCCGACTCCGCCAGCGCACCCGCCATGCGTTCGCTGTCGTAGACGTTCATCTGACAGCCGTATGTCTTGATAAAGACCGTCTTCTCAGCCATCGCCCTGCCCCTGAAATGAAACGGCGCGAGACTTGCCCGCGCCGTGTTTATTTAGCTTTGCCCGAAGGCCGCTGCAACTCAGCTCTTTTTCTTACGGCCCAGACCGATTTGCTTGGCCAGCGCCTGGCGCTTGGCGGCATAGTTCGGTGCAACCATCGGATAGCTCGGCGGCAGGCCCCATTTTTCGCGGTACTCGTCTGGGGTCATGTCGTAGGCGGTGGACAGATGCCGCTTGAGCATCTTGAGCTTGCGACCATCCTCAAGGCAGACAATGTAATCATCCGTCACCGACTTCTTGATCGGCACCGCTGGAACGAGCTCTTCTTTGACCTCTTCCTGTGGGCCGGACAGATCGGAGAGTTTGCGATACACACTCTCAATCATGGTTGGGAGTTCTTCGGCCGAGACGGAGTTGTTCGAGACGTGGGACGAAACAATCTCAGAGGTCAGGGCCAAAAGCTCTGTGGTCTCAATTTCTGTTGTGTCTGACATATTTTCAAACCTGCTCTTTTCGTAGCCGCATTTAGCGCGGTGCGTAGGGTTTTTTAAGAGATTACTGCGCCTAATGCGAGAGAGGTCTTATACCAAGCAATAACCAAGCCGCAAGTTTAAATAGTCGTCTAAAACCCAATCAGATTTCGCTTTGTGAATAGTGGTGCGTTATCAGTTTGGTTCTGAGCTGAGGCATTGCCCACTTCCCAAAGCGCGATCCCCCGGTTATGCGCGCTGTTGGGAAAAGAGGAGCGGATGGTCTACGACAGCCTGACATCATTGCTTTCAGAGGATGCGGGACTTTCGGGCAAACTCCCCCTCGGCCTGATCTTTGTCGAAGACGACAGCGAGATCGCCTCGACGATTGAACACCACCGCGCCCTCGGATTTGCGAATCTGGCTGTCGTGGGGGATGTCACGGGGCTTGAGGATGTCGCCGAGCAGTACCAAACCCCGATGCTGCGCCGCTCCATCCGAACGCGGGTTGATCTCCTTGAGGTGCTGAACGCGGTGATCGAGGCGAGCCCGGGGCGGTGGATCTTCTGGTGCTACAACGCGGAGTACTTTTTCTTCCCGTATTCCGAGAGCCGTCGCATCTCTGACCTCACAGACTTCATGACCGAAGAGCGGCGCGAGCATGTGTTCACCTATGCGCTCGACCTCTACGCCCGTGATCTTTACCGCCACCCCAACGCCGTCTCGTGCGATGACGCGCATTTTGACAGCTCCGGCTATTACAGCTTCCAGCGCTTTGCGGATGGGGAGGCGCTGGACCGGCAGTTTGATATCTTTGGCGGGCTGTCCTGGCGGTATGAGGAGTTCGTCCCGTGGGAGCGGCGGCGGATCGACCGGATCTCGCTTTTTCGCGCCAAGCCGGGGTTGCTGGTGAACGAGAATCTGACCCTGTCAGAGCCCGAGATGAACACGGTCGCCTGCCAGTGGCATCACAATGTGACCGTCGCGATTGCCTCGTTCCGCGTGGCGAAGTCGCTCAAGCGGAACCCCGGTTCCACGTTTGAGATCGAGAGCATGATGTGGCGCCGCAGCGAGCGCTTTGAATGGCGCTCGCAGCAATTGCTGGAGATGGGCTTTATCGAGCCCGGCCAGTGGTTCTGACGCTTAGGCCGCCAGCCCTCGCCCCTTGAGCAAAGCCTCCGGCCCAGGCATCTGACCGCGGAAAGCGGTGTAGAGCACCTCGGGGTCTTTCGAGCCGCCGGCCGAGTAGACATGGGTGTAGAGCTTTTCCGCGAGGTCCGCGTCGAACGGATCGCCCGTCTCTTCAAACGCGGCGAAGGCATCAGCGTCCATCACCTCTGACCACATGTAGGAGTAGTAGCCGCTGGAATACCCATCACCTGCAAAGATGTGCTGAAAATGCGGGGTCGCGTGGCGCATGACGATGGCGTCGGGCATCCCGAGGCGCGCGAGGGTTTCCGCCTGTGCCGCCATCGGGTCTGTGGGTGGCGGGCCATCGTGAAAGTCCAGGTCCACGAGGGCGGAGGCAAGGTATTCCACCGTCGCAAAGCCTTGGTCAAACGTCTCTGCCCCAAGGATTTTCTCGACCAGCGCCTCCGGGATCGGCTCCCCGGTTTCATAGTGGCGCGCATGGGTGCGCAGGACGTCCGGCACGCTCAACCAGTGCTCATAGAGCTGGCTGGGCAGTTCGACGAAATCGCGGGCGACCGAGGTGCCAGAAATCATCGGGTAAGTCACATCCGACAGAAGGTTGTGAAGGGCGTGGCCAAACTCGTGGAAGAGCGTACGGGCGTCGTCCCAGGTCAACAGGGCAGGCTCAGCCTTCGCGAAATTGCACACGTTGATCGTAATCGGTCGCACCTCTCCGCCCAGTTTGCGCTGCGAGCGAAAGCCCGAGCACCACGCGCCCGAGCGCTTTTCGGGGCGGGCGAAATAATCCCCGATAAACACGCCCATATGCCGCTCCCCCTTCTTCACCTCCCAGGCGCGGGCGTCGGGGTTGTGGAGGGGCACGTCGAGCGGCTCAAATGACAGGCCAAAGAGACGCCCTGCCACATCAAATTGCGCGGCGATCATGCCGTCGAGGGTGAGGTACGGCTTGACCTCGGAGGTATCGAGATCGTGCTCTTTCTTGCGCAGCTTCTCCGCATAAAACCGCCAGTCATGGGGGGCGAGCGGAGAGTTGTCTCTGCCATCCGCCGCCAACGCTGCGAGCTTTTCGGCGTCGCGCTCTGCGGCTGATTTGGCAGGCTCCCAGACCTGCATCAGCAGATCGCGCACAGAAGATGGCGTCTTTGCCATCTCTTTTTCGAGCTTGAACGCCGCGAAATGCGCGTACCCCAAAAGCTGCGCGCGCTCGTGGCGCAGGCCCAAGATCTCGGCCACAATCTCTCGCGTATCAGAGGCGCCGCCGTTCATGCCGCGCGCGGTCCACGCCTTGAAGGCCTGCTCGCGCAGGTCGCGGCGGGTGGCGTTTTCGAGAAACGGCACGATCAAAGACCGGTTCAGCGTGATCGCGTAGCCATCCACACCCCGGCTGTCTGCGGCGGATTTCGCGGCGGCGATCACATCGGCGGGCAACCCGTCCAGATCACCCTCGCTCAGCGTCATGAACCACTCACGCTCATCGGCCAGCACGGCCTGCGTGAACGCTGTTCCGAGGGAGGCAAGCCGCTGCATGATCTCAGCCAGCCGCGCCTTACCCTGTTCATCAAGCTGCGCGCCCGCACGCACGAAGTTGCGGTGATAAAGCTCCAGCACCCGCATCTGCTCATCG
>JBCBGM010000029.1:0-34164 GCA_038526735.1 Pseudomonadota bacterium | reverse complement strand
AGCCGCCGCGCGCCGCCAAGAAGCCTCCGCCGAAAAAACCCAGCCAAGGCTCGCTGTTTTAAGCGCCTGAGGCCGGCCCGCAGCTGAGCGGCACATTGGTTTGCCGGGTGATGCGGATATCGCCGGTGTCATTCTCTGCGTTCACAAGCCGCGCGATGATGTCATCGCCGACCTGCAGCATTTGCCAGCACTGCGGGTCATCGGTGCTGTGGGCATAGACAAAACACATCGCCCCCGCCTCTATATACCAACCACCCGGCACGCAGGTGCCATCCGGGAACTGCCAGATCACCCGCCGATCGTCCAAGAATTGCTCTGCCCCTGCATAGTCTCCGCCACGCTCAAAATGCAGGGTGGAGCCCTGGGCATACTCCTCAAACCACTCCAGATCGACTGGGGTGTCGGCTACGGCCGCGACACCGAGCACGGTCAATGCAAAGGTTAACTGGTAAGTGCGCTGTCGCATGAAAATCCACCCGGTGTGATTTGTTCGACGGTTTGAACGCCCCAATGCCCGTCCTCTGCTTGATCCGCCGAGAGCACAACGATCTCATCGCCCCGCGCAACATGATGAAAACAGGAGGTTTCTTCGGGCCAGGCAAAGCAAAATGCCTGCGCCTCCGCGTCATGCCACCACTGCCCATCAAAGCAGATGCCGCTCACATGCTGAAAGCGCACAAACTGCCCTGTAAAGCCGTAATACTCCCGCCCGAAAAACTGCCCGTCGATAAAATAGTAGAGCGTTTTGCCAGCGGCGAGGTCGTTCCACTCCTCAGATGTGTAATGCCGGTCGTCGGAACGCAGGTCTGGATGCACGAGATCCGAGGAGCTTGCGGCGACAGCTGTGGCGCAAAGGGCGATGACCGCGGGGAGAGTGTGCTTCAACATGCGCCCAGCTTAGGCCGCCTAAAACACAACGCCACCCCCGTTTGCGCAGAGCGGGGTCACAAACATGTTTGCGCTCCAATCCGGGTCGGTCAAACCGGATTGGAGCGCAATGGCCCGGTGATTGCCCCCTCAGATAATCACCGGACGGGAGGGGCAGACGCACGCCCCGTCTGCCTCAACACATGGCTTCGCGCGTCTCACCCGTCTGCAAATTCACAGAGATGTTGCGTGCGATCGAAGGCTCGCAAAACCCGGTCGCCTGCATCTCAAAGGCGGAGGCCGCCACCGACGTTGCATGCGTCACGCTCATCGCAACAACCTCCGTCTGGCTTGGCGGTTGGGTCGTCAGGCCCAGTGCCACCAGGGCAGTGCTGGACAACACCGTCATTCCCAACGCCAACATCAGCTCTTTCACGTACATCCACCGCCCCCAAACGGCTAACTCTCCTTTAGGTTGTATACTCTGATTCGTTTTAGGAGAAAATGGCAAAGTTTAGACAACCTTGAGGAGAATTCTGGGAGGCTCTTGGCCGCTTGATGTGGAGGATGCGAGTTGCTATGTGACGCGTGAGAGGTTGGCGCGGGCGAGCGCCTCGCCAACCCGGTCAGGTCCGGAAGGAAGCAGCCGTAACGAGCCCCGCTTGGGTCGTTGTCCAGCCTCTCACCTTTCTCCCAGTTGCTGCCAATAAACGGGCGGGTCGCCTTGTCGCCCGACCAGCTCCGGCCTAGGGTTCGGCGCATGACAGACACGCCCTATCAGGTTCTCGCCCTCAAGTATCGCCCAGCCACCTTTGCGGATCTGATCGGGCAAGAGGCGATGGTGCGCACGCTGAAAAATGCGTTTGCGGCTGACCGGATCGCCCATGCTTTCGTCATGACCGGGGTGCGGGGTGTTGGAAAAACCACCACCGCGCGGATCATTGCCAAAGGCCTCAATTGCATCGGGCCAGATGGCACAGGCGGCCCCACGACAGAGCCCTGCGGCGTGTGCGGGCCGTGCAAAGCCATCGCGGAAGGGCGGCATGTGGATGTGCTGGAGCTTGATGCCGCCTCCAACACCCAAGTCGATAAAATGCGGGAGATTTTGGCGGGAGTGCCCTACCGACCAACCGAGGCGCGCTACAAAATCTACATCTTCGACGAAGTGCACATGCTCTCCACCAGCGCCTTTAACGCGTTGCTCAAAACACTCGAAGAGCCGCCCGCCCATGTGAAGTTCATCTTTGCGACCACCGAAATTCGCAAAGTGCCGGTAACGGTGCTGTCGCGCTGCCAACGGTTTGACCTCCCCCGCATCGAGCCGGAGGTAATGCTGGCCTATCTCAAAGACATCGCGGCTCGCGAAAACGCCCAAGTGAGCGAAGAGGCCTTGGCCCTCATCGTGCGCGCCTCTGAAGGGTCGATGCGCGACGCGCTCTCGCTCCTTGATCAGGCGATTGCCCATGGCGCGGGCGAAACCACTGTCGATCAAGTGCGCGCGATGCTCGGTTTGGCCGACCGTGCCCGGGGCCTCGACCTCTTTGAGCTGGTGATGAAGGGCGACGCCCCCGCCGCCCTCGCGGAGCTCTCCGAGCAATACGCCGCCGGTGCAGACCCGGCCGCGGTGATCCAAGACCTCGCCGAGATCACGCATTGGATCTCCATGGTCAAAATCACGCCCGAGGCTGCCGAAGACCCCACACTCTCCCCCGACGCCCGCGCGCGCGGGCGCGAGATGGCGGCGGGGTTGCGGATGCCCATTCTCTCGCGCGCCTGGCAGATGCTTCTTAAGGCGATGGAGGAGGTCTTTGCCGCGCCTAATGCGATGATGGCCGCCGAAATGTCGCTGATCCGCCTTACGCATGTCGCCGACATGCCGCCGCCCGGTGATCTCGTCGCAAAGCTCAGCCAAGGGGGCACTGCTGCTGTGGGGCAGGGGGCGCCAAGTGGTGGAGGCTCCGGCCCTCGCGCAGAGCTGCGCGCCATCGGCGGTGGGGCACAGCCCACACCTTTGCCTGCGCCCCTTCCCACCACGCTTGCCAGCTTTGAAGACGTCGTCGCGCTGATCAAAGACAAGCGCGATATCCCCTTCCTGATGGAGGTTGAGCAGCATCTGCGGCTGGTGAGCTTCGCACCGGGTCACATCGAGTTTGAGCCCGGCCAAAACGCGCCGCCCAAGCTTGCAAGCACCCTCTCAAACCGGCTGCGGGAGTGGACGGGTCAGCGCTGGGTTGTGAGCGTCGTCTCTGAGGGCGGCGAAGACACACTCTCAGAACGCGAACACGCCGCGGGCATCGAGCGTTTGCAGGCTGCCGAAGAACATCCGTTCGTGCAGGCAGCACTCCTGACCTTTCCGGGCGCAAAAATTCGCGAAGTGCGCCAGAGCACACCTGCACCGTTTCCAGAAGAGGAACAGATCGTTCCCATTGACCCGGATGACGTGGACGAAGACTGGGAACCGATTGATCCGTTTGCCTAAGTCTTAATCAACCTTTGCGCGCAATTGGCGCAGGAAATCCTCTTATGAGAGTGTTCAATAAGCGAGTCCTCAGGTAACGCTCTGGTGGGGGCGTAAAGAGAGCCGGGGGGCTCTACGTCAAAGGGGGTATGTGATGAGAGGTATCATCCACTCGGTCGTCATCGCTGCAACGGTCGCAAGTTCAGCCATTCTGTCATCTCCGCCGCAAGCACTCGCGCAGGACATTTCTGCCGAAGAGGTCACGCGTAAGGTCAACATCGCGGGTCGCCAGCGGATGCTGTCGCAGCGAATGGCAAAAGCCTCTTGCATGATGTCCCAGGGCATCGGCGAGGGCACGCATTTCGATCAGCTCACGCAGGCCTACGACCTGTTCCAACGGTCCGACAACGCACTGCGCTTTGGTGACGAGTCCATGGGCCTTACCGAAGAGCGCCGCCAAGCGGTGCTGCGCGCACTCCGCCGGATCGATGGCCCGTGGATTGGCTACTCCAACATCATCGAGGATGTGATTGACGCCGGTGCCGCTGAACAGGCGGAAATGTCCGATCTCTCCGACACCAGCCTGCAGGTGCTGAAGTTTATGAACATGGCGGTCAACCAGACCGCGCGGTCTTACGGCAACGTGCTGCCCGATGTGCCACTGTCGCTGACGATCACCATCGATGTGGCCGGCCGCCAGCGGATGCTGACCCAGAAGGCGATGAAAGAAACGTGTCTCTTATTTCTGACCGGGGATATCAGCCACGCCCTCTCGCTTGAGGGCACCACCAGCCTTTTTGAGCTGTCCCTGACCGCGTTGCAGGAGGGGTTTGCTGACGTTTGCGTGATGGCTGCCCCGAACACCGAGATTGCCGAGCAACTCGCCCTCGTGCGCAATCTGTGGGAGCCGATCCGCCTGGAGTTGGACCGCGCCACGCTCTCTGGCCGCGTGAACCGGGAGGTCCTCACCCGCCTTGCACGCGACAGCGATGTGCTCTTGCGAGAGATGAACCGCGCTGTCGGCATGTATGAGACCGTCAAACCTGCGGCCTAGTCGCCAGAGGGCTTGTTGCGCGGCCCTCCGACTTGTAAATTCATCCTGACAGTAATCAGGAGACGGTCATGCTCAAAGGGTTGGGCCAGCTTGGTGATATGGCCAAGCTGATGAAACAGGCGCAAGAGATGCAATCCAAGATGGCGGACGCGCAGTCTCGCCTTGATGAGATTGCCGTTGAGGGCGCAAGCGGGGCAGGGCTCGTCAAGGCCACCGCCACCGCCAAGGGTGAGCTGACGGGCCTCTCGATCGATCCGAGCCTTTTTGAAGCCGACCAGAAAGAGGTGGTTGAGGATCTGATCCTCGCCGCGGTCAAAGACGCCCAATCGAAAGCCGCCGCCGCTGCGCAAGAGGAAATGGCGAAAGTCACCGAAGGAATGGGCCTGCCGCCAGGCATGATGCCCGGCACCTAATGCGCGGGGCGGCCGCTGCGCTTGCCCTCAGCCTCGCCTGTGCCCCGGCGGCGCAGGCGCATCCGCATGTCTTTATCGACAGCGGGTTGCATCCGGTCTTTGACGAGGCGGGCTACCTCACCGGCCTCGATTTTCACTGGTGGTACGACCCAAACGCTACGGTTGCCTTGCTTGATGCGATGGCCCTCGATCTTGACCAAAACTGGGAACTCACCCGTGAGGAAGAGGAGCGCCTGACCGCCGAGTTGATGAATTGGCAACCCGATTTCAACGGCTTCACCGTGGTTGAAGGGGTGGACAACGCGCTCTCACGCCCGGTGCGCGGGCAGGCTACGCTGGAAGCGGATCAGATGATCCACATCCGCTTCACGCGGACCTTCGATCAAAAAATCCGCCCGGAGTTTTTGGATGTTTTGGTCTATGACGGCGAGTTCTACATCGCCTTCGCGCTGATCGAGGCGCTCAACGGCGATAAGGTGCCCAAAGGCTGCACCGCCGAAATCGTCCCTTATGACCAGACCGAAGAGGCTGATCTCGCCGCAGCAACCCTTTGGGATCTTGACCCCTATGCCACGCCTGAAGATCCCAACATCGGCGTGCTGTTCGCCGACCGGTTGCGCGTGATGTGCGGGCCGAAGCTCGCTGGTTAAATCGCTTCGGCTGTGCGTGTCGTTGGCACGTCGGTTTGATTGGCCGGGTTGCCGTAAAGCTCCACCAGGTTTTCGATGATGCTGCGCAACTCCGCGCCCGCCAGCCGGTAGTAGATCATCTGCGCATCGCGCCGCGTCTGCACCAACCCACGCTCGCGCAGTTTCGCCAAATGCTGGCTCACCGTCGCTTGCCGGAGGCCTGCAGCCTCTGTCAGCTCACTCACACTCTTCTCGCCATCAATCAGTTGGCACACCAACAATAGCCGTTGTTTGTTCGACAGGGTTTGTAACACTGTCGCCGCGCGGTCCGCATGCGGACTCAAGAGTCGTGCTTCACACATTGTGGTTTTCCATTTCCGCCCAACAAGGATTTTACAAGCAGAATGAGTTAATCTCAAGGAACACTTCGTCTCACCGTGCCACTGGACAGAGCAGGGCTCTCTATTGCATCAGCAGAGCATGGATATTCGCACGCTCACCCCCGCCATTTCCGTCGGCCCGCAGATCGCTGAGGCTGATGCTCAGGCACTGGCCGATGCAGGCTTTAAGACGCTCATCAACAACCGCCCCGATGAAGAGGTTGCCCTGACCGGTGGGCCAGATAGCGCCACGATGGAAGCGGCCGCCAAGAGTGCCGGGCTGGCCTATCACTACCTGCCCATTCCAGGCGCGGGGTTCGGGCCGGAGCATGTGACGGCGATGCGCGATATTATCGAGGGTGCTGACGCACCGGTCTATGCCTATTGCCGCTCGGGCACACGGTCCTCCAACGTCTGGGCGCTGTCGCAGGCGGGCAGTGTCGAGGTGGAGGAGTTGATGAACGCGGGCGCGCAGGCGGGCTATGATTTCTCGGGCCTGCGGTCGCTTTTGGGTCAGCGGATCGGTTAAGCCGTCACCACAAACCCTGCCGAAGTCTCAATAAAATCAATAATTTCTGTGACGCCGTCGCCCCGCTTTAGGTTGGTAAACACAAACGGGCGGCTGCCGCGCTGCGTGGCGGCATCTCGCTCCATCACCGCCAAATCCGCACCCACATGCGGCGCGAGATCGGTCTTGTTGATCACCAGCAAATCTGACCGCGTGATCCCCGGGCCGCCTTTGCGTGGGATCTCTTCGCCCGCCGCCACATCGATCAGATAGATCGTCAGATCGGCCAGTTCCGGAGAGAATGTCGCGGCGAGATTGTCTCCGCCACTTTCGATCAGCACCACGTCGAGGTCTGGAAAGGCCGCGTTCAGATCGGCGATGGCAGCAAGGTTAATCGAGGCATCCTCGCGGATGGCGGTGTGGGGGCAGCCACCGGTTTCAACACCTCTGATCCGCTCCAACGGCAGCGCCTGCGCGCGCATCAGTGCCTCTGCATCCTCGCGCGTGTAGATGTCATTGGTGATCGCCGCGACGGAGTATTTTTCGCGCAGCGCGATACAGAGCGCTGTCGTAAGCGTGGTTTTACCAGCACCCACCGGGCCGCCGAGACCGATTCTGAGAGGGCCATGGGGAGATTTCATCGTCTGTCCTTTAGAATCATGTTGCGCGCCTCAAGACCTGAAAATCCGTGTCGGGAGCGTTTCGTGCTGCATCGCTGCGATGTCTGCCAGTACTGAGATGCTCCCCAAATCCGCCTCCGTCGCCTCGGCAAGGCTCCTGGAGACATCCGCGCACAGAGGGTGGAGCTTGGCGAGCAACTGCTGCCCCTCCGTTTGCCCCAGCGGGATCAGCCGCACACCCACCGAGATCAACGTCGAGCAGGTGGCTTGCAGGTAGAGCGGCATCGCGAGGCCAACAGGAATATCCGCCCTAGCCGCGGCGAGCCCAATAGCCACCGGGTAGGGGCAGGGCGGCAACTCCCATCCATAGAGCGCATTCACCGTCCGCACGAAGGCGGCCCCTTGCTCTTGCGTCTCATCATGCCGCTCTTTCGAGGCGGCGAGGGCGATCGCGAGGTCAGCCATATCCTCCCCGGTATGGGCAAGGCGCAACAGCACCGCATCATTGCGCAGGCTTCCGTGTTTTAGGAGCGTGGTCAGCCACTCCTCCAGCGCCGCCACCGACGCGATGCGGTCGTCCACAATTGCCGTCTCCAACCCGTGGCTCCAGGCAAACGCACCCACCGGAAATGCGGGCGATAGCCAGCTTTGCAGGGTCTGGATGTGCGAGAGGTCAGTGGGCGTGGTCATGGCTGTGGTCGTGGGAATGGCCGTGATCGTGCCCGTGGTCATGCCCATGCGTGCGCCCGTGGCCATAAGCGCCCCCCTCTGGCGTGAACGGGGCCGTCACCTCGGTCAGCTCCGCGCCGAGTTTGAGCAGCATATCCTTGAGCACATGATCTTGCCGGATCAGCAGATGCGTCTGGGTAATTTCGCAGGGCGTGTGGCGATTGCCGATATGCCAAGCAAGGCGCGTCAGATCGCCGGAGACCTGCAGCAAAGGCTCAGGCGCTGCTGCGACAGCAACCCGGCGCCCATCCGTTAACTCCAATTGATCGCCTGCGTTCAGCGAGGTGGTCTGCGGCAGGTCAACGATAAACGACCACCCCTCGGCGGTCGTCAGCCGCTTGCGGCGCAAGAACCGGTCCTCATAGGTCAATTCGCAGGTGCCATCCGCCGCCGCATGGCTGTGGCGGTGCAGGGTGTGGGCGGAGGGGGCGGATAAGCTCATACACTCACCCTAACGCCCGCGTTGCTGTGTGCAACTGCTCAGGCCGCCGCGAACCGATGCCGAAAGCAATAAGCGGTGATGTCTTCGCGGGTGATGCCCAGATGCGCGAGATCCCGGTCTGAGAGCGCATTGAGATACGCCATCATTCGCTGCCGTCCCTGACTTTCAAGATAAGGGTTAATACCAAACCCAAGGCCCGCAAAATACTGGTCGATCTGAGATTGTGGCGGTAGAGCCAAAAGCGGCCCAAGCTGTTGATCTGTCATCGGAAACCTCCGCTATGATGACGGTTCGGTTTCCTCCCATAAAACTGTTATAGCATGATTTGTGCGGTGCAGCAAAGACTACTTCTGCGCTTCCATATAAGAGCGCAAAACCGCGTTCATGCGTGTCTGATAGCCTTTGCCCGACGTTTTGAACCACTCGACCACATCTTGATCGAACCGCACGGTGAGTTGTTTTTTCCCAACCGGCAGTTTGACCTCAGCATTCTCCCAAAAGTCTTCGGACAATTCTGGGATGTCCGTTTTGTCGATTTGGTTGTCGGCAAGATTTGCCAGTACGGTCAGGTCAGCTTCTGTTTCGTATTTCGTGCTCATATCTTTCTCGCTCTCTTCGCAAAGCAGGACGGGCAGAGATTAGTCTTGTTCAGCCATCCCTATCGGTATGCACCGCAACAATAATCAAGACACCGTCCACCTTTCCAACGCTGATGAACCTCTCTTCGCCGTACTCAAAACGCGCGTCTAAGGCGGTCAGCACAGGACCAAAGAACATCCGTGACGCAGTTTCGAAGGAAATGCCGTGCTTTTCGACATTCCACCTGTTTTTCGCTTCATCCCATTCGAACTGCATACATTATGTAACTACAATGCGTAGTTTTCAAGCAGTCTCAAAACATAAAATACCGCTGCGCCATCGGCAGCTCTGTTGCCGGTTCGCAGGTCAAGAGCTCTCCGTTCGCCCTCACCTCGTAGGTTTCGGGGTTCACCTCGACTTCGGGTGTGGCGTCGTTGAGCACCATGCTGGCCTTGGAGATACCGCCACGCACATTCGCAACCGGCGCGGTCGCTTTGCGCAGGCCCACGCTTTCGCCAATACCCATCTCATGCGCGGCACCCGACACGAACATCACGCTGCTGTTCTCTTGCGACCGACCAAATGCGCCAAACATCGGGCGTGAATAGACCGGCTGCGGTGTGGGGATAGAGGCATTCGGGTCGCCCATTTGCGCGCAGGCAATGGTGCCGCCTACCAGCGTCATCTCGGGCTTCACCCCGAAAAACGCCGGAGACCACAGGCATAGATCCGCCCGTTTGCCCACCTCGATAGAGCCGATATGCCCCGACAGCCCATGCGCAATCGCCGGGTTAATCGTGTATTTCGCGATGTAGCGGCGCACGCGCAAATTGTCGTTGTCGCCGGTCTCCTCAGGCAGCCGCCCGCGCTGTTTCTTCATCTTATCAGCGGTTTGCCAGGTGCGGATGATCACTTCGCCCACACGCCCCATCGCCTGACTGTCAGAGGCGATGATCGAGAACGCGCCCATGTCATGCAGGATATCCTCGGCGGCAATCGTCTCTTTCCGAATGCGGCTTTCGGCAAAGGCCACATCCTCGGAGATCGATTTGTCGAGGTGGTGGCAAACCATGAGCATGTCGAGATGCTCTTCTAGCGTGTTCACCGTGTAGGGCCGCGTGGGGTTGGTCGAGGAGGGGATGATATTGTCCAGTCCGCAGACCTTGATGATGTCGGGCGCATGGCCGCCGCCCGCGCCTTCGGTGTGGAAGGCGTGAATTGTGCGTCCGCCAATCGCCGCAACCGTATTCTCCACAAAGCCGCTCTCATTCAGCGTGTCGGTGTGGATCATCACCTGCACGTCCATGTCATCGGCAACCGAAAGACAGCAGTCGATGGCGCCAGGGGTGGTGCCCCAATCTTCGTGCAGCTTCATCGCGCAGGCGCCGGCGTTGATCATCTCGACCAGCGCATCGGGGGTGGAGGCGTTGCCCTTGCAGGACAGGCCGAAATTGATGGGGAAGGCATCGAGCGCCTGCATCATCCGCCCGATATGCCACGCGCCCGGAGTGCAGGTGGTCGCCAGCGTGCCATGGGCAGGGCCAGTGCCGCCGCCCAGCATTGTGGTGAGGCCCGAGTGCAGCGCATCTTCGATCTGCTGCGGGCAGATGAAGTGGATATGCGCGTCAAACCCGCCCGCCGTCAGAATACGCCCTTCGCCCGCCAGCGCCTCTGTGCCGGGGCCGATGATGATGTCGACGTCGGGCTGTGTGTCTGGGTTGCCAGCCTTGCCAATGGCCGCGATCAGCCCGTCTTTCAGGCCCACATCGGCCTTATAAATGCCGGTGTGATCGACGATCAGCGCATTGGTAATGACCGTATCCACCGCGCCACCCGCGCGCGTGACCTGGCTCTGGCCCATCCCATCGCGAATGACCTTGCCGCCGCCGAACTTCACCTCTTCGCCGTAGGTGGTGAGGTCTTTCTCTACCTCGATAAACAGCTCCGTATCCGCCAGCCGCACCCGGTCACCGGTGGTGGGGCCATACATATCGGCATAAGCGGCGCGGGGGATACGTGTGGGCATGGGGTGTCGTCCGTTTGCAGTTCGTCTGGGTCTATCTGGTCCGCTCAGGCTGACAGATTCCGAAGGTCATCGGAAATACTTTTCGGAGACTTGTGACAGTTTACGCAAACGCGGTGCCGTCCACTGCGTGATGTGCGGGCAGGTGGTTCAAAGTTGCACACACGAATGATGTGAGAATTTGGGCCTCAGGCCCTGTCAAACACACCGCACGTCAGGCGAGGGTGAAACGTCACTCCGTCAGTCTCTTAATATTCTCGCTGGTCACCTTGCGCAGGCGCGCGGCGGTGCGGCGGGCGGCCTCGTCGGGGGTGTGCCCTGTCATCAACGCCAGAGTCCCATCAAACATCGCCTGCGCAAACGCCGGGGGCTTTTCGGCAACCATGCGGTGGTTTTCCTGCATCTGGCCAGGCGTGGGCATCGCCATCCCAGCCATGCGCAGCCAGATCACCTGCTGCGCCTCGAGCGCCAGCTGCATCATCTCGGCATGGCCCGAGGGCGGCGGGCCCTCTTGCGCGGCCACGTCTATCTGCGGCGCGGGCTCGGTGCTTTTGCGCTCCTCCACCGCCGCGACTGCCGTCGGCAAGTGGATCACTGCGCCCAAGAGCGGAAAAAACGGCAAAGCCAGGGGCTTATGCGGCGCGGGCAGCGCTCCGACCCAACCCTCTGGCGCATGCCAGCGCGGCGTTGGCTCGGCGGGCACCGGCACGAGCGCCGTCGACTCCGATAACACTTCTTCCACAATCGGCGGCGCAGGGCGCGTGCGCTGCACCCGCAGCCGTTTGAGGAGACGTTTCATCATCGCGTCAGAGCGGCCCCATCACGGCTTGATTGAACCCATAGACCACGCGATCACCCGACAGCGGGATCAAGACCACATCCCGCGTCTGCCCCGGCTCAAACCGCACCGCGGTGCCAGAGGCGATGTCGAGGCGCATCCCGCGCGCGGCATCCCGGTCAAACGAGAGCGCGCCGTTGGTTTCGGCGAAATGGTAGTGAGAGCCCACCTGAACCGGCCGGTCGCCGGTGTTGGCAACGGTGAGCGTGATCGCGACTGCGCCTGCGTTCAACTCAATCTCTCCGTTAGCGCAAAGAACCTCTCCTGGGATCATGATCGCTCTCCGTCAAAGTGATAGGCCGCCGCGGCCACAAGAATGATCGCACCAACAGCGAGAAGCGCAAGCGGGCCTAGAAAAATCGTCGTTTGCGCCGTCTCGGATAGCGTGCTGTTACCGCTTTCAGTTTGAAAAAACAAACCATGCGCCGGGTGCCCGCTTGCAGACGTCGCAAAAAGAAGGAAGGGCAGAAGGAGCTTTGGCACGGTCAGGCTTTCTGTGTTGCGGTGCAACATAACAGAGAGCCACCCAAAAAGCTATCGCGAAGACTGGGTGCGACAGTTTCGTGACTTACGTGCCGTAACAGCAGGTTACCGCCGCCGTTTATCGTTTACACGCACGGGGATAGGCTGAGGCGCGGGCTTTGGCAGCAGGCTGTCGAGCCATGCGGCGGCTTTGTCGAGAAGATCTTTCATCAGTGCGGCTCCTGCATCTGTCTGCTAGATATAGTCAACGAATTGGATGATGCACGGTCACAAGTTTGGTACCGTCCGGAAAAGTGGCCTCGACCTGTACATCGTGGATCATTTCGGGGATGCCCGGCATGCATTGCGCGCGGGTGATCACATGCGCCCCAGCCTCCATCAACTCCGCCACAGAACGCCCGTCGCGAGCACCCTCGACGACGTAGTCGGTGATGAGGGCAATCGCCTCGGGGTGGTTGAGTTTGACGCCCCGCTCAAGGCGCCCGCGCGCGACCATCGCGGCGAGGCTGATGAGGAGTTTGTCTTTTTCCCGAGGAGTGAGGTTCATGGTCTGGTCCGTCTACATGTGCCAAACGCGGGGCAGGGGCCCGGCGCGAAAGGCGGTCAAAAAGGCGATCAACGCTTGGCGCAGAGCTTGCCCGTCTGGGGCCACCATGCGCAAGGCCAGACATCCGTTCCAGGCAGAAACGCCGGCAGTCACGGTCAGATCTTTGATGAGATCGCGCGCGTCCTCCAGCCGATCCTCTGCATCGGGCGCGATATGCACGAAATTCGCAAAGGCGCGGGCTGTTGCAAGTGTTGCAGGGCCTCGCGTGAGCGTGGGGATATCCCCCAACAGCCGCAACGCATCCGCATAAACGAGCTTGCCCGCTCGCCAAACGCGCCACTGGTCTGACAGATGCGCGGAGACCAGTGTTTCTCCCATCGCGGCGCGCCCGAGCACAACCGACTCTAGAAGTGTCAACGACGCATCCTCCGCCATCTCAGCTGTGAGACGCCGGTCAAGCTTGCCGCCCTCAAACAAGATCGTCTCCTGCGGCAGCCATGAGAGGGTGCTCCGGCTTTCCACACGCAACCGCGTCTCCACCAACCCCGGCACATCAGCTGGCCGGGCACGATAGACCCGCTCTGCCGTTTGCGAGGTTGCGGTCAGGGCCGCACCCCCCTGCGCCTCCGCACGCCACTGAAAGTGATCACCGCCGGTCACACCCCCTGCGGTATTGACCAACACCAGATGCGGCTCTGTCCCATACACATTCGGCAGCATCGCTTTCGCGGAGCCTGACTGGCTCAACTCCGCCAGCCTGCCGGGCGCTGCAAAAGCTGCACCTGCACGCCCGCGGGCGCGTTGCAGAACAGTGGGGGGGGCGGCATCAAGCATCGGCAATCCTTAACCGGCAGTAAGCGTGGCGCAGGGCGGGCCGTCAATCAACTCACGGGCCACATTCCACTTTGTGCACAGCCACACACCAGATGGAGTCAAAACAGGCAGAGGTTTGCCGCTTTGCTGAGCAGCTTGGTGCAGATTCAAAATTGACGGCACATCGGCACTTTCCTAGCGTGTCCAAGGTTTAATCGGGAGATTTACATGAAACTGCTCGCATGGGTGGCAGCCGCCGCCGTGGCCGCAACTACGGCCTCTGCCCAGGTCGAAATCAAATACGCCAACGACTGGAAGTGGGAAGGCCCAGCAGCGCCGTTCCTGCTCTCGCTTGGCAAGGGCTACTACGCCGACGAGGGCCTTGAGGTCACGATGGACCAGGGCGCAGGCTCCCTCGATGCAATCCCGCGGGTGGCGTCTGGCACCTACCAGATGGGGTCTGCCGATGTGAACACGCTCATCAAATTCCGCGACCAGAACCCCGATCTCGAGGTGATGGCCGTCTTCATGATCTACAACAAGCCGCCCTTCGCGATTGTCGGGCGTGAGAGCCTGGGCGTTTCCTCACCCAAAGACCTTGAGGGCCGCACTCTTGGCGCCCCGGCCCCCGATGGTGCCTACGCCCAGTGGGATGCTTTCGTGGCTGCCAATGACATCGACGCAGGTGCCGTGAGCATCGAAAACGTCGGCTTCCCTGTGCGCGAGCCGATGCTGGCGCGCGGCGAAGTAGACGCGATCACCGGCTTCTCGTTTTCCAGCTTCATCAACCTCAAAGCCGCGGGCGTGCCCGAGGATGACATCAACGTGCTGCTGATGGCCGACTACGGCCTCGACCTTTACGGCAACGTCATCATCGTGAACCCAGCTTTTGCTGAAGAGAACCCAGAGGCTGTTTCCGCCTTCCTCCGTGCCACGATCAAAGGCATGGACGAGTCTTTCGCCTCCCCGGCGATGGCCATCCCGTATGTGCTGGAGCGTAACGACGTGGCCCGTGAGGCCGTTGAGTTGGAGCGCTTCCAGATGGCGATTGATCAGAACTTCCTGACCGATGAAGTCGCGGCCAACGGCATCGGCGGCATCGATGAGGCACGGTTCGCGGCAGCGCTTGAGCAGATCGCCCTCACCTACGACTTCGAGAACCCGCTCCCGACGCCGGGCGACATCTTTGACAGCTCGTTCCTGCCCTCGAAAGAGGATCGGATGATCGGTCAGTGAGCCAACACCTCGTCGAACTCGACAAAGTCGCCCTCCGCTACGCCCCTCAGGGCGCGGCGGAGGGCACGCTCGCTGTCGAAGACCTCACCTTCAGCGTTGAAGAGGGTGAGTTCGTTGCTGTCGTGGGGCCATCGGGCTGTGGCAAATCCAGCCTGATGAAACTCGCCACCGGCTTGACCTTTCCCACCGAAGGCGTGGTGCAGGTTGCCGGCAAAGAGGTCTCTGGCCCCGTCAGCATTGCTGGCATGGCCTTCCAAAACCCGGTGATGCTGCCCTGGCGGCTGACCCGCGATAATATCCTTCTGCCGCTCGAAGTGGTGGAGCCACACCGGCGCACCTTCCGCTCCCGGAAATCGGAATACCGTCAGCGCGCAGAGGCGCTTTTGGCCTCCGTCGGGCTTGAGGGCGCGGGCGAGAAATACCCCTGGCAGCTTTCGGGCGGGATGCAGCAGCGCGCCTCTTTGTGCCGCGCGCTGATCCACGACCCGCGCCTTTTGATGCTCGATGAGCCTTTCGGTGCGCTCGACGCTTTCACCCGCGAAGAGCTCTGGCAGGTCATCCGCGATCTGCATGCGGAGAAGGGCTTTACCACCATCCTCGTGACCCATGATCTGCGCGAAGCCGTGTTTCTGGCCGACCGCATCGTCGTGATGTCCGCACGGCCCGGCAAGGTGATCGTCAACCGCGAGGTTGATATCCCACGGCCGCGCCCCATCGAAGTGCTCTACGAGAACCACTTTGGCGAAATCGTGCAGGAGCTGCGCAGCTATATCGAGGAGGCGCGGGGATGACCGAAGCACAATGGGTGCGTCTGGCACCCTGGATCGTCACAATCGGGCTCTTTGCCGTGTGGGAGGCCGCGGTACTGGCCACCGGAGTTCCGCGCTACATTTTGCCTGCACCCTCAGCGATTTACGGCGCCTTTGTTGAGTTCTCCGGCGGGCTCTGGCGCAACTCGCTGCAAACGCTCTGGACCACGCTTGTCGGCTTTTTCATGGCCATCGTCTTTGGCCTTGCTCTTGGCATCGCCATTGGCTGGTCGCGTTTCATTTATGCTGCCACCTACCCGCTGATGATAGGCTTCAACGCGATCCCCAAGGTCGCCGTGGTGCCGATTTTGGTGCTGTGGTTCGGCACCGGCGAAGTGCCCGCGATCCTGACCGCCTTCCTGATCTCCTTCTTCCCTATCGTGGTGAACGTGGCCACAGGTCTCGCCACGATTGAGCCCGAAATGGAGGACGTCCTGCGCGCGCTCGGGGCCAAAAAGCTCGACATCATGACGAAGGTCGGCATCCCCCGCGCGATGCCCTACTTCTTTGGCTCGCTGAAGGTGGCGATCACTCTGGCATTTGTCGGCTCGGTGCTGGCGGAGAGTATCGCGGCCAACTCTGGCATCGGGCAGATGATGCAGATCGCCTATTCCAACTTCGAGGTGCCGCTGATCTTTGCCTGCCTGATCGTTTTGGCGATCGAGGGCATCGGCATGTATGCCGTGATGGCGTGGATCGAAAAGCGCACCACGGGCTGGGCGCACCGCTCTGGCATGAACCGGTAAGCGGCGCTCCCGCCCGTCGTTGGCGTGCTGACGCACACCTCCTCCCGTTGGGCCGGGCCCGCCGCTGTCGCGGCGGGTCTTTTTTCGTTGAGAGGCGTTTGGCGGGCAGGTCTGCCCTCCAAAGCGCTTGGTCCAGTGTCAGATGAGTCGCGCCCGCCTCAAGGGTGCGCGGCTGGCGCCGCCGCTGCCGCGCCCTTGACCCGGACCCGACTCACTGGCTGCTATTCAGCGACGATTGTTTGGGTCTCTGGCACTCGGCCAAAGCGCAGGTTGACCGCGAGCACGGCCAACACCGCGAGAGCTCCGCCTGCATTGATCAGCAGGCTGTCGGGCCACATCGCGGCGATCCCAGCGAGGCCTGAGAGCACGCGCAGCGGCCAGCCCATCGGCCGCTCTAGCCCGCCCTGCAACAGCCCGGCCAGCCCGTAAGTGCCGAACACCGCGAAGGCGAAGACCGTTAGCGCGTCCCCCCAATTGCCGCTGAGAAACGGCGTGTAGGCAAAGAGCACCGGCACGATGTAGAGGCCCTTGGCGAGCTTCCACGAGGCAATCCCCGCCGCCATCGGTTTGCACTTGGCAATCGCGGCAGCGGTGAAGCTCGCAAGCGCCACGGGCGGTGTGACGTTGGAGTCCTGTGACAGCCAGAAGATGATCATATGCGCCGACAGTATCGCCGTGGTCATCACCGTCGGATCCACCACGATATCGCGCAGCGGGGCTGCGACCTCCAACGGCAATGAGGCGACCAAAGCCGCCGCCTGATCGGCGGGCATGGGCGCGCTCAAAAGGGGCAGTGCCTCTGGCGCGCCGAGCATGAACATCGCCTTCGCCGCCTCGGGTAGGCCACCCTCAGCGATCAGCGCGATCACCTCTCGGTCAGCGATCATCCCAGCGAGGGCAGGGGCAGAAAGCGTCGCCATCACGATATAGGCCGCCGTCACTGGCAGCCCCATCCCCAGCACCAGCGAGGCAATCGCTATGAGGAAAATGGCGAGCAGGATGTTCCCATCCGCCATCGCCGCGATCTGCAAGCTGAAGACATTGCCGATGCCCGCCGTTGCGATCACATTCACCACCAGGCCAACGGCACACAGAAGCACCGCCGTCATCACCATGGAGCGCGCGCCAATTGCCAGCGCCTCGTAGATGCCCTTTGGCCCCAACGGGTTCTCAGACGCCCAGCTTGAGAGGATGACCGCTGCAATCCCAAACACCGCAGCGTAGTTGGGCGTGAAACCCATCACCAGAAGCGTGATCAAGAGCCCGATTGGGATGATAAACGGCGCGCCACCGCGTTTGAGCGCGCTGCCCAGTGTCTCTCCGTCCGCAGGGAGGGGCGGGATGCCGTTGCACTTCGCCTCGATCCGCACAAAGAAGGCGACCGTCAGGAAGTACAGCAAAGCGGGCAGGGCGGCGACGGCAACGATCACCTCGTAGGAGATCTGCGTGAAGCTCGCCATCACGAAGGCACCGGCCCCCATAATGGGCGGCATCAGCTGCCCGCCGGTCGAAGAGGCTGCCTCAACCCCGGCGGCAAACTGCGGCTTGAACCCGGCTTTCTTCATCAGTGGGATCGTGATCACCCCGGTGGAGGCCGTGTTGGCCACCGCAGAGCCCGAGATCGTGCCGGTCAACCCGCTGGAAAGCACGGCGACAATCCCCGGCCCACCCACAAACCGCCCCGCAACCGCACGGGCGAGGGCAACGACGAACTCTCCGGCACCACTGCGCACCAGGAAGGCGCCGAAGATGATGAACAAGAACACGGTGGAGGACGAGATCCGCGCGATGGTGCCGAAAATCCCCTCGTCATTGTAGATCGACCGCCAGAGCGTCGCCTCCCACGAGAAGCCTGGGAAGGAAAACACGCCAGAGATCATTGGGCCCCAGATCGTGAGGTAGGTGAGCGAGATGATGATCAGGATTGGGATGACCATGCCCGCCACACGGCGTGTCAGCTCGGCGGCGCAGACAACGAGGGCGACCGCAAAGAAGAAATCGAGTGCTGTGAAGGGTTGGGTGGCGCCGTAGAGCCGTTCTTCGTGGAGGATAAACCAAAGGCCCGAAAACGCCGCCAAAAGGCCAAGACCAAAATCTGCGACAAACCCGAGCGCGCCATGCTTCCAGCGTGTGCGTTGACTGAGCGGATACAGCGCACCCGCAAGGATCGCGAAGCTGCCAAAGTGCAAGACGTTGCGGTCAAAATCAGAGAGCAGCGGGAACAGGGCGAGGAGCAGATGCACCGCCGAGACGCTGGCGCAGAAGAGCCCGATGATCAGCCCTGCCGGGCCAGCAAAATCACGGAGGGGCGTATCGGTTTGGGTTTCTTCGGACATGGCGGGGCGCTCCGGTCACAGAGGGCGATGGGGCTCTGCCCCCTGTCAGGCTGACGCCTGCCATTCCCCCGAGGTATTTCTGTCAAGATGAAGGGGATCGGGCGGCCCCAAGAGAGGCCGCCCGCGAAAGCCTTAGTTGGCGATCAGGCGCTCGGGGATGTCGATGCCCATCTCCGAATAGAAGCGCGCGGCACCGGGGTGCAGCGGCACCGGCAGACCGTTGATCGCGACCTGAAGGTTCATCGCGTTGGTGGCCGGGTGGATCGCCTGCAGGAAGGGCAGGTTCTCGTAGATCGTCTTGGTGATCAGGTAGACATGCTCTTCGGACACGTCTGCGTGGGTCGCCAGGAAGTTCGGCTGCGCGATGGTGTTGATCGCCTCGGTCTGGCCCGGGTAGGTGCCTGCGTCGATCACGTAGCGGAACCACAGATCCCGGCCGCCATCGGCGGTGGCGAGCTCTTCATCGGTGATGTCGAGAACCTTCACACCGTCACCCGCGGCTGCGAGCAACTGAGAGACCGCACCAACAGGCGCACCGGCGGGGGTGGAGATGCCCTCAACCTGCCCGTTCTGCAGCGCCTCGGCCGACGGGCCATAGCCGCCCTCAACGAGGTTGAAATCGTTGTAAATATCGACGCCGAAGTTGGTCATGATCGCGTCATTTGAACCGATGGTGCCCGAGTTGCGGCGGCCCATCGCGGTGCTCTCGCCTTTGAGGGCAACGAAATCGGCCAGCGTGCCGGTGTTCATGTTGTCGGCATCGATGATGAAGTGCTCAACGTTGGGCCACAGGAGCGAGACCGAGCGCAGATGCTCTTGCGGGCCATCTGCCTCAACCGGGCCGGTGCCTGTGGCCGCGTAGTAGCCAAAGAGGCCCTGAAGGATGCCGAACTGCGCCTCACCCTCGCGGATCAGGCGCACGTTTTCGCCCGAGCCTGCGGAGTTGATCGCCGACATGCCGATCTTTTGGCGCGGCTGGAGCTTTACCTTCACCAGCGTGGAGACGGCAACGCCCACCGGGTAGTAGGTGCCACCCGTGGAGGCGGTGGCGAGGATGTAGTTGGCTTCGTCCTGGGCGCTTGCGGGGCCCGCCAGACCGAGCGCTGCAACGGCGGCGATGGCCGTGCCTTTGATCGCTTTGTGAAACATGTTTCGCTTCCCTGTCAGTTGCTTAGTGGGGGGCAGAGTGGATCGCCCTCCCGGACAAAATGGCGGTCTGAGCGATGCTTGTCACGCATTGGGCGGCGGAAAGAGCGGCGAGATGTGGTGATCCTGCGTAACCGCATAGAAACCAACAGAAATCTCATGCCACGGCGTTTGAGCGTGGATTTTCCAATGATTTCAATATGAAACGCGATGGTGTGAATATCTGATCTTGGAGAGAATCAGCCGCTAGTTCTCACGAATATCGAGCGCGTCGGTCAGTGTGATCACGGTCCGCATAGCAGGCTCTCTGGCTTCCGGAAAATCGAGCCGCGCATGGCTGCCGCGGCTCTCTTCTCGTTGCAAGGCCGCCGCCGCGATCAGGGTCGCGGTGTGGGTCATGTTGAGAAACGCGCGTGCGCCGGGGGCATGCTCGCGCTCAAGCGCTGCGATGGTGTCGAGCGCGTGGCGCAGGCCGCTTTCGGAGCGCTCAACGCCAACATGGGTGCTCATCACCTCCCGCAGGGCCTTGCTGGCGCCGCGCGGCACATCGGGGCGGGAGCCTTGCAACAGTGCCGCGGGCAGCTCAGTGGTCGCGCTTTGGGGCGTGGCGGAGATGGCGTCGGCAATTCGCGCAGCAAAAACCACGGCCTCTAGAAGCGAGTTAGAGGCGAGGCGATTGGCACCGTGCAGACCCGTGCAGGCGACCTCTCCCGCAGCCCAAAGGCCGGGCAGGGAGGTCGCGCCCTGCGCATCCGTCGCGACCCCGCCCATGTGGTAATGCTGCGTGGGCGCGATGGGGATTGGCTGCGTCAGCGGGTCAATCCCGGCGCTGCGCACAAATTCGGTGACGGTCGGAAAGCTCTCTGCCATTCCCGCGCCAATCGCACTGCGGGTGTCGAGAAAGACCGGCTCACCGTTTGAGACACGGCGGTGGATCGCGCGGGCCACGATATCACGCGGCGCAAGCTCCCCGTCCGGGTGCTCGTTCAGCAAAAACCGCGTGCCGGTGGTGTCGATGATCGTGGCACCGTGGCCGCGCAAAGCTTCGGTCGCGAGGGGGGTCGGGTCCCGCTCGATGGCGATGCCGGTCGGGTGGAACTGCACAAATTCGGGGTCGGAGATCTGCGCGCCCGCCCGCGCGGCCATGCCCAGCCCTTGCCCGCGCACCCGCGACGGGTTCGTGGTTTTGGCGTAGAGGCCGCCGATCCCGCCCGTGGCGAGCACCGTGTGAGGGGCACGAATGAGCATCGGCTCAGAGGTCAGGTCATCCACGCGGCGAGCAAACACCCCCACCACGTGCCCATCCGCCACCGCGAGGTCATCCACCGTGACCCCCTCAAGGATGCGGATCGATGATGTCTGCCGGGCGCGGTGCAAAAGGGCATCCATAATCGCCTTGCCCGCCATATCGCCCGATACGCGCAACACCCGGTTGGTGCTGTGCGCCGCCTCACGCGACTGCAGCAAAGCGCCGCTCTCATCTTTATCAAACGGCGTGCCGAAAGAGAGGAGGTCGAGCACGCGGGCGCGCGCCTCTTCGGTTACGCCGGCGGCAATCTCTGGGTCAACGAGGCCAGCCCCCGCCGCAATCGTATCGGCCATATGCGCGGCGGCACTGTCACCCTCACCCACAGCCGCCGCCATGCCACCTTGCGCCCAAGCGGAGGAGGAGCCGACGCCCACAGGGTCAGGGGAGATCAAAAGGCAGGGCATCGGCGCGCATTTCAGCGCTGTGAAGAGCCCCGCAAGGCCAGCACCGATAATAATCGGCCCCCCCGCATCAAAGACGGTATTGCGCGCGGGGGCCAAATCTTAGCTCGCGATATCGGTGACGATCAGTTGGTTGGCGACAAACTCACCACACAGCGTGGTCGACCCGGTTGGCGTAATAGCGATGCCCTGCCGGCTTGCACTGGGGCTCATGATGGCTGCACGCTGCGAGGGCGTGTTCATCATGTCGGCCACCAGGTCCTGCGCCATGGTGATATAGGTGTGGCGGCTGATCAGGCGTGGCCGACCGCTCGCATCGATCTGCGCATATTGGCAGCGCGGCGCGTTGATCACGCGGAAATTCGTGGCCTTGTTGTAGTTCATGAAAAAGCCCTTCTGGAGGTTTTCCAGCGCCTCAGCGAACCGCACATTCTCGCTCTCCAGCCGCTCACCCAGCGTGCCTTTGCCGATGATCGGAGAGTTGGAGGAAAAGAACCCGCCCGCCGACATATCATCGGTGTGGCCTTGGGCGATCAGCACCAGCGTGAGGTCATTCTCAAGATCCAAGAGGCCGGCGCGGCAGCGTTGGGTGTTCACCGCTGCGGCCACCGCCTCTGCCAGCCGCGCGTTGTTGTGCGCGCCATCGTTGGGCACCACCAGGTTTGATTCCGGCGCTAGGCTGGCCATGCGGTTGCAGGGGTCATTCGCGACCTGCGGAGGGGAGGAGCAAGCGGCTACAAACAGCCCCAGCCCCAGCAGCAAAAATGCACCTAACAGTCGCCCCATTTCATCCTCCGGGTGAATTCGTCCGTTCACCTACGCGCGCAGCGATTAGGCCGTCAATGCTATCATCCGGTCCACCGCGCGGCGGGCAGGCTCGACGAGGTGCTCGGGCACCGTCACCTCTTCACCACCCGAGTGCAGCGACCAGAGGATGTTTTCGAGGCTGATCCGCTTCATATGCGGGCAGATGTTGCAGGGGCGGATGAACTCCGTCTCTGGCGCCTCAGCAGCCACGTTGTCTGACATTGAGCATTCGGTGACCATGACCACCTTCTCGGGCTTTTGCTCACGCACGTACTTGATCATGCCCGCGGTGGAGCCTGCAAAATCGGCCTCATCCACCACTTCGGGCGTGCACTCAGGATGGGCGATGATCACCACGCCAGGTTGCTCTTCGCGGAAGGCGCGCAACTCAGGGGCGGTAAACTGCTCATGCACGATGCAGGCCCCCTCCCACCACACGATGCGCTTTTCAGGCACGAGCTTGGCGACGTTTTGCGCGAGGTAGCCGTCGGGCGTCATGATGACAGTGTCGCTCTCTTGCGCGCGCACAATCTCGACCGCATTGGATGAGGTGCAGCAGATGTCAGAGGCGGCTTTCACCTCCGCCGTGGTGTTGACGTACGAAACAACCGGCGCGCCAGGATACTGCGCGCGCATCTTCATCACGTCGTCATAGGTGATGGAGCTTGCAAGCGAGCAGCCCGCACGGCTGTCGGGGATCAGCACACGCTTGGAGGGGTTCAGCACCTTCGACGTCTCCGCCATAAAGTGCACGCCGCATTGCACGATGGTCGATTGCTCCACCATCGTCGCCGCAATCGCCAGCTGCAGGCTGTCACCCACGATATCCCCAACCCCAAAGAAGATCTCGGGCGTCATGTAGTTGTGCGCCAGGATCACCGCGTCTTTCTCGGCCTTGAGCCGATTAATCTCGCGAATGAAGGGGGCGTATAAAAACCAATCCGGGAGCGGGATAACCGACTTCACCTTTTCATACAGATGCGCGGTCTCTGCCATCGCAGCTTCTGAGGGCTCAAGATCATATAGCGCGCGCAATTCCGCACGCGCGGCCTCTGCCTTGGTGTCAGCGTTGAGAAACATCTCTTCCTCCCGGGATTATGCTCATAGTGAGCATTTATTGTCCCAAAAAAAGACGGCAAAACCGCCGCGAGAGTGCAGGTAAGGGTTGCGCCATGCCATTGTCAAGCGCGGGGTGGAGAGGATTGCCGCTCCCGCCACCACGCAAAAAGGCCGGCGGCGATCACGATCAGAATGCCCACAAACGTCAGCCGGTCGGGCACTTCCTGAAACAAGATTAGCCCCAAGAGCAGCGCCCAGACCATCACGGTGTAGCGAAACGGTGCAACGAACGCCACGTCCCCGGTTTGCATCGCCAACACGCTGAAGACATAGCCGCCAATGATCGACACCGCCGCGGCGAGCAGGAAAAACCACTCAGAGGCCTCCAGCGGCTCCCATGTTTCGCGCAGCAATCCGGCCCAGCCCAGCGCCGTTATCGCCAAAGCGGTGAACAAAGCGACCTTCAGCGCAGAGATGCCCGGAGAGAGCTTTCGCGTCGTCAGGTCCCGCACAACGATGCACACAACGGTGATCAGCGCGAGATAGGACGTGTCGGTAAACCCCTCCGCGGTGGGCCGGATGATCAGCAACACACCGCCAAAGGCCAACCCAATGGCCAGCATCCGCCGCCAGCCGATGACCTCTCCGAGAAACAGCGCGGCTGCCAGCGTCACCGCCAGCGGCACGATTTGCAAAATCGCGGTCACATTCGCGAGCGGTGCGTTCAGCAGCGCGGTCAGGAAGGTCGCGGTGCCGATTACCTCCGCCCCGACGCGCAGCGCGACGAAGCCACGGTCTCTCCCGACAATCGGCGCCCGAAACGCCCCTTGGTGCAGGCAGAGCCCAAACAAAAACGCCGAGGCCATCACCCCGCGCACCGCAATCGCCTGAAACAGCCCAACCTCCAGCATCGCGAGCTTGATGAACGCGTCGTTGAATGTGTAGGCCGCCAGCGCCGTCATCATAAAGACGGCACCGCGCAGGTTTGGGTTGGTGAGGGAGGCGAACATGCGCGCCTGTTCCTCCCATCGGTGGCCGACTGCAAGAGGGAACGCCCGAATTTCGCGCTTGTCGACGCGGGCAATGCTGCCTAGCTCTAGCGCAATTCCAATTTCCGAAGGCCCGCCCATGCCAGCTCTCTCGTCCGATCCGTTGATCCAGGGCCAGCCCATCCCGGAATTCTCCTTGCCAGATACCAGTGGCGCGATCTGGTCTCCGGGAGACCTACGCGGTGTGCGCGGTCTCGTGATTGGCTTCATCTGCAATCATTGCCCCTATGTCGTTGCCGTGGCGGATCGGCTGCGCACCGAGGGGCAGGCCTTGCTAGATGTCGGGTTTGGCGTCGCGATGATCTGCTCGAATGACGCTGAGAGTTACCCCGCCGACAGTTTTGAAAAGATGGGCGCGTTCGCACAGCACTACGCCTTCCCCTTCCCGTATCTCCACGATGAGAGCCAAGAGGTGGCGAAGACCTTTGGCGCGGTCTGCACGCCCGACCTTTTTGGCTTTGATGCGATGCTCAAGCTGCAATACCGCGGGCGGCTGGACTCCTCTGGCCGCAATGCTGCCACCGATGAGACCCAACGCGAGCTCTTCGATGCGATGATGCAGGTCTCCCGCACCGGCATTCCGCCCGAGGTGCAGCACCCCTCGATCGGATGCTCGATCAAGTGGAAAGCGGCTGTCTGACGGATGAGCCTGCGCATCATTTTTGATCTCGACGGAACGCTGGTGCATTCGGTCCCGAGCCTGTGTGCTACGGGCAACCGGCTCTTGCATGAGCTGGGCCGCGCGCCCGTCACGCCCGAGGCCTATGTTTCGTTTGTTGGCAAGGGGATGCGCAAACAAGTTGAGATGTTGCTTGAGCACACGGGCGGCATTCCCGGAGAGCTTGATACGCATTTCGACCGCTTCCGCGCGCTTTATCTGGAAGATCCGATCAGCCGCACGACGCTTTATCCAGACGTCAGCGTCACGCTCAACACGCTCTCCAAAGCCGGGCACCGGCTGGGGGTGTGCACGCAGAAAAACACCGCCCCCGCGCAGATGGTGCTCGACAGTTTCGCGCTCGTTCCGCCCATCGCGGCACTCACCGCAGGCGATACGCTCGATGTGCTGAAACCTGATCCGCGGATGCTGGAACACACCGCCGCCCAGCTCGGCACCGGTCCGCTCAGCGACGTTGTTTTTATCGGCGACTCTCAGACGGATGCCCAAACCGCAGACAACGCGGGCGTGCCGTTTCTCTTGCACGCAAACGGTTACGCCCATGGCCCGCTAAAAGATATGCGCGCTGCCGCGATCTTTCAAAGCTGGGATGAGGTGCCGGGCCTGATCGCGCGGCTCACCTAGCTCAAATGCACCCGCAACGCCGCCGCCGCCGCAAAGGGCGCTGCGGCGAGGCTGAGCAGGGTCGTTGCCGCCAGTAAAAGCACCGCCGCCGTTGGGTCAAACCCTTGAGAGGCGCGCGCGACCGTCTGCGCCCCAAAGATCAACGTCGGGATAAACAGTGGCAGCACCAGGATGCTCAGCAGCAACCCGCCGCGCCGCACGCCCACCGTCAAACACGCGCCAATCCCCCCAAGCGCAGAGAGGGCCGGGGTGCCGATGGCCAGCGAGATCACCAGCCACAGATAGGCGCTCGGCGCGAGGTTCAGCGTGAGCCCCAGCACCGGCGCGATGATCACCAGCGGCAGGCCGGTCGTCAGCCAATGGGCGAAGATCTTGAGCGCCATCAACCCCTCCAGCGGCATCGGCGACATCGCCAGAATATCGAGCGTGCCGTCCTCCGCGTCTTGGGCGACCATCCGGTCGAGCGACAGCAAGGTCGCCAGCAAGGCGGCAATCCACAGCACGCCCGGTGCCACCAGCCGCAAAGTGCCTGTGGAAGGACCAACGCCGAAGGGGATCAGCATCACCACAATCAGAAAGAAGGCGAGGCCAAGTGCTGCACCGCTGCCCGCGCGCAACGCGAGCGTCAGTTCCCGAGCGACCAGAGCACGCGCCGAGCTCATGCAAACCCTTCCGAGAGGAACGGGTCCTCTTCGTTGGCGATGCTGCGCTCCGCGCGCTCCAACTCTACCACATCCGCCTGCAACCCCAGGTCGATATGCGTCGCTATCAGCGCATAGCCGCCCGCCGCCAAATGCCCGCGCAGAAACGCTGCCACCCGTGCTACCGTCGCGGTATCGAGAGAGACCGTGGGCTCATCCAGCAGCCACAGGGGCCGATCTTTGCTCAGCGCGAGCCGCGCAAGCCCCGTGCGCCGCTTTTGCCCCGCAGAGCAGGTAAAAACGGGGCGGTTGGCGATTTCACCGAGGTTGAACGCCTCAATAGCATCCTCCGCACGCCCGCCAAACAGCCCCGCCCAGAAGGTCACATTCTCTCGCACGGTCAGTTGCGGTTTTAGCGCATCGAGGTGCCCCGCATAGGCGATCTGCGAGAGCCAGAGGTCTTGATCCTCAAGCGACACATCACCCAGCCGCACCGATCCACTCTCCAACGGCACAAACCCGCAGAGCGCGCGCAGCAGCGTAGACTTCCCCACGCCGTTTGGTCCACGCAAGATCAGCGCTTTGCCCGGATCGCAAGCAAACGACAGGTCCGCGATCAGGGTTTGGCCCCCGCGTTTGAGCGAAACGGTGTCTGCGATCAGCGTCATGGTTTCATCCGTAAACCATTGACCGTGCAGCGTGAAGCACTTCGAAAAAACTGTGCGGCATACACTTGTATACCGTCATATCTGTGCCATATCTTTCGCCTCAGGAAGCACGCAAGATGCGTCGGTCAGGTCTCCAAAACCCAGAGATTTGTCCTACCTCTTGCCCAGCCACTTGGAGGACAGACATGTCGATCACCGTCGGTCAGGACACAGCAAAAACCCGCAAGACCCTCACCGTGGGGGCGCAATCGGTTGACTATTATTCGATCCCCGCAGCCCAAGAGGCCGGTCTGGGTGATTTCTCCAAACTCCCAGCCGCGCTGAAGGTGGTGCTGGAGAATATGCTGCGGTTCGAGGACGACGGCCGCACCGTTTCCATCGACGACATTAAGGCCTTCGCCGCGTGGGCCGAGCAGGGCGGCCAAAACCCCCGCGAGATCGCCTACCGCCCCGCACGCGTGCTGATGCAGGATTTCACGGGCGTCCCGGCGGTCGTGGACCTCGCCGCCATGCGTGACGGCATCAAGGCGCTCGGCGGTGACCCGCAAAAGATCAACCCGCTCAACCCCGTAGACCTCGTGATCGACCACAGCGTGATGATCGACGAATTTGGCAACCCGCGCGCCTTTCAGATGAACGTGGACCGCGAGTATGAGCGCAACATCGAGCGCTACACCTTCCTCAAATGGGGGCAGAGCGCGTTTAACAACTTCCGCGTCGTTCCGCCGGGCACGGGTATTTGTCACCAGGTGAACCTTGAGTATTTGGCCCAGACCGTCTGGACCGAAGAGGACCAAAACGGCGTCTCTGTCGCCTATCCAGACACCCTCGTTGGCACCGACAGCCACACCACCATGGTCAACGGCCTCGCCGTGCTCGGTTGGGGTGTCGGCGGGATCGAGGCCGAGGCCGCGATGCTCGGCCAGCCGATCTCGATGCTGATCCCCGAGGTGGTCGGCTTTAAACTGACCGGAGAGATGGTCGAGGGCACCACCGCCACCGATCTGGTGCTCAAAGTCGTACAAATGCTGCGCGAAAAGGGCGTCGTCGGCAAATTCGTGGAGTTCTACGGCGACGGGCTCGATCGCCTGCCGCTGGCGGACCGTGCCACTATCGCCAATATGGCGCCTGAATATGGCGCGACCTGCGGCTTCTTCCCCATCGACGGTGAAACGCTCCGCTACCTGCGCAACACCGGCCGCGATGAGGACCGCATCGCGCTGGTTGAGGCCTACGCTAAGGAAAACGGCTTTTGGCGCGGGGCGGATTATGATCCGGTCTACACCGACACGTTGCACCTCGACATGGGCACCGTGGTGCCTGCCATCTCTGGCCCCAAACGCCCGCAAGACTTCGTGCCGCTCACGAACTCCAAGCAAGATTTCGCCAAGCAAATGGCCGAGACCTTCAAGCGGCCGATGGGCAAAGAAGTGCCGGTGGCGGGCGAAGACTACACGATGGAAAGCGGCAAGGTCGTGATCGCCTCGATCACCTCCTGCACCAACACCTCTAACCCTTACGTGATGATCGGGGCAGGGCTGGTGGCCCGCAAGGCGCGCGCCTTGGGCCTTGATCGCAAGCCGTGGGTCAAAACCTCCCTCGCGCCCGGATCGCAGGTCGTTTCGCAATATCTAGAGGCCGCGGGCCTGCAAGAAGATCTCGATGCCATCGGCTTTAACCTCGTGGGCTATGGCTGCACGACCTGCATCGGCAACTCAGGCCCAATCCAGAAAGAGCTGTCCGAGGCGATTGCCGAGGGCGACCTCGTGGCCACATCCGTGCTCTCGGGCAACCGCAACTTCGAGGGCCGCATCAGCCCCGACGTGCGCGCGAATTATCTCGCCTCGCCGCCGCTCGTGGTGGCCTATGCACTCGCCGGCACGATGGACATCGACCTCACCTCAGAGCCTATCGGGCAAGACCAGAATGGCAACGACGTCTTCCTCAAAGACATCTGGCCCTCGCAGGCCGAGATTGCAGAGCTGGTTGAGGCAACCGTGACCCGCGAAGCCTTCATCTCGAAATACGCCGATGTCTTTAAGGGCGATGAGAAATGGCAGGCAGTCGAGACAACACCATCAGAGACCTACGATTGGCCCGCCACCTCCACCTATGTGCAAAACCCGCCCTATTTTCAGGGCATGGGCCATGAGCCGGGCACCATCTCGAACATCGAGGGCGCGAAGGTGATGGCGATCCTGGGGGACATGATCACCACCGACCACATCTCTCCGGCAGGGTCGTTCAAAGAGACAACACCGGCAGGTAAGTACCTGACAGAGCGACAAGTTCCCCTGCGGGAGTTCAACTCCTACGGCTCGCGTCGCGGCAACCATGAGATCATGATGCGCGGCACCTTCGCCAATATCCGCATCAAAAACGAGATGCTCGATGGCGTCGAGGGGGGCTACACGCTTGGCCCCGATGGCCAGCAAACCTCGATCTTCGAGGCGGCGATGGCCTACAAGGCGCAGGGCGTGCCGTTGGTGGTGTTTGGCGGAGAGCAATACGGTGCAGGCTCCAGCCGCGATTGGGCGGCAAAGGGCACGAACCTCCTCGGCGTAAAAGCCGTGATCGCCGAAAGCTTTGAGCGCATCCACCGCTCAAACCTTGTGGGCATGGGGGTTATCCCGTTTGAGTTCACCGGCGGCGATACCCGGAAATCCCTCGGGCTGAAGGGCGATGAGACGGTCTCGATCACCGGCCTAGACGCCGTGCAACCTCTGCAAGAGCTGCCCTGCACGATCACCTACGCCGACGGCACGGTGAAAGAGATCACTCTCAAGTGCCGGATCGATACCGGCGTCGAAATCGAGTACATCGAAAACGGCGGCGTGCTGCACTACGTGCTGCGCAACCTCGCAAAAGCCGCCTAGCGCGTGCCCCACAAGGTGGGGGCAGCACGCCCTCACCGTTTCGCTTGTGGCAAAGCCGAGCCCCCCGCATACTCAACCCGAAGTAAGCGGAGAGCGCCATGAGCGGCACGGTCGAAGGATACAATGCTGACCGGTCCAGGTTTTCATGGGATCGCGTCTTCGGCCCGGTCGGAGAGCTTGCCCCCGGCAGCACCAGGCACATCCCCTTCACTGTGACCGATTTTGCTGGCTCCGACACCATAGAGGGGGGGTCGCGTCCGCTTTGAGTTCACCGACGCTGATTTTTTTGGAATATCCAGACCCGACATGCGCGTTGATTTCAACGGGGCGGATGTTGCGTTTGTGAACGACCAACTCGTCGGCACTGTGACGAGCGTCCATGTCCAGCGCTATGACAGGTTCTTCTTCCTCTCTGTGGCCGAGTGGAGCGACCTCTCGATCGCAGCCGCCGACCTCAACCCGCTGATCACCCGCCTGCAAGCCGATGAGCCGACAGCCGTTGCAGAACTGGAGGCGTTGCTCGCGCGCGACGTCACCACCATCCTCGCGCGGGACTTTGACGGCGACATTGTCGGTGACCGCTATTTCGTCACGCCGGACCCTGCGATGCCGCTTGAAACGGTGACCTTTCGCGATGTCGGCACCGGATCTGACTTTTACCCGGAGGAGGGTTTGAGTGACGCCGCGCGGCTCAACCTCACTGAAGTGGCCAGCGACGCGGTGACCGTCACCGGGTGGGTGAGCGTCAACCTCGCGGACCTCGCCGATCTGACGATTGACCTCCAAGCTCAAACCATCGCCACGCCCTCAGGCACCGTCTGGACCTTCACCGGCGCCCCGACCTTCCTTGAGACCGATCAGGCCGAGACGCGCAAAGCCGCCAGCGAAGGCTCCACCTTAAAGGAACCGGCGGTGATGACCATCTGATCGGCCGCGCGGGCAAAGACCGTCTGAACGGCGGGCGCGATGACGATACGCTCAACGGCGCGGGCGGCAAAGATCGGCTCTTTGGCGGGCAGCAAGACGACACGCTCAACGGAGGTGCAGATGATGAGGCGCGCGACAGGCTGACAGGCGGGCTGGGGAGCGACACATTCATCTTTGAGGGTGACTTCGGCCGCGATGTGATCCGTGACTTTGACCCACTCGAAGATACGCTTGAGTTTCGGCTCACGGGCTTTCGCTCTGCTGAGTTTGAGGAGAAGGGCGATGACGTGCTCGTCCGGCTCCTCAGCGATGCTGGGAAAGACCGGGTGCTCTTCAAAGACGCTGAGGTGGAAAACATCGAGATCACAGTTCTAGGAGCGTTGCCTGAGGTGGCGTGACACCGCGTTTTGCGGTGGTAGGGTCGCTCCACCCCAACACCCGGACCGCCCATGCACCGTTTCCTTGTCTCCGCCTTTGCCCTCGCGCTCTTTGCCACCGCCGCCGTCGCGCAAGACTGGCGCCCCTCTAGCGCGCAGGAGGCCTCTGCCCGAGAGGCGCTCGTGGGCGTTATCACCGACATGCAAAAGGCCGAGTACCTCAAGCTTTACGCCAAGCTCACCCCCGCGATGCAGGCCCGCATCCCCGAAGATCGCTTCCTCCGCCAACAAGAGAGCAGCGACGGCCAGCACGGGCGGCGGGCGCAATGGCGGATTACGGCGGTGGTGTGGTATCCGCCCTCCAGCAATCCGCCCGCGATGGTCGCCGAATTCAGCGTCGTGACGCAGCGCGAGGCAGAGATGTGCGGCTTTATCGTCTTCGCCGAGCAGGCTGACGGCAGCTTTCTGATGAACCGGCTGGAGAGCAACGCGATCCCCGGCGGTATCTCCCCCGAACAACGCCTTGCAATGCAGGCGGCCCTTGAGGGCTTTCCGGGCTGTGGGGGCAGCCCGAGCGGTTAATCCTTGCGAAAGCGCGCCCACATCCTTTCATCAGACCCATGAGCACACGCCCCAAATTCCCGGACCTTCCGCCCATCTGGCTCGCCGCCTTCATGGCCGCCGTCATCGTGATGGACACGACGCTGCCCTCGCTTTCGATGGAGCCGGGCCTTTTGCGGCCCATCGGGTTCTTGATGATGGCAGCCGGGGTCGGGCTGATCTTTTGGGCCGGAAAGCAGTTCTTCACCCAAAAAACACCCATCGAGCCGGGGCACACCCCCAAAACGCTCCTCAAAACCGGACCCTTCGCGCTCAACCGCAACCCGATTTACACGGGGTTCGTGATCATTCTCGTCGGCTTTTCGGTATCTACCGGTGTGCTCTGGGGCTGTGTGCTCGCAATTCTCTATGTTCAGATTATCACCAAACGCTTCATTCTGGGCGAAGAAGCCGCTCTGGCAGAGGCTTTTGGTGAGGAAGGGCGCCGCTATCTTTCTGAAACCCGCCGCTGGTAATATTCCATCCCAAAAGCTTGATTGGCGCGTGGGGGATTTGTTGCCTATGTCAGTCCTGTTCGCCAAACCGGAAGCCATTATGCCAAAGTTCAGCACAACGATTGCCTTGCTCACGTCGCTCTTTCTGCCCGCCTTTGCCGCCGCGCAGGAGCGTGTGGTGTTGGTGGAGCTCTTCACCTCCCAAGGGTGCATGGCCTGCCCCCCAGCGGATGAATACGTGACCGAGTTGTCTGCGCGTGACGGCGTGCTGCCGCTTTCGCTGCATGTGGATTATTGGGATTACCTCGGCTGGCAGGATCAGTTCGCCAAGGCCGCCTTCACGCAACGCCAGAAGGATTATGCCTACGCGCATGGCGTTCGCTCCGTCTACACGCCGCAGATCGTGATCGGCGGGGCAGAGGCGGCGGTCGGCCATGACAAGGCCCAGATCGAAGCCGCAATTGCCCGCCAGATGCGGATGCCAGCTGATATCACGCTCACGGCGGAGCAAACGTCTCAGGGCATGCTGGTCATCGGCATCACCAACCCTGCGCGCAGCTTGCGCGGAGAGGTCCACGTGATCGTCTTTGCCCCCGAGCGCACCCAGCATATCCCGCGCGGAGAGAATGAGGGACGCACGCTCTCTTACACGAACGTCGTGCTCGATTGGCAGATGGTCGTACCCTGGGACGGCGGCGCACTAACCTATGAGATGCCCCATAACGCGGGCGAAAACCGCACCGCGGTGATCGTGCAAGAGGCGAATGTGGGCACGGTGCTGGCCGCAGTTGTGGTGGAGTAAACCTCTACCGCCACCGCCGGTGGAACCAGAACCACTGCTCCGGCACCTCTGAAATCCACTCCGACAGCTGATCGTTGGCGGCCCTCATGCGCGCTTCGGCAGACCCTTCTGCGATGGGTGCGCCAAAGAACACATCAAAGCTCACCCCATCCGCCCGCCGCCGCGAGATGGCGGGGATCAGCGGGTTCGCATCGGATTTGGAGAGCTTTGCCGCCGTCAGCGTCGTCTCTGCCGGCACACCCAGGAATGGCACCAACGGTGCGCCGGTTTGCTTTTGGTCGATCAGGATAAACACCGCCCCGCCGCCCCGCACATGGCTGAGCAATTGCCGCGTGCCCTCACTCCCCTTGGGGAAGTTGATCGGGCTTAAGGGGCGCAAAGAGGCCGCAAAATCAGCGTTGTAATAGGGGTTGTTGTGGGGGCGATAGACCGCCGCCAGCGGGCAGCCGATGTCGCGCGAGAGGGTCCGTATCCCCTCCCAATTGCCGTAATGCGCGGTCACGACGATGGGTTTTGCGCCGCCCTCAACGAGTGCGCGGTAGCCATCCCACCCCGGCCCCTGCGGATGAAAGCGGGAGGGATCGCCCACAAACCGCTCCATCATCCCTTCCTCAACAAACACCCGGCCAAAGTTATCGGCCACGCCGCGAATGAGCGCTTTGCGCTCTGCCGCACTCATCTGCGGGAGCACCTTGTCGAGGTTCGCCTCAGTCCGCCGCCGCGCCATCGGCACGCGGGGTAACACCGTGCGCCCGAGCCAACCGCCCAGATGCACGCGCTGCGCATAGGGCAGGGGGCGCAGAACCAGGTGCACGGCCCGAAGGCATGCGTTGCCCAGCCAATCCGCTGCGCGGATGTAGAACGGATCAGCCATGCCGCCGCGCCGACTGTCGCTCACGCATCCACACAAACAGGCCCGAGCCTACGATGATGCTTGCCCCCAGCACTGTGGGCGCATCCGGAATTTCTCCGAAAAGCACCAAACCCCAGACCGTTGCATAGGCAAGGCCAACATAGCCGAACGGGGCCAAGACGCTCGCAGGGGCGTTTTGCAGGGCGAGGATGAGCAAGAGCTGTGCCAATCCGCCGACAGGGCCGATCACCAACAATAGGAACAAAGCCTGCGCGGTGGGCGGGGCCTCTCCGTAAAACAGCATCAGCCCTGACGAAATCACAGCACCAAACACCCCCGCAAACAGCAAGCTCGACCAGGGGCTTTCGTCTTTCGGCAAGA
>JBCBGM010000028.1:0-34683 GCA_038526735.1 Pseudomonadota bacterium | reverse complement strand
CTATTTCGAGCGATTGAGAGACGAGGTCTCGATCCCAATCGTCTATGTCAGCCACGCCGCCGCCGAGGTTGCCCGGCTGGCCACGACCGTCGTGGCGCTGGAGAAGGGCTGGGTCATCCGCCAAGGCCCCGCGATTGAAGTGCTCGGCGACCCGATGATTGCCCCCACCGGCATCCGCGCGGTCGGCGCGCTTCTGGAGGCCAAGGTCGCCGCCCACCACGAAGACGGCCTCACCGAACTCGCTGCCGGGCCAGAGCCGCTGTTCCTGCCTCGCATCAACCAACCCGTCGGCAAAACCTTGCGGATACGTATCGCCGCGCAAGAGGTGATCCTTGCCCGCGCTTACCCGCAGGATCTCTCTGCTCTCAACATCCTCAGCGGTACGGTTGAGGCGGTGCGGACGGGGGAGGGGCCCGGCGCGATTGTCTCTGTCAAAACCGCGGCGGGCGCAGTGCTGGCGCGGGTCACACAACGCTCGGTTGCACGGCTGGGCCTTGCGCCGGGCTCCGAGTGCTTTGCGGTGCTCAAATCGGTCGCTGTCGCACCAGAGGATGTCGGCCAAGGCGTATGATTTGCCGCCTTCCACTCGTAAAAAGCGACAACTCGAGGCGGCGCGCGATTCGCGGCTGCACCTGAAACAGATCACAAAAACGCCGTAAGAGCGTTTGTCCCAGGGGAGGTTCCGCATGATTGCCACGCGGATCAGAGCGATGTCCGCACCGCACTGGCTGGCGTTTTTTTCGCTGGTTCTGGTGGGTTGGGCTTTGCTATTCGTGATGGCCGTCCCGGCGGAACTCCGCGCGCTTGAGGGTGTTTATGGCGCGGCGTTTATCGAGGCGCTTTGTACGATCACCCTCAGCGGCACGGGCTACCTCGCAGCGACCGCGATGTGGGCGCTGATGAGTGCGGCGATGATGGCGCCCACGGCGCTCCCAGCCTTTGCCACCTATGATGACCTCAGCCATGCCACGCCTGCGCCCTTCTGGCATTTGCTCGCCGGATATCTCGTCGTCTGGCTCGGCTTCTCGGCCCTCGCCGCAGGCTTGCAACTCTGGCTCTTCCACCTAGAGCTGATCGGCGCGTTTGGCCAAAGCCTCTCGGCCCCGCTGACCGCAGCGCTTCTCTTTGGCGCAGGCCTCTACCAGTTCAGCCCGATCAAGGAAGCCTGCCTCGCCAAATGCCGCGCGCCGCTGGCGTTTTTCATGCAGCACTGGAGCGAGGGCCCCTTCCGCAACGGTCTACGCCTTGGTGCAGTGTGCCTTGGATGCTGTTGGGCGCTGATGCTGCTCGGCTTTGTTGGCGGGGTTATGAACCTCGCCTTCATGGGCCTCGCGATGGTGCTGATGACCCTCGAAAAGCTGCCCGCCTTTGGCCGCTATCTCACCAAACCGCTGGGAGTGGCTTTGATCGCTTCAAGCCCCCTCAGCCTGATCCTGACACTTTGACGAATGGGAGCCTGACACATGGCACTTGATGGCGTGGGCACTGTCCCTTGGGCGATTAAAGGGGAGCTGATCCTCAATTGTAACTGCACCGTGTTTTGCCCCTGCGTGGTCAGCCTCGGCAAACATGCGCCTACCGAAGGCTACTGCCAGGCATGGTCAGGCGTGCGCATCGACGAGGGCCACTACGGGAATGAAGACCTCTCCGGCCTCAACGTCGGCCTGATGCTGGAGATCCCCGGCCTCATGGCGCGCGGCAACTGGAAGGCGGCAGCCTTTATCGACGAGCGGGCGAGTGAGAACGCTTATGATGGTCTCGTGAACATCTTCTCAGGGGCTGCACGCGGGACCACGGGCCTCTTTGGCATCCTCGTCAGTGAGTTCATCGGGGCAGAGCGTGCGCCCATCACCTATGAGAATGAGGGCAACGCGCGCCGCCTCATGGTGGGCAAGAAGATACAGGGTGAGGTCATCCCGGTTGCGGGGCATGGCGGCAAAGACATCGTCGTCACCAACACCGAATACTGGATGGGCCCCGACATCACCGTCGGCACCGCCACCAAAGGCCGGGTGCGCGCCTTCGGTCGGGTCTGGGATTTTGACGGACGCTCCGCCGAGATCTGCCAGATCGACTGGAGCGGCCCCAAGTAGCCCCCTGTTCCGGAGACACCGCCCATGAACGCCCCCCTGCTGTCGCTCTCCCGGCGTCTGCGGCGCACCCCGTTTTCGGATGGGGTCGAGGCCGCAGGCGTGAAGGGATACACCGTCTACAATCACATGCTGCTGCCGACGATGTTTCGCAGCGTTGAGGAGGATTACCACCACCTCAAACAGGCGGTGCAGGTGTGGGATGTGTCGTGCGAACGGCAGGTAGAGTTGCGCGGGCCCGACGCCGGCCGCCTGATGCAAATGCTCACCCCGCGCGATCTGCGCGGCATGCTGCCGGGTCAGTGTTATTACGTTCCCATCGTCGATGAGACGGGCGGAATGCTCAACGATCCAGTCGCCGTGAAACTCGCCGAAGATCGCTGGTGGGTCTCCATCGCAGACAGCGATCTGCTCTATTGGGTCAAGGGCATTGCCTATGGCTACCGGCTGGATGTGCTGGTGGACGAGCCGGATGTCTCTCCCCTTGCCGTACAAGGGCCGCGCGCCGATGACCTGATGGCGCATGTCTTCGGCGACGGGGTACGCGCGATCCGGTTTTTCCGCTTTGGCGTATTCCAATTCCAGGGCCGCGATATCGTCATCGCGCGATCAGGCTATTCCAAGCAAGGCGGGTTCGAGATTTATCTGGAGGGGAGTGACTTGGGCATGCCGCTCTGGAACGCGCTGTTTGAGGCCGGCAAAGAGCTCGATGTTCACGCAGGCTGCCCCAACCTCATCGAGCGGATCGAGGCCGGATTGCTGTCGTATGGCAACGATATGACCGACGACAACACGCCCCACGAATGCGGGTTAGGCCGGTTCTGCAACGTCTCTACTGCGATTGGGTGTATCGGGCGCGATGCGCTGCTGCGGGTCTCGAAAGAGGGGCCAGTGCAGCAGACGCGGCCGATTGTCATCGAGGGAGAGCCAGTGCCCTCCTGCGACCGCCACTGGCCTCTGTTTGCCGGGAGCGAGCGGGTCGGGCGGGTGAGCTCTGCTGCGTGGTCTCCGGATTTTGAGACCAACGTGGCCATCGGCATGGTCCGTATGACGCACTGGACGCCGGGGTCTGAGCTGACCGTGCAAACCTCCATGGGGCCACGGCGAGCGGTCGTGCAGGAGAGCTTTTGGCTGTAGATCGCGTCGCTCCCCGGACGTGCTCCGGGGCCCCGAAGTACTGGTTGGAGCCCCCGCGCGGAATCAAGTCGCTTAGCGACGCCGCGCGCGCCAGACCGACCGCAAGGTCTGGCGCATCTGGAGGGTGAACTTTGTTGTTCAGCGCGCATGCGGTTTTGCAGAGTTTAAGTGCGTTGTTCTTAGTGATGCTGCGCCACACCTCGGTCTGGCGCGCGCTCGGTTGAGAAGCGCTCACAGAGCTGACGAAACACGTCCGGCACGCGGACGCCGCTACCCCTCAATCACCCCAGCGCTGTTCAGCCTTTGCCCCAAGGCCACGCCGCTCAGCCGATGCCGCCGCATATCCGCAATCATCTGCATCACCTGCGCCACCGCATCCTCCACACCCAAACCTCCGGGTCTGATGTTGGAGATGCAGTTGCGCGCGCTGTCTGCCGTCGCCGCTGAAGGATCAAAGGTCACGTAAACACCAAGACTGTCCGCCGCTGACAAGCCTGGTCGCTCCCCTAAGGCCATCACCACGATCTCGGCGCGCTGGGCCAACGCGATTTTGTCGCCCAACGCCACCCGCGCTTGTTCCGCCAACACCACCCGAGATGTCGATAAACCCGCCTCGGCCACAGCCGCAGCCAACCGAGCGAAAAACGCCGCACCGCTTTGGTTCGAGGCCGTCGCAGACAGCCCATCCCCCAGCACCAGCGACACGTCATAGGGGCCAGCCGACAAAGCCTCCGCTGCTGCATCAGGCAACATCCGCCCAAGATCAGGCCGCTTGATATAGACGTCCCGGCTGCCTGCCGCGCTCACACAGGCGACCGTCTCTAACCCCGCGGCACGCAACGCACCGCCAACAGCCTCCAGATCAAGGGCAGACATCACCGCGGCCCGCGCGCGGGCATGATCCAAAGCAAAGGTCTGGATGTCCCGCGTTGCCATCGCCCGGCCACGCGCGCCGAATTCGAGCCGTGCCTCGGTGATCGCGGCGAGCGCGCGGCGGGCCTCAAGCTCACTCATGCGGCGGGCAGGCGCAATTGGCCGAGCGCCTCCTCCAACTCAGGCAGAGCGCGCCCCGGCACACCCGCGCCGGTTCGGGCCATCCAGGCCTCAAACTCTGGAGCAGGAGGCTTACCTAAGGACTGGCGCACGAAGGCCGCATCATGATGCGAAAGTGATTGATAATTCAGCATAATATCATCCGCCCCCGGTACCGTGATCACAAAGTTCACCCCCGCCGCCGCCAGGCTGACGAGCAGAATGTCCATGTCATCCTGATCTGCAAAGGAGTGGTTTGTGTAGCACACATCCACCCCCATCGGCAGACCGAGGAGCTTGCCGCAGAAGTGATCCTCAAGCCCCGCGCGGATGATTTGTTTGCCGTCTGCCAGATACTCCGGCCCGATAAAGCCCACGACCGTGTTCACCAGCAAGGGCGCATAGCGGCGCGCGACGGCGTAGGCGCGCGTCTCCATGGTTTGCTGATCCATCCCGTGATGCCCGTCGGCGGAGAGGGCGGCACCCTGACCGGTCTCAAAATACATCAGGTTGGCCCCCTCGGGCGCACGGCCCAAGGCCCGCACGGCGTCATGCGCCTCATCGAGCATCGCGAGGGTCACGCCAAACCCGTCATTTGCGACCCGAGAGCCCGCAACCGACTGAAACACCAGATCGACCGGCGCGCCGCGCTCCATCGCGGGCAAGGCGGTGGAGATATGGCCGAGGCAGCAGTGTTGGGTCGGCACCTCCAGGTGCGTGCGGATCACCTCCAGCACATCGCAAATGCGGATGTAATCCTCGACCGTGTCCGTCGCCGGGTTCACCCCGATTACCGCATCGCCCGACCCCATCAACAGCCCATCGAGGGCAGACACGGCTATGCCGCGACTGTCATCGCGCGGATGGTTGGGTTGGTTGCGGGTGGAGAGGCGCCCTGAGAGGCCAATCGTCGTGCGAAACCGCGTGATCACCTCGCGTTTCGCCGCCACCGCGATCAGATCCTGGTTGCGCATGATCTTCGAGACGGCGGCGACCATCTCTGGCGTTAGCCCCCAAGTTATGCGCGCGAGGGTTGCACCATCCGTCTCCGGCGCGAGCAGCCAATCGCGGAAGCCACCCACCGTGAGATGCGCGATTTCGGCGAATGCCGGGGCATCATGCTGCGCCTCGATCAGAGCGGAGACATAATCACCTGGCACGTCCAGCACATCCGCCAGAAACGCGCTCAGGGGCAAATCCGCCAAGCACATCTGCGCCGCCAGCCGCTCCACCGGGCCATCGGCGGCCACCCCTGCGAGCTGGTCGCCGGTCCGCTCTGGCGTGGCTTTGGCTAGCAGTACTTTGAGGGTGTCAAAGCGATAGCGCGTTCCGTCGAGGTCGAAGTGATATCCCATGGAGCAAACCCTAGCCCCGCAATGCGAAAGCGCATAGCGTTTTGCGAAACGCAGATGCGCCCTTTCCGACCAGCTGCGATCGCCCTAGGGTTGCGCGACAAGCGTTTGGGGAGAGTGATGGGCCATCCGTTTTATGATGCTTTGACGGCCCGGATCGAGGCGCTCGGCGGGCTCCACAACGCCCACACCCATATTGACCGGATCGGCACGCTCGACCCCCGCTATCTGGAGGTCAGCGACCCCAACCTCACCCTCCCGCAAAAACACGCCCTTGTCGCCCGCCTGCACGCGGGGCCCGCCTATGACCGGGAAGATCTCCGCACGCGGGTCAATGCGGCGCTCGACGAGATGATCGCCTGCGGCACCCGGCGGGTGGAGAGCGTGGTTGATTGCACCACCGACCGTGTGGGCCTCACGGCGCTCGAAACGCTGATGCAGCTCGCCCGCGACCGTGCCTCAGAGATCACGTTAAGCTGCGCCGCGTATTCCCCCTTCGGGTTTTCTGATGCCGATCCAGCCCGCTGGGCGCTTCTTAAAAAGGTCGCCGCACACGCCGACCTTATCGGTGCACTGCCAGAGGCGGATGACATCACCCGCTACCCCGACCGCATCGGCTTTGAGGCGTCGATCTCGCGGTTCCTCGATCTCGCCGCCCGCACCGGCAAAGCGCTGCAAATCCACCTCGACCAGCGCAATGACCCAGGAGAGTCGGGCACGGAGGCGCTGATCCGCCAAATGGAGAGCCTCCCACCTATGCAGATGCCAGACGGCAGCCCACAGGTCTGGGCGGTGCATGTGATCTCCCCCTCTACCTACGACGAGGCGCGCTTCCAAAAGCTCACAGAGGGCCTTTTGAGGTGCAACATCGGCGTGATCTGCTGCCCCTCCGGCGCGCTGTCGATGCGCCAGCTCCGCCCGATCCAAACCCCCACCGGCAATTCGATCGCTCGTGTTTTGGAGTTTGCTGCCGCCGGTGTTCCGGTGCGGCTTGGGACGGACAATATGGCCGACATGCTCAGCCCATCCTCCACGGCGAACCTCTATGACGAGCTCAAAATCCTCAGCCCCGCGCTGCGGTTTTACGACACCGACATCCTTGCGCGCTTCGCCACCGGTACGGCACTCTCAGAGGATGAACGCGCGCGGCTGAACGCGCACTTAGAACGGGACCGGGACGATGTTGAAGCAATGGTTGCAGAGACGGCGCACACCCGGCCCTGAGCCTGTTGCGCCCGCACTGCCCATCGACCTTGAGGCGCCCGCCTTCATCGCCGATCCCTATCCGACCTATGCTTGGCTGCGGGAGCACGCCCCCACCGCGGATGTCGCGCAGGGCGGCGTTTTGCTGACCCGCCACAGTGACATCACCGACGCGCTCACCAACCGCGCGCTGGGCAACACGCCCTCGCGGATTTCGGTGCTAAACGCTCGGAACGCAGGAAAATACACCGCTGCCGCGCTGGCCGCGAACATCCCGCCGTTTCTCGACAAACCTGCTCACACAGCGGTGCGCCAGCCACTCTCCACCGCCTTTTTTGCCGCCTTCAAAAGCCACGTGGAGGGGCTGCCCGCTCTGGCCGACGCCATGGTCGCCCAGGCCCCAATCACTGGCTTCGCCATCGCCGACATCGCGCGGCCCTTCGCCTGCGCCGCCATGGCGCGCCTGATCGGGCTCCCTGGCGACCCGCTCAGCTATGCGCCACTCTCAGAGGCCTTCTTCCATCTCTTCGCCCCGGTCAGAGACCCGGCGCGCTTTGCCGAGGTCAACGCGACGTTGGCTCGTTTTCAGGAGGGCATTCAGAGCGGGATCGCAGACGCGCCCGAGGCCTCCCTCATCGCCAATCTCCGCGAGAGCCCGCTCAGCGCCGAGGCCATCGCCGACAACGCGATCCTCGTATTTGCTGACGGGATCGAAAACATCCAAGCCGCTTTCGTCACGCTCTTGCGCCACAGAGAGGCCCGCCCCGCTTTCGCCAGCACCGAGGGCTTCGTGCGCGAGGTTTTGCGGCGCGAAACCCCTGCCCAGATCATCCCCCGTGTCACCGTTGAAGAGATCACGCTCCTGGGCCGCACGCTCCTCCAAGGCCATCCGGTGTTTCTGGCGCTGGGGAGTGCGGGCCGCGACACGAGCGTGTTTGACGCGCCCGATGAGTTACGCGCGGACCGCCCTGAGCAAAACACACTGATTTTTGGCGGCGGGCGGCATCGGTGCGTTGGAGAGATTTTGGGTGTCGCTTTGCTTACTACGCTCTTTGATGTCGCCGCGCAGGCGAGCCTTTCCCTAAGCTCAACTACCTCGGCCAGCTTCGAGCCCCGCATGGGCCATCGCTGGGAGGTCGATACGCAATACCACCGCGCCAGCCGCTAACCCAGCGGCCAAACCCACCGCCGCACCACGGCCAACCCGTCATCCCGAGGACGACCCTTTCCAACTTCGACCAAGTCAAACGTCACCCCGAACGGTCTCCGCCGCTCGGGCAGGGTCACGTCCAGCGAAACGCTCTGCCGCGCCCCTGAGGCAATCGGCTCAACGATCCGCCCGAAACTGAGCGGCAAGCGATGCTTCGGCGTGCCCCCAAGGCTCGTGATCCGCGCCCGCAAAAACACGCCGCTCTCGTCGCTTGGGGCAATGGCTTCAGCGCCGTCATTAATAATCTTCACCACAAAACGCCCACTCTTCCCTGGCCTAACGATGCGCGGGCCAGACACCGCAATCCGCGCCCGCAAGCGCTCTGGCCGAGCAAACTGCTCAAACTCACCACCCCAAGGCGCCGCCGCAATCGCCGCAAATGTCTCTGACGTCAGCGCCGCGTGATGCCGGCCGCCAAGACGCAGCACAGAAACTGCCGCCCCAGTCACTTCCGCGACGGCCCCTTCCGCCTCAGGCCACATCCACCCGGCGGAGAAGCTGTTTTGCGCGGTCCACACATGCCGTACATCCGCCTCGATCCGCTCTAGCGGCCAGTGGTCGATCAGCGTCATCTCCGCCACGTCGCGGCCCGCCTGCGCAAGCGCCCTAGCTGCGAACTCCATCACCTTGCCCCCCTCGCAAAACCCGGCGAGGCGAAACGCCCCCTCCGGCTGGATCGCCATCATCTCGGCGGCGTAGTGGCGTGCGAGCACCTCTGTCTCCGCATCGTTTTTGCCGGTGAGCTTGAAGAGGGAGCGTAGGATGAAGAGGTCCGCGTGCGGGGCGAGCGCCGCCTTCACCCGCTCAAACTCGCCTCCGCCCTGGTTGCAGTAAAACAGCGGCAGCCCCTCGCCGGGCGGGCCGAAGAGTTTGATCAAACCGCCGGGGAGGGCGCGCTGCCCGGGCCAGGCCGCCACGGCCCGCTCCACAAACCGGGCGGAGGGCGGGCGGTCAGCAGCCACCCCAGTCGCCTCCACTGCAGCCACGAAAGCAGCGAACCTAGGCGCCTGTAGCAAGGTGTTGGCATCCACGACCCGGCTCAAAAGCTCCTCCAGCCGCGCCAGAAACGTCACCGCCATCAGGCTGTCACCGCCCCGCTCGAAGAAGTCATCTTCATTCGCCGGAGACTTGCCGAGGCTTTCCTCCCAGGCGGTGGCGATCTTGGCGGAGAGGCCGGTGCGCTCCACCAGCGGAGTCTCCCCCTTACTCTCAGCCAGATGCGCGGCGCGGAGAGCGACGCGGTCAATCTTGCCACTGCCGAGACGCGGAAACTCTGCCACAACCTTGATCGCGTGAGGCACCATGAACTCCGGCAAACGCGCCGTTAGCCCGGCCTGGAGCGCCTCAACCTGAATCTCACCGGCAATACTCAGCCCAATCTGCTCGCCCAACGTCGCGTGCGGCAGGGCGTACGCACAGGCCTGCGTGACACCCGCCGCCTCGAGCGCTGCGCGCTCCACCTCCAACGGGCTGACTTTTTCGCCGCCGCGGTTGATCTGCTCTTTGAGCCGCCCTGTGAGCCAAAGATACCCGTCGCCGTCAAACCGCCCCAGATCGCCGGTGCGCAGCCAGTTGCCGAAGGCCGCATCCGGCACCTCTAGCCCCTCATATCCGGCCATCACCGTGGGCCCGCGCACGCAGACCTCCCCCTCACCGCCCTGCGCCACCGGCGTACCGACCCGGTCCATAACACAGACCTCGGGCCCCGCAACCTTGCCCACGCTCCCTGGTTTGCGCACGGCTGGCGGCAGCGGGTTGGAGGCGATCTGCCCCGCCGTCTCCGTCATCCCGTACATCTGGATCACCGGGCAGCCAAACGCCTCCTCCACCCGCGCCTGCAGCCCCGGCGACATATCAGCAGAGACGGAACGGATGAACCGCAGCGAGGCGCCGAGCTCTTGCAACTCAGAGCGCCCGAAATGCGCGAGCAGATTGCTCGCCATGGTGGGCACAAGTTGCAGCCAGGTGGGGCGATGCTGGCGAATGGCGGCAGCCAACTCTTCGGGGCCGGGGCCGTCGGCGAAAATGACGGCACCTCCGGCGATGAGCGGCGACAGGAGCAAGTCGACTACCGCACCGATATGAAAGGAGGGCAGGGCGTGAAGCGCACGGTCGTGTGCGCTGAGCTCCAGCGTTTGGGCGATGGTCTGCGCGCTGGTTGTGAGCGCTGCGCGGGTGAGCGGCACCCGCTTCGGCGCGCCAGTACTGCCGGAGGTCAGGAGCACAAGGCCGGGTGTCCGAGCATACTTTGGGAGGGGCAGGGGGCCTGCACGTTTGAGACTCGGCAAGCTCTCGGGTGACAAAACCCAGTCACCCTCCTGCGCCCAGTCCGGCTCTGAGAGAACGATGTCCGGCTCCGCCGCATCCAAAATCTCCCGTTGTTGCTGCGGCGTCAGCGCCGGGTTGATCGGCAGAACCGAGGCGCGCTCGGAGAGCAGCAGATGCACCAACGCCGCCCGTGGCCCGGTGCGCAGCCGGGTGGCGATACGGTGGTTGGTGGTGAGAGCTAAGCCCGCAAGCGCCTCCGCAAACGCAACGCTCCAGGCGGCCAGCACCTCCCCCGAAATCTGCTCTGACTTGGTGACCAAAACCGTGCGCCCCATAGCCGCGCGGGCGAGGGTTTCAAGCGAGGTTATCTGGGCATCGTCGGTCATCAGCCACTCCACGCCGTCACAGTGCCACCGCTGCGCCCGGATTGAAAACGGGGTTTTCCGCGCTCTTTCAATTTTGCAAAATACCGCGAAATAATGCGTTTTATTTGATCTTAAATAAGAACTTTCCTTCGCTCACCGAGATTTTTCGCCTAATGTGAGCCCATTCAAGGCACTGCCTCGCGGCCACTCAGAGAAGACATGCAAAACCCTGCAAAATCTCCGAAGCATGGATAGCTTCCTCTCCATCACGCTGCAGGCGGTGGGCCTCATCACCGCGTGGGATGCCGCGTTGAGCGAGATTGTGGCGCTGTCGCTGCGCGTCACTCTCACCGCCCTCGCCGTCGGCTGCCTCATCGGCCTGCCGCTTGGCGCAGCCGTCGGAGCCTTCCGCTTTCCGGGCAAAACCGCTGTCTCTCTGGTGCTGAATGCCGCGATGGGCCTGCCGCCTGTCGTGGCTGGCCTCCTAGTCTATCTCGCTCTCTCCGCCTCTGGCCCGTTCGGAGTGCTGGGGCTGCTCTATACCCCCACCGCGATGATCATCGCACAGACCTTGCTCATCACCCCGATCATCGCGGCCCTCACCCGCCAGATCGTTGAAGACCTGAATGCGGAATACGCCGAGCAGTTCACCTCCCTTGGCGTTGGCACCCTTGACCGGATCACCGCCCTCCTGTGGGACGGGCGCTTTGCCCTTCTGACCGTGGCGCTCGCAGGCTTTGGCCGCGCGGTGGCGGAGGTCGGCGCGGTGATGATCGTGGGCGGCAACATCAACCACGTCACCCGAGTGATGACGACCACGATCGCTTTGGAGACCTCCAAGGGTAACCTCGAACTCGCGCTCGCGCTGGGCATCGTTCTTATGCTGATCGCGCTCTGTGTGAATGCGCTGGTGATGAGCGTGCGCAGCTCCGCCGTGAGGGCCGCCTATGCGTGACCTCATCGCAGAAACCCAAGCGCCCACGCTGCTAACTGCGCGCAATCTGCGCCTCACCCGCCGGGGCAAACCGCTGCTCGATGTCTCGGCGCTGAGCTTCGCCGCCGGGCGCTGCACTGCGGTCTTGGGTGCAAATGGTGCGGGAAAGAGCCTGCTGCTGCGCGTTCTCCACGGCCTCATGCGCCCAGACAGCGGAGAGATTGGCTGGAGCGGCGCGCCCGACAGCCCCGGCACCCACGCGCAAGCGATGGTCTTCCAACGCCCGGTGCTGCTGCGCCGCTCGGTCGAGGCAAACCTTGCCTTTGCGCACCGCGCGGCCGGTGGTGCGCGCGCGGAGCGGTCGCATGCGGTGGCAGACGCCCTCGCGCAAGCCCGCCTCACCCCTCTCGCCAAATCCCCCGCTCGCAGTCTCTCTGGCGGCGAACAACAGCGCCTCGCTCTCGCGCGCGCGCTGCTCGTCAAACCGCAACTCCTGTTTCTCGATGAACCGACAGCGAGCCTTGACCCCGTCTCGACCCTCGCCGTTGAAGAGCAGATCGCCACCGCCCGCGACCGGGGCGTGGCTTGCGTGCTCGTGACCCATGATCAGGGCCAGGCGCGCCGCCTCGCCGATGACGCGGTGTTCATTCACGCCGGCCAAATTGCAGAGGCCGGCCCCGCCGCAGACATGCTCACCACGCCCCAGTCACCAGCCACTCGCGCGTTCTTGCGCGGAGAGATTTACCTCGGCGCCTGAGCGCCCAACCCAATCGGAGGACCCATGAACCGCCGCATCCTGGCCAAATTCGCCGCTGCCACCGCCCTCTCCCTCGGGCTCGCCACGACGACCATCGCGAGCGAGCCGTTCATCATCGTCCAATCCACGACATCCACGCAGAACTCCGGCCTGTTCGATCACATCCTGCCGATTTTTGAGGCCGAAACCGGCATCGATGTGCGCGTCGTCGCCGTGGGCACCGGCCAAGCGATCCGCAACGCCTCAAACGGGGATGGGGACGTGCTGTTTGTGCATTCCAAACCGTCTGAGGAGCAGTTTGTCGCCGAGGGCTACGGCCTTGCCCGCGCCGATGTCATGTACAATGACTTTGTGATCGTCGGCCCCTCAAATGACCCGGCGGGCATCTCTGGTATGGCCAACGCCCCCGCCGCACTGACCAAAATCGCCTCCATGCAAGCGCCCTTCGCCTCGCGTGGCGATGACAGCGGAACCAACAAGGCCGAGCTGCGGCTCTGGCAAGAAGCCCGCGTCGATGCGCAGGGCGCCTCGGGCAGCTGGTATCGGGAGACGGGCTCAGGCATGGGCGCGACCCTCAACACCGCCATCGCCATGGGCGCCTACACGCTCACCGACCGCGCGACCTGGATCGCTTTTGGCAACAAGGGCGATTTCACGGTGCATGTGGAGGGGGACGCGCGCCTTTTCAATCAATACGGCATCATCCTTGTCAGCCCCGACCGTCACCCTCATGTGCGCGCGGACTACGGCCAGCGCTTCGTCGATTGGGTGCTGTCGCCAGAGGGTCAAACCGCGATTGCCTCGTTTGAAGTGGGCGGGCAGCAGCTGTTTTTCCCAAATGCGGGCGGTTGAGCGTCAGTCAGACAACCACCGCACAACGCCAAGCGCGCTGACATCATAGCCCGCAAGCGACGCGGCCCGATCCGCAAAGGCGCTGCTCTTGGTAAACGAGAGCAGCGTTTGCACTTCTGGGGTGAAATAGCTGCGCCGGTCGATGAGCAGGTCGTAATGCTCGGTCATCAGCGGGGTGAAGGGCAGGCGATATTCGCGCGCGACAGAGGCGAGCCCCAACGCCGCCTCTGCACTGCCAGAGGCGACGGCGGCCGCAGCCTCCCCTTCGGTGCGTGCAACAGGGGCATCGGTAAGATCACTCAACCGCAACCCGTTCTTCTTCAGCAGCTTTTCCAGCAGCACTGCCGCCCCGGCCCCCGGCTGGCGCTGCACAACGCGGCGCCCGCGCAGCCCGATCACATCTTCAATCGGGCCGATCTCTTCACGGTACAAAATCCCCCGGCTGCGCGTCGCAAACCCCACCAAAACCGCATCTTCGGGCGCGAGTGTGGTGACACTGCCCACGTTCCAGCCGTCCGCATCCGGGATGTGCAAACCGCTCAGCCCCGCCTCCCGCGCCGCAAACTTCCCCAACCCGGACTGACTGCCATTCCACAGCGTCGCGAGCCCACAGTCTGACGCTCGCACCGCCCAGTCGAGCAGAGGATCATGGGAGCCAGACAGGATCGCCGGGCGCGGCGCTTTTTGCCCCTCCCGCTCCCCATCGATCCAACGCAGCACGGCGGCGCGTGGGAAAAGCAACTTCCCGGTGATGCGCCGCTGCGGGATCTGTCCCTCCGCCGCCAGGTCATAGACCGTACGCTCCTTGACCCGCAAAAGCTCTGCCAGCTCTTTGGTCGTCAAAAAGATCGGAGGTGTCGGCTCTGTCATCCCCAGCCCCTGCAGCGCTCAGCGACCATGCGCGGCACAGTGCCAAGTTTTCAAGAGGTTAGCTGTCAGGCGTCGCGTGCACCGCAAACTGCGCCAAGTCTGCCTCTTCGCCCTTGATCGCGCGGAACTGCTCGCGCACGCCGGCCTCGGTCAACTCGCGTGCGACGGTCAAAAGCGTGTTGGGGTCGTGATCCTCGCACAGCTCGATCATATGCGCGATCTCTTCGCGGGCCACGCCGCGCGCGGCCTCGACCGACGGTGCGCCATAGATCGCGACGAAATGGTTCGCCAAAGCGGTCTCAAGGGCCGCACGCTCGTGCTCCTCAACCGAGGTCACCGCGACAAAGGTCACCCGGCCAAACGTCTCCAGCCCCAGCCACCCGTTGGCGAAGGCCTGACGGCCCTTTCCGACCAGATCAGCCTCCCCCCAGTCGGAGAATTCAAACCCGCCCGAAATCGCCCACTCGCCGGTGCGCGCCGGAGAATAAAATACCTGGGTGTCACTCTCATCGAGGTGAATTGCGCGTGCCAGTTTCATGCGACCCCCTGCTCCAGAATTTCGTGCAAACCCACGAGGCGCACATCACCGTCGCGGCGCATGAGCATCCCGAAATGCTCATCAACTCCGACAAATTCACCATGCAACCGCTTGTTGCCCGCGCGCACGGTGAGAGACTCTCCGGTAGCGCGGCTCAACCCCTCCCACTCCGCGTGGAGCGGTTTGTTGCCCTCGTCGGTCATGCGGTTGATCCAGTGCAGGGTGTGGCGCGTCCAGGCTTCCAAGAGCAGGATCGGCTCCACCTCGATGCATCCCTCGTCGAAAAAGCTCGTGTCGTTCGGCGTTAGTCCCGGGTCGAGGTCAGAGCGGGGCAGCAGTTGCACCTCCAGCCCCACGACCAGCCATCCGGGGATTTCCTGCGGGTCCTGCGTGTTCGCCGCGAAGCGAAACCGCCCGCAGGAGGCACCGTTGAGGTCAATGCCCCCATCCCAGCCGAGATGGACCGCGGCCTTGGGCGGGGCCAGTGCCCCAAACGCGTTTTGAAAGCCCAGACCGCAGGCAATGCGCACCGCCACGGCCTCTCGCAGCGGAATGTCCGGCGCAAAGATCATCGCCGCGCGCAGCTGATTGCCCGGCGGCGCATAGACCACCGTTCCAGCATCCGCGCCTATCTCCGCCTGCTCGCAAGCCCGCGCGAAGGGGTCAAAACTGTCCCCCACACGCTGGGCTGAGAAGAGCGGAGGGAAGGTCGGCTCAATCACAGCACGCCCTCATCGACGAGCGCCTTGGCGATCTTACGGAAGGCGGCGGCCTGTTTAGAGGTCGGGTTGGAGGCCACAATCGGCGCGCCCCCGTCACCCGACATGCGGATCTCGATATCGAGGGGGATTTCTGCCAAGAGCGGCACGCCGAGCGCATCTGCCTCTTCGGCGACACCGCCATGGCCAAACACATGCTCCTCATGCCCGCAGGACGAGCAGATATGGGTGGACATATTCTCCACCATGCCCAGCACCGGTGTGCCGAGTTTGTTGAACATATCCAGACCCTTACGGGCATCCAGCAGGGCGATGTCTTGCGGGGTACACACCACAATCGCGCCGGTCAGATCAGCCTTCTGCGCCAGCGTCATCTGTACGTCACCAGTGCCGGGCGGCAGATCCACGAGCAGCACATCCAGCGCGCCCCATTGCACCTGAGAGAGCATCTGCTGTAGCGCGCCCATCAGCATCGGGCCGCGCCAGACCACAGCTTCCTCTTCCCGCGTCATCAGCCCGATCGACATCATCGTCACGCCGTGGTTGCGCAGCGGCAGAATGGTCGTGCCATCTGGCGAGGCGGGGCGGCCAGAGACGCCCAGCATCCGTGGCTGGCTGGGGCCATACACATCTGCATCGAGCAACCCAACCTTCAGCCCTTGCGCGGCCAAAGCCACCGCAAGGTTCGCCGTCACGGTGGACTTTCCAACCCCGCCCTTGCCGCTGGCCACGGCAATGATCTTGTCCACTCCGGGGATTTTCTGCGGGCCCGACGGTTCAGCCTTTTTGCCGCCCATCAAGTCAGGCGGAGCGGGCGCCGCGCGCTCGGAAGTCATCACAATAGAGACCGCATCAACGCCCGCGAGCGCGGTCAACTGCGCTTCTGCCTGCTCTTTCACCGGCTCCATCGCGGCAACGCGGCTTGGGTCAACGTCCATCACAAAGCGCACCTTGCCGCCATCGACCGAGAGCGCGCGTACCATGCCAGAGCTCGCCAAGTCTCCACCCTCGGGCAGAGACACACCCTTCAACGCCTCCAAAACGCCGGCACGATCCGCGCTCATGCTTTTTCCTCGCCAATTGTGCCTTCGATGGTATGGGTCATGCTCAGCTCGGGGATCGAGACGGTCGCCGTCACGGCAAAGGTCTTTCCGTCAGCCTCCGCCGTGCGTAGGGCCTCTTCGATCGCTTGCTGCGATGTCACCCCAAGCTGCTTGAGGAATTTTCGCATCGACATGTTGTAGGCGTCGCTCATCTGTTTGCTCCCTTGCGGTGGCTGACGTGGTTCGTCGCTCTTGTGGTCGGCTTAGTGATCTCGCCGGTCTGAAAAATAATCGTCGGTGGTGCGCACCTTGCGGCGCGGTTCTGCGGCGAGCGGGTTGTTTTGCGTGTTGAAATGCGCCTCCACCCGGCAATCCTCGCACATGCGGATCATCTGCGCGGCACTCGTGGTGGCAAACATCCCATGCTGGCCCTCAAGCTGCGCTGCGATCCGCTCGACCGTGGAGCGCACGCCAAACGGCTTGCCGCAGCTGACACAGGGGTAGGGCTCTTCTTCATGCAAGACCTGCTGATGCATCGCGCTGTCGGCGAGGTTCATCTGCGGCTCCAGCGTGATCGCGTTCTCGGGGCAGACGTTGGCGCAAAGGCCGCATTGCAAGCACGCATCCTCCTGAAAGCGCAGCTGCGGCTTTTCGGGATTGTCGCCCAAAGCACCGCTCGGGCAGAGCGAGGCACAGGCGAGGCAGAGCGTGCAGGCGTCTGTATCGACGAGCACCGCACCATAAGGCGCCCCCTCTGGCAGCTCCAACACCGCATCAGCCTCGTTGAGCGCCTTGGAAGAGAGCCGCGCCACTTGGCGCCGCGTGCCCATTGTGAGCACCGGAGCGGCGAGCGGGGCAGGGTGCATCTCTGCGCGCAGAGCCTCGCCGAGCATATCCGGGTCTTGGATGTCGAGCAGGCGCACGGCCTCCCCGCCACCCAAAGCGCTGGCCAAAGCAACCTGCGTTTCAAGCGCTGCGAGGTCAGTCTTGGGGGCTGCGAGCACCAAGACGTCTACAAATCCGCACCCCAAGGCCGCCAGCATCTCTGCATGCCCAAACGCGTTGAGTGCCGGAAGCGCCAGCGGGATCACATCCGCCGGAAGGCCGCGCCCATGCCGGGCAAGGAGGGCGATCATCTCGATCCCATGCACATCGTCATGGACCAAGAGGCGCGGGGCAGTGCCGCCCGCCCCAGCATAAGCCTCCGCCATCGTGCGCAGGCGCAAAAACACATGGTCACTCTCAGGCGCGCTGTAGCTGATCGCGCCGGACGGGCAGGCAGAGGCGCAAGCCCCACAGCCCGCGCACACCATCGGGTCAATCGCCACATGCTCCCCGGCGGAGGTGATCGCGCTGGTTGGGCAGAGGTCTAGGCAATTGCTGCATGCAGGTTTTCCCGCCCGCGAATGCGCACACATCGCCTCTGTCAGGGTCACGTAGAGCGGCTTTTCAAAGGTTCCGATCAGCTGCGCGGCTTGCAAAACCGCATCGGCAACCGATGGGGCATGGCGCGGATCGGCCTTGAGGTATCCCTCGCGCTTTTCGGGGGCGGGCACAAAGGCCGTACCGCCGCTCAGATCAAGCACGATATCGCAGGCGGATTGCCCACCATCGCGCGGCGCCTCCCACGCAGGCACGCGTCCGCCCGGAGACAGCGTTTGCACCGCATCCAGCGTGACCTCAAAGCCGCCCAGCGCCCCGGTCACGCGCTTCACACGCCCGCAAATCGTGTCGAACCGTGCATCAAGCACCGGCTCGGTTCCGGGAGGCGACACCAGCGTCACCGCCAGCGTCTCGCAGAGTTTTTCGGCTGCTTTTCGCGCCACATCGCCGTCCCCGATGATAAGGCAGACGCCCTCAGAGACGACATCGCGCGCCTTGATGCTGGGCGCAGGCAGCTGGGCCTCGGCCAAAAGTGCCGCCATCTTGGGGCCTGCGTCAGCGGCCTCATCACTCCAGCCCGCCCGATCCCGCAGATCGACGAAGGTTGGGACTATGTGTCCAAACGCCTCCGCCGCCTCCGCCAGGCGGGATTGCTCCTGCCCGCAGGCGATCATCGCATCTCCGTCGCTGAGCAAACCGTCGAGTTTCTCGATTTGCCGGGTGCACAGACCGCTGTGAATGGCGCTGCACTGCAACCCTGTCTTGGCTTCCAGAGTGACCGGATCATAGTCGATCGATCCCTCGCAGTCGCATAAAATCAAGGACTTAGACATCGCCTCTCCCTGCGCGCCGTGGGCGTCTGTTAGGTTGGGTTGCACGATGCTACGCTTTTCACAAGGCGGTCGTAAAGGTGGCAGAGTGAAATCATCCAACCATCCGAATCAAACCGCATACAATTGCATTCTGATAGTTTTAGTCAGCGATTTTCATGCTGGACGTTCTTTCCAATTAAAAACCGTCAGCCACTGTAATTAATGGACATTATGTCCAGCTTCGGTGGGGGCTTTCCGTATTTTGGAATAATCCACTTGCGCCACCAGTCCTTCTGAAAAACCATCTCCTTCAGGGAATTGGAAACGCACCTCAAAAGGGCTGCTCTTTAATGACAGATCCGCAGTTAGCGCTTTCGCTGGGCATTGTGATCCGGCGCGCACCGTCAGCTAGCCGCTGGGCCAAATGGTCTTGGCGCGCTGAGGCCGTGCTGCCGGGCGCTGGGCCCGCGGACTGGGCCGTACTGCGCGAGGAGGGGGAGGCGACGCTCTTTCACGCCGCCACTGTGCCCCTTGAGCTGTTCCGCACCGACACCGAAGCTTACCTCACAGGCCTTGCCGCCCAAACCCCGACCATCGGTGTGGTGATGCGCGACGCGCCCGAGGGTGCCACCGGCCCCCTCGACGTCGTTCTGGCCACCGCCTCTCCGTATGACCTGCAAGATTACCAAGACAGCGGCGAAGAGATTGTGGAGCTCGTGCCCATGCCTGCGGGCCTGATCGCGCTCATCCGCGACTTCTGCGCCGAGCATCACGTCGAAGAGACCTTCAAAAAGCGTAAGCGCGACCGTGTGGCCGTTGAGCTGGTGGAGGATGGCATCGGCGATCCGCGCATCCGCCAAACCAGCGATGTCTACCGCGCACCCCGCAGGGCGACAGTCCATTGACTACTGAGCTTGATTTCTGGTCCCGCCGCAAGGCGCGGGTCGAGGCGGAGGCCGAGGCGCACCGTAAGGTCGCTGCCGAGGTGCAGGCTGCTGAAGCGCAAGCCGCACTTGAAGAAAAGACCGACGAAGAGATTTGCGCCGAGCTAGAGCTGCCCAACCCCGAGACGCTGCAAGCGGGCGATGATGCCTCCCCGTTCATGAAGGCGGCGGTGCCAGAGCGCCTCCGCCGCCGCGCGTTGCGCACGCTGTGGCGCTCAAACCCGGTCTTCGCAAATGTCGATGGGCTGGTCGACTATGGCGACGATTTCACCAACGCCAATTGCGTGATTGAGAACATGCAAACCGCCTATCAGGTCGGCAAAGGCATGCTCGCCCATGTCGAAAAGCTCGCCAAAGAGGCGGAGGCGCTGGCCGAGGCGCAAGACGACGAAAGCGCCTCTGAGGTTGAGCTGACCGAACCTTCAGGGCCTGTGCTGACCGCCGTGCGCGCACCCGAGCCAAAGCCTGCGCCCACACCCATCCACACGTCGGCGCCGGAAGAGGAGCAGCCCGTTGAGGCCACGCCCGCCCCGCGCCGGATGCAGTTTTCCTTCCCCACCCCACAGGAGAGTACGCCCGCATGAGCCTGCCAGCCGAAGACTCTATGATTGCCGAAGAGGATCGCCTCCGCGCCGATCTCTATGACTTTCTTGCAGCCCTCCTGGCGCGCCCGGCGGATGCCGAGCTCCTGGCCACCTGTGCCGCCTTGCAGGGCGATGACACCCCGCTGGGCCGCGCCATCGCGGCCCTTGCTGCAGAGGCCCGCGTCACCAATCCTGCTGACGTCGAGCGCGAGTATAACGCGCTCTTCATCGGTGTCGGCCGGGGGGAGCTTTTGCCCTACGCCAGCTACTACCTCACCGGGTTTTTGAACGAAAAGCCGCTCGCCTCGTTGCGCAGCGACATGGGCACCTACCGCATCGAGCGGGCTGAGAATGTCTTTGAGCCCGAGGACAACGTCGCCAGCCTGATGGAAATGATGGCCGGCATCATCACGGGCCGCTTTGCCGTGCCCGAGAGCCTTGAGCGGCAAAAGCAGTTCTTCGGCAAGCACGTCGGCCCCTGGGCCAAGCACTTCTTCACCGATCTGGAGGCGGCCAAGAACGGCCTCTTCTACGCCCATGTCGGCGCAATCGGCAAAACCTTCATGGAGATCGAGGCAGACGGGTTCCGCCTCGCCTCCGACTAACGCAACCCCGGCCCCTTGGGCCCAACCACAGAAAGGAAGCCCATGTCTAAAACGCCTGAAGCAGACCGCTCCAGCCGCCGCGCATTCCTCAAGCTTGCATCCTCAGCGGCACCGGCAGCCCTGGTCGCCACCGCATCTGGTGCTGCGGCAGCTGATGTCCCGGCCGCGCCGGATCTCTCACTCGATCGGTTGCAAGATACCGAGCACACCCGCGCGTACTACGAAGCCGCGCGCTTCTGACACCGCCCCGCGCCGCCTCGGCGCGAGACTTCACCCCGGCAACTGGTTGCGAGACGCCCGACCGCCGGACCTAGACGACCCACCAAAGCGCACCGCCCCCGGGCCCGCGCATTAGGGAGGACGACATGCTCAGGAAAAAGACCAACGGGGTTGCGAGACGCCCCCAGCGGACAGGTTTCCACCCCACCTCCACGGACACCACCGTGGACCGCCGCACATTCCTGCGCGGCTCCGGCCTTGCCATCGGGGGCCTTGCAGCCCTTTCCGCCACCGGCGGAACCGTGACACCGGCAAAGGCTGCCAACATCTCCCTCGGCGCGATTGAGACTGTCAAATCGGTCTGCACCCACTGCTCTGTGGGCTGCACCGTTGTGGCTGAGCGCACCAATGGTGTGTGGATCGGGCAAGAGCCCGCCTGGGACAGCCCCTTCAACCTCGGCGCCCACTGCGCCAAGGGGGCCTCGGTCCGCGAGCACGCCCATGGCGAGCGCCGCCTCAAGTATCCGATGAAGAAGGTCAACGGCGAGTGGGTCCGCCTCTCGTGGGAGCAGGCGATCGACGAAATCGGCGACCAGATGCTCAACATCCGCGATGAAAGCGGGCCAGACAGCGTCTATTGGCTCGGCTCTGCCAAGCACAGCAATGAGCAGGCGTACCTGTTCCGCAAGTTTGCCGCCTACTGGGGCACAAACAACGTGGATCACCAGGCACGCATCTGCCACTCCACCACGGTTGCGGGCGTTGCGAACACATGGGGCTACGGCGCCATGACCAACTCCTTCAACGACATCCATAACAGCCAGGCGATCTTTATGATCGGCTCCAACGCAGCCGAGGCACATCCGGTTTCGTTGCAGCACATCCTCAAGGCGAAAGAGCAGAACAACGCTCCGGTCATCGTCTGCGACCCGCGCTTTACGCGTACCGCAGCCCATGCTGACGAGTATGTGCGCTTCCGCCCGGGCACCGATGTGGCGCTTGTCTGGGGCATCCTCTGGCATGTGTTCGAGAACGGCTGGGAGGACAAAGAGTTCATCCGCACCCGTGTCTGGGGCATGGACCAGATCCAGGAAGAGGTCGCCCGCTGGACCCCGGAAGAGACCGAGCGCGTCACCGGCGTGCCTGGCTCGCAGCTGCGCCGTGTGGCCCATACGCTGGCCAACAACCGCCCCGGCACCGTGATCTGGTGCATGGGTGGCACCCAGCACACCACCGGCAACAACAACACCCGCGCCTACTGCGTGCTCCAGCTTGCGCTGGGTAACATGGGCACCTCGGGTGGCGGCACCAACATCTTCCGCGGCCACGACAACGTGCAAGGTGCAACCGACCTTGGCGTTCTCAGCCACACCCTGCCGGGCTATTATGGCCTGTCGGGCGGTGCCTGGGCACACTGGGCGCGCGTGTGGGGTGAGGACTTGGATTGGCTGAAGGGTCAGTTCCAGACCGTTACCGCAGCCGACGGCAAAGAGAAGAACCTGATGAACCTCAAGGGCATCCCGGTGTCCCGCTGGATCGACGGTATTCTAGAAGAAGCCGACAACATGGACCAGCCGAACAACGTTCGTGCCATGGTTCTGTGGGGTCACGCACCCAACTCGCAGACCCGCATGACCGAGATGAAAACGGCCATGGAAAAGCTCGACATGCTTGTCGTGATCGATCCGTATCCGACCGTCTCTGCCGTGCTGCATGACCGCACCGATGGCGTGTATCTCCTGCCGGCCTCGACCCAGTTCGAGACCTACGGTTCGATCACCGCCTCCAACCGGTCCTTCCAGTGGCGCGATCAGGTCGTGGAGCCGCTCTTTGAGAGCCTTCCCGACCACGTGATCATCGGCAAGTTCGCCAACAAGTTTGGCTTTGCTGACCGTCTGTTCCGCAACATCGAGATGGACGACCACGAGACGCCCAATGTCGAGAGCACCACGCGCGAGCTGAACAGCGGCCTCTGGACGATTGGCTACACCGGCCAAAGCCCGGAGCGGATCAAGCTGCACATGGCAAACCAGCACACCTTTGACCGCACCACGTTGCGCGCCAACGGTGGGCCTTGCGATGGTGACTATTACGGGATGCCATGGCCCTGCTGGGGCACGCCCGAAATGCGCCACCCCGGTACGCCCAACCTCTACGACATGTCGAAGTCTGTGGCTGAAGGTGGTCTCACCTTCCGCGCGCGCTTTGGTGTCGAGCGGGATGGTGACAACCTCCTCGCCGAGGGCGTCTACTCCGTGGGCTCCGAGATCAAGGATGGCTACCCCGAGTTCACCATGCAGATGCTGATGGACCTTGGGTGGGACGGTGATCTCACCGCAGAAGAGCGCGCAGCAATCGATGCGGTGGCCGGGCCCAAGACCAACTGGAAGACCGACCTCTCGGGCGGCATCCAGCGGGTCGCGATCAAGCACGGCTGCGCGCCCTTCGGGAACGCAAAAGCCCGTGCCGTGGTCTGGACCTTCCCCGACCCGGTGCCACTGCACCGCGAGCCGCTCTACACCACGCGGCGCGATCTGGTGGAGGATTATCCGACCTATCCCGATCGTCACGACTACCGCCTGCCGACGCTTTATGCCTCGATCCAGGAGAAGGACTTTAGCCAGGATTATCCGATCATCCTCACCTCCGGCCGCTTGGTCGAATACGAGGGTGGTGGCGACGAGACCCGCTCCAACCCATGGCTCGCTGAGCTTCAGCAAGACATGTTTGTCGAGATCAACACCCGCGACGCCAATAACCTTGGCATTCGGGATGGTGCGCAGGTCTGGGTCGAGGGCCCAGAGGGCGGCAAAGTAAAGGTCATGGCTATGGTGACAGAGCGCGTCGGCGCTGGTGTGGCCTTCATGCCCTTCCACTTTGGTGGTCACTTCCAGGGTGAGGACCAACGGTCCAAATACCCGGATGGGGCAGACCCGTATGTGCTCGGTGAATCCACCAACACAGCTCAAACCTACGGGTACGACTCAGTCACTCAGATGCAGGAGACCAAAGCGACTCTCTGCAAGATATCAGCAGCTTAAGGAGGAAATGACATGGCACGAGTGAAATTCCTCTGTGACGCGGAACGGTGCATCGAATGCAACGCCTGTGTCACCGCATGTAAGAACGAGCACGAGATCCCCTGGGGGATCAACCGGCGCCGCGTTGTCACCATCAACGACGGCACGCCAGGTGAGCGTTCGATCTCGGTGGCGTGCATGCACTGCTCCGATGCACCCTGCATGGCGGTCTGCCCGGTGGATTGTTTCTACCAGACAGATGACGGCATAGTCCTGCACTCCAAGGACCTGTGCATCGGCTGCGGCTATTGCTTCTATGCTTGCCCCTTCGGCGCGCCGCAGTACCCGCAAGCGGGCAACTTCGGCTCCCGCGGCAAGATGGACAAGTGCACCTTCTGCGCCGGTGGCCCGGAAGAGACGCATTCCAATGCGGAGTTCTCCAAGTACGGCCGCAACCGGATTGCCGAGGGGCGCCTGCCGCTCTGCGCTGAGATGTGCTCGACCAAAGCCCTCCTCGCAGGTGACGGAGACACCGTCTCCGACATCTACCGCGAGCGCGTGGTTGCTCGGGGCTTTGGCACCGGCGCCTGGGGCTGGGGCACGGCCTATGAGCAAAAGGGCGGCAACTAAGCCGCTCTGACATTCGGGCGCCCGGCATCCTTCGGGCGCCCCCTTCCAACACCACATCCCTGGGAGAGCTTTGTGATGTTGACGCGTTTTTTCGCAGCACTTCTCTTGATCCTACCCCTTCTCGCAGCGCCCGCTTCCGCACAGCAGGCGCCTGCATCCGACCGCTCCTCCACGGGCGGCGCACAAACGCTTGAAGACATCCTCGCCCGCCAAGCCGGGCAGTCCGTCGAGAGTGATTTCCGGCGTGAGGCCATCGGCAACCCCGGCGGCGGCGCGGGCCTTTCAAGCCAACTCGGCACCCTCGGCGGCGCCTCTGATGCAGAGATGTTCCGCGCCCTGCGCTACAACGCAGCCGACATCATCGCCTCAAACAATGGCCCGGCGGCGGATGTCTTGATCCAAGACACCGGCATGTTCTGGCTCACCTTCCGCAGCGGCCCGCTCAAGACCTGGGGCGGCCTGTTTTTGCTGTTCACCATCGGGGCGATCGCGGTGTTCTGGCTCTTGCGCGGCAAAATCCGCATCGACGGGGAAAAGACCGGCCGCACGATCCTGCGCTTCAACTCGCTGGAGCGGTTCGCGCATTGGACGATGGCGCTTTCGTTTATCCTGCTGGGCATCACCGGGCTCGTTAGCCTCTTTGGCCGCCTCTACATCATCCCCGTCTTCGGCAAAGAGGCCTTCGCGACGCTCGCGCTCTACTCCAAATGGGTGCACAACAACGTCGCCTGGGCCTTTATGCTGGGGCTGATCATGGCCTTCGTCTTCTGGGTTGTGCATAACATCCCCAACCGCGCTGACCTCTACTGGATGTCCAAAGGTGGCGGGCTGTTCTCCAAGGGCGTTCACCCCCCTGCCAAGAAGTTCAACGCCGGTCAGAAGGTGATTTTCTGGAGCACGATCCTAATGGGTGCCTCGATCTCGCTCACCGGTCTGGCGCTGCTGTTTCCGTTCGAGATCAACCTCTTTGCCAAGACCTTTGGCATGATCAACGCAGTCGGCTTGCCGGGCCTTGTCGGGATGGAGGCGCTGCCAACCATCCTCGCCCCGCATACCGAGATGCAGCTCGCCCAAGCCTGGCATGCGATCATGGCCTTCGTGCTGATGGCGATCATCATCGCCCATATCTATCTCGGCTCCGTCGGGATGGAGGGTGCGTATGATGCCATGGGCTCCGGCGAGGTAGAGGAGCAATGGGCCAAAGAGCACCACTCGATCTGGTACGCCGAGGAAAAGGCGAAACAGGCCGAGCAGGGCGCAAACTCAGGGGTTCCCGCTGAGTAAATGCTGCGCCTGACGATCTGCTTACTTATTGCGCTCTGGCCAGCAATGGCCGGGGCGCAAACTTTTTTCACCCTCAAGGGCCACGGCGGCCCGATCAAGGGCGTGGCCGCGGGGTACGGCATGGTGCTGACCGCGAGCTTTGACAATTCCGTCGGCCTCTGGCGCGAGGGCGCGCCATTTTGGCTGGAGGGGCATGAGGCTGCCGTCAACACCATCGCGCTCATCAGCCCCACCGAGGCGATCACCGGCGGCGATGATTTCGCCGTCATCCGCTGGGATCTGATCCTCGGCACCCCCACCATCATGGGCCGTCACAAGGGCAAGGTCATGGCGCTGGCGCATCACGACGGCCTCACCGCCTCCGCGAGTTGGGACGGGAGCGTCGGCCTTTGGTCTGACGGGGAGCCCGTGTTCCTGAAAGGTCACGGCGGTGCGGTGAACACCGTCGCATTCTCCGCCGATGGCCACACGCTCTATTCCGGCTCTGCGGACGGGGAGATCCTCGTGTGGGATGTCGCCTCCGCCCGTCAAGACCGCCGCCTCCTGAACGCGGGCTTCGGCGTAAATACCCTGGTGCTGAACGAGGCGGAGGGTTGGCTTGCCTACGGCGCGGTGGATGGCGTCACCCGCGTGGTTGACCTCGACACGGGCGAAACACTGCAAGACTTCTCGCTAGAGCGCCGCCCCATCCTCGCCATGGCCCTCTCAGCCGATGGCACCACCCTCGCAACGGGAGATGGCCACGGCTATATCTCCCTCATCGACGTGCGCGCGGGCCACTATATCGCAGACCTCCGCGCCACCCTGCGCGGCCCGGTCTGGGCGCTCGCCTTCTCGGAAAACGGCGAAAACATCCACGCAGGCGGGCTCGATGCGGCGATGTACTCCTGGCCGCTTTCAGACCTGCGCAGCGGCGAACAAATGGTGCAGGGAGAAACCCCGTTCCTTCGCGGCGCAGAGACTCAAAGCAACGGCCAGCGCCAGTTCGACCGTAAATGCTCGATCTGCCACACCCTCACCGTCGACAGCGGCCGCCGCGCCGGCCCCAGCCTGATGAACGTCTTTGGCCGCCGCGCCGGATCAGTCGCGCAATACAACTATTCCGAAACGCTACTAACTTCGGATATAGTATGGTCAGATGACACAATCGACGCGCTCTTTGACCAAGGGCCCGACGTGTACACACCCGGCAGCAAGATGCCGATGCAAAGGATAACAGACCCCGCCGACCGGGCCGATTTGATCGCCTATCTGCGGGAGTTCTCAAGAGGGGAGGAGTAGATGAAAACAATCGTACTCGCAGGTGTCGCGATGGTTGCCCTGTCGGTGGGGGCCTGGGCGGTTCTCAACGGGATCGGGTTTTCTGCCGCGGATACAACCGCCAGCGACTCTGTCCGGCTCGAATAAAACATGTTCGGACAGCGTGAGCCTCTGATCTCGCAAAACCGCTTCGTGGCCGAGGCGCGGGTCGGCCTCTGGATGCAAGACCAGAGCCTGCGCGGATATCTGGCGCGCTGCCTCAAGGGGCATGTCCACCTTCTGAAAGATGTGACGGGCGCGACAGCGGCTGAAAGTGGCAGCCTCGATGTGCTGATCTCCGACGTGCCGCCTTCGCAAAGCCTCGGTACCTCCGCCCTGCGCGCGCCCTTTGAATATGTACTCGTCACCCCCTTCGCAGATCTCGACGCCACGCTCGAGGCGGAGGGGGATGCCCTCTCTGCCGTGATCCTCAAACCCTTCCGCGAAGTGCAGGTGCAGGATGCCGTGCGCCGCGCGGCAGAGCGGGGTGGCCTACGCAACGCAGAACGCAACAACCGCCGCAAACCGCTCCCCGAACCGGCCACCCTCATGGGCAACTCAGATGCGATGAAGGCGGCCCGCTCCGCTATCGCCCGCATGGCCACGGGCACCGGCCTCGTGATGCTCAAAGGCCCCACCGGCGTGGGCCGTCGCACCGCCGCGCGGATGCTGCGCGCCCTCTCTGACCGCCCCCGCAGCCCGTTTGTGGAGCTGAAATGCGCAAGCCACCAAAACGCTGAGGGGTTCGCCGCCGCCCTCCACGGTGCTGGGGCCGCGCTTAACTATGGCGGCGCGGTGGACCGTGCCGCAGGCGGGTTTCTCTATCTCAACGGGATGGAGTATCTGTCACACGGCGCGCAAGACGCGCTTTGGCATTGGCTGGAGCGGCGCGGCCTGATCGAGGAGCCGCGGATCATCGTCTCGGCTACGCCGATGCTCGATGATCTGCTGACCGCCGGAGCCTTCCGCGCGGACCTGTTTCACAAGCTCAACGTGCTGACGGTGGATCTGCCACCGCTTGCCGCGCGCCCGGCGGATATTGGCGACTGCCTGACCGATTTCCTGCACATGTTCGCCCAAGTCCACGCGCGCCCCGCGCCCAGCCCAAGCGCACGCACCGTAACGCGCATGCACGCCTACAGTTGGCCCGGCAACCTGCATGAGCTGCGCACCGTCGCGGAGCGTGCCGTGCTGACCGGAGCGTTCCCGCCCGAGTTCACCGGGGAGGTGCTGCACAACGCCAGCCCCACCTTCGAGACGCTCGCCGTCTATGAGCGCCGCCATATCGAGATGGTTCTGGCCAATGCCAACGGCAATGTCGCGGAGGCCGCGCGCCGCCTCGGCATCTCGCGCAAGACCATCGACCGCAAGCTGGCGCAATGGCGCTCAGAGGCGTCTACGCACCACTGACCTCAGTGCACGGGTGACGCGGATCGGAAACTTCCGTCAGGGTCCGCGTCGCGGGTGAGCCAAAACGCGCCGCATCCGGGCGCGGCGCGACGGCATACTATGGTTTTCTGTGGTGTACCGCGCAGTTAGCCCGCCTAGCCTGCGCGAAAACCGCCATCGCGGAGCACAGCATGGAACGACGCGCCCATGAGGTCACCAAACAGCGTGACCCCTCGCTGCCCAAAGGCCGCCAGATCGCTGACAGCGATGTGGCGGAAGTGCGTGCGCTGCTCGGAGGGCTGCCCCCGCGCCGTGACCTGTTGATCGAGGCGCTCCACCGCATCCAGGATGCCCGCGGCCACATCTCCACCACCCATATCGCGGCATTGGCAGAGATTTTGCGGCTCGCGCAGGTCGAGGTCTACGAGGTTGCGAGCTTCTACCACCACTTCGACATCGTCCGAGAAGGGGAGGCCCCGCCGCCCCCCGTCACCATCCGCGTCAGCACCGGCGTGTCTTGCGAGATGGCCGGAGCCTATGACCTGATTGATGAGCTCGTTGCCGCGACTGACCCGAATTTCGTGCGCGTGGTTGCCGCCCCCTGCATCGGTCAGGCCGATGGTGCGCCGGCGGCCTGGATCGGCAAGCGCATCTTTCGCAACGCCACCAAAGACCAGCTTTTGCGCGCCATTGTGCAAGATAACTCCACCCCCGACCTGCCGGACTATGAAACCTTCGAGAGCTACCGTGCAAACGGCGGCTACACGGTGCTCGCCAAGGTGCTCAGCGCCGAGATCACCCCCGAAGCCGCAATCGAGACCATGTCGGGCGCGGGCCTGCGCGGCCTTGGTGGGGCCGGATTCCCAGCAGGGCGCAAATGGGGCTTTGTGCGCGGCTATGAGGGCCCCCGCCTGATGACGGTCAACGGGGACGAGGGCGAGCCCGGCACGTTCAAAGACCGCTACTGGATGGAGCGCCACCCGCACAAAATGCTCGAAGGTGCACAGATTGCCGCCCGCGTTGTCGGCTGCGAGCGCATCTACATCTACATGCGCGACGAATACCCCACCGTGCTCGAAATCCTCCGGCGTGAGATGGTGGCGCTTGAAGCCTCCGACATCCCCACCATCCCGATGGAGCTGCGCCGCGGGGCAGGGGCCTATATCTGCGGTGAAGAGAGCGCGATGATCGAGTCGATCGAGGGAAAACGCGGCCTGCCGCGCCACCGCCCGCCCTACATCGCGCAAGTCGGCCTCTTTGGTCGCCCCACGCTTAACCACAACATCGAAACGCTCCTCTGGGTGCCTGAGATTCTCGAGAAAGGCGCGGACTGGTTCGCCGCTCAAGGCTGGAATGAGAACCACTCTGGCCTGCGCTCTTTCTCGGTCTCAGGCCGGGTCAAAGAGCCGGGCGTCAAGCTCGCGCCCGCGGGCATCCCGCTGCAACGCCTCATCGATGACTATTGCGGCGGCATGGCCGACGGGCACACGCTCAAGGCGTTTCTGCCCGGTGGCGCCTCTGGCGGCATCTTCCCCGCCTCGATGGCTGACACGCCCATGGACTTTGGCCAGTGGGAGCCGCACGGCGGCTTCATCGGCAGCCACGCGGTGGTGATCCTCTCGCAAGCCGACAGCGTGCGCGCCGCCGTGCTTAACACGATGCGTTTCTTCCGCCACGAGTCGTGCGGGCAATGCACCCCCTGCCGCCAAGGCACCGCCAAAATGGTGCAAATGCTCGAAATGGGCAGCGCCGAACGCGCCCTCTACGATGACCTGCTGATGGTCATGGGCGATAGTTCGATCTGCGGATTGGGCCAAGCTGCGGGCAACTGCGTCAAACACCTGATGCGCTACTTCCCCGAGGAGTTTTCGCAATGAGCCTCGATCAGACCCCTCTGCAGGTCATCACCTTCACCCTCGATGGCCGTGAGGTCACCGCGGCCGAGGGGGAGAGCATCTGGCAAGTCGCCAAACGCCAGGGCACCGACATCCCGCATCTGTGCTGGAAAGACAGCCCCGGCTACCGCGCCGACGGCAACTGTCGCGCTTGCATGGTCGAGGTGGAGGGTGAGCGCACCCTCACAGCCTCTTGCGTGCGCCAGCCCAGCGAGGGGATGGTCGTCAACACCGCAAATGACCGCGTCAGCACCAACCGCCGGATGGTGATGGAGCTTTTGGCCGCCGACATGCCCGCCCGCGACACCTCCCCAGACCCGGACGCCCCGTTCTGGACACAGGCAGACGCGGCAGGCCTGACCGAGGCTCCGCGCTTTCCGTCCTCCCGCCCCGGCGCGGGCAAAGACATCCCCGTTGACAGCATCTTCCACGATGCCTCCCACCCCTCCATCGCCGTCAACCTCGACGCCTGCATCTCCTGCGGGCTCTGCGAGCGGGCCTGCCGCGATGTGCAGGTGAATGACGTTATCGGCATGGGCGGGCGCGGCGATCACGCGATGCCCGTGTTTGATGCGGCGGATCCGATGGGCCTGTCCTCCTGCGTCGCCTGCGGTGAATGCGTGCAGGCCTGCCCCACCGGCGCGCTGCTCGAAAAAACCTTGCTGGATGAAACCGCCACGCAACGCGAGGTGATCCCCGACTGCGTTGAACCCTCCGTCTGCCCCTTCTGCGGTGTCGGCTGCCAGACCGAGGTCAGCCTCAAGGGCAATGACATCGTCAAGGTCGATGGCCGCCAAGGCCCGGCCAACCGCGGCAAGCTCTGCGTGAAAGGCCGCTTCGGGATGGACTATGTGATGAGCGACGAGCGCCTCACAAAACCCCTCATCCGCCGAGAGGATGCGCCGAAAAACCCGCACGGCCACTACACCTTCGCCGACATCCCAAACCTCTTTCGAGAGGCCACATGGGACGAAGCGCTAGAGCATGCCGCCCGAGGGCTGACGCGTGTGCGCGAGACACTTGGCGGTAAAGCCATCGCGGGCTTTGGCTCTGCCAAGGGCACGAATGAAGAGGCCTATCTCTTCCAGAAGTTCATCCGCCAGGGCTTTGGCACCAACAATGTCGATCACTGCACGCGGCTTTGCCACGCGTCGTCGGTGGCCGCACTGATGGAGGGGGTAGGCTCCGGCGCCGTCTCCGCCCCGTTCACCGCCGCTGATGACAGCGACTGCATTTTGCTCATTGGCTGCCGCCCTGAGCAAAACCACCCCGTCGCCGCGACCTATTTCAAGCAGGCTGCAAAGCGCGGCGCCAAGCTCATCGTGATGGACCCACGCCGCCAAGGCCTGATGCGCCATGCCTCCCACCCGGTGATCTTTGCGCCCGGCCGCGACGTGCCGATGCTCAACGCGATGATCCACACGATCATCGAAGAGGGGCTGACGGATGAGCAATACATCCAGGCCCACACCGATGGGTTCGACGCGCTCAAAGAAAAGGTGAAAGACTTCTCGCCCGAGGCGATGGCCGAGGTCTGCGGCGTACCCGCCGAAACCCTGCGCGATCTCGCGCGCACCTATGCGAAGGCCGAGCGCGCGATCATCTTTTGGGGCATGGGCGTCAGCCAGCATGTGCACGGCACCGACAACGCCCGCTGTCTCATTGCCCTGTCGCTCATCACCGGCCAGATCGGTCGCGAGGGCACGGGCCTCCACCCCCTACGCGGCCAAAACAACGTGCAGGGCGCGTCTGACGCGGGCCTCATCCCGATGGTGTTTCCGAATTACCGTTCGGTTGAGGACCCGGACATTCGCGCCGAATTCGAGGATGCGTGGGGCCGCAGCCTAGACCCTGAGCGCGGCCTTACGGTCGTGGAGATCATGCACGAGGTGGCCGAGCGCCGCATCCGCGCGATGTATGTGCAGGGCGAAAACCCCGCCATGTCTGACCCCGACCAAGCCCACGCCCGCAAGGCGCTGGCCACCCTCGACCACCTCGTAGTGCAGGACATCTTCTTTACCGAGACGGCCTGGTTCGCCGATGTGATCCTCCCTGCCTCCGCCCAGCCCGAAAAGCCCGGCACCTACACCAACTCCAACCGTCAGGTGCAGGTCGCGATGCCCGTGCGCGTGCCCCCCGGAGAAGCGCGGCAAGACTGGAAGCTCATCGCAGAGCTCGCCCTCCGCTGCGGGCACGACTGGGGCTACCGCGAGATCGACGAGGTCTATTCCGAGATGGCCGCTCATATGCCCTCGCTCGACAACATTTCTTGGGCGCGCTTGATGCGCGAGGGGGCAGTGACCTACCCGGCGGTGGCCGAAAATTTACCCGGCGAAAACATCATCTTCACCCAAGGCTTCCCCACCAAAACCGGCCGCGCCCATCTGGTCCCGACGGACCTCGTGCCGCCCGATGAAATGCCCGACGCCGAGTTCCCCATGGTGCTGACCACGGGCCGCATGCTGGAGCATTGGCACACCGGCGCGATGACCCGGCGCGCGACGGCGCTCGACGCGCAAGAGCCCGAACCAGTCGTCGCCATGCACCCCCGAGACATCGGCCGCATGGGCCTGCAACGCGGCGCGCAGGTAACGGTAGAGACCCGCCGCGGTGCCATCACGCTGACCTTGCGCGCGGATAGAGACGTCACCCAAGGCATGCTCTTCATCCCTTTCTGCTTCGTCGAGGCCCCGGCCAATTTCCTGACGAACCCACAACTCGATCCGTTCGGCAAAATCCCCGAGTTCAAATACTGTGCGGCACGGATCAGCGCTGCGGACACCGCCACAGGTATCGCGGCCGAGTAAGCTCGCCCGGGATGCTGCACAGCCGGAGGCGACCAGCCTCCGGCCACGCCCTCCCTCCCCGCCGGGAGGGCGTTTTGGTGAGGGCCCTCATTGATCTAAACATATGCAGTTTTGAGAGATAAATCGCGAAGCACGCCGCCACGAAACGCCCACCCGAGGGAGGGCGTGCCCTCCGTTTAGCACTGCTCGTCCACGCCCCGGATGTGATCCGGGGCCCCGCTTGTCTGGAAGGAACACCTTGCGCGGAACAAGGGCACAGCCCGCCGCGCGCGCCAGACCGACCGCAAGGTCTGGCGCCTTTGGAGGGTGACTTTTGCTACTCGAAGAGAATGCAGGTTGGCTGGGATAAATTGAGCTGTTCATTAGGCGGCTGCGCCACACCTCGGTCTGGCACGCGCTCTGTTCTGCATCGCTCGTCGAGGTCCCTCAGCCGGGGGCGACCAGCCTCCGGCCACGCACTCCCTCCCCTTTGGGGGGGCGTATTGAAGACTTTCCTAGCTGATCAAATCAAACGCGGGTTTGAGCGATAAACCGCGCTCCTCGGCGGTTCTGAAACGCCCACCCAAGGGAGGGCGCGGCCTCTTGTTCTGCTATTCCGCGAGGCCCCAGATCACACCCGGCCCGCAGACACTCACGCCTCCGCCCGAACCGCCTCCAACCACCCCAAAACATCCGCCTCGGAGGCACCAACCTCAACCGCGAGCCCGCCCGAAAACGTCTCGAACGCTGCCGTGTTGCCAAACGCCACGCCCGTCAGCACCGGCACACCCAAATCCAAAGCCTTCGCCACAAGCGGCCTAAACCCGCCGCCATCAAGCTCCGCCTTGCCGAACTTATTCACGATCAGCAGATCCGCCCCCGCGTTCAACCGCGCCTCCGCCAACCCAACAGCCCGCTCCAACCCGTTCGGATCGAGCCGGCACCCGCGAGAGCCCGCGCCTAGGCGTTGAGAGATGCAGATCTCCTCGCGGCTAGGCAGGACATGCAGGTTCATGTCGCATTTGAGGTCTGCGCGCGTCTCGACGTTGGCCTGCACGGCCCCGGCCAAAGATAGCCCCCGCGCCTCTAAACCCTCTGACAAGGCGAACAAAAACGCGTCTGTCGCGCCCCGGTCTTCCAGTCGGACAAAGCCCAGCATAGCATCCTCCCAGGGCGCGCTGGCGGTTGCGTGCGCGGCCCGAGCAGGACAGTATAACGGTTGAAAAGGAAAACCAATCCATGCGCCACCCGAGCCGCATCCTGCCTGATCCCAACGCGCCGGGCCTCACCCGCGCGGTCACGGGCACCGATCACACTGGCGCGCCGAGCGAGATTGCGGTGATCGAGGAGCGCCCGCTCACGATCTACCTCAACAGCCAGGAAATCGTGACCGCGATGACCATCGGCGACCACCCCGAATACCTCGCTGTGGGGTTCCTCAAAAACCAAGGGATGCTCAAGGA
>JBCBGM010000027.1:0-37681 GCA_038526735.1 Pseudomonadota bacterium | reverse complement strand
ACACAGACATCATGATCCGCTCGGTCGTGTTGCAGGTGTGTTTTCTGGCGATCACTTTTCAGGGGGCGGCCCTTGGAGACGTGACCCTCGCCGCCAACCAAATCCTCTACCAGTTCTTCACCATCTCCGCTTACGCGCTCGACGGCTTTGCGTTTGCGTCAGAGGCTCTGGTCGGCGCGGCCATCGGGGCGCGGAACAGGACGGCTCTCAGACGGGCAGCGGTTTTGGGGTCCGTCTGGGGGCTGACGGTCGTGGGGTTGTTGTCGCTGGTCTACTGGGTTTTTGGCGCGCAACTCATTGGCTTGATGACAACCGCAGATGACGTCGTGGCCACGGCTCTGATCTACCTCCCCTGGTGTGTGCTTGCCCCGGCCATTGGCCTCCCGGCTTTCATGCTCGACGGGGTTTTCATCGGCGCCACAAGAACCCGAGACCTGCGCAACATGATGATCCTTTCGGCGCTCATCTATTTCGCCTGCCTCTTTCCACTGGTCGCAGCCTTCGGAAACCATGGGCTCTGGGGTGCACTCGTCGTCTTCTTCATCGCGCGCGCAGTGACCTTGGGGTGGAAATATCCTGCGCTGGAGCGGGATGCGGAGGGCTAAAGGGGCAGCCAAACACTGTATCATGACAACAATTTAAATAAAAAAAGAGCTACGGTATCCAAATCAGAAACAAAGAGGTGCGTTTTCGTGGGGTGAAGAACAGAAACATCGCCCCATCTGTTGGAATGTCGTCAGCGCCAACAGGAGGACACCCCCATGCTGAAACAACTGGCTCTCGCCACCGCCTTCGCCACCGCACCTTTTGCTGCCTTTGCAGACTGGGAGCTCGATAAATCTCACACCGCGATCATGTTCGAGGTCTCTCACCTCGGCTTTTCCAACACTGTCGGCTTTTTTGAAGAGTATGACGCTGACATCACCTTCGACGCGGGCAACCTGACCGCCACCGAAGTGAGCTTCACCATTCAGGCCGACAGCATCAACACGCTCTTTGCAGCCCGCGACAACCACGTGCGCGGCGCAGACTTTTTGGATGTCGCCAACTTCCCCGAGATCACCTTCGTCTCTACCGGTGTTGAGCAGACCTCTGACACCACCGCGATGCTGATGGGCGATCTGACGATCAAGGGCGTCACCCAGCCCGTCTCTTTCGACGTGGTGGTCAACAACATCGGCCCCAACCCGTTCAACCCGAACGCAGCCATCGCCGGCTTCACCATCACCGGTGAGATCGACCGCACCGACTTCGGCGTGAACTTTGCTGCCCCCGCCGTGGGTGCCGTGATGCCGATCACGATCAACACCGAGCTGTCGAACCCGAACGGTCTGGGCTCGTAAAAGTACCAAGCTATCTGAAGATGCGCTGGTTCAGCGCATCTTCGCACGCCAGGGAGGTCACCATGCAAACACTCAACAGCCGCGAAAGCTGGGGATGGCCCAGCCGGGTGATCCATTGGGTAACCGCCGGGATCCTCCTCTGGACGATGGGGCTGGGTGTCTACATGACCAACTTCGTCGCCGACCCCCTGACCCAGTTTGCCCTGACCCAAACGCACAAGAGCTGGGGGTTTTTGGTATTTGCCCTCGCTCTTATCCGCGTCGTGTGGCTGCTGATCGCACGCCGCCGCCCTGCCCTGCCTGACCATTGCAAACCCTATGAGCGTGCTGGGGCCCATATCTCCCACACACTGCTCTACATCGCGATCTTTTTGCTGCCGCTCTCTGGATGGGTGATGTCTGCGGCTTCGCCGCTGCAGGACCTGCTCAACATCGAGAACATGGTCTTTACCTGGTTCGCTCTGCCCGACCCGTGGGTGCCCGGTGTGCAAAGCATCGAGAAAGCCGCGAAGGCTGTGCACTACTACTCCGGCATCACGCTTGGGCTGGTTTTGCTGGCGCATGTGGGTGCAGCGCTCAAGCACCACGTCATCGACAAAGACACCGTGCTCGCGCGGATGACCTTCGGGCGGTAGGAGCTGGGGGCCAGCCCCCAGACCCCCGAGGTATTTCTATCAAGATGAAGACAGGATCGCCCGTTTGCGCTTGCAGTGCACGTTGGGGTTTCTAAGCTCCGTCCCAAGCGTGGAGGGAAATGATGAGCTTGGATTTTGATGAAGTGATCAACCGGGTGGGGACCCATTCGGTGAAGTGGGATGCCTGTCAGAGCCTTTACGGCGTGGACCCTAACGAGGGGATCGCCATGTGGGTGGCCGACATGGACTTTCGCCCGCCGCAGGCCGTGAATGACGCTTTGTCCGAGGCTGTGGCACATGGGGTGCACGGCTATTTCGGCAATGACGCGCCCTATAAGTCTGCGATCGTGAACTGGATGCAGAGCCGCCACGGGTGGGAGGTTGATCCGGCGTGGATTTCGACCACGCACGGCTTGGTGTCGGCTGTGGGGCTGTGCCTTCAGGCCTTTACCGCGCCGGGGGATGGGGTGATCTTGTTCACGCCCGTTTATCACGCCTTTGCCAAGATGATTAATGCCAATGACCGGGTAATCGTTGAAAGCGAGACGATCAACCGAGATGGCCGCTATGAGATGGATCTGGACGGGCTCGCAGCGTCTTTGAGCGGCAACGAGAAGATGGTCATCTTGTGCTCCCCGCACAATCCGGGCGGGCGGGTCTGGACCGCCGAAGAGCTGAGCGCCGTGGCGGATTTTTGCATCGCGCATGATCTGATGCTGATCTCGGATGAAATCCACCATGACCTGACGATGCCGGGACAAACCCACCACGTAATGCACAAGCTCCGCCCCGATCTTGAGGATCGGCTGTTGATGCTCACGGCAGCCTCGAAGACATTCAACCTCGCGGGCGGGATGACCGGGAACGTGATCATCCCCAACGCTGAGTTGCGCGCGCGCTTTCAGAAGGTGCATCTGGCCGCAGGCGCCTCGCCCAACCGGTTTGGCATCTTGATGACAACCGCGGCCTACACCCATGGCGCGGAGTGGTTGGATGAATTGCGGGCCTATCTCGACGGCAACCGACAGATTTTCGATGCGGGCGTGAACGCGATCCCGGGCCTCAAGAGCATGGCACTGGAGGCGACGTATCTAGCCTGGGTCGATTTTTCGGGCACCGGCATGGGCCGGGCGGAGTTTACCGAGCGGGTGGAGAAGGGCGCGAAAATCGCTGCGAACTATGGCCCCACCTTCGGCACCGGTGGGGAGACGTTCCTGCGGTTCAACATCGCCACGCCGCGCCCGGTGATCGAAGAGGCCGTGCGCCGCTTGCAAGAGGCATTTGCCGATCTGCAATAGCGAAAGGGGCGTCGCCGCCCCCTTCATCTTGACCAAAACTACCTCGCAGGACTTGCGCCACTGGCGAAAGCGGGCCGAGCCTCCTTGCGCAAAGGCCTAATCCAGACCCAAGCAGTTGGCGTAGTAGGTGACCGTTGCAGGCCAATCCGAAAAGATGCCTGCAACGCCCACGTCCTGCGCCAGCACGTCGATCAGTTCATACATCACACCGTCGCCACGCTCCTGCGCGGCCTCGGCCACCGACTGATAGTACCAGCCGCCGCCGTTACCCAGGGGGCCAGAGCGCTCAATCGTCCAGGTGATGATGTTGAGGCCCGCGGCCTGCGACTCGGTGGCCAAGAGCGAGGGCACGATCTGGTTGGCGTCATCCAGCGTCACCAGCATCCAGGTGGGCGGCGCGATGTAGTTAACGCCCATCGCGGCCAGCTCAGCCATCGTGTGCGGCCAGGTGGAGGCATCCATCGGCGAGTAGCCATCGATGTTGTACTCATCCATCAGGTAAACGGCCTGGGCGCCGAACGCGGGCTCTGCCTCAATCCAGTAGAGCACATCATCAAGGTTGAAGGACTGCAGCCAGACGTCCTCGGCAGGCACACCGGCAGCCTTGTATTCGTCCACCAGCTTTTGCGCATAGTCCTCTTGGGTGAAGCCGTTGAATGGCATCTCGACCGATGGGGTTTTCAGCTCGGGTGTGAACTTGGCGCCCAGATCGCGGAACACCTCGATCGATTGCGCGTGGGTCATCAACGTCGCAGGCTCAGCGGAGTAGAGGTCAGTCCGCCAGTCGGCGGTGCCGCCCAGATAAGCTTCTACGGTGGTCGCAGAGCGATCCGCGGCGTCCATCTTGGGCGTCAGGGTCATGAACTGCTCCAGCGTCAGTTCGGAGGTGCGGCACTCAGCGGTCGCAGACGCATCATCGGTGGCGGGCGTGAAGGGTGTCACGCAGGTCGCGGCCAGATCGGTCGCGAGGATGTTGGTGGTGGTGTGCAGATCGTTCTGCGCGTGGCGACACACCAGCTCCAGATCACCGGTGAAGGTCACGTCACATTCCAGAATGCCAGCACCCATCCGCGCGGCGGCAACATTCGATTCAACGGTATGCTCAGGGAACTGCATCGGTGCGCCGCGGTGGCCAATCGAAAAGTCACTCTGCATGAAGGGACCGGCTTCGCAGGACTGCAGGTGCCGTTTCAGCGGGCCGTCCTGCATCTGGTCGATCAGGTAGTAGGGGCGCGGGCCGAGTTGCACAGATTGCGCGGCAACGGCCCCGGCAGACAGCGCCAGCACAGAGGCAGACAGGGCGACGTGAAGAGATCTCATGAAAAGCTCCAGACAGATGGGTCAGCCCCTTGGCGAGGCGCCCACTCATTGCCAAGCCTGCCTGACAGTTGGGTGACGCGGCCTTGGCAGTCCGGTTAAGCTTTTGCGGCGGTTTTGCTGCGCGGCAGTGACAGGGCAGCGCAACGGCGTCACGCTCAGAGGTTTCGGATCTTTTCGCCCGTTTGCGCGCTTTCGGTCGCTGCTGCGATGCGTTTGGCGCGGGTCGGGGCGGTCTTGGCCGAGGCAATCCAGCGTAAGAGGTTGCGGCGGTAGGAGGGGGCAAATGCGTCTAATGAGGCCCGTGCAGGGCCTTTGAGAGCCTTGGCCAGATCCTCAGGCACGGTTAACGCATCCACCGGATCAGAGCTGTTCCAAAGCCCGCTGGCCTTTCCCGCCTCAATCGCCGCCCGCCCCGCTGGGCGCATCCTTCCTGCACGCTCCAACCGATCCGCCCGCGCCTTATAGCTCGCCGCCCAGGCCTGTTGTTTGCGCGGAGAAATCAGTTGCATGGTGCGCGCATCATCAAGCTTGAGCCGCCGCCCATCGATCCAGCCGAAGGCAATCAAAGCGTCAAGAACCTGATCCTTGGAGACATACCGCGCCCGGTCAGCGGCCTTGAAGGTCACCAGCCAAACACTTTCAGGCTGCGCATGATGCTTCTCAAACCACGCCCAAAGGCCCCCTTCTGAGGCGACCTCAACCCGCTCAAATCGATCGACATCCATGAGCCGGACATAGCCCATGCAAAGCGCGTGCCCACCCTCTTCATCTTGATAGAAATACCTCGGGGGAATTGAGCCGCAGGCTCAAGGGGGCAGAGCCCCCGCATCCCTGGCAATCAGCGCGTCGGCACCGGGGTATCGCCCCGGTAGTCATAAAACCCGCGTTGCGTCTTGAGCCCCAGCCACCCGGCCTCGACATATTTCACCAAGAGCGGGCACGGGCGGTATTTTGTGTCCGCGAGGCCATCATGCAGCACGTTCATGATCGCAAGGCAGGTGTCGAGCCCAATGAAATCGGCAAGCTGCAGCGGCCCCATCGGATGGTTGGCGCCGAGCTTCAGCGACGTATCAATCGATTGCACCGATCCTACCCCTTCGTAGAGCGTATAAATCGCCTCGTTGATCATCGGCATGAGAATGCGGTTGACGATAAAGGCCGGAAAATCCTCAGCACTTGCCGCCTGTTTGCCGATCCGGTCCACCACGCCCGCGAGCGTCTGATAGGTTTCTTGGTCTGTGGCGATGCCGCGGATGAGCTCCACCAGCTGCATCACTGGCACCGGGTTCATGAAATGAAACCCCATAAACCGCTCAGGCCGATCGGTTCGGGAGGCAAGCCGCGTGATCGAGATAGACGAAGTGTTGGACGTCAGGATCGTGTGATCTGCGAGATGCGGAGCGAGCCCGGCGAATATCTGGTTTTTGATATCCTCGTTCTCGGTCGCCGCTTCTATGACCAGATCACTGCTGCCAATCGCGGCAACGTCCATCTCTTTCTGGATGCGCTTGAGCGCGGCATCGCGATCTTCTGCGGCGACTTTGCCGCGGGCGACCTGACGCTCCAGATTGGCGGAGATTTTGCCGATGGCGGCATCTACCGCCTCAGCCGAGATGTCATTAAGGCGGACATTATATCCTGCGAGTGCAAAGACATGGGCGATGCCGTTGCCCATTTGACCGGCCCCGATCACCCCTACGGTTTGCACTGTCATACGGCTGCTCCTGTCATTGCAAATGCACGATAGTCCCGTGCGAAGACCCTCCGCAAGGGGGCGTCGCGTTCAGGCTCTGTTTACAACTGCGCCCCTAGGGTGAGCCCGCATCCCCTGCCCTGCGGAGCGCATGATGACCGAGCTCAAACCCATCCCCGGTGTGACCGAGCACCTAAACTATGATGAGTACCGATTTGGCCGCGCGCGACAGGTCTTTCGCGGCCCGATGCCTGACCTCACGAAGCCCTATGTCGCCTGCATCGGCGCGTCAGAGACGTATGGAAAGTTCTCTCCGATCACTTATCCTGACCTTCTGCAGGAGAAACTCGGCCATCAGGTCAGCAATTGGGGTACGCCAGGGGCGGGGCCAGGGTTTTTTCTGAAAGACCCGGTGATCTTGGAGGCGTGCTCTTGCGCCAAGGTCTGTGTGATCGCAGCGATGTCGGCACACACGATGAACAACCGGCTGTATTCTGTCTTTGTGCGGCGGAACGAGCGGTTTCGTGAACCGTCTGAGATGCTCACGACGCTCTATCCGGAGGTGGATTTCGCGGAATTTCGGTTTGTGCACAACATGTTGGTGCGCCTGCACGAGGTCGATGCGCAGCGGTTCAATATGATTTTGCTTGAGTTCAAGCAGTCCTGGATCGCGCGGATGAAAGAGCTTTTAACCGATATCGAAACCAAAAAGGTGCTGCTCTGGTTCTCCGAAATCGCGCCAGAGGTAAGCGGTGGGCTCAGCCCGAAAGAGGGGCGCCACGCGCTGCCCGCCTTCATCACCCGCGAGATGATCGAGGCGGTCAAAGGCGAGGTGGATGTATTTGTGGAATATGTCGCCAACCCAGAGGCCGCGCGCGGCAGCGCGGGCGATCGGCTGTTGGGGATGCAGGGGCTCAACGTGGCGCGGCGGTTTCCGTCCGCCACGATGCACAGGGAGGTGGCTGACTTGCTGGAGGATCCGCTGCGGTACCTGCTGGGGTATTAAAAAAGGGCGCTCGCGGGCGCCCTTTTTAAGTGTCTTTGATGCTGAGCCGCTTAGTCGACCGAGCTTTGCAACTCCGGCACGGCGTCGAAGAGGTCAGCGACCAGACCGTAGTCTGCCACCTGGAAGATCGGCGCTTCCTCATCTTTGTTGATTGCGACAATCACTTTGCTGTCTTTCATGCCTGCAAGATGCTGGATCGCACCCGAGATGCCCACAGCGATGTAGAGCTCAGGTGCCACGACCTTACCGGTTTGGCCAACCTGCCAGTCATTCGGCGCATAGCCCGAGTCGACCGCAGCGCGCGATGCGCCAACGGCTGCTCCCAGCGTGTCAGCCAGCTTCTCGATGATGGCGAAGTTCTCTTCCGAACCCACACCGCGCCCGCCGGACACGACCACTTTGGCCGAGGTCAGCTCGGGGCGATCCGACGCCTCGACTTTGTCCTCGATCCACTCCGAAAGGCCCGGATTGGCCGCTGCCGCACCTGCCTCAACAGCCGCAGAGCCGCCAGCAGCCGCCGCCTCAAAGGTCGAGGTGCGCACGGTCATCACCTTCACCGGATCGGCAGACTTCACGGTCTGGATCGCGTTGCCGGCGTAGATCGGGCGCTCAAACGTTTCCGCATCAACGATACCTGAGACATCAGACAGCACCATCACGTCGAGCATCGCTGCGACACGCGGCATAACGTTTTTGCCAGACACCGTCGCCGGAGAGACAATGTGGCCAAAGCCATCCGCCATGCCATGCACGAGTGCCGCGAGCGGCTCTGCGAGGCCGTTGGCCAAAGACGCGTCAGAGACGGCGATCACCTTCTCAACACCCGACAAAGCCGCCACTTCAGACGCTGCCGCGCTCGCATCGCCCGCTGCGACGAGAACCGTCACCGGGCCAAGTTGCGCGGCAGCGGTCAGAGCTTTTGCGGTGGCGTCTGCGGCGAGCGTGTCGCCGTTCATTTCTGCAACAAGTAAAACGGCCATCAGATCACTCCCGCTTCTGACTTCAGTTTCTCCAGCAGCTCACCCACCGAGGCGACCTTCACCCCGGCTGCGCGCTCTGCAGGCTCTGATGTTTTGAGCACAGTGAGGCGCGGCGCAACATCAACGCCGTAATCTGCCGGTGTCTTTTCATCCAGCGGCTTCTTTTTCGCTTTCATGATGTTGGGCAGCGAGGCGTAGCGCGGCTCATTGAGGCGCAGATCAACGGTGACGATGGCGGGCATTTTGACCTTCACCGTCTGCAAACCGCCATCCACTTCACGCGTGACAACCGCTGTGTCGCCCTCAACCTTCACTTCAGAGGCGTAGGTTGCCTGGCTCCAGCCCAGAAGGGCAGAGAGCATTTGGCCCGTCGCGTTCATGTCGTTGTCGATCGCTTGCTTGCCTGCGAGCACGAGGCCCGGCGCCTCTTCCTCAACGACTTTGGCGAGAATTTTGGCAACCGCGAGCGGCTCAATATCGGTGTGCACGTCGTCAGCGGCATTGACCAAAATGGCCCGGTCCGCACCCATCGCGAGGGCGGTGCGCAGCGTCTCTTGGCTTTGCTTTACGCCAACGGACACGGCGACAATCTCGGTTGCGACACCCGCCTCCTTGAGGCGAATTGCCTCTTCCACAGCGATCTCATCAAACGGGTTCATCGACATTTTGACGTTTGCGAGATCAACGCCCGATCCGTCCGCTTTCACGCGAACCTTCACGTTATAATCGATCACCCGCTTTACAGGCACCAATACCTTCATAACCAAAGTCTCCTCTCAAGGGCGCTCCCGCGCCGCATGCGCTCGAAGGTCCTAACCTTGGCTGCCACACTCGCCTAGGGCAAATGCGACGTCTGGATGGACATTTCTCGCCGTTAATCGCTGGTTGACGTGCACGTCAATTGAAACGCCACGTCAGCGGTTGGCTCCGGGGACCCAAAGCACATCTGACGCCCCGTTGTCATTAGCAACCCGTCCCGCCACGAAGAACCAGTCGCTCAGGCGGTTGAGATACTTCAGCGCAGATTCGTTCACTGGCTCGGTGGCGGAAAGTTCCACCACGCCCCGCTCTGCGCGGCGGCAGATGGTGCGGCAGAGGTGCAGTTGCGCGGCGAGAGGCGATCCTCCGGGCAGGATAAAGCTCCGCAGTGGTGTGAGATTGGCGTTCATCACGTCGATCTCGGCCTCAAGTCGCTCAACTTGCGCCGGGATCACGCGGAGGGGCGGATACTCACGCTCTCCGTCTTTCTCCATATCGGGGGTGCAGAGGTCGGCGCCGAGATCGAAGAGGTCGTTGGAGATGCGCATCAGAGCCGCATCAATCTCTTCGTTGGCATGCTGGCGTGCCAGGCCCACGGTCGCATTCAGCTCATCGACCGTGCCGTAGGATGTCACCCGCGCGGAGTGCTTCGCCACTCGGCTGCCATCGCCCAGCGCTGTGTCGCCCGCATCACCGGTGCGGGTGTAGATTTTGTTCAGGACTACCACATTAACCTCCGCGGCTTGCCAGATACGCGAACCCGACAATCAAGATCACCGCCACAAACTGCGCCGCCAGGCGGGCACGCATGATCTTGTTGGCGTATTTCTTGTTGAAATCGCCGCCCTTGGCGAAGGTTCCGATGCCAAAGAGCAGGATCGCAAGCACCACCACACAGGCGATGGCTGCGAACCAGAACAGCACACTATTGGTCATGGGGGGCCTTTCGCTAGGTCAACGGCACGTCGAGAGGCCTCACGACATACCGCACAACCAGCGAAGGGCAAGGTCAGAACGTGTAGCCGAAGTTGAGGCCGAAGTTGGTGAAGTCTCGGCCCAGCGTCGCGCCAACCCCGATCCGCACAACTGAGAGAAGGCCCCGATTGCCGTCGGCCACACCCCAACTCACCGACACATCGTGGTAGTCGTTCATAAAGAGCTCGGTGCCCAAGAGGTAGGTGTAGGCATAGGCCGCCTGGTAGCTCGTCGTGCGCCCAAAGAACGTGAAGCTCGCCGGAACCTCAGCAGAGACGCCGTTCTTGAGCACCGTGTTGTTGATGCCCGGGTCATACGAGATGTCATCGTAGTTGAAGGGCAAAGTGGTGACGTAACCGAGCATGTTGCCGATGGTGTAGTTCACCGGATCGGTACGGATTGTGTAACTGGAGGTGACAGAGGCACCAGCGAGTTGCGCTGCCGCGCCAAGGTCAATCGAGCCCACGACGCCATAGGTGACAGCCGGGGTGATGCTCCACACGTCGGAGAGGGGGAAGGCGATGCCAAATCCGCCGATCCCACCGATTGTGACGGCGCCGTCGGTATCAGAATAGCTGATCGGGATCGAGAAGTTGAACCGCAGGCCCGGGCGCGCATCGGCCCGCAGCGTGTATCCCAGCGGCAGGCTGAGCGCTGTGCCCCCTGCTTCTCCGGCAGAGAAGGAGCCGCCGCGCACGCCCAGCTCAAAGCTGTTGGCGTTCGCCGCGGCCGAGCGGGTGTAAATCATCTTGCCCGTCTCGCTGCCCTTGAACCTCAACTGAGTGCTTTGATCGGTCGGCACAGAGAACGACGACAGCGGCACACCGGTATTAAACGCGCCGTTTGAGAACAGCGTATCCACCATCGTGGACTGGATCGAGTTTGGGTTGCCCGCCACCGGATCAACCGGAGAGACTCGCGCAAGCTCTGCCTGAATGCGCGCCAAAATCGACCCGCCATCGCTGGTCAGAAAATCCTCAAACGCTTCAGCGTTTTGCTCACGTGTGCCAAACTCATCGAAGGTCTCGTCAATGTTGATCGACCTGATCTGGAGGCGGATGTCCGGGCTGTTTGCACCAATCGTGACGCGCATCCGCAGACCGCGGTAGTCGAGCGAGCCATCCACGGCGCTGATGCTGTCTTGGTAGGTAGGAAATTGATCGCGCAGCGTGTCTTCGGTGAACGACGTCAGGATCTCTTCCGCCGTGTCGAACTCGAAGTTCTGAACGTTACCATCCACGTCAACGCGCGAAGAAAACACTTGCGCCGATGCGGGCGCTGCCATGCCCAACGCGATTGCTCCAACCAAACCCCAACGAACTGACATACCCGACCCCGTCTTTTTGTTTCCGTCTGCGCAACCGTGGCAGGGATTCGCCTTTCACTCAAGATTTCTGTTCAAAACCCTCATAAACCTCTGTTTCAAAACGTGTATAAACACGCATGAAATCCTGGTCAGCGAAGGGCAGCATTTGCGTGGCGAAGATGCCGCCTAAACCGCGTTTTGGGTCGATCCAGTAGTGCGAGTTCAGCAGCCCCGCCCAAAACAAGCTGCCCGCAGCACGCCCGGTGGGCCAATCCGTCTCCGTCCGCATTGCGGCGAGGGTGTGGGTGACGGGGCCGGGCAACTCTAGCTTTTCCGACGGCCACGCTTGGGGTTGCATGGGTGGCAGGTGCGGTGTTTTCGGGGACAGTAGCTCTGCAATGTTGTGGGCAGAGAGCAACGGCGCGCGCCCCCGCAACACAACGCTCAGCAGTTTCGCGAAGTCCGGCAACGTCCCAAAAAGCGCGTTCCCCATGCCATAGACCTCCGGCGCAACCGGAGGCGCGGCCGGGAACGGCGAGATATTTCCATCCGGCATACGGCGGAATGAGGCGGCCAAAGCAGGGTTTTTCGGATCACAGGTGAACGACAGGCTCTCTGCCCCCAACGGCCCAAAGACCTCTGCCGCAAAGAACTCCGGCAGCTTTTGCCCCGTGATCCGCTCAATCGCCAACCCAAGCCAATCAGGGCCATAGCCATACGCCCAAGTCGCCCCCGGATCGCTCGCCAGCGGCACAGACCAACTCTCCGCCGCACCAGACTCCGGCGGCCGCTCGCCGCGCTCTTTGAAATACCGCATCAGGCCCGCGTGCCACAGCGGATAGGCCGAGCCTGACATGTGACAGGCTAGATCAGAGAACCGCGCTTTCGTGGCCTGCGGTCGAAGGAGCGGCGTATCACCCTCCCACCCGTCCAACACTGGCAGAGCATCGAACTCCGGCAGGATGTCTCCAACCGGCGCATCCCACGCAAGGTGCCCGCGCTCAACGAGAAGTGCAGTCCCCAAAGCACCAACGATCTTGGTCATCGAGTAAAGGCGAAAGACCGAGCGCTCCGCGACGTCCCCGGCGCAGCCCTGCCAAACTACCCCATCACTGGTGAAAACGAGACCTGCGGAAAAGGGCATCTGCCCCTCAGTCACAGCATCAACGAGAATGGTTTGAAGACGTTCCATTGCTCAGCGCATACCCCACAGAAACTGCCCCGTCGACAACCTCTCGCTGGACGCGCTGCGCAGGCGCGGTTACACCATATCTATGGCAGATGACGCGCTCACCCCCGATATGTCTGATGATGACGGCGGCAACACAGTCGTAGAGACCCTCGCTCGCGCCATCGGTGACCGCTATCTGCAATACGCGCTCTCCACCATCATGCACCGCGCCCTTCCCGACGCCCGCGATGGGCTAAAACCGGTGCACCGGCGCATCATGTTTGCGATGCGAGAGCTGCGGCTGGCGCCCGAGGGGCGGTTTCGCAAATCGTCCAAGATCTCGGGCGACGTGATGGGCAACTATCACCCCCACGGCGATCAGGCGATTTACGATGCGATGGCCCGTCTCGCGCAGGATTTCTCGGTGCGCTATCCGCTGGTGGATGGGCAAGGCAACTTCGGCTCCATCGACGGCGACAACCCCGCCGCCGCCCGCTACACCGAGGCACGGTTAACCGCCGCCGCCCAAGCCCTGATGGAAGGGCTCGCCGAAAACGCCGTCGATTTTCGCGAGAACTACGAGGGCACGCTCGAGGAGCCCGTGGTGCTGCCCGGCGCTTTCCCCAACCTGCTCGCCAATGGCGCTAACGGCATCGCCGTCGGCATGGCCACCTCGATCCCGACGCACAACGTGGATGAGGTGATCGGCGCGGCGCTCCACCTCATCAAACATCCGGGTGCGTCCACCGAAACGCTGCTGACCCACATGCCCGGCCCCGACCTGCCCACCGGCGGCACGATCGTGGAGACGCCGCAGAACATCCTTGATGCTTATGAAACAGGGCGTGGCGGCTTTCGCGTCCGCTCCGTTTGGCACAGCGAGGACCTGGGCCGTGGCCAGTGGCAGGCCATCGTCACCGAAATCCCCTATCAGGTGCAAAAGTCCAAATTGATCGAGCGGATCGCCGACCTGATCACCGCCAAAAAGCTGCCCATCCTCGCCGATGTGAGAGATGAGAGCGCCGAAGACATCCGCATCGTGCTGGAGCCGCGCGCAAAGACCGTTGACCCGGCGATGCTCATGGAAGCGCTCTTCAAAACCTCCGATCTGGAGGTGCGCGTTTCGCTGAACATGAACGTGCTGATCGACGGGCGCACGCCCCAGGTGTGCGGCCTGCGCGAAGTACTCCGCGCTTGGCTCGATCATCAGCGCGACGTGCTTTTGCGCCGCTCCCGCCACCGGTTGGAGAAGATCGACCACCGCCTTGAGGTGCTCGAGGGCTACATCATCGCCTTCCTCAACCTCGACCGCGTGATCGAGATCATCCGCAACGAGGATGAGCCAAAGCCGGTGATGATCGCCGAGTTTGAGCTGACGGATACGCAGGCCGAAGCAATCCTCAACATGCGCCTGCGCAGTTTGCGTAAGCTCGAAGAAATGGAGCTGCGCCGCGAACGCGATGACCTCTATGTCGAGCGCGCTGATCTCGAAGACCTGCTCGGCTCGGATGAGCTGCAATGGACCCGCATCTCCGACGACCTGAAGAAAACACGAGAGGCCTTCGGCGCCCCCCGCGCCCTGCGGGGCCTCACCAGCGCCGCAGAGATCGCCGCCGCGAAAGCCAAATACGGCGAAGACTACCCGCTCGGCGCCCGGCGCACCGGGTTTGGCGAAGCCGCTGCGGTCGCCGAGGTTTCCTACGAGGCGATGATCGAGAAAGAGCCGGTCACGGTGGTTTGCTCTGCGATGGGTTGGATCAGGGCTATGAAAGGCCATCTCGATCTTACGCAGGAGTTCAAGTTCAAAGACGGCGACGGCCCTCGCTTCGCCTTCCACGCCCAAACCACCGACAAGCTCTTGCTGCTGACAGGCCATGGCCGGATCTACACCCTCGGCACCGACCGCTTGCCCGGTGGGCGCGGCATGGGAGAGCCCCTGTCGCTGATGGTGGACCTGCCGGGCGACGCCACCCTCGTGGCCCTGCGCGTGCACCGGCCAGAAGGCAAACTCCTGCTGGCGTCAAACGCAGGTGACGGGTTCATCGTGCCCGAGGATGACGTCCTCGCCCAAACCCGCACCGGCAAACAGGTGATGACGGTGAAAGAGGGCATCGCAGCGATCGTCTGCACCACCGTGGACGGAGACCATGTGGCCGTCGCAGGCGAAAACCGCAAAGTACTGGTCTTCCCCCTCACAGAGCTGCCCGAAATGACCCGCGGCAAAGGCGTCCGGCTGCAAAAATACAAGGACGGCGGACTGACCGATGCGGTGACCTTCACCCTCGCCGAAGGGCTCTCTTGGCCGATGAGCAACGGCAACACCCGCCATGTTCCCGCAGCCGAGCTCGAGGAATGGATCGGAAAACGCGCGAGCGCCGGCCGCATGGCCCCCCGAGGGTTTCCGAGAGACAACCTCTTCCACAAATCCTGAGCCGCGCTTCGCGCAGCCCAAGGGGCGCTGCCCCTCGTCCGCCAAGGCGGTCTCACCCCGGGATATTTAAAACTCTGCAAAAGCAAGAAGACACACCCCCGACGACGCGAGAGTGTGCCCTGCAGAGTGCGGTCATCGGCGTCCCCGCCTGTACCGCCTGAGCACTTTGGGCTCGCGAGGGTTAACAAAACCTTTCGCCTGCAGAGGTTGAAATATCCCGGGGGGAATGGCGGGCACAGCCCGACAGGGGGGCAGAGCCCCCTGCTCAGGCGTGTGCCATCTGCGCGCCGAAGGCCGCCTGCATCAAAACGCGGGTGTACTCGGTCTGTGGCGCGTCGAAGATTTGGTCTACCGGCCCGGCCTCCACCACATCGCCGTGCTGCATCACCATCACCTTATGGCTGAGCGCTCGGACGACGGCGAGGTCGTGACTGATGAAGAGATAAGCGAGTTGGTAGCGGGCTTGGAGGTCTCGCAACAGATCGATGATCTGGCCCTGAACCGTGCGATCGAGCGCGGAGGTTGGCTCGTCGAGCACCACCAAGCGGGGCCGCAGGATCATCGCGCGAGCGATTGCGATGCGCTGGCGTTGGCCGCCTGAGAACTCGTGCGGGTAGCGGTGGCGCATCTCAGGCGACAGGCCGACCTCTTGCATGATCTCGGCCACCCGTGCCTCCGGGTCGCCGTCAAGCTGGTGCACCGTCAGCCCTTCGCCAATGATCTCCCCCACGGTCATGCGCGGGGAAAGGGAGCCATACGGGTCTTGGAACACGACCTGCATGTCGCGCCGCAGCGGGCGGAGCGCTTTGGTTTTGAGGCCCTGCAAATTGCGGCCCGCGAACTGGATTGGCCCTTGGCTTGAGATCAGCCGCAGCACCGCGAGGGCGAGGGTGGTTTTACCGGAGCCGGATTCTCCGACCACGCCAAGCGTCTCGCCCGCGCTGATGGAGAGTGTCGCCTGATTGACCGCTTGCACATGGCCCGTCGTGCGGCGCAGGAGGCCGGTTTTGATGGGGAACCAGATGCGCAGCGCATCGGTCTCTAACACAGTTTCCGCGCCTTCTATGATGGGAGCAGGCCGACCAGACGGATCAGCATCCAGCAGCATTTTTGTGTAGGGGTGTTGGGGGTTTTCGAACACGGCTGCGGTTTCCCCCGTCTCCACCACCTTACCCTCTTTCATCACAACGACCCGGTCGGCGATGCGTCGGACGATGGCCAGATCGTGGGTGATGAACAGCAAGCCCATCCCTCGCTCTTTCTGCACCGCTTTCAGCAGATCGAGTATCTGCGCCTGGATCGTCACGTCGAGCGCGGTGGTCGGTTCATCCGCCACCAAAAGGGCCGGATCATTCGCAAGAGCCATTGCGATCATCACCCGCTGGCGTTGCCCCCCCGAGAGCTCATGCGGATAGGCCAGCAGGCGGCTTTCGGGGTTGGGAATGCCCACCTGCGTGAGCAACTCCACCACCCGCGGGCGAGCTTTGTCTCGGCTGAGGCCTTGGTGCACCTCAAGCGCCTCGGCGAGCTGCTTTTCGATTGTGTGCAGCGGGTTGAGGGAGGTCATCGGCTCTTGGAAGATAAAGCTGATCTGGTTGCCCCGGATGCGCCGGAGCGTGGCGGCATCGGCCCCAACCATCTCTTGCCCGTTGTAGGTGACCGACCCTCCAAGCAACGCAGTGTCGGGCGTCAACCCCACGGTGGAGAGTGCGGTGAGCGATTTGCCTGAGCCGGACTCGCCCACAATCGCCACCGTCTCTCCGGCATCAACAGTGAAGGACGCGCCATCGACGGCGCGGAAAGCGCCGAAATCGATGGTGAGGCCCTGCACCTCCAGCACGCTCATGCGAAGGTCTTTCTGGGGTCGAAGGCGTCGCGGATGCCCTCGAAGATAAAGACCAGCAACGAGAGCATGATCGCGAAGGTGAAGAACGCGGTGAAGCCCAGCCACCACGCGTTGAGGTCATTCTTGGCCTGTAGCGTCATCTCCCCCAATGACGGATAGCTTGGCGGCAGGCCAAAGCCGAGAAAGTCGAGCGTTGCCAATCCGGCGATCGACGATGTGAAGAGGAACGGCAGCAGCGTGATCGTGGCGACCATGGCGTTGGGCAGAACGTGGCGGACCATGATTGTCGTGTCATTCACGCCCAGTGCGCGGGCAGCGCGCACATACTCGAAGTTCCGGGCACGCAGAAATTCGGCGCGCACCACGCCCACAAGCGCCGTCCACCCGAAAATCGCCACTAACAACGCCAGCGGCCAGAAGCCCAGCGTGAAAAAGGCAGAGACGATGATGATCACGTAGAGGAAGGGTGTCGCCTGCCAAATCTCGACGATGCGCTGGAAAAAGAGGTCGATCCAGCCGCCGAAATACCCCTGCACGGCCCCTGCGGCGATACCGATCACGGCGGAGATCAGCGTGGTGGTGATCGCGAACAGCACCGAGATGCGGAAGCCATAGATCACGCGGCTCAGCACATCGCGCGCCTGATTGTCAGTGCCCAAGAGATGGCTTTCGTCGGGGGCACTCGGGGCGCGGAGCACCTCGTAATTGATGGTGTTGAAGTGGTACGGGATCAGTGGCCAGAGGATCCAGCCCTGCTCAATCGCGACCCCCTCAACAATGCCATCGGCGGCGTCCTCGATCACACCCTCCGGGTCATCGAAACAGAGGTCCAGGCCACCGGATATGATCAGGCACTGCACCTCGGGCGCAGGATACTCGGCCTCTGTCTGGAACTCCCCACCAAAGTCGGTTTCGGCATAGGTGTTGAGCACCGGCATGTAGAGATCGCCGCGATAGCTCACGAGGATGGGTTTATCGTTGGCGATGAACTCGGCGCAGAGCGAGAGCAGAAACAGCACCGAGAATATCCGCAGGCTCCACAGCGCGCGGCGGTTTTTGCGGAAGTTCTCGATCCGGCGGCGGGCAAGGGGGGAGAGCGTCATGTCTCGCGGCTCTCAAAATCGATGCGCGGGTCAACGAGCACATACATCAGGTCAGAGAGCAGCCCGACCAGCAGGCCGATCAGGCCAAAGACATAGAGCGTGCCAAACACCACCGGATAGTCACGCTGCACGGCACTCTCAAAGGCTAGCCGCCCCAGCCCGTCGAGCGAGAATATGGTCTCGATGATCAGCGACCCGGTGAAAAACACGCTGACGAACAGGCCCGGAAACCCGGCAATCACAATGAGCATCGCGTTGCGAAAGACATGGCCATACAGAACGCGGTTTTCGGTCAGCCCCTTTGCGCGGGCAGTCAGTACGTATTGCTTGCGGATTTCGTCGAGGAAGGAGTTCTTCGTCAGCAAGGTCAGTGTGGCAAAGGCTGCAATCGTGGAGGCGATCACCGGCAGCGCAATGTGATGGAAGTAGTCTACCACCTTCATAAACAGGCTCAGCTCGTCCCAATCGGTAGAGGTCAGCCCTCGCGACGGGAACCATTGCAAGAACGACCCGCCCGCAAAAAGCACAAGCAAAAGGATCGCAAACAGAAAGCCCGGGATTGCATAGGCAACGATGATCAAGCCGGACGTCCAGGTATCAAAAGACGAGCCATCACTGACCGCTTTGCGAATGCCCAAGGGGATCGAGATGAGGTACGCAATCAGCGTAGACCACAGCCCCAGCGTGATCGAAACGGGCATCTTTTCGAGCACCAGCTCAGTGACGGAGATGGAGCGAAAAAAGCTCTCCCCAAAGTCAAACACCAAATAGTTGCCGATCATATTGAAGAAGCGTTCGATAGGCGGTTTATCGAGGCCGAATTCCCGCTCAAGGTCCTCGATAAACTCCGGCGGCAGGCCTCGCGCACCCTGATAGCCATCTTCAGACGTTGCGCGATCCAGCGTCTCTGACCCACCGCCGGTGAAACGATCGGTGGCGCCGCCCTCGTCGGTGAGGTTCGCAACGATCTGCTCAATGGGGCCGCCGGGCACGAACTGCACCAGGGTGAAGTTCAGCAGCATGATCCCAAACAGGGTCGGCAGGATCAGCGCCAGCCGTCGAACGATGTATGCGCCCATTGTGGCTTAGAGCTTCCCTGCTGCCTCAAGCGCGGCGGCTTTCTCAGTATCAAGCCACCATGTCTCTGTTCCGCGCGAGTAGGGCGGCTTGATGTCGGGGCGGGCGTACATATCGAGATAGGCGATGTTATGGGTCGTGTTTGCCCATTGCGGCACCCAGATGTGCATCGCCCGCAACACACGATCCAGCGCGCTCACAGCGGTGTTGAGCTCTTCACGAGTTTCGGCGCGTTGGATTTGGTCGATCAACGCATCAACCGCCGGATTGGCGAGACCCGCCACGTTGGCGCTGTCTTCGGTATTCGCCCCGTCTGAGCCAAACAGCCCATAAAGCTCCGGCCCCGGCGTGAGCGACATCCGATAGCGCCGGATGACCATATCGAAGTCGAATTCTTTTTCGCGCTGGCTGGAGGTTGCGTTGTCAACGAGCGGTGCCTCGACATCGATGCCAAGTTGCTGGAGGTTCTGAACGAATGGATTGATGATCCGCTCAAACGCCGGAACATCATTGAGGAGGTCAATCGTAAAGACCTCCCCCTCCGCATTCACCCGCCGCCCATCAACGACCGTCCAGCCCGCCTCGTCGAGCAGCGCAGAGGCGCGACGGAGGAGGCGGCGATCAACGCGATCCGGGCGAGACACCGGCGGCAAAAACGCTTCTTCGGTGAAGACCGTCTCGGGTATGTCAGCGCGCAGCGGCTCCAGAAGCGCCAATTCAGCCTCAGTGGGCATCCCCGTCGCCTCAAGCGGAGAGTTCTCCCAGAAGCTGTCGGTGCGTTTGTAGAGGTCATAAAACAGCGTGCGGTTGGACCACTCGAAGTTAAACATCATCGCGATGGCTTCGCGCACGCGCAGGTCCGCAAACTTGTCTCGCCTCAGGTTGAAGAAGAAGCCTTGCGTGCCGGTGGGCGTGCCATCGACCAGTTGCTCGACTACCACCGTGCCATCGTTGACGGCAGGAAAGTCATATCCGGTGCCCCACACCGCCGACGAAAACTCCTCGCGGAAGGTATAGACCCCCGCCTTAAAGCCCTCAAAGGCGGCGGTGTAGTCGGCGTAATACTCGTAGCGCACTTCGTCGAAATTGTTCTGGCCTTTGTTCACCGGCAGATCGGCGGCCCAATAATCCATATTGCGCTCGTAGGCGATGAAGCGCCCCGCCTCGAGGTCACCCACCACGTAAGGGCCGGAGCCGAGGATAGGCTCAAGCGTCGGCTCGGTAAAATCGCGCCCCTCCCACCATGCCGCAGAAAAGATCGGGATGCCCGCCACAAGGCTTGGCAATTCGCGGGTTGGAGCGCCTTCGACAAAATCAAAGCGCACGCGATGCGGGCCTTCGGCTGTGACACTCGCCACGTCTTGGAAGGTCAGCTGATAGACTGGGCGCCCCTCGTTCACGAGCGCGTTGTAAGAGAAAACCACATCGGCGGACGTGAGCGGAGAGCCATCCGAGAACCGCGCCTCAGGCCGCAGGTTGAACGCCGCCCAAGAGCGATCTTCGGGGTATTCGATGGTTTCGGCGACAAGGCCGTACAGGCTATCGGGCTCATCGGCGGAGCTGGTCATCAGCGTGTCGAAGACGGCGGAGGCCGCAAACGCAGAGTTGCCGCGCAGAATATAGGGATTGAGCGTGTCAAAGGTGCCGAACGCCCAGGTGGAGAACAGGCCGCCCTTGGGCGCGTCTGGGTTTACATACTCGTAATGCTCAAAGTCAGGGCCGTATTTGAGGTCTCCAAACGTAGAGATGCCGTGGGCGACGATCGTCTCTTCGTGGCTTTCGGCCAGTGCAACCCCGGTGCCTATGGTCACCGACACGCTCGCGATCAAAGCGATCCGTCCGACGCGCTCAAACATGCCCAGTCTCCCTGCGTTGCTTTTCGCTTCACTATGGTTATGGAGCAGAACTCACAGCTTCAAGGCGCAATCCGGTGAGCGGATGTGATCGGGGGACGGATGACCAGCAAACCAGCGATCAGGCGGACAACTGCTGAAGATTTGGACGCCATCCTCGCGCTCTACCCCCGCGCCTTTGCGGAGGAAGACCTCACCGGCATCGTGCGCGAGATTTTGACGGGCAATGCCCTGCACCTCTCTCTCGGCTCTTTGTCGCAGTCACAGTGTATCAGCCACGTCATTTTCACGGCATTGGGCGGCGATAGCGGAGACTGGACCGGCGCCCTGCTCGCCCCACTCGCGGTTGACCCTGATCACCAACGCCAGGGGCTGGGAAGAGCGCTGACCTTCGCGGGCTTGGAGGAGCTTGCGGGATTGGGAGTGCAGCAGGTCTTCGTCCTTGGCGATCCGCAGTACTACGGCAAACTTGGGTTTAAGGCGGAACGGGTTGTGCAGCCCCCCTACCCTCTACCACCGGAGTATGACGGCGCATGGCAATCCATGACAGTCAAAGATCGTGTGCCGCTCCGGGATCAGGTGCTGCGCTACCCCGAACCGTGGCTGAAACCCGAGCTCTGGTAGGCGGCTAGAGCTTTTCACCCGGCAGACGGCTCGCCTGTTTGATCCAGTCAATCATTTGCGGCGTGTCCACCGGATCACCCTCAAAGACGTCAAAATACCGAACGTCCGGGTGTTTGGAGGCTTTGGGCGGCAGCGGCTCAAGCGCTGAGCCTTTGTGGAAGGTCACCGTCACATACCGTTTGTAGCAGTAAAACGACAGGAACCAGCCATCGCCGGGGTTGCCGTAGAGCGGCGTATTCCACTTCACGGCTTTTGCGACATTCGGGACGTGCGCAACGATGAGCGCATCCAAAGCCACACCCACCGCATGTTTCCACTCAGGCATTGCGGCGATGTAGTCTTGCACCGGTGCGTCCCCCTCTCCCTTAGGGATCTGCGGATTGCCGCTGGAGAGCAATTTGACCGGTTTCTTCTCTGTCATGACCCGAGCCTACAAACGAGCGCCCAAAATGCAAACGGCCGCCCCTCGGGACGGCCGCTGGCAAATCTCAAGGCGTTGTTACTCGAACGACAGGATGTCCACGCCGTTGGAGGCCGCCATGTAAGCGATCAGGTTGGCGCGATCCTCAACATCGCGCAGGCCGCGATAGGCCATCGCCGTGCCGGGCATGTACTCGGACGGTGCGATCAGAAACTGGTTCAGGTTCTCCGGCGTCCAAGCGTTTCCAAAACCAGCCATCGCGTCGGAGTAGCGGAAGCCATCAATCGCGCCGATGTCGCGCCCAACCACACCCCACAGATAAGGGCCAACGCGGTTGGCACCCTGCTCAAGCGCGTGGCAAGACGAGCACTGGCGCCAAACCCGCTCGCCCGCGTCAGCGGACGCGGTCAACAGAACCTCAGAGAACGGTACGACCGGTGCTGCCTCAACTGGCTCTGCCGGTGCATCGCTCGACGCCACTTCAAACCCGTCGTTTATCCCCACACCTTCGGGATGATACAGCATTTCGGCTGCCCACCCAAAAAGCTGGAGTGCCAGGAAGGAGCCGAACAAAGCGGCTGCGATCTTGTTAAACTCTAAGGTGTCCATGCGTGAGGAGCCCTCTGCGGATACGTTGCGGATGCCCCACACGACGTGAAGCGGCTGCGTTGACGGTAAATAGGCGCTACCGATCCCCAGAGGCAAGGTGTAGGAAGCGCGACGAAACGCCCGCGATGGCGAGATTTCTACAGATCAGAAAGCTGGCACACCGATGTCTACCACCGCCAAAACCATCGCTTTTCAAGGAGAGCCCGGCGCGTATTCCCACCAAGCCGTGCGCGAAGTCTTTCCGGGCGCGGAGGCGATTGCCTGCAAGACCTTTGAGGCCGCAATCGAAACCGTCGCGTCGCGCAAGGCTGATTTGGCGATGCTTCCGGTAGAAAACTCGACCTATGGCCGGGTGGCTGACATTCATCATCTGCTCCCCGAGAGCGGTCTGCATATCATCGGCGAGCATTTCGTTCGGGTGCATATCAATTTGCTCGCGGTGCCGGACACCCAGCTCTCTGAGGTCAAAGCGGCGCAGAGCCATACGATGCTGCTGGGGCAGTGCCGACAGTTCTTGCAGGCTCATGACATCGGCATGATTACCGGGGCAGACACTGCCGGTTCCGCGCGCGAAGTCGCCGAGCGCGGCGATCCAAGCCAGGCTGCACTCGCGTCTGAACTTGCCGGGGAGATCTATGGCCTCGACCTGCTGGCACGCCACATCGAGGACAATGAGCACAACACCACACGGTTTTTGGTGATGTCACCTGAGCCTGTGGTCCCTGAGCAGAATGGCGAGCGGGTGATTACGACTTTCGTGTTTCGGGTCCGCAACATTCCGGCGGCGCTTTACAAAGCAATGGGTGGCTTTGCGACCAATGGCGTGAACATGACCAAGCTGGAAAGCTACATGATCGACGGTTCGTTCACCGCCACGCAGTTCTACTCAGATATTGACGGTCACCCGGATGACCCGGCGGTTCAACGTGCAATGGATGAGCTGAGCTACTTCACGAGCTATCTCAAGGTGCTCGGAAGCTACCCAGCAGACCCGCTCCGCTTTTGACCCTGACCGCGCTCGAGACGTTTCTTGAGCTTGGTGGTGACCCGATCCGCTGCCGTCTCGATGCGGTCTTTGGCCAGCGAAAGCGTCTTCAGCACCACACCGCTGCGAAATCCGTTGGCGGTGACCTGGATTTTGAGGTCCACTAGAGCGCTGTCTTCGCCAGTGCTCGTCACCTTCACCAGCACGTTGGCGCTGTAGCTGCCATTGCTGCCTTGGTACGAAATCGTACCATCCTCACCCCGGTTTTGCTCGAGCCGACCCTCATAGGCACGACCCTTCAGAATTCCGCCCACATGCCACGCAGGGCCGCCGGACTCAGAGGTCGTGGGCTCAGCCCAGGCCTGTTTGACGCCTTTAAGCAGTTTGACGGGGTCAGCCAGCAAGCGCTCGGCGCGCTTGGGCGGTGTTGCGACGGTGAGGGTGCGCGAAATCTCGATCATGCCGCGCTCATACCGTGTCGCGAACCCAAGCCTCAAGCAAAGAACGCGCAATCGCGCCTTTCCGGGCGGGCATGAGATCAGGAACATGTCCGGCAAGCGCTAGTGCACACCGTTCGCGGCTGACCCAGATCGCATCTTCGAGCTCAACCGGGTCGATGGTGATGTCGCGGGTCAGCGCCTCTCCTACGCAGCCGATCATCAGCGACGAGGGGAATGGCCAGGGCTGGGTTGCGAGGATTTTGACGTCACCCACCTCTACCGCACTCTCCTCAATCACTTCGCGACGTACGGCGGCCTCGATAGTCTCTCCCGGCTCCACAAACCCGGCCAGCAACGAGTACATCCCGTCGGGCCACCCTGGAGAGCGGCCAAGGAGCACGTCATCACCGGAGGTAACCAGCATGATCACCACTGGGTCAGTGCGCGGAAAATGCTGCGCACCGCAGCTGTCGCAGACGCGCCGCCAGCCACCTTGGTCAGGGTGGGAGGGCGCACCGCAGCGCGAGCAGAACCGGTGCGTACGGTGCCATTCGAGCAGAGAGCGCGCGGTGGCCACATCGCCTGTATCAGTGTCGGGCAATTCGGTCAGGAGCATCCGAAGCGCGCGAAAGCGGTGTGTTTCGGGCAGTGAAGGGTGATGGTTTTCGGTTCGGTCCACAAAGGCGCGCAGGGCGTCTTTGTCGGCATTAGGGTCGCTCCACTTGCTCACATCGGCGGCAAACCGCGGTTCACCGTCGATCAGCCCCAGAAAGAGCGGCGGTTCCACGGCATCCGCCAAAACCTCCGCATCCATCGGCAACCAGCCCAGCGATGCCGTCTCGGTATGGGCAACCAGCGGCTTTCCACGCCACAGCGGGAGCACGCGGGCCTCGGGCTGCGCCGCCAACTCCTCCACCTTTTCTGCGGTGCGCAGATGTGCCGCCCGATCAAGGCTTTGTTCTGAAAAGGCGACGGCGGTAGCGTTCATGGGATGGCTTTCGAGTCGTGGCGTGGCGCACCCTGCCCCGCACGGCCCACGCCCGCAACCGGAGGGATGATGCCCAAAGCGCTGATCGTTGGAGCCGGGATCAACGGCCTCTGCACCGCCTGGGCGCTGGTGAAGGCCGGGTGGCAGGTCGAGGTTTTCGAGGCTGGCGCCTTTCCCAACCCCCACGCCGCCTCAACCGACCATCACCGCCTGATCCGCAGTTTCTATAGCGATCCGGGCTATGCCGCGCGCATACCGGCAGCGTTTGAGGCGTGGGATACGCTCTGGGCCGATCTCGGGCGCAGCCACTATGAACCGCGCGGGATGCTCGCGGTCTCTCAGGTCGAGGGAGATTGGAGCGATCAGACTCGCAAGGTGCTGGACGAGCGGGGGTTCGCGTTTTCGCTGATGACCGGCCCAGAACTCGGCGCGCGGTATCCAATGCTGGAGACGAAGGGCGTCCGCTACGGCATGCTCACCGAGGATGGCGGTATGCTGATGGCCACGCCGATTCTACGCGATTTGGCGGCTTGGTTGGCGGAGCGTGGCGTGGTGCTGCGCGCCAACACGCGCGTCGCGAGCGTGAGCGAGACCGGCACGCTCGTCACAGCAAAGGGTGAGTCGTTCAGCGCCGACATGGTGATTACGGCGACTGGTGTGGCGTCCGCAGAGTTCTCAGAACCCATGAAAGACTGCCACGCCCGGCGCGTTACGGTGCTCTATGTCGATCCTCCACACCACTGGCGCACTGCTTGGTCGGATGCGCCCTGCTGGGTTGATCTGGGCGGCGATGACGATCTTTGGGGGATGCCCTTGACCGGGGACCTGCCCATGAAACTCGGCTTTGGCGCCTACACCCAACCCGGCGACCCAGAGACGGAGCGCACGCCCACCGCTGCTGACATCGAGACGGTGCTGGGCGCGTATCGCGGGCGGTTTAAGGATATCGAGGCCTTCACCCTGCGCGAGGCCTATGTGAATTTTTACCTGATGGCCCCACAAGAAAAGTTCCAACTGCACCAAAACGGTGCGCATCTGGCGGTCAGCGCCGATTCGGGGCACGGGTTCAAGTTTGGGGCGCTGACTGGGTTGGACGTCGCGGAGGCTGTGATCACCGGGGCAACGGAGCAGGTCGCACGGCGCATGGCGGGAGAGGTTTAGGAACTCAGGCACATCGCACAGCCCAGACCGCCGGTTTCCTTTCCGAAACATCTCCGCCTCACAATCCATCTGATTTTACGCATTTGCGCAGTTGACCACGCCCACGCATGTTAGGTATCGCGGCGGCGGGCGCACGCCTCGGCCGGACTACACGGGCGTGTTGCTCAGGAACAGTAGTCTGACGATGGAGCCGTCCATGAGCCTCCCCTTAACGCCGCAGGTGAAGCCTGCGCGTCCTGAATTTTCATCTGGTCCCTGCCCCAAGCGCCCCGGCTATGACATCACATCTGTGGTGGCGAAGGCGCATCTCGGCAGGTCTCACCGAGCGGCAGGCGCCAAGGCGCAGATCAAGCAAGTGATTGATCTGATGGCCGAAACGCTCGCCGTGCCGGAAGGATACAAGGTCGGCATCGTGCCCGCCTCCGACACCGGCGCCTATGAAATGGCGATGTGGTCGATGCTGGGCGCGCGCCCTGTCGATATGCTGGTTTGGGAATCCTTCGGCAAAGGCTGGGCGACCGACGCCACCAAACAGCTCAAGCTTGGGGACTGTCGCGTGATCGAAGCGGTCTATGGCGAGATCACCGATCTTGCGAGCATCCGCCCCGACGCTGACATCTGCTTCACGCAGAACGGCACCACCTCCGGCGTGCGCGTCCCAAACTTCGACTGGGTGCCAGCAGACCGCGCGGGGCTGACCTTTGTTGACGCGACCTCTGCTGTGTTCGCGCAGGCCGTCGATTGGGCGAAGGTCGATGTGCTGACGTTCTCCTGGCAAAAGGTGATGGGCGGCGAGGGTGCGCATGGCGTGCTGATCCTCAGCCCCCGCGCGGTGGAGCGGCTTGAGAGTTTCACACCCGACCGACCGCTGCCCAAGATCTTCCGCCTCACCAAAGGCGGCAAGCTGATCGACGGGATCTTCACCGGTGCCACGATCAACACGCCCTCAATGCTGGCCGTCGCCGATGCACTGGATGCGCTGGAGTGGATCAAGGGCCTCGGCGGTTCTGACGCCACGATTGAACGCGCCAACGCGAATTTCGCAGCACTCCAGTCTTGGGTGGATGCCACCGATTGGGTTGAGAACCTCTCTGCCGACCCGGCGCTGCGCTCCAACACCTCCGTCTGCCTTAAGATCGTCGACCCGGCGATCGCAACGCTGGAGGATGATGCGCAGAAAGCCTTCACCAAGAAGATGGTGAAGCTCTTAGAGGCGGAAAACGCAGCGCTCGACATCAACGGCTATCGCGACGCGCCTGCGGGCTTGCGGATCTGGTGCGGCGCCACGGTGGAAACCTCGGATATCGAGGCACTCACGCCATGGCTTGACTGGGCTTTTGCCGCCGCCAAGGCCGAGCTTGCCCCCGCATAACCAGCCCTCCGCCCCGGGCAAACCCCGGGGCACCTCATTTGACCGAGAGGCCCCGGATGCGTTCCGGGGCGCGACAACTCCTCTCTCACAGGACACGACCCATGCCTAAAGTGCTTATCTCCGACAAACTCTCCGAAGCTGCCGTTCAGATCTTCCGCGACCGCGGGCTACAGGTGGATTTTCAGCCCGGCCTCGGCAAAGACCCAGCAAAACTCGCCGAGATCATCGGCAATTATGATGGCCTCGCCGTGCGCTCCGCCACCAAAGCCACCGCCGACCTGATCGCCAAAGCCGACAACCTCAAGGTCATCGGCCGCGCCGGGATCGGGGTGGACAACATCGACATCCCCGCCGCCTCTGCCAAAGGTGTGGTGGTGATGAACACGCCATTCGGCAACTCGATCACCACCGCCGAGCACGCCATCGCAATGATGTTCGCTGTGGCGCGGCAAATCCCAGAAGCAGATGCCTCCACCCGTGCGGGCAAATGGGAAAAGTCCAAGTTTATGGGCGTTGAGATCACCGGCAAGACGCTGGGCCTGATCGGCTGCGGCAACATCGGCTCAATCGTCGCCAACCGCGCTTTGGGGCTGAAGATGAAGGTCGTCGCGTACGACCCGTTCCTTTCTGCCGATAAGGCCAAACAGCTGGGCGTGACCAAGGTCGAAACGCTCGAAGAGCTGCTGCCTGTCGCGGATTTCGTCACGCTCCACCTGCCCAAAACCGAAAAAACCGCCAACCTGCTCAACGCAGAGCGCATCGCGCTTATGAAAAAAGGCGCGCGTCTCGTGAATTGCGCGCGGGGCGGGCTGGTCGATGAGGCCGCTGTTGTCGCCGCGCTTGAAAGCGGTGCCCTTGCAGGTGCAGCGTTTGACGTCTTCGCCGTAGAGCCCGCCACCGACAACCCGCTCTTCACCACGCCCAACGTGGTCTGCACGCCGCATCTGGGAGCCTCCACCTCTGAGGCGCAGGAGAATGTGGCCCTGCAGGTCGCCGAGCAGATGGCCGATTACCTGATGACCGGCGCCATTTCCAACGCGATCAACGCGCCTTCTGTCACGGCGGAAGAGGCGCCATTGCTGCAGCCTTGGGTCGAGGTCGCCTCGATGCTGGGCGGGTTTGCCGGGCAGGTCACGGAAAGCCCCGTAACCGAGCTGGAAATCGAATACGTCGGCAAAGTCGGCGATCTGAACCTCAAGCCCCTCACCGCCACGCTGACCGCCGCTTTGATGAAGCCGCTGGTGGGCGAAGGCGGGGTCAACATGGTGTCTGCCCCGCTGGTGGCGCGGGAACGGGGGATGAAGATCTCCGAGACCCGCAAAGACGCTCAGGGCGCTTATGGTTCCTACATCCGACTGATCGTGACGACCGAAAAGCAAGTTCGCTCTGCGGCCGGCACGGTCTATTCGGATGGCAAGCCCCGTTTCATCCAGATCAAGGGCATTAATATGGAGGCAGAGCCGCAGCCCTTCATGCTCTACACCACCAACTCGGATGAGCCGGGCTACATTGGCTCGCTCGGCACCAAACTGGGCGATCTGGGCGTAAACATCGCGACCTTCGCTCTGGGCCGGGCCGAGAAGGGCGGCGAGGCGATTGCTCTGCTGGGTGTGGATGCTGAGGTTTCTGACGCAACCTTGGCCGAGATCGCGGCACTGCCGCAAGTGCGCCAGGCGAAGGGCATCCGCTACTAAAACGGCGACACCGGGGCGGGCATCGGTTGCCCGCCTCACCTGCCATCCTATGATCTCAGCACACGGGCAAGGAGATCAGACATGAGCGATGGAATTGGCTTTGAGGCACCGTTTCTGGGTCTGCGCCCGGCGGCGTTTGACTGGATCGACGGGATCACCGCCAGCAACACCAAGGACTGGTTCACCGAACATCGCGATCAGTATGACGTTGAGGTCAAAGGCCCCCTCTTGCGCCTGCTCGAAGAGGCCGCAGCCGAGCTTGGCGGTACCTCTAAGGTCTTTCGCCAGAACCGCGACGTGCGCTTCTCCAAAGACAAAAGTCCTTACAAGACCAATACTTATGGCGTGGTCACTCTGAGCGGGCATGGCACCTTCGGCCTTTACGTCTCAATCAACCGCGAAGGTGTGACGGCGGGCACGGGGATGTACGACATGGCTAAAGACCAGCTGGAGCGATTTCGCGTGGCCGTGGTCGATCCGGAGAGCGGGCCTGCGTTTGTGGAGGCTGCTGAAACCGTCGCAAAGAACGGGATCGCGTTAAGCGGGGATGCCCTGAAAACCGCGCCGCGCGGCTTTCCGAAAGACCATCCGCGCATTGAGTATATCCGCCTCAAGCAGGTTTTGCTGATGAGCACCCTCTCCAGAGCGAAAGCAACGGATGGGCGCGCGGCGCTCGATCACGCTCTGCAAACCTGGAAAAACACCCAGCCCGTCGTCTCTTGGCTGGGCGCGCATGTCGGGCCCTCACAGGTTCCGCCGGAGGCGCGGCGTCGCTGACGTTGCGTCCAGTTGACGTGAACGTCAACTTTTCGGGTTGAACGGAATCCCGACTCCCCACACGTTGACGCAAACGTCAACCAGAGGGCGGCATGGCGGAAGATCTAAGAACCATCGGCGAGATGTGCGCAGACTTTGACGTCACCCCGCGCACCTTACGTTTTTACGAAGCAAAAGAACTGCTCGCACCCATCCGCGACGGCTCAAAGCGGCTGTTCACCCGGCGCGACCGGGCGCGGCTCAAGCTGATCCTGCGTGGCAAGCGCTTTGGCTTCAGCCTCGAAGAAATTCGCCAGCTGCTTGAGCTTTATGATGCGGGCGATCAGCAACAAACGCAGTTACAGCGCACCTACGAGATCGCGCTGCAACGCCGCGCCGAAATGGAAGCGCAGCGCGAGGAGCTGAACCTCGCGCTCTCCGACCTCGAAGAACAACTGGCCTATGTGGAGAGCCTTTTGAGCGGAAAAGGGATCCCCCTGCCCGCCCACGCGGCCGCCTACCAGCCAGACCGACCTCACGCCTGAGTTTAGGGAGATCTCAGACATGCCAACCTACACCGCACCGACCAAAGACACCGCGTTCATCCTGCATGACGTGCTCAAAGTGCAAGACCAGCAGGTGCCCGGCTATGACGAGCTGGAGCGCGACTTCACCTCCGCCGTGCTCGAAGAGGCCAGCAAAATCGCAACGAACGTGCTGCAGCCGCTGAACAAAGTGGGCGATGAGGAAGGGTGCCGGCTTGAGAACGGCGTCGTGCGCGCGCCAACGGGTTTTGAAAAAGCGATCGAGACCCTGCGCGAGGGCGGCTGGACGTCTTTCGACCTCGACCCCGCGTATGGCGGTCAAGGGATGCCCAAGGTGCTGGCACAGGCGGTGGGCGAGTATTTCTCGTCCGCGAACATGGCGCTGATGATGTATCCGGGCCTGACCCATGGCGCGGCCTCCGCGATCCATGAGCACGGCTCTGAGGAGCAAAAGGCGACCTATCTGCCGAAAATGACCACCTTCGAGTGGGGCGGCACCATGAACCTGACCGAGCCGCAGTGCGGCACCGATCTGGGCCTAATCCGCACCAAGGCTGTGCCAAATGATGACGGCTCTTACGCGATCACCGGGCAAAAAATCTGGATTTCGGCAGGGGAGCATGACCTCGCTGACAACATCATCCACTTGGTGCTCGCAAAACTGCCCGACGCGCCCGAGGGCGTGAAAGGCATCTCGCTCTTCATCGTGCCCAAGTTCCTGGTGAACGAAGATGGCTCATTGGGTGAGCGCAACACGCTCTCTTGCGGGGGGCTCGAGTCAAAAATGGGCATCCACGGCAACGCCACCTGCGTGATGAACTATGACGGCGCCGAGGGCTTTTTGATCGGCGAGCCGAACAAGGGCCTGCGCGCGATGTTTACTATGATGAATGAGGCGCGTCTCGGAGTGGGCGTGCAAGGGCTGTCTCAGGCGGCTGTCGCCTATGAAAACGCGCTGGCGTTTGCGAAAGACCGCGTGCAAGGCCGTGCCGTCACCGGCACCGAGGCGCCGAGCCTCCCCGCCGACCCAATCATCGTGCACCCCGATGTGCGCCGGATGTTGATGGACCAAAAAGCCTTCGTCGAAGGGGCGCGGGCGTTTGCGCTGTGGATTGCCAACCTGCTCGACAAAGAGCTCGCCGGTGATCACGACGCTGCTGGTCTCGTCGCGCTAATGATCCCGGTTCTGAAAGCCTTCCTCACCGATAAGGGCCTCGAGTCCGCGATCAGCTCGCAGCAGGTCTATGGCGGCTCTGGTTACACCACCGAGTGGGGTGCAGAGCAGTTCGTCCGGGATATCCGCATCGCGCTCGTTTATGAGGGCACCAACGGCATTCAGGCGCTTGATCTGGTGGGCCGCAAGCTCGCGCAAGACGGTGGCAAGCACGTCATGGCCTTCTTCGAGATGGTGAAATCCTTCCTCAAAGAGCAGGCGGACAATGAAGAGTTGGCCGACATCATGGGCCCACTGAAAGAGGCGTCGAAAGATCTGCAAACTGCGGGCATGTACTTCATGCAGCAGGGGATGAAGAACCCCAACAACGCGCTCGCAGGCTCGACCGACTTCCTCCACCTCTTTGGCCATGTGTGCCTTGGCTTTATGTGGGCGCGGATGGCGGTGACGTCGCAAGAGGCGCTCAAAGGCACCGCAGATGACCCAGCGTTCTACGAGACGAAGCTGCACACCGCCCGCTACTATGCCAAGCGGATGCTGCCAGAGAGCAAGATGCGCCTTGCCCGGATCGAGACCGGCGCAGACCCGGTGATGGGGCTCTCTGTCGAGGCATTCTGATTTGAAACGGGGGTGCTATGGTGTGCCCCCGCTGCACGACATGACGGTGAAAACACCGCGATAACAGGGAGTTTGCGATGCCACGCGATGGGTTGACCTCTGGCTGGATGACCGAAGAGCACATGATGCTCTCCGATATGGCCAAGCAGTTTTTTGAAGAGCAGTGGGTGCCCAAGGCCGAGCGCTGGCGCAAAGAGGGCCTGATGGACCGCGAGGCCTGGAACGAGGCCGGAGAGATGGGCTTTCTCGGCTCATCGATCCCAGAGGAATATGGCGGCGCGGGTGGCGACTTCGGCCATGACGCGGTGATCATCATGGAGGCGTGCCGCGCCAATCTCGCGAGCTGGGGCTTTCCGATCCACACGCCGATCGTGGCCCATTACATTCTGAACTACGGCACCGAAGACCAGAAAAAGCGCTGGCTGCCGAAGATGGCCTCCGGAGAGATGGTCGGCGCGCTGGCGATGACAGAGCCGAGCGCAGGCTCCGACCTGCAGGGCATCAAGACCCGCGCCGTGATGGACGGCAACGCCTACAAGGTGAACGGATCGAAGATCTTTATCACCAATGGCGCGCAGGCGGATCTGATCCTGACAGCCGTCAAGACCGACACCTCCGCCGGAGCGAAGGGCATCAGCCTGATGATGGTGGAGGCGGAGCGCGACGGCTTCCGCAAAGGCAAGAACCTCGACAAGATCGGGCACAAGTGGAACGGCACCTCTGAGCTGTTCTATGAGGATGTCATGGTCCCGCCCGAGAACCTCTTGGGCGGCGAAGAGGGCCGCGGCTTTTACCAAATGATGGAGCAGTTGCCGCAAGAGCGCCTGACCATCGGCTGCGGGGCCGTGGGCGCGATGGAAGGGGCCGTGCAGCGCGCGATTGACTACGCAAAAGAGCGTGAAGCGTTCGGTGCGCCGCTGATCGAGAAATTCCAAACCATCCGCCACCGCCTCGCCGAGTGCAAAACCAACACCACCGTCGCCCGCGCCTTTAACGATGCCTGCATCGCGGCGCATCTGCGCGGAGAGCTTACCAATGAGCAGGCCAGTATGAACAAATACTGGATGTCCGACATGCAGCAGCAAGTGATTGATGAGTGCCTGCAGGTCTTTGGCGGGTATGGCTACATGATGGAGTACCCCATCGCCGAGATGTGGACCGACACGCGAGTGCAGCGGATTTACGCGGGCACCAACGAGATCATGAAAGAACTGATCGCGCGGAACCTCTGATGACGCTTGCGCCGCTCCTCCAGGCTGAAAGCCCCGTGCCCTTCCACGCGATGGCAGCACTTGTCGCTGTGGTGCTAGGCGCGGTGCAACTGCTGCGGCGGCGGCGCGACACGCTGCATCGTTGGATGGGGCGGACGTGGCTCGCGCTCATGGTGGGCGTCGCGGTGTCGAGCTTCTGGATTTACGGCTTTCGGGTCTGGGGGCCGTTCAGCCCGATCCACCTCTTGTCGATCATGACGCTCGTCATGCTCGCGCTGGCGCTCTTGGCCATCCGCCGAGGCGACGTGCGGGGGCACCGCAACTGGATGATCGGAATTTACACCGGCGCGCTTGTCATCACGGGCGCGTTCACCCTGCTGCCGGGGCGCACAATGCACCTCGTGGTCTTCGGAGGATAAGGCACATGGCCCAGTATCGGCTGCACTGTTTCGGAGAGTCGGGCAACGCCTACAAAGCTGCCCTCGGATTGACGCTTGCCGGCCTTGAGTGGGAGGCGGTCTTCGTCGACTTTTTCAAGGGGGCAACCCGCACGCCGGAGTTTCGCGCGCTCAACCCGATGGGCGAGGTGCCGGTCTTGGAGACACCCGAAGGCGTGCTCACCCAATCAGGTGCTATTCTGGCGCATCTCGCGAAGGTCAACGGGCGCTACGGCGATCCGGCGGACGCTGAGGTGCTGCGCTGGCTGTTGTGGGACAACCACAAAGGCTCCACCAACCAAGGGATGCTCCGGTTCCTGCGGAATTTCCTGCCCGAGGAGAAGCGTAACGCCGATGTCATCGCCTTCACCCAAGGGCGCGTGGATGCGGGGCTGAAAGTGCTCGATGCGCATTTGCAGGGGCATGATTGGCTGGCAGGCGGTGGGCTAACCATCGCTGACCTCTCTGCCTGCGCCTATCTCTACTACCCCGAGCCCTTCGGCTATGATCCGACCACCTATCCGGCGATCTCTGTCTGGCTGGAGCGGATCAAGGCAGAGCCCGGCTGGCTTCACCCCTATGACCTGATGCCGAGGGCATGAGCGGATGGCCCTGGATACTCGGTATTTTGGCGGCGTTGGCGGCGATCAACATCAACATGGCCGCCGAAGCACGCCCCAACCCCAACTCGATTGCCTTCGACGCACCGCTGCGGCGCGTCTTCTTTACCGTGGTCGCGGGAATGACGCTGATGCTGCACATTGTGCTCTCGGTGCAGTTTGCGGGTGTGCTCTGGCCCGCACTCACTCTTACGGGCGGCGCGCTGGTGTTTTGGGCCATCCGCAAGCGCCTAACCTTTTACTTTCTCTACCGCTTCGCTGCGGTGATCACGCTGATCTCAGTCGCGGCGGTCCTGCCCTCGTGGCAGGCGCTCTACGGAGATCGGGATTTCGGGTTTCGAGATGTTCTGGCCGAAGAGGCCAACGACTTAATGAACGCACAAGACGGGCAATGACCCTGGAGGATCAACAATGACCGAAGCGTATATCTATGACGCGATCCGCACCCCGCGCGGCAAAGGCCGCAAAGATGGCGCGTTGCACGAGGTAACGGCCCTGCGCCTCTCAGCCCATGTGCTGAACGCCCTCAAAGAGCGCAACGGCCTCGACGGCCACGCGGTTGAGGATGTGATCTGGGGCAATGTCACCCAAGTGGGCGAACAGGGCGGCTGCCTTGCGCGCTCTGCGGTGCTGGCCTCTGACCTCGACGAGTCGATCCCCGGCCTCGCGATCAACCGCTTCTGCGCCTCGGGCCTTGAGTCTGTGAACCTCGCCGCAAACCAGGTGAAGGGCGGCGCGGGGGACGCGTATATCGCGGGCGGCGTCGAGATGATGAGCCGTGTACCGATGGGCAGTGACGGCGCAGCGATTGCCGTAGACCCTTCCGTCGCGATGAAGACCTATTTCGTGCCGCAGGGCATCTCGGCCGATATTATCGCCACGAAATACGGCTTCTCCCGGGACGATGCGGATGCTTACGCGGTTGAGAGCCAAAACCGCGCAGCGGCCGCTTGGGCCGACAACCGGTTTGAGAAGTCGGTCGTGAAAGTGACCGACCAAAACGGTCTCGATATCCTCGACCACGACGAATACATGCGCCCCGGCACCGACATGCAGTCGCTCGGAGGCCTCAAGCCTGCCTTCAAGGAAATGGGCGAAGTGATGCCCGGCTTCGACAATGTGGCGCTGCTGAAATACCCAGAGTTGGAGCGGATCAACCACATCCACCACGCCGGCAACTCGTCGGGTATCGTGGATGGCTCAGCAGGGCTGTTGATCGGCTCAAAAGAGTTTGGCGAAAAGTACGGCCTCAAGGCTCGCGCCCGCATCAAAGCCACCGCCAAGATCGGGACCGACCCGACGATCATGCTCACCGGCCCGGTGCCCGTGACCCAAAAAATCCTCGAAGAGACCGGCATGACCATGTCCGACATCGACCTCTTTGAGGTGAACGAGGCGTTTGCCTCGGTCGTGATGCTGTTCATGGACCAGATGGGCGCGGATCATTCGAAGGTGAATGTGAACGGCGGCGCGATTGCTATGGGCCACCCGCTGGGCGCCACGGGCGCGATGATCCTCGGCACCGCCCTCGATGAGCTGGAGCGCTCGGGCAAAGAAACCGCATTGGCGACGCTCTGTGTGGCATCGGGCATGGGTGCCGCAACGATCATCGAGCGCGTCTAAGAGCACGGATCAGGAGAACCGATATGACTGATTTCACAATGCAAATCGACGCTGACGGCGTTGCAATTATAACCTGGGACGTGCCCGGCAAATCCATGAACGTCATGAGCCGGGAGGCGTTTGCCGCAGTCTCTGAGCTGGTGGACGAGGCCATCGCCAACGAGGCGGTCAAGGGCATCATCATCACCTCAGGCAAAGACAGCTTTGCCGGCGGGATGGACCTCAACACCCTCGCCGTCATCCGCCAAGAGGCGGGCGATAACCCCGCTCAAGGCCTCTATGACTTCACGATGAGCGGCCACCACATCCTGCGCAAGCTGGAGCGGGCGGGCGCTGACCCGAAAACCACCAAAGGCGGCAAGCCTGTGGTCTGCGCCATCCCCGGCACCTGCGCGGGCATCGGCACCGAAATCGCACTCGCCTGCCACCACCGCATCATGGCCGACAACCCCAAGGCCAAGATCGGCCTGCCCGAGATCCTCGTTGGCATCTTCCCCGGCGGCGGCGGCACCGCGCGTTTGGTGCACATGATGGGCGTGATGGCCGCCTCCCCGATGCTGCTGGAGGGCAAAATGATGGCCCCGAAAGCCGCCAAGGGCGCAGGCCTGATCGACGCTGTGGTTCCGGCTGAAGAGTTGTTGACCGCTGCGAAAGAGTGGGTGCTCAACGCAACGGCTGACGACGTCGTCAAACCGTGGGACAAGAAGGGCTACAAAATGCCCGGCGGTGCCGCCTATCACCCCGCCGGCTTCCAGACCTTCGTCGGCGCCAATGCGATGATCCACGGCAAGACCAAGGGCGTGTACCCGGCGGCAAAAGCCATGCTCTCAGCCGCGTATGAGATGACCATGGTCCCTTTCGACGCCGCGCTGCGGATCGAGGCGCGCTGGTTCACCAAGGTGCTGATGAACCCCTCGTCGTCTGCAATGATCAACTCCCTCTTCATCAACAAAGAAGCACTGGAGAAGGGCGCGAACCGCCCCGAAGCGCCCGACCAGCGCGTGCAAAAGGTCGGCATCCTCGGTGCTGGCATGATGGGTGCTGGCATCGCCTATGTCTCCGCCAATGCCGGGATTGAGGTGGTGCTCATCGACCAACAGCAAGAGGCGGCGGACAAGGGCAAAGCTTATTCCGAGGGCATTCTCGACAAGGGGATGAAGCGCAAAAAGGTCAGCGAAGAGAAAAAGGCGCAGGTCCTCAGCCGCATCACCGCGACCACCGACTACGCCGCGCTCCAGGGCTGCGACCTGATCGTCGAGGCTGTGTTCGAAGACCCAGAGATCAAGGCCACCGTCACCAAAGCCGTCGAGGCCGTGATCCCCGAAGACTGTATCTTCGCCACCAACACCTCGACCCTGCCGATCAGCGATCTCGCCAAAGCGAGTTCGCGGCCCGAGCAGTATATCGGCATCCACTTCTTCTCCCCCGTGGACAAGATGATGCTGGTCGAGATCATCAAGGGCAAAGAAACGGGCGACCGGGCAGTCGCCAAAGCACTCGACTATGTGCGCCAGATTCGCAAAACGCCGATCGTGGTAAACGACGCGCGCTTCTTCTACGCCAATCGCTGCATCATTCCGTATGTGAACGAGGGCGCGCGGATGGTC
>JBCBGM010000026.1:0-37956 GCA_038526735.1 Pseudomonadota bacterium | reverse complement strand
TGATCCCGCAGTGACCGGCGCTGCCGCCCTCAAGTCCGGGCGGTGGGATGATCCTGTGATTGGAGAGCACGGCGAGGGTCATGTCCTCCAGAAAACGGGTCTTGCGGCGGGTGCCGTCACCGCCGGGGAAGGCTCCTTCGCCACCCGAGCCGGGGCGCAGGGAAAACTCCTCCAGCATCACTGGAAAGCGCCATTCGAGCACCTCCGGGTCGGTGAGGCGGGAGTTGGTCATATGCGTGTGCACACCGCCCGTGCCAGGGTAGCCTGTCCCATCAGACCGTCGCCCAGCGCCGGAGCCGCCGCAGATCGTCTCGTAGTATTGATGCCGGGCGTTGCCCCAGGTGGTGTTGTTCATCGTCGATTGCGCCGCCGCCTGAATTCCGAGTGCCAAGAACAGGCACGAGGTCACGGCCTGGCTCGTCTCCACATTTCCTGCGATGACGGCGGCCGGATAGGCGGGCGAGACCATGCTGTCCTTGGGCACGATAACGTTGAGGGGCTTCATCACGCCCTCATTCATCGGGATGTCGTCATCTACCAGGCACCTAAACACGTACAGCACCGCGGCCATCGTTACCGGCTCAGGCGCGTTGTAGTTTGTAGCGAGTTGCGGTGTGGTGCCGGTGAAGTCGATTGTGGCCTCGCGGGCCTCGCGGTCGACGGTGATCTTGACCCGCACTTCGCGCTCTTGGCCGTCAAAATCAGGGTCCATCGGATAGACGTATTCGGCGTCAGACAGCGTGGTGATGGCGCGGCGCACGCATTCTTCGGCGTTGTCCTGCACGTGGCGCATGTAGGCTTGCACCACGTCCAACCCAAAGGTCTCAATCATCCGCCGCAGCTCTGCGGCGCCTTTTTCGCAGGAGGCAACCTGAGCTTTCAGGTCAGCGATGTTCAGCTCGACGTTACGCACCGGGTAGGCGGCACCAGTGAGTAGCGCACGCGTCTCTGCCTCGCGGAAAGTGCCCTGCTCCACCAAATGCCAGTTGTCGATATAGACGCCCTCTTCCTCCACCACGCGGCTGTCTGGGGGCATGGAGCCGGGGGTGAGACCGCCCACATCGGTGTGGTGCCCGCGCGCGGAGGTGAAGAACAGCACCTCGGTGCCGGCATCGTTCCAGACGGGCATGACAACGGTGATGTCGGGCAGGTGGGTGCCACCATTGTAGGGTGCGTTGAGGCAATAGACATCGCCAGGCGCCATATCCGGGTTTTCGCGGATGACGGTTTTAACACTCGCGCCCATGCTGCCCAGATGGACCGGCATATGCGGCGCATTGGCGATCAGATCGCCCGCCGCATCAAACACCGCGCAGGAGAAATCGAGCCGCTCTTTGATCGTGACGGAGGCGGCAGTGTTTTCGAGCACCGCACCCATCTGCTCAGCGATGGACATATAGAGGTTGTTGAAGACCTCGAGCATCACCGGGTCCGCCGTGGTGCCGATCGCTTGGCCCTCACGCGCGGTGATCCGATGGAGCGTGACATGGTCCTGCGCGGTGATGCGGGCCTGCCAGCCGGGCTCTATGACGATAGAAGTATGCGGCTCGACCAAAACGGCAGGGCCCGTGAGCGTGTCGCCGGGGCGCATATCGGACCGGCGCACGAACCGCGCGTTGTGCCAGCCGTTGGAGTAAATCTCGGCCTTAAGCGCCGTTGGGATATCGGCCTCGTCGCGCGATTGGGTCGTGACGGTCGGCTCGGAGAGGTCAGCGGATTGGCCAATAGCCTCCACCTGTGCACTCTCGATCACGAGGGGCTTGTCGGGCACGGCAAAGCCAAAGCGCTGCTGATGCGCCTCGGCAAAGGCTGCGCGCATCTCTGCATCCGCGCCGAAGGGGATCGCGAGGGCCGTATCGGTGCCTTGCACCTTCAGATGCAGTGTGTTGACCAGCGCGATGCGCGCCTCAGGCACGCCCTGCCTTTCAACTTCATCCACCGCTTTCGCCGCCAGCCCCTCCAGCATGCCCGCCGCGTGCAGGCGGCTTTCGCGGTCAAGCTCTGCCTCTAACGCCTCAATCCGGGTAGCACGGATATCGGCGAGGCCCATCCCATAGGCAGACAGTAACGAGGCGAACGGGTGGATCAGGCATGTCTCCATCCCCAGCACATCGGCGATTGCACAGGCGTGCTGTGCACCGGCCCCACCAAACACCGTTAGGCAGTACTTCGAGACCTCATAGCCCCGTTGCACGCTGATCTTTTTGATCGCGTTGGCCATGTTCTCAACCGCGATGCGGAGGAAGCCATCCGCGACCTCTTCAGCGGGTTTGCCGATCTCCTGCGCCAGTTTCTCGAACCGTGCACGCGTGGCGGCGACATCGAGAGGCTGATCCGCAGTCTGCCCAAAAATCGCCGGGAAGAATTCTGGATGCAGCTTGCCTGTCATCACATTCGCATCGGTCACCGCGAGGGGCCCACCGCGCCCATAGCAGGCCGGGCCAGGGTCTGCCCCCGCACTCTCTGGCCCGACGCGCATGCGCTGGCCATCAAAGGTGAGCAGGCTCCCCCCGCCCGCTGCAACGGTGTGAATGTTCATCATCGGCGCGGTGATCCGCACGCCCGCCACTTCGGTGTTGAGCACCCGCTCATAGTCACCGGCATAGTGGCACACATCCGTCGAGGTGCCGCCCATGTCGAACCCGATGATCTTCTCCTGCCCCGCAATCGCCGAGGTGCGCACCGCGCCCACAACTCCGCCCGCTGGGCCAGAGAGAATGGCATCCTTCCCCTGAAACAGCCGCGCATCCGTCAGCCCGCCCGAGGACTGCATGAACATCAGCTTGCCCGCCGGATCAGCGTCAAACGCCGCCGCGACACGGTCCACATAGCGCCGCAAAATGGGGGAGAGGTATGCGTCCACAACAGTGGTGTCGCCGCGACTCACCATCTTCATCAAGGGCGAGACCTCATGGCTGACCGAAACCTGCGCAAAGCCCATCTCCCGCGCCAGCCGTGCCGCTGCCGCCTCATGCGCAGTGTGCCGGTAGCCGTGGCAAAACACGATGGCGACCGCGTCGATGCCTTTGGCTTTGAGCATGGTGAGGTCGGCACGCAACGCACCCTCATCCAGCGGTTGCTCCACGGTGCCATCTGCCCGCACCCTCTCTTCGGCCTCGATCACCTCGGCATAGAGCATCTCGGGCAGGATGATCTGCCTGTCAAAGAGCCGGGGCCGGTGTTGGTAGGCGAGGCGCAACTGGTCGCGCAGCCCGCGGGTGATGACCAACCCAACCGCCTCTCCCTTACGCTCCAAGAGAGCATTGGTCGCGACGGTCGTGCCCATTTTGACGGCGCCAATCTGCGCCACCGGCAGCTTTTCCCTCGCGCTCAGCCCCAGAAACCGCCGCATCCCCTCAAGGGCTGCGTCCCCGTATTGCTCAGGGTTCTCCGAGAGCAGCTTGGCCGTGTGCAGCCCGACATTCGGATCACGCGCGACGATGTCGGTGAAGGTGCCCCCACGGTCGATCCAAAAATCCCAAGACATGCGCGCGCTCCCTGCACCTCGTCCTTGCGTTCTGGCGCGTGCGCGGGCGAAGAACAAGCCATGGAACCTATCATCCGCCCCGCCACCGAGGCCGACCTGCCCGCGATTGCCGCGATCTGGAACCCGCACATCCGTGAGGGCTTTGTCACCTTCACCACCGAAGAGAAAACGCGTGAGGGGTTGCGGGTGTGGCTGCGAGAGAGGGCTGCGAGTGACGAGGCGGTTTTGGTCGCCGTGGACGGCACCACAGTCTTGGGCTTCGCAGCCTATTTCCCGTTCCGAGGCGGGCCGGGCTATCGCTTCACCAAAGAGATCACGATCTACTGCGCACCCGAGGCTCAAGGCACCGGGCTCGGACGTCGGCTTCTCACCACCCTTGAGGACGACGCCAGATCAAAGGGCATCCATACATTCTGGTCAGGCTGCTCCGCCGAAAACCCAGGCTCAATCACGTTTCACGAACACATAGGCTACCAACACGTCGCGCGGCTGCTAGAGGTGGGCTACAAATTCGGCCGCTGGCTTGACCTGGTGCTGCTGTCAAAGCGCCTTTGACAAGGCGCTCTTAGGGGGCGCTGCCCCCTCGCCTGCGGCTTCACCCCCGGGATATTTGGACCTCTGCAGGAGGGAGAGGAGCGCCTCCGATCCCTTCATCTTGATAGAAATACCTCGGGGGGAATTGGACGCGCAGCGGCCAAGGGGGGCAGAGCCCCCCGCGCCTACATCCGCATGCGCGCACCTTCTGGGTCGAAGGGCTGCTCGAGGGCGATGGTTGCCGCGCGGCGTTCGCCCAGCACCTCGACCTCGAACATGTCGCTCGCATCGTCATAGGCCAGGCCGTTGGGCAGGTAGCCCTGCGCCATCGACTCCTTCACGTAATGCGCGTAGCCGCCCGAAGTGACCCAGCCCACCACGGCCCAGTCGCCGTCGCGCTGTGGGTTTTGGCGGGTGAGCGGGCCGTTGGCAGCATCATATCGCGTGCCGCCCCAGCCGTGGGGTTTGGTCGTGGTGCCAAAGTCCTGGTCCCCGACGCGCGCCCAGATCGGCTCGTCGGCCATGACATCCGCCGTGCCCGCGTCGATCTTGAGCGAGACGCGGCGCAGGCGTGGCCCTTCTGCATGCTCTCTGGTGGCGGCGTCTCGGCCGATGAAATCCCCTTTGTTGAGCTTGATGAACCGCTCCATTGCCCCTTCGAACGGGCCGTAGATCGGGCGCAGTTCCGCCGCCCAGGTCGGGAAGTTCTTTTCCAGACGCATCGACAACAGCGCACGCATACCGAAGTCGCGGATGCCATGCGCCTCCCCCGCCTCTTTAATCGCCGTGTAAACGCGGCGCTCGTAGCAAGGCTCCATCCAGATCTCGTAGCCCAGATCGCCGGTGTAGCTGATGCGGTTGACGGTGCAGGGGCAGCTCGCGACGTCCATCCGGCGGACGTCCATGAAGCGGAACGCTTCGGCCGAGACATCCCAGTCTGCGAGCTGTTCGAGCACTTTGCGCGCATGCGGGCCTGCGATGGTGAGGCCTACCAGTTTTTGGCCGAGGCGGTTGATTTTGACAGAGCCGTCGGTGGGCATCTGCTGCTCAAACCAGCGGGTGTGGTAGATTTGTGCCCCCGAAGACCCGATCACCATGAACTTGTCGCCCAGATTGCCGATGGTGAAATCGCCAATCAGTTTGCCGCGCTCGTTGAGCATCGGCGACAGCGCAATCCGGCCCTCTTTGGGGATCGAATTGGTTAGGATGCGGTCGAGAAAGTCTCGCGCCCCCGGCCCGCTGATCTCGTATTTCGCGAAGTTGGCGATTTCCGAGACACCGACCGCCTCGCGGCAGGCTTTGACCTCGGCGGCGATGTGCTCGAAATCGTTCGAGCGGTGGAAGGACAGCACGTCATGTGCCTCGTCCGCAGAAGGGGCGAACCACAGCGGCACCTCAAGGCCCCAAGTGTCGCCCATTACCGCGTGGTTGTCGCGGGTCATCACGTCATAGAGCGGCGTTGTCTGGTGGGGGCGTGCGGCGGGCAGTTCCTCATTCGGGAAGCGGATGGAGAAGCGTTTGGAGTAGTTCTCTCGGACCTTGGCGTTGGTGTATTTCAGCGTGGTCCATTCGCCGTAGCGGGCGACATCCATGCCGAAGACGTCAAAGCCCGGATCGCCCTCGGTGATCCAGTTGGCGAGCACCAGGCCCACACCGCCGCCCTGGCTGAAGCCTGCCATGACCGCGCAGGCGGACCAGAAGTTGGTGAGCCCTTGCACCGGCCCCACCAGCGGATTGCCGTCGGGGGCGAAGGTGAACGGGCCGTTGATCATTTGCTTGATGCCAGCGTTCTCGAATGGCGGGAAGTGCTTGAAGCCGATCTCCAGCGAGGGGGAGATACGGTCGATGTCGGGGTTCAGCAATTCATGGCCAAAGTCCCAAGGCGTCTCTTTCTCCGACCATGGAACGCAGGCTTTTTCGTAAGTGCCCAGCAGCATCCCCTGCCGTTCCTGCCGGATGTAGATTTCCCCTTTGAAGTCGATGACGTGGCACAGCTCTCGGCCATGGGTCTCGTTGTATTCCATGACTTCAGGCATGGGTTCGGTGAGCAGGTAGTGATGCTCCATGGCGAGGAGGGGCAGTTCCAACCCCACCATCCGGCCCACTTCGCGCGCCCAAAGGCCGCCCGCATTGACCACGTGCTCGGCGCGGATGGTGCCCTTCTCGGTCACCACGTTCCAGGTGCCGTCGGGGTCTTGCGTGAGGTCCTTCACCGGGTTGCGTAGTTCGATTGTGGCGCCAAGTTTCTTGGCCGCAGCCGCATAGGCGTGGGTGGTGCCGGAGGGATCGAGGTGCCCTTCAACCGGATCCCAGAGGCCGCCCACAAAGTTGGTCTCGTCCATGAGCGGGAACATCGCCTTCGCCTCAGCGGGGGTGACGAGCTCGGTCTCCATCCCAAGAACACGGCCCTTGGCGTGGAGGTGGCGCAGAAAGTCCATCCGCTCGGGGCTATCGGCCATCATGAAGCCGCCTGTGAGGTGCAGCGAGCAGGGCATGCCCGTCGCCGCCTCTAGCTCTTCATAGAGGCCAACAGTGTAAGCCTGCAGTTTGGCGACATTGGGGTCGCCGTTCAGCGTGTGAAAGCCGCCTGCCGCGTGCCAAGAGCTGCCAGAGGTGAGCTCTGACCGTTCGATCAACATTACATCGGTCCAGCCCGCTTTGGCGAGGTGGTAGAGTACCGAGCAGCCGACAACACCACCCCCAATGACCACAACCCGCGTTTCGGTTTTCATTCCAGCTCTCCCCGCTTGTTCGCTGAAAGTTTGAACGCGGAGCGTTTGGCAAGAATTGTCTTTTTCCGCCACTAAGATGTCGGAAAGGAGCCGTTGGAGGCACCCTTTGCTATGCAGCGGATTGATCGCCTGTCGTTGCTCCGTGTTTGATTGATGACGGAAGTGTTTGGGGCGCTCTATCGACTGTCTTTGCCAATCAACGCAGACTTACACCCGTGACTGCTACGGGTGGCGATATGGGTTCTGCGACGCCTTTGAACGCTCTCTTTCGATGCGGCGGGGTGCTTGCCCTCTTCGTGGTGGCAGGGTGTTCTTCGGGTGCAGACAGTGTCGGTTTTTTCTCCGATCCTGTACCGCCGGATGTGGTGTTGAGCACCATCGGCGCCGATACAGCCACTGCAACGGGGCAGCAGGTGCGGGTTGCTGTGGTCGATTCAGGGATCGCGCGCACCGAAGACCTCGCCTCAAACGTTGTAGCAGGTGTTGATTTCGTCGGCACCGGAGACACGCTCTTGGGCTGGGACGACGACACCGACAACCACGGAACTGCGGTCGCCGCCCTCATCGCTGCAGATGCAGACGGGCAAGGCGTGACCGGCGTTGCCCCGGATGCCAGGCTCTTTTCCTACCGCTATGTGACCGATGACAGCCCCGGCACCAACGACCGGAACCTCTCTCGCGTGGTTCGGCGGCATGTGACGGACAACATTGATATCTCGAACAACTCTTGGGGTTTGATCGGCGTCACGCGCGGCAACTCCCCAAATTTTGCCGATGAATACCCCGACACGGTTAGGGCGTTTCGGAATGCACAGGCGAACGGCACCATCTTTGTGTGGTCGGCGGGCAATGACGGCGATATCGTTAATGGGCCAAGCAGCAGCATCGACGCGTTGCAGGGGCTGCCGCTTGATGTGCCTGATCTCATGGATCAATGGCTGATCGTGACCTCCACCAACATCGACGGTGAAGAGAGCCTCTTTACCAACCAATGCCAGGAGGCGGTTGAGTTTTGTATCGCGGCACCGGGCGAAAGCCTGACCGTCACCAACAACGCTGGCGACTTTCAGGTGTTTTCCGGCACGTCGTTTTCAGCGCCGCTGGTGTCAGGCGCTTTGGCGTTGGTGACAGAGACCTTCCCAAGCCTCACGCCCGCAGCAGTCGTCACACGGGTAAAAGAAACCGCCACTTACGACGGTCTGCGTACCGCGCGAGGATGCACTATCGACACCTGCTCCGAAGACGACATGGCCCGAGCTTTCGGGCAGGGGATGCTGGATGTGGAGGCAGCACTCGGGGTTGTCGGAATTCTAACGGCCACGAGCAGCGACATTCCGATCACACGAACGCAGCTGACGCGCCCCCGCGGCGTGAGCGAAACGCAAATCAGCTCTGCCTCGGTCACAGCGGCCGACAGTTTTGACGGCGCTCAGTTTGATGTGCCGCTGATGGCTTTGGCTCCGCAACCGGCACAAATTGCCTCGCTTGGCTACGCTCCGAATGACACAGCAGAGGAGGCGTCGACCCGCATCGCGTTTATGGGCACCACACTGCACATCTCAAACACAGCGCCTGTGGCCAGGTTTTGGGGCGATAAGCATGGATTTGTGACGGAGGTTGCCCCGGTCGCGATGACAGCAAGCCTTCCACTCGATCGTGGGTTTGCGCTGTCAGGGGCGGTTACGCCGGTGACAGCAACACAGTTCCGGCAGTCCGCGACCCTCAGCCGAGAAGGTGTACGAGGCCCCTCTGCCGCGCTCACTTTTGCGCTCGGCGCACACCCTCGAACACTAAGCTCTTTTGCCGGAGATCTGGAGACCGTCGGCAACGAAATGTCCTTCTCGCTGGGCCTGCGGCAACCGGTTTTTGAGCAGTTTGAGCTGTTCGCCAACGCCATAGCCGAACAGCCCGAAGACATGCCCGCAGGTGTGCTGCAATGGGGCTTTGAAGAGGCAACGATGCTTTCGGGCGTTGCAGGGGTCGAGGTTGAGATTGCACCGGGCCTACGCGTTTCGGGTGGTGCGTATCTGCCAGAGCATCAGGTTGATGGCATAGCGACCATTCTGGTCCCCACTCGGACGGGCTACGCTGAAGAGCGATTTCAGACGAGCCCCTCCCTGAGCACAGGACTGTTCCTCGCAGCCCAAGCACCCGTCCCGATGCTCACAACGGCCACCACGCGCATGAGCCTGCAACAATCCCCTGAAAGAGCCAACGCCCTTGCGGAAGCCACCTTTGAAATAGACATCGCCTTTTGAGCCATCAAAGGTCAAAGGCGGCGTGGATTTTAGGAAGGATGTTTGGCTCCGGCGGTAGGATTCGAACCTACGACCGATCGATTAACAGTCGAGTGCTCTACCACTGAGCTACGCCGGAACCGGGCCCGTCTCCGGGCGTGGCCGGGGGATAGCAAAGCGCCCTACCCCCCGCAAGCGAGAAAACGCGCCCTCAGGCGCGCTTTGCTGTTTGAAGGGTTCCGCCGAATTCGGTCGTGATCGCCCGCGCGATCTCGCGCACCGTGCGGCTGATCTCTTCGACCCGTTCGTTGGTGATCCGGGACACCGGGCCAGAAACCGACACAGCCGCCACCGGCAGACCGTTTTCGCCAAAGATCGGAGCAGCCACACAGCGCAGCCCCTCTGCGTGCTCTTCATTGTCGATTGCGATGCCGAGGCGTTTGACGTCTTCAAGCTGGCGCAAGAGGCGCTGCGGATCGGTGATCGTGTTGGGTGTGATGCTCACAAGCTCCTGATCCCCCAGAAGTGCGTCGCGGCGCTCTGGCGACAGATGCGCCAAAATCACTTTGCCCGACGCAGAGCAGTGCATCGGAATGCGCCCGCCCACCTGCGTGATGGCGCGCATCGTGAAGCGGCTCTCCACCTGATCAAGGCAAACGACCATGCCGCTGGTCTCGACAAAGACGTTCGAGGTCTCGCCAGTCTGGTCCATCAAGCGGCGCAGAAACGGTTTCGCCAGCGACAGCAGGTTGCGGGTGCGCGTAAACGCCGTTCCGACCATGAACGCGTTGACGCCCACCTGCCAAAGCCCGGCGCTGTTGTCGAACCGCACGAAGCGTTCGCTCTCAAGCGTCGTCAAAAGACGGTGCGTGGTTGATGCCGGAAGCTGCGATTTCTCCGCAACTTCGGTGAGTGTCAGTCCGTTGTCAGACGCTGCGATGTAGCGCATCAGCGTCAACGACCGGACAACCGAGCGGACCTGGCCTGTGCGGTCCTGCCCTGTGTCTGGGGCGATGTCGTCTTGCATGGTGCCTCCAATTGCTCCCGTCTCGGCAGATAGCGCGCTCTTCCCCCAAGGCTAGTGCTGCGACATAACGGGCCGACACACACTTGTTTTGAGGATGTCACATGCCGTCAGCTGCCCAAATCGTAGAAGCCCTCGGCCTCGCCCCCCATCCAGAGGGCGGTTACTACCGAGAGACATGGCGCGCTGAGGCCACAGAAGGGGAGCGTGCCACGGGCACGGCGATCTACTATTTGCTGGACGCGGGCAGCTTCTCGCACTGGCACCGGGTCGATGCGGATGAGATCTGGCACTGGTACGCGGGCGCGCCTTTGGTGTTGTCCTTGTCACCCAATGGGCACGATGCCTCTGCGCATCACTTGGGCCCTGAGATCATGGCCGGGCAGATGCCGCAGATCGTGGTGCCCGCAGGGCACTGGCAATCAGCGACCTCGCTGGGGGAGTGGACGCTTGTGGGCTGCACCGTCTCTCCAGGGTTTGAGTTCTCAGGCTTTGAAATGGCCGAGCCCGATTGGCGCCCGACACCGCGCGAGGGTTGAGGCGCGCGCGCCAAGGGCTTAGGCAGCGACAAACGTTTAGGCAAAGATCCCATGGCTGAGCCCGCATCTCCGCAACTCTACCTCGTTACCCCGCAGCATTTCGAGATCGACACATTCGCTACCACGCTGGCGCGCGTGCTTGATGCCCGAGAGATTGCCTGCCTGCGGTTGAGCGTCTCGGCAGACGACCCCGATCATGCTCGCCGGGCTGCGGACCGGTTGCGTGACGTGGCCCATGCGCGGGACGTGGCGGTGGTGGCGACCGACCATGCGGCTCTGATTGACCCGCACGGGCTCGACGGCATCCACCTTAGCGACGGGCCGGGGCGGGTAAGAGACCTGCGCAAACAACTAGGCGCAGACCGGATCGTCGGCGCGATGTGCGGCCAGTCTCGGCATTCAGGGATGACCGCAGCAGAGATCGGCGCGGATTATGTCTCTTTCGGGCCTGCCGAGGATAACGGCCTTGGCGACGAGATCGTGGAGGACGCACTATTCCAGTGGTGGTCCGAGATGATCGAGGTGCCGCAGGTCGCTGAGGGTATTCTTACGGCAGCAACAGCCGCAAAACTCTCTCCCATCGTGGATTTTATTGCTCTCGGCGGCCCGATCTGGGCGGCCGACGACCCACTTGAGGCGATCGACACCCTCCTCACGGGCTAGGTCGGCTCCAGCTGGTCCCAGGCCTCTTGGCCGGTGAGCACATCCGGCACACCCGCATTGCGCAAGGCATCCGCCACGCTCGTTTCGCAGGCAAGGGCGAGCGCCTTGCGATCTTCAAAGTCGTTCGGGCGCAGCACCGGCTGCCAGGACACGATCAAACGCCCACCCCAAGCACGCGTCGCAATCGCCCAAATGCTCGGCGTCAGCCCCATCGTGCCCCACCACCCAAAAAACGTGTGCGGCTGATCGGGCGGCGCGATCCAACTCAGCCCGGTGGGCTGCACCACGACACTCTCGCTCAGTGGCGGTTTCGAGAAGGCCGCAAAAAGCGCGCTCTTAAAGGGCAAAACGCGCCGGCCATCGCTAGAGGTGCCCTCCGGGAAAAACACCAGATGCTCCCCCCGTTCCAGCCGCGCGATCATCTCGCTCTCTTGCGTTTTGGCCGCGCCACGGCGGCGCTCCACAAACATCGTGTTGTTGAGCTTTGCCAATGGACCAACGCCTGGCCACCCCGCCACTTCCGATTTTGCCACGTAGGTCGTGAAGGGGCCAGTGCGCAGGGCGAGGATATCCAGCCAGGTGACATGGTTTGCGACCACCACGGCCCCACGCGGCTCTGGCCGCCCCCGATGCTCCACCCGAATGCCCAAAATCGCTAGACCGCCGCGCGACCAAACCTGCGAGAGCAACCGCGCCGCCGCGTTGCCCAACCGCGTGCGCACCCAGGGGCGCACCAGCAGAAACAGCCCCAGCAGCACCACAGTGAGCAAAACCACCAACACAATCCGGATCACCCCAAGCACCGGTGCATAAAAACTCACCGGCCCGTCGTTTGGCTGGGGTGGCCCCATCCAAGACGTCATGCGAGTGCCCCGCGCGTATACATCTCGCGGTATTTCGACTGCATGCGGGCCGTATCCATGATCAGGCACACATCCACCGTGTTGAAAGGATGGTCGATAAACGCGCCCTCCCCAACATAGCCGCCCAACCGCAGGTAGGCCTTTATCAACGGTGGCATCTCGCGCAGGGCTTGGCCCTGATCGACCTCGTCTGCCGTCAGCACATCCATCGGCGCAAAGCTTGACGGTAAAGCCGTCACCCGCAAATCGGCGGGCGCAAGATGCTTGTGATGCAAATACGAAAGCGGCTGCGCGAGTTTGGAAACATCGGTGCCGTGAAAACTCGCCACGCCAAAGAGCACATCGATACTGTGCTCCAGCACGTAATTGCCCAAACCGCTCCACATCAGATGCATCGCGATACCATTGCGATACTCCTCTGCCACGCAGGAGCGCCCAAGCTCCAGCGTTTCGCGGCCACTTTCTACGAGCGGGCTGAGGTCATATTCCCCAGCGCTGTAGAACCCCGCGCCCAATTTGGCGACGGCGCCGCGCATCAAACGGTAAGCGCCCACCACGCGATCAAGCGGGTGGTCAATGGACCTATCTATGAGAATGAGATGATCAAAATGCGGGTCATAGCGGTCGCGCTCCAAGCGCAGTTTCGCATCCTCCGGAGAGGTTCTTGCCCCCATCTCCTCCACAAAAACCCGGTAGCGCAACCGCTGCGCACCGCGCACTTCGTCATCGCTTTGGGCGATGCGAACCGTGAGGCGCGGGTCTGATTGCATGATCGGGGCACTCTCCTTGGGGTGGCGCAGCAGGTATAACCTGTGGCCTTCAAAGGCAATGTGGCGTTCGGCGGAGTGGCTTTGCGGTGGGCATTAACCAACCAGTAACCAATAGGCCCTAGCGTCCGGTATCGAACACGCGGGTCAGCTCTATGCGCCGACCGTCGATCACGACTTTGCCCTCATTCTCAAAGTTCACCGTGATCCGACCGTCGATCACAGATTGCACTTGCCCGAGACCCCAATCCGGCTCGGATGGGTGGCGCACGAGATGTCCGGGTTCCAGGAAGTCATTCATTGGCTATCCTGTCATCAAACAGAAAGAGGGTTTCATGGTGGTCGTCGATACTGAGCATCCGTTGCATGCGCTCGTGGCGACCCGCCTATGCCATGACGTGATAGGGCCCGTGGGGGCCATCGGCAATGGCATGGAGTTGATTGAAGCGCTGGGCCCCGCCGCCGCCGCTGACGATTTGGCCCTCGTCGTGGAGAGCGCGCAGGTCGCGCGGGCGCGGATCGAGTTCCTCCGGTTGGCCTTTGGCAGGCCCGTGGCGGGCGCGGGTTTGAGCGTTGAGGCCCTGATCGCCTCGATCGCACCCGCATTTGACCGGCCGCGGCTCACCTTGCGCTTTGACGTGCAAGAGAGCGGCGGTGCCACCAGAGCGCCGCGCTGCGTTGCGCTTGCGGTCATGTGTGCCTCAAAAGCACTGCCGCTGGGTGGGGAGATTGTGGTGAGTGATGCGGGCCAAGGCTTCTCAGTGTCTGGCACCGGCCCAAATTGCGGTTTGTCCGCTCATCTCACCTCCGTACTCAATGGAACAGGCGAGCGCGTCAGCGACCCGGCGGAGGTTGAGTTTGCCCTGCTGCGGGAGGCGATGGTGTCGCAAAACCGCCAGCTTTCAGTGACGCAGAGCGAGGGTGCGCTCACAATCCACGTCGCGGGTTAAAGCGGCTCCAGCCCGTCCCGGAACCGCTTGGCGTTCATCTGATACCCGAGCGCCGATTGCTCCAAACCCGCCCGCGCGGCGTCATCCAGCGCGCGCACAGCCTTCGCCGGAGAGCCGACGATCAATTGCCCTTCGTCAAACGCCTTACCTTCAGTGATGAGCGCATTGGCGCCCACCAAGCAATAGTCACCAATCTGCGCACCGTTCAGCACCGTCGCGCCCATCCCAACAAGCGCATGATCGCCCAGCGTGCAGCCGTGCAAAATCGCCGTATGCCCCACGGTACAATTGCGCCCGATGACGATCGGAAAGCCGATATCGGTGTGCAACATCGCCAAGTCCTGCACATTGCTGCCTTCACCGATCACGATCTGCTCGTTGTCGCCGCGCAGCACCGCATTAAACCACACGCTCGCGCCCGCCTCGATCACCACATTGCCCATGATTTGCGCCCCGGGCGCGATCCACGCCTCCTGAGAGACTTGGGGGCTGATGCCGTTCAACGAGTAAAGTCCGCTCATCCGATATGCTCCTCAAATTCCGCGTTCAGCCGCTGCACAAAACTGTTGAGCCCGGTGCTGCGGTCTCGCCGCAACCGCTCGGCCATCAAAATTGCCTCAAGACGGGCGAACGTCTGATCAATCTGCTCATTGACCAGCACGTAATCATACTCGGCCCAGTGGCTAATCTCTGAACGGCTTTCCTGCATCCGGCGCGCGATAACGTCGGCCTCGTCCTGCCCCCGCGTCCGCAGGCGGTTTTCAAGCTCTGCGATGCTCGGCGGCAGGATAAAGATCGAGACGACGGCGTCTTTCAGCTCAGAATTCCGGATCTGCTGGCCGCCCTGCCAATCCACGTCGAAAATCACATCGTGCCCCGCAGAGATCGCCGCCTCAACCGGCGCGCGGGGGGAGCCGTAGAGATTTCCGAAGACCTCCGCATGCTCCAGCATTTCGCCCTCCGCGATCATCGCCTCAAACTCTGGGCGCGTTTTGAAGTAATATTCGCGCCCATCCACCTCACCACTGCGCGCAGGCCGGGTGGTGGCGGAGACGGAGAAGCTCACCTCGCTTTGGCTGGCAATCAGGCGCCGCGCCAAAGTCGATTTGCCCGCACCGGACGGGGACGACAGCAAGATCAGCAGGCCGCGGCGGGTGGGGGTCATGGCAGGCTCCTTACCGGCGCTCTTTCACTGTGACAGCGGGCACAGGTCAAGCCGCTTACTCGATGTTTTGCACCTGCTCACGCATCCGGTCGATGATCACCTTCATCTCCAGACCGGTCGCAGTGAGCGCCGCATCGGAGGACTTGGAGCAGAGCGTGTTCGCCTCGCGGTTAAACTCCTGCATCAAAAAGTCGAACTTTCGCCCCACAGGCCCGGCACCCGCCAAAAGCCCGCGGGCGGCGGTGATGTGGGTTCTGAGGCGGTCGATCTCTTCGGTCACGTCGCCTTTTACCGCGAGCACCGCAATCTCCTGCTCCAAACGCCCGGCATCGAGCGCGGTAGGGTCAGAGAGCATCGCGGTGACCTTCTGCGAGAGCGCTTGCGCGAAGGTCTGATCGCGGCTGGCAGCCTGATCGGCGGCGGCATCGACCAAGACCTCGAGCTCCGCAAGCGCCGTCTCCATCACGGTTTGCAGGGCTGCACCTTCATCCTCTCGCGCGTCTGCGAGCGCTTTTGCGAGGTCAGCGATCTGCGCCTTGGCCTCCCCGATCCAGTCATCACTGCGATGCCCAGAGGATTGCTCAAGTGCCAACGACAAAACCTCAGCCAGGCTCGCAGAGACAAGCGCCACACCCGCCTCATCGGCAGCTGTCGCGACCTGTTTAAGCTTTGCAAGAACAGCTTCTACCGCCTGATCAGCCTGCGCTGCCTCTCCGTCAGAGAGATATTTGTAGCGCAGCGACACGGTGATATTTCCGCGCGCAAACATAGACTTAAATGTGGTGCGCAGCAGAGGCTCCAGCGCCTCGGTGCCATCGGGCAAGCGGGTGCGCAAATCAAAGCCGCGGCCATTCACACTCCGCGCTTCCCACACCCATGACATAGCGCACAGCGCGCCATGGAGGGTCGCAAAGCCGGTCATCGAGGCGAGGGATTTTGCGGGGGATGATTTCGAGACCATTAACTTTATTACCTAAAATTGTTCGAGAATTAGCGGTAAATGCTGTTCAACTGCCTCATATCTCATGGGCAACAAATGCAACAGAGGTGGACAGATTTTGCTTGGAATCACACCCCAGACGGCTGTCGAAACCTGCCTTGACCGGCACTGGAAGTCTTTGCGCTCCGATACGCATCCGGTGCCGCGCAGAGCCGCCCTCGACCCCAAAGAAATCACCCCGATCCTTGAGCATCTGATCCTGCTGGAGCTTGAGGGGCATGGCGCTGCACGTTTCCGCATCGGCGGTCTACGCGTCTGCCAGATGTTTGGCGGAGAGGTGCGCGGCGCGCCGTTGCATGCGCTCTTTCGGTCGCTCGATCGCGCAAGCCTCGACGCAATCTGCCGCGAGGTCATCTCCGCCCCCGCCATTGCCGATATGCGCTGTGTGGCGCATGTGCGGGGCATGGGTGAGGTTGCCGCACGCCTGTCGCTGCGGCCTATGGTGGATGGAAACGGCAAGGTAACCCGCATCGTCGGAACCGTGGACGTGGCCGCCGATCTCGAGGCTCTCGCGGGGGCGCAGTTGGCCCTCGTGCAAAGCAACACGCGCCCGCTCGACACGTTGGATGCCCCTGCGCCCGAGCCGTTTACCTACGTCGCGGCGGACGTTGAGCCTGTTTATGCGGCAGAAGCTGCGGTGCCGTATCTCATGGCCGTCGCGGGGACTGGCAACCCAACACCCAGCTCAGGCCGGCAGCACCTCAAATTGGTGGTAAGTCACGATTAAGCAGTCGCCCAAGCGACATCCGGAATACCTTGGAGGTGCAAAAGCGCGGTGAGGTCTGAATGATCGAGCGTCGCGGTTGCGGCAGCCCGCAGCGCAGGCTTTGCCTTATACGCCACACCAGTTCCGGCTACTTCGACCATCGCCAGATCATTCGCGCCATCGCCAACCGCGATCACATCGGCAGGGGTGTACCCACCCTCAGCGCAAAGCGCGTTCAGCGTTTCCAGCTTCGCGTCGCGCCCAAGGATCGGCATGCCGACCTCTCCGGTCAGGTGTTCACCCTCAAACAGCAACGTGTTGGCCCGGTTCATCGCAAAGCCTGTGCGGGCGGCAACGCGCCCGGTGAAAAACGTAAATCCGCCAGAGACAAGCGCGGTCATCGCCCCCCGTGCGGCCATGGTCTTAACCAACGTCTCTGCACCCGGATTAAGGCTGATCCGCTCCGCATAGCATTGCTCGAGCGCGGAGACCGGAAGCCCTTTCAAGAGCCCAACCCGCGCGATCAGCGCACCCTCAAAGTCGAGCTCCCCGGCCATCGCCGCCTCTGTGATCGCGGCGACCTGATCTTTCACTCCGGCAAAATCAGCCAGCTCATCGATGCACTCCATGGGGATCATCGTGCTGTCCATATCCGCGATCAGCAGGCGTTTTTCGCGGTTTGCGGCTGGCAGGAGGTTGATGTCGATGCCCTCAAGCGTGGGCACCTCCACGGGCGCCGACACCTCAATCTCATAACCGCACGGCCCCAGCCGACGCTCGGCCAAGACGGTCGCGCCAGCGATGTGACTGGCCACATGCCCGGCTTCCGCGTCGGTCACACCCCGCGCGGCGGTCAACACCAAGACGTGAGACATACTAAACCGCGACGCGCGCCCGCCCGGGCCCCTTCTCCAGCTCTTCGGCGACGAGGAAGGCAAGCTCCAACGACTGGGAGGCGTTCAATCGCGGGTCACACGCTGTGTGGTAGCGCGAGGAGAGGTCCTCGTCGGTCACAGCGCGCACACCGCCGGTGCATTCGGTGACATCCTTGCCGGTCATCTCGAAATGCACTCCGCCCGGATACGTGCCCTCGGCCTGGTGGATTTCGAAGAACGACTGCACTTCGCGCAGCACGTAGTTGAAGGGCCGGGTTTTGTAGCCGCTGTTGGACTTGATCGTGTTGCCGTGCATCGGGTCGCATGACCACACCACCGAACGCCCCTCACGCTCCACCGCGCGGATGAGCGCCGGCAGATGATCGCCCACCTTCTCTGCCCCGAACCGGTTGATCAGGGTCAGACGGCCGGGAATGTTTTGCGGGTTGAGAATGTCGATCAGGCGAATGAGCTCTTCAGGGTCGAGGCTCGGGCCGCATTTCAGGCCAATCGGGTTAAGCACGCCGGAGCAGAACTTCACATGCGCGCCGTCGGGCTGGCGGGTGCGGTCGCCGATCCAGATCATGTGACCCGAGCCCGCCACATAATCGCCAGAGGTGGAGTCCACTCGGCAGAGCGCCTCTTCATACTCCAGCAAAAGTGCTTCGTGGGAGGTGTAGAAATCCACCCGGCCCAGCGATTCAACCCGTGCTGCGTCAAGCCCTGCGGCATCCATAAAGCCCAGCGCATCTGAGATACGGTTCGCGAGGTCGGCGTAACGCGTGGTCGCGGCCTCTTCGGCAAAGCCAAGTGTCCAAGAGTGCACCCGGTTGATGTCTGCAAAGCCACCCTGAGAGAAGGCTCGCAGCAGGTTCAGCGAGGCGGCCGCCTGGGTGTAGGCCTGCAACATGCGCTGCGGGTCAGGGATGCGCGCCTCGGGCGTGAAGTCAAACCCGTTGATGATGTCGCCGCGGTAGCTCGGCAACTCCACGTCACCCACTTTTTCGGTCGGGGCGGAGCGCGGCTTGGCAAATTGGCCGGCCATCCGACCCACCTTCACCACGGGCACCTTGGCGCCATAAGTCAGCACGACCGACATCTGCAAAAGAACCTTATAGGTGTCGCGAATGGTGTCGGCGGTGAACTCGGCAAAGCTCTCGGCGCAATCGCCGCCCTGCATCAAAAACGCCCGGCCCTTGGCCACCTCACCCAGCTTTGCGGTCAGCGCGCGCGCCTCACCGGCAAAGACCAGCGGAGGGTAGGTCGCCAGACGCTCTTCGGCGGCTTTGAGGGCGGCTTGATCTTGGTACTCGGGCATCTGGATCCGCTCATGCGCGCGCCAGTCCGATTTGCTCCAATTCGCAGTCATCTCGATCATCCCAGGGTTTCAACCTTTTTCGCGCGCGCTCTAACACGGTCGCGGTATGAAACGCTAGTACCGGTACGATTGGCGCTTGACCCTGAGTGCATCGCGCGTTGAAGGTGCCCGGCAACTCTCAGGCCCGGAGCAGCGGAGACCATGCCAGCTTCCAACGACGCTCGCACCGAACGTTTTGTCTTTGCGCTCACGCGCGACTTCTCTCTCCTGTCATTTTCCTGCGCGATCGAGACGCTGCGCCTCGCCAATTTCACCACCGGCAAAAAGCTCTATGACTGGCGGCTGGCCTCGGAGAATGGGGAGAACGCGACCGGATCCGGCGGGCTGGTGATGAGCGTGGATATGGGCCTCGATGAGATCGGCCGCGAGGAAACGCTGATCGTTTGCTCAGGCGTGGATGTGCATGGCGCAACCTCCAAACCCCTGCTCACCTGGCTGCGCCGGGAGGCGCGTAAAGGGATCGCTATCGGGGGGCTGTGCAACGCCACGCATATCCTGGCCACGGCAGGGCTCTTGAGCGGCAAGCGCTGCACGATCCACTGGGACAACCGCGACAGCTTTATCGAAGACTTCCCCGACATCGAGCTCACGCAAGCAATCTACACCATCGACGGTAACCGCTACACGAGCGCGGGCGGTTCTGCCTCTGCCGACCTGTTTCTCAAACTCATCGCAGACACGCATGGCACCGATCTGGCAGGCAAGGTTGCGGATCAGATGATCTACACCACCGTGCGCACCGACAGCTACGAGCAACGCCTCTCGATCCCCACCCGCATCGGCGTGCGGCATCCCAAACTCGCGCAGGTGATCGAATGGATGGAAGAAAGCATCGAAGAGCCCGTTTCTCCGTCGCAGCTCGCCTCGGATGTGGGGATGTCCACCCGCCAACTTGAGCGGCTCTTCCGCCGCTATCTCAACCGCTCACCGAAGCGGTACTACATGGAGTTGCGGCTGCAAAAAGCGCGGAACCTGCTGCTGCAAACCGATATGTCGGTGATCAATGTGGCACTGGCCTGCGGCTTCACCTCACCATCGCACTTCTCGAAATGCTACCGCGCGCATTTTGAAACGACGCCATACCGCGAACGCGGCACGCGGCTCAGCTCGGTGGTTTAGCGGGCGGCACGGAGGCGGCGATCTTTTTGATCTCTTCGTGCACGTCGGCGAAGCCCTCTTCCTCACGTAAGGAAATCCCCCGCAGCCGGTGATGCCGGATCGCGCGGCGCTGCATGTACATTAGCCGCTCATCGGCGCGGAACTCCTCCCAAAACGGCTCTTTCATCGGCTCATAGCGGTGGATGCTGTCGTCGTGATGCCCACCAAGCCCCAGCCGCGCGAAGTAGCTCGTGTCTACTGAGCCCGCATGGTTCACCCGCATCCGGGATTTTTTGATCAGGAACCCGTCAAGCGACCGCACCGCGTAATGGTTCACCTGCGCCACATCAAACCGCGCATGCTTGAGGTAATCGTCGCTGGAGACAATCTCGATCCCGCCCGGCATCACCCGCTTGTAGTCATCGATATGCTCTTCGTTCGGGATCGGCTGGTGCGTGCCGAGCCGCTTGTACTTGTGGATATTTCGGCTCAGCGACTTGCAGGGCTGCAACCTGTTGCGTGTGCCGTTCAAAGGGGGGGCCGCATCGGTAAAAGCAACCGGCATCCGCGCGTCGCTGACTTGCACATGCCCGTTGCTTGAGAAGTTCCGCCAGGGCACGGCAATCGAGTCGCTGTCGCCCGGCACACTCGTGATCAAATCCTCGACGCGGTGATCACCGGCATGGATATTGAGATACTCATCCGCATCGCAAATCCAAATCCACTCAGCGCCTTGCACCTCTGGGATATCCCGCGCCATCCGCAAGGCTGTACGCTGCAAACCCCCGGGACCATGGCGGTTTTTACGTACCGTCATGTAGCCTTGGGTGGCGATCCGTTCGAGAATTTGCACCGTGTTGTCGGTGCAGTCGTTGTGGAAAACGACAAAGTGTTCAAACCCCAGCGCGCGGTGATGCGCCACCCAATCAAGGATATAAGGCGCTTCATCGCGCATCATTGAGATCAGGACATATTTTGGAGACGCAGCCATATGCGTGAGCTAGCAAACCCGGTGGGTCGCAACAAGCGTATGTGCAGTAGGTGGTAACTGGTCGGGGCGGCGAGATTCGAACTCACGACCTACGGTACCCAAAACCGTCGCGCTACCAGGCTGCGCCACGCCCCGACCGAGGGTTCACTTATCGCTCTGATTTGGGATTGGAAAGAGCGATCTTATTCGCAGGGCCACGCGGCATCCGATCCAAACGCAGTATGCCGAATTTCAGTTCCCACACTCAGACCCAGCATCGCGCTCATCCCGCCATTGATCTCCAGCACTGCGAGCACGTTGTCGCCGCCGGGGATCGCCGTTTCATCGAGGGGGATCGCGTTTTCGTGGATGCGCTGCACCACGCCCTGCGGATCAATAAAAAGCATATCGAGTGGAATGAGCGTGTTGCGCATCCAGAACGAGGCCACAGTGGGTGCTTCGTAGATAAAGAGCATGCCATCAAACTGCGGCATCGACTCGACAAACATCAGTCCGCGCGCGCGCTCATCCGGCTCGTCAGCGATGGCGACGTTAAAGGCCACCTCCACCCCGTTTGACCGCAGATCAACGCGGTCTTCGCGGCATGCGGCAGACGCGACCTGCGCACAGAGCAACAGCAGCAGTGCCGTTGCTCCGATGCGTTTAGTCCACCAGCGCATCGTCCCACTCGCGGATCATCGTGACCACGGGGCCTTTCGGGCCATCCCCGGTGAGCACGGCGACGGCATCACCCTGCTCTACCTCGGGATAGGCGCATTCGCGGATCGTCTCCATATGCAAGAAGACGTCTCCCGCTTCGCCAAAGATATTGACGAACCCGAAGCCCTTGACCCGATCAAACCACTTCACCCGTGCTGGCAGCAGAGCTTCTTTGGTTTCACTATCAATGGGGGGCGGAACAAGGCGCTCGCCCTCCGCTTCCTCCAACTCCTGAACCTCTAGCAGCACTGTCCCCAGCCAACCACGGTCGGTCTTTTCAGCTTCCAGCGTGACCTCTTGTCCGGTGACAAGATAGGGCAAACCATAAGCCTTCACGACGTTGGCGTGCACCATCACGTCGCCAGAACCGTCGTCTGCTAGGACAAACCCAAACCCACGCTGCTGATCGTACCATTTAACCTGGCCGCTGATCACAGTTTCGCCTTTGCTTTGTTGCTCAAGTAAGTCCCGCGCCTTAGGGTAGGTTTGAAGGACGCGCAAGACGTTACAGTTTCATGACGCAGGGTTTTTGTGCCGATAATCCTGCGTCGCAAACCAACGATGGTGCATTCCGATTTGATAATCAACGTCAGACACTTCTTTGTCGCAACCGCCGCAATCGCGTTGATGGGCTGCGGTGCGGGGCCTCTCACAGGGCCGGATGTGCCGCCGGATGTGCGCGAAGTTTTTGACCCCTCCAACCGCTATGTGCTGGCTCCAAGCGGCGATGACCTCGTCTCGGTCTCGTTAGACGATGTGAGCGAGATCGCCCAGCGCACCACCCGCGATGATGCGGCTACCCTCTTGCGCCGGCGCAATGCGGAGCATGTGTCGATTCGGCAGGTGCCCTATCTTTTTGGCTCTGCGCAGGGGCAGTCGTACGCCATCGCCGCCTCTCCGAAAGCGCTGGTGCGTGGCACGCCCGAGTCGCAATGCCCGATCCGGGTGCAAATCCGGGTCGAGGGGAGCGAGGCGATTGCGAGCGACGCCATCGAATTTGCCTTGCGCAATTGCCATGCCGAGATCGCTGAACAGCAACTGGGCGAGGTCTGTGACTGTCGAGTACTAGCGCATGACGACATCTTGCACGCCCCGCTCGACAGTTTCGCCTATGCCCGCGACCTGCCCGCCCGCGTCTTTCAAGACGGTCGACTCAACCCGGAGCTTTATCTGGTGCGCGAAGTGCTGATCGAGCCGGGCGCCCGCGGGTTGGAGGTGTTTGGCTCTGACGGCCTCTTGATCACCATCGACGGAACAGAGCCCGGCCCGATTACCGGCAACCTGCCCGATGGAACTTCGGTTGAGGGGGCTTTCCAAGTGAGCGGACTTTCGCGCGGGCGCTATACCGGCGCGATTACGCTGGCCGGTGAGGGGCTACGCATCATCGTCGGGCCCTAAGCCCTAGACGTGCTGCCCCCCGTTAATCTCCACCTCAACACCAGTTATGTAGCTGCTGTCGCTATCGCACAGATTGTATATGACCGAGGCCACCTCTGAGGGCTGCCCGAGTCGCCGCAGGGGCAGCGTTTCGACCAGTTTCTCGGTTCCCGGAGAGAGGATCGCCGTCTCAATCTCTCCGGGCGCGATGGCGTTGACGCGCACGCCATAGGGGCCGAAGTCATGCGCCATCTCGCGGGTCAGCGCTGCAAGTGCAGCTTTCGAAGTGGCATAGGCCGCACCCGCAAACGGATGCACCCGGCTTCCCGCAATTGAGGTCACATTCACGACCGCCCCCTGAGCAGCCTTCAGCTCATCGAGCAGCCCGCGCGCCAGCACCACCGGCGCAAAGAAGTTGACGTGGAAGACATGCCCCCACGTGCGCAGGTCGGTATTTACCGTGTTGAGCCGCGCCCCGCCCTCCGCCTTTGGAGAGATACCTGCGTTGTTCACCAACGCCTCAAGCTTGTTGCCCTCAAGGCGACGCTTGATTTCATCCACTGCAGCGATCGTGCTCTCCGGGTTCGCGAGATCGACCTGAATATGATCCTCTTCCCCGGCGTCCCACGGACAGTTTTCCGGAAACGCATGGCGAGAGCAGGTGATCACTCGCCACCCGGCCGATGAAAACCGTTTCACGGTCGCGTGCCCTATGCCGCGAGAGGCACCGGTTAAAAGTAGGGTTTTGCGCTCTGGCATTTTGATGGCCTCCTGGGCGGCCTGCCATCAGGGGTTGAGCCGCGTCACATTCCACTGTGTAGAACTCACGCTCTCTCGGGTCCAGCGAAACCGGTCATGCAGCCGGTGCGCCCCATCCGCCCAGAACTCGATCTCCAGCGGTTTAATCCGGTATCCCCCCCAATAGGGCGGACGGTCCGGATTGGGCCCTTTGATGGCGGTGATCTTGGCGACCTCCGTCATCAACGCCGCACGCGACTTGAGCGGCTGCGACTGACGCGACGCCCACGCCCCCAACCGAGACTGCAGCCCGCGCGACTTGTAATACGCATCCGCCTGCGGCCCATCCTCGCGCTCTACTTCACCGCGCACCCGGATCTGCCGGTGCAGAGATTTCCAGTGCAGCACGAAGGCCGCCTTGCCCGCAGCCTCAATCTCGCGCGCCTTCACACCCTCATAGTTCGTGTAAAAAACGAAGGCGGCGTCTTCGATCTCTTTCAAAAGCACCATGCGCACATTGGGCAGGCCCGTCTCGTCCACGGTGGCCAGAGCGATGGCGTTGGGATCATTCACTTCGGTTTTCTCGGCCTCAGCCAGCCAAGTCTGCGCCAGCGCAAAGGGATCGTTGCCCGCAAAAATCCCATCTCGTTTGGTTTGGTCTGTTACACTCATAGCGATCTTCTTGATGCGTCTGTCCCCTTGACGTAAAGGCTTCTGGCACACGGGCAACCCCGAAAAGACACAAGGAGTAACGATGGATATCTCAGGGCTGATGACCGGAAAACGCGGTCTGATCATGGGCGTGGCCAATGACAAATCCATCGGATGGTCAATCGCAAAGCACTGCGCCGATGCCGGAGCAGAACTGGCGTTCACCTATATGGGCGACGCGCTCAAAAAGCGGGTGGAGCCGCTCGCAGCCTCCATCGGGTCGGACATGACCTATGATTGCAACGTCTCTGATGCCGAAAGCGTTGACGCGGTTTTCGACGCCATCAAAGAGCGCTGGGGCAAGCTCGACTTCCTGCTGCACGCCGTGAGCTTCTCCGACAAAAACGAGCTGCGCGGGCGCTATGTGGACAACACCACCGCCGAGAATTTCGCCAACTCGATGATCGTGTCGGCCTATTCCTTCACCGATGCTGTTCGCCGCGCCGAGCCGTTGATGACCGATGGCGGGTCTTGCGTCACGCTCACCTATTATGGCGCCGAAAAGGTCATGCCGCATTACAACGTCATGGGCGTGGTGAAGGCGGCACTTGAGGCGTCTGTCAAATACCTCGCGATGGATTGCGGCCCCAACAACGTGCGCGTCAACGCCCTGTCCGCCGGCCCGATGAAAACGCTTGCCGCCTCTGGCATTGGCGATTTTCGCTACATCATGAAGTGGAACGAGCTGAACTCCCCCCTCCGCCGCAATGTCACCGCTGAGGATGTGGGCCGCGCTGGCATGTACCTGCTCAGCGACCTCTCCTCTGGCGTAACGGGCGAAAACCACCATGTGGATGCAGGGTACAATGTCGTCGGCATGAAGGCCGAAGACGCCCCCGACATCGACGTTGTCACAGGACGCAAATAATGGCCCCAGCCGATCGCCTGCCGCATGAAAAAGGCTTCCACGTCTCGTGGGACCAAATCCACCGTGACAGCCGCGCACTGGCCTGGCGTCTTGATAAACACGGGCCCGACAATGGCGATTGGCGTGCCGTGGTGGCCATCACACGCGGTGGGATGGCCCCGGCGATGATCGTGGCGCGGGAGCTCGACATCCGCACCGTCGATACGATCAGCGTGAAATCCTACGATCACCAGTCGCAGGCCGCGGCGCAGGTGCTGAAGGCTCCTGATGCCGAGGTGATGGGCGACGGCGAGGGCATCTTGGTGATCGACGATCTGGTCGATACTGGCAAAACGTTGGAGCTTGTCCGCACGCTTTATCCCAAGGCGCATTTCGCAACCGTCTATGCCAAACCCCAGGGCCGCCCGATGGTGAACACCTTCATCACCGAAGTGAGCCAAGACACCTGGATCTTCTTCCCGTGGGACATGGCCCTGCAATATGTCGAACCGTATCGGGGCACCTGATGATTGCTGACATCCTGAAAATGCTGCGCGGGGAGGAACCTCCCAAGCGTATGACAGCCGAAGATGAGCGCGTGGCGCTGGCCGCGCTGTTGGTGCGTGTCGCGATGGCTGACCACCAATATGATGACAGCGAAAAGGCCGCGATCACGGCCATTTTGGCCGCGCGCTATAGCCTGTCTGATGGTGACGCGACCGCCCTGCGCGCCGAGGGCGAAACGCTGGAGCATGACGCGCCCGACACCGTGCGCTTCACCCGCGTGCTGAAAGACGCGGTCGCTTACGAGGACCGCGCCGCCTTGGCCGAAGGGCTCTGGCTGGTCGCGCTCGCGGATGGAGAGCGGGCAGCCGAGGAAAACGCGTTTCTGCGGCAGGTCGTGGCACTCTTGGGCATCTCAGACCAGGACTCCGGCCTCGCCCGGCAGCGGGTAGAGCGCGGGTGATTCGCCGAGAGGCAACGCCCCCTCCACATCCTCGCCATATTTCGATTTCAAGATGTTGCGCTGCGCCTGGGTTCCACGTCAGAAAGTTGCAAAATCCAAAGCGGTTTGGATATCTGCACGAGCGTAGCGTTTGCGCCGCAGCGTAACGTTTCGCGAATTTTTGACCGTTTGGTAAATACTCGGCGTCGGTTGGTGGCGCCGCGCCGCGTGTTGGCGCGTGCTGCCAATTTTGCACGATCAACCAGATCGTCGGAGGGGGCCGCGCGGTGACGCGCGTACCGGGGTCGCGTGTGCGCCACACTCATCGGGGGGTGAGTGCGGCGCCGCGACCTGCAAGCTGCACCGCAGCCGCGCCATCAACCGACACCGTTTTGCCGAAGCCCTCGCCGGGTGATCGCCCGCAAAACCCACTCAAACGGCCCCAGCGCAAACCTCCGCCTCCAGACAATCAGAAACCCGATCAGTGCCAGCGTCACGGCGAGCGCAATCAGGATGCTCTGCAAGGGTGAGACGACGCCCCAAAGCTGCAGACCAAAGGGCGCGAACACCGTCGAGAGCACGATCGACTGGCCCAGATACACCGTCAGAGACGCGCCTCCGGCCTTCAAAACCATCGCACCAACCCCCTGAACAGGCCGTGCGACCGCTGCGATCAGCCCCAGATACCCCAGCGTCGCAAGCGGCGCGGAGAAGCTGATCATCACCTCCCCCAAACGCGCATCGCCCCACACCCAGATCCAGGCCCCCACAAGGCTCAGCGCCACACCGGGGAGCAGACACAGCCGTCGCGCGCGCCGCCAGAGCGGATGCTGCGGCGCATCGATCAACCCCGCTTTCACCGCAGCGAGCCCAAGGCAAAACCACCCCAGCGCCGAGATGCCCTGAAATACCAGCAGCAACACCAGCACCAACAGGAACGAGACCGCGCGAAACCCGAGCACATCCACCACACTGCCAGAGGTCATGATCGCCTGCTCCAGCGCGGCCAAGTCCGGATCCCCCTCCGGTGCGATCCACAGCAACCCCGACCCGATCACGACCTGCACCACCAGCAACACCGCGCCGACCCGCGCAAGCCGCGCCGCAGTCCAGTTGCGCCAGCGAAACAGCAGGAACCCAATCAGCCCATAGGTCACCAAAATATCGCCAGGGAAGAACAGCACCCCGTGCAGCACCCCAAGAAAAATGAGCCCAAACATCCGGTTACGATAGAGCGCGCCAAAGTTCAGCGCATCCCGCTCTGCCGCCCGCATCTGAAACGCGAGCCCCACCCCAAACATGAACGAAAACAGCCCGTAACTCTTGAGATACGCCAGCCCGCCCACAAGCCAGATCGCGATCTCATCGGCGAGGCTAATCTCAGGCGCGGCAAAGAACCCGCCGTCGATGGAAAACGCCATAAACTGCACATTGACGACGACAATGCCAAACAGTGCGAAGAGGCGCAGATAATCGGGCATCAAGGCGCGGTTTTGCATGCGCTGTCCTCACAAAAATCGACTACTCGCACTAGACGGCGCGAGGCGTATCCCCGCAAGAGATGTCCATGCGTCTTCTGATCGTCATCGACCACCCAGACCCCCAGTCCTTCACCCACGCGACAGCGCAAAGCTTTGCGGATGGGGCTCAGAGCACTGGCGCAGAGATTGAGATCGCCGACCTGCACGCCGAGGGGTTTTCACCGGTCTGGATGCTCGCCGATCAGCGCCAGTACGACCTCAAGAAAACCCCCGAGGACGTGCTGCAAGAGCAATCGCGGCTCGAGTGCGCAGATGCGCTCTGCCTCGTCTTCCCGCTCTATTGGTTCGGCATGCCAGCGATGCTGAAAGGCTGGATCGACCGGGTCTTCACCTTCGGCTGGGCCTATGACCAACTTGAACACCCGCAAAAATCGATGCTCCCCGCACGGCACTGCACGCTCTTAATCCCCGCCGCAGGTAACCCTAACCGCTGAGAAGAGCGCGCCCTCGTCCCTGCGATGAAAGCGATCTGGGCGAGGGCACGCTGGGATACTTCGGCTTTCCGGACCCGCAACTCGTGCTGCTCAATGGTTCCGAAGGGTCAGACGCACGCCGGGCCACGTTGTTGGCCGAGGCCCGGCAGGCCAGCGCGCAGATCAGCCACCCATCGTCCGCATGAACTTGCCCAGCTGCGCGCTCATAGAGCCACAGCCCCCCTGCGCCCAACCGCCATCCACCGGCATCACCACACCGCTGACATAGGCGCCGAGATCTGAACTGAGGAAGAGGCAAGCGTTGCCGATATCCTCGGGCAGGCCAAGGCGCTTAATCGGCACGGTTTTGCGCACCTTCTCCATCATATCAGGCGTGGGGGCGAGGCGGGCCATCCCTTCGGTGCCATCAATCGGCCCCGGCACGATCGAGTTCATCCGGATGCCCTGATCCCCCCACTCCATCGCGAGCGTGCGGGTGATCATATCGACCCCGGCCTTGGCCGCGCAAACATGCGCCTGCGCCTCCATCGGCAAAAACGCCTGTGGGGCGGAAATGTTAATGACGCTCGCACCGGGCTTTTTGAGGTAGTCGTAGCTCGCCTTCATCACGTGGACGGTGCCCATCAGGTCAATCTCGACAACCGAGCGAAAGGCATTGGCGGACATGCCGTTAAACATCGCCGGGAAGTTGCCCGCTGCGCCCGAGACCAGCACGTCGATATCCCCAAACGCGGCATGGACCGATTTGATGCCTTCCGAGACCGCCTCGAGCTCGCGCACATCGGCGGCAAACCCCATCGCCTCTGCGCCATGCGCCTTAAGGGCTGCGACAGTGTCATCGACCTTGTCCTGCTTACGGCTGGCGACGGCGACCTTGGCACCATGCTGGGCAAAAAGCTCCGCGATGCCGCGGTTGATGCCACTGGTGCCCCCAACGACGACCACGACCTTGTCGGTGAAATCGAGTGTGATGCTCATGTCTGTCCTCCCGTTTTGCCAAAGCATAGCCCGCCCCCTGCGCCCTGCCCATCCTGACGACGGGTCAAGCGCCGTGAGGGTGAGAGGTTGCCCGCCCCGGACGTGGTCCGGGACCCCGAAGAGCAATGCAGAACAAAAGGCCACGCCCTCCTTCGGGTGGGCGTAGCAGAACGGGTGGGCAGCTCAGTTTATCTTTCAAAACCGCATACGCGCTGATCAATGAGACACGTCGCAAATACGCCCTCCCATGGGGGAGGGAGGGCGTGGCCGGAGGCTCGTCGCCTCCGGCTCGGCTACCCCGCCCCGGCCTTGAGCCAGGGTCCCGAAGAGCAATGCACAACACAGCGCGCGCCAGACCGAGGGCTGGTGCAGCTATGTTTGGAATAACGCAGTTTATCCCTGCAAAACCGCATTCCCTCTGAGCAACATCCGTCACCCTCCAGTGCGCCAGACCCGTCGGTCGGTCTGGCGCGCGCGGCGGCGCTATCGCGCCTTGATTCCGCGCAAGAGACCCCGCCCCAGCCCCGTGCGGCGACCTCGCTCTTCAAGCGTTCGCTAATGAAAATCCCGGCTCGGAAACAGGATCTTCGCCTGCTCCCTCGGATGCCGCACGGACCGCCCAGGTTTGTTCGGCGGGCGTGTCGGCACGGGCCTGCGAGCCTCATCCGAGTTACCATCGGTCGGATCAATCTCGCGCGGGTCAGACGACAGCGTCGCCAGCATGCCTGACACATCCTCAATACTCTGCGCGATCAAATGGGTGACCTTGTCTTCGCGCTGAATGCGCCCCGTCACGCGCACCAAACGCCCCGCCACCACCGCCGCGCGAAACTGCTTATAGACCGTGGGCCAGACCACCACATTCACCACGCCCGTCTCATCCTCCAGTGTCAGGAAAATCACGCCGGAGGCCGTGCCGGGCCGCTGCCGGGTGATCACAAGACCACACACACTCGCGCGGTGGTTGGGCGGCACGGATTGTGTCTCAAAACACGTCGTCAGCGGCGCCATTTCGGGGCGCAAAAGCTCCATCGGATGCGCCCTGAGCGACAGGCGGAGCGTGACGTAATCCTCCACCACCTCCTCGCCCAAAGTCATCGGCGGCAGAGAGACCTGCGGCTCAAAGAGCCCCTCCCCATCGCCGCCAAAAAGCGCCAGAGGCTTTTCGCCCTTGATCGCCTTCACCGCCCAGAGCGCTGCCCGCCGCGCCAGACCCTGATCGGCAAACGCATCCGCCTCTGCCAGCTTCTCAAGCCCCGCAGGCCGCACCCCGGCGCGCCGCCACACACTCTCGGGATCAGGATAGCCATTGCCCCGCGCGGCGACGATCCAGCCCGCGTCCTCCTCCTTCATCCCCTTGATCTGGCGAAAGCCCAGACGCAGGGCAAAACTGCCATCCGCGCGCTTTTCCAAGGTGTTATCCCACTCCGAGCGGTTCACACAGACCGGGCGTATCTCAACGCCATGCTCGCGCGCATCCCGCACAATTTGCGCCGGCGCATAAAACCCCATGGGCTGAGCATTGAGCACCGCACAGGCAAACACCGCCGGCTGAAAGCACTTCATCCACGCCGAGGCATAGACCAACAGCGCAAAACTCGCAGCATGGCTTTCGGGGAAGCCATACTCCCCAAACCCCTCGATCTGGCTAAAGGCGCGCTCCGCAAAATCCCGCTCATAACCGTTCTTGAGCATCCCGTTCACAAAGCGGTCGCGGTGCTCGCCAATGGTGCCCATCTTGCGGAAGGTAGCTAGCGAACGGCGCAGTTTATCGGCCTCATCGGGCGTGTAGTCCGCAGCAACAATCGCGAGCTGCATCGCCTGCTCCTGAAAGAGCGGCACACCGAGCGTTTTACCCAGCACATGCTCCAGGTCGGCGGAGGGGAAAGAGACCGGCTCTTTGCCCTGCCGCCGCCGCAGATACGGATGGACCATATCGCCCTGAATGGGCCCGGGCCGCACAATGGCGACCTCAATCACCAAGTCATAAAAACAGCGCGGGCGCATGCGAGGCAAAAAGTTGATCTGCGCGCGGCTTTCGACCTGAAACACCCCGATGGCATCGGCCCGGCAGAGCATGTCATACACGCGGCTGTCCTCCTTTGGCATGTTCTCAAGCGTCACGACCTCGCCCATATGCTGCTCCATCAACGCAAAGCCCTTTTGCAAACAGGTGAGCATCCCCAACGCCAGCACATCGACCTTCAAGATGCCCAGCGCGTCGATATCATCCTTGTCCCACTCGATGACCGTGCGATCCTCCATCGCGGCATTCTCGATCGGGCACAGCTCATCAAGGCGGTCTTGGGTCATGATGAACCCACCCACATGCTGGCTCAGGTGGCGCGGAAAGCCGATGATCTCTCCGATCAGGCGCAGGGTCTGGCGCAACCGGCGGTCGGAGGGGTCCAGCCCAAGACTACGGAGCCGCGCATCATCAATCGGCTCATCCGACCAGCCCCAGATCGACCCAGAAATGGCCGCCACCACATCCCCCGACAGCCCCATCACCTTGCCCACCTCCCGGATCGCCGCACGCGAGCGAAAGTGGATCACCGTGGCACACAGCCCCGACCGTTCCCGCCCGTAGGTGGTATAGATGTGCTGGATGACCTCCTCACGCCGCTCATGCTCAAAATCGACGTCGATATCCGGCGGCTCGGCACGCGCCTCTGAGACGAAGCGCTCAAACACCATGGTGATCGTCTCTGGCCCCACCTCGGTGATGCCCAGCGCATAACAAATCACCGAATTCGCCGCAGACCCCCGCCCCTGACACAAAATCCCCTTGGAGCGGGCAAATTGCACGATGTCATGCACCGTCAGAAAGTAAGGCGCATAGCCCAAACGCCCGACCAGGCGCAGCTCTTTCTCGGTCATCGCGGCCACCCGCTCTGGCACACCACGCGGATAGCGATAGGCCATTCCTTCGGCCACCAACCGCTCCAACCGCTGCTGCGGCGGCTCGCCGTGGTTCTCGGTCGGATAGGTGTAGGCCAGTTCCGAGAGATCAAAGGCGCAGCGGTCCGCAATCTCGATGGAGCGCTTGAGAGCCGCCGGATAGGCCTTGAAGATGCGCGCCATCTCGGCGGCCCCCTTGAGCCGCCGCTCGGCATTGGGCAGCGCATCCTGGCCCAACTCCTCCACCTTGCGATGGGTGCGGATCGCGGTCAGCACATCCGCCATCTGCCGCCGCGCTGCGCGGTGCATGATCGGATCATTCGAGGCCAGCATCGGCACCGAAAGCCGCCGCGCCGCCCGCGCATAGGTGGCGATCCGCGCCGCATCCTGCCCATCATAGAGCGGACGCGCCGCCAGATTGACCCAGCCCGGGAACCGCGCCGCCAGCCGCTTGACCTCAGGCCAGCGCGTACCCTTGGACAAAGGGTCAGGCGGGCAGGCAATCAACACCAGCCCCCGCCCCCACTCCTCCAGGTCCTTAAGATAGAGCGTGCACTCCCCCTTCTCCGCCCGGCGCTTGCCAGCGGTCAACAACCGTGAGAGCCGGGCATAGGCGGGTTTGTCCACCGGCAACGCCACCACCTCAATCGCACTGTCCACAAAGACCAACCGACTGCCGACAATGAGCTTGGGGAACGCAGCCCTCCCGCCCTCCGGTTGGGCGTGGCCCGGCTGCGCCGGGTCCTCAGGGGGCGCTGCCCCCTCGCCTGCGGCTTCACCCCCGGGATATTTCGACCTCTGCAGGGGGGAGGGAGGCGCCTCTGATCCCTTCATCTTGACAGAAATACCTCGGGGGGAATTGAGCCCCTCGGGCTCAAGGGGGGCAGAGCCCCCGGCCCCGTCTGCCACAAGTGGGCCATCCTGCATGACCTGGCGCGAGGAGGGATCTATCCGGGTATGGGAGCGGACCTTGGCCGCGTGGGTGGCGGCATGGGCACGGACATCACGGCCGGTGATGTTGGGGGCGGCGCGCTCGATGGTTTCGTTTTTGAGTTCTTTGAGAGCCGACCACGCCCGCACCACCCCGGCCAGCGTGTTGCGGTCGGTGATGGCGAGGGCGGGCAGGCCGAGGGTGCAGGCCTGTTCCACCAACTCCTCAGGATGCGACGCGCCGGTGAGAAAGCTGAAGTTGCTGGTCGTGATGAGTTCCGCGAAGGCGGGGGGAGCTGCGGTCATGCTGCGCCCTCACGCCAAAACGCCCTGGACGGACCAGGCATCGGTTTGCGGGGTGTGGAACAGCCACAGGCGGCGGGTCTCTTCCTCGGCGCCATGGGCCGCGGTGCCGTCTTTGCGCGCCTCGACCCGCCAATAGTCGCGCACGCCCGAGCGCCAGGCGGGGCGGTCGAGCCACCACTCGGGCGAGATCCTCTCTGGCCCCTCTGCCGACAGAAGGGTCAGCCGCATGCCGCGCCAGCGAAACCGTTTGGGCGGGCGCGGGCCCTGCCCTTCAAGCGGTTCGGGCGGGAAATGCACCAGCGGGCGCAGCGTGGCAGAGGCGGGCCAGCCGGGCGCCGCTTCGGAATAGGCAGCGGGGGCGATGATGAAGCTGTGCTCAGGCAGGTGGCTTTGACCGGGCAGATACCGCAGCACATGCTCAAACCCCACCCGCCCCGCGATGCGCGAGATGAGGTCTGAGAGGTGATCAGCCCCCTCCCCTTCGGCGCGGGTGAGCTGGCGCAGGCGCAGTGGCTCGCGCGAGGTGGCAACAAGGCGCAGATGCTCGATGCCAAAGCCCGCATCCACCGCCTCTACGCCTTTGGCGAAAAGGCCCAGGATACGCTCCACATCGCGCATCGGGCGCGCCAGCCCCACCTCCAGCACGCTGACGGTGTGGTCGGTGCGGCGCACATGCAGGCTAAGCTGGCGCGCGCCCTGCTCGGCTTGCTCCAACCGCAGGCAGAGGGGCTCCAAGAGCTGCTCAAGCACGGCCATGACAGCGGGCACCGTGCCCACCGGTTCTTGCAAGAGCTTGCTCACCTCCCAGTCGCTTTCGGGGGCGAGCGGAGAGATCGGGTCAGGCTCGGCACCCAGCACCCGGTCGAGCCTGTGGGTCAGACCAGTGCCAAAACGGCGCGCGAGCGAGATGCGGGGCACGTTGGCGACCGCATCAATGGTGTCGAGGCCAAGGCGGCGCAGGCCGGTGGCGGTGTCAGCGTCGATGCGCAGGGCCTCGGGTGTCAGCCGTGCAAGAGTTGCACGGGTGGCCCCCGGCGGCGCGATGCCCGGGGCAAAATGCGCTAGTGCCCAGGCCGCACCCCGGGTATCGGCACAACCCAGCCGCGCCTCCAGCCCCGCGCGGGAGAGGCGATCAGCCATATCCTCCAGCAAGGCCTCTTCTCCGCCGAAAAGATGCGCCGCGCCGGAGATATCGAGCACCAGTGCATCTTCTCCGTCGGGGGCCACAAAAGGCGCGTAGCGGTCCATCCAGCGGGCGATGGTCAGCAAAAAGCGCTGCTCGGCGCGCAGGTCAGAGGGGGCGGTGACGAGGTCTGGGCAGATCGCGCGCGCGTCTGTCACGCCTTGCCCGCGCGACAGGCCCGCAGTCTCTGCCGCGGCGTTCAGGCAATGGATCCGGTCCGCGCCACGCACCGCGCGCAGCACCGCAAAGGGGGCGGGCGTTGCGTCAAAGCGCGTGCTGCGGCGGGTGAGCCGCGCGCTTGCCAAGCGTGGTATCCAGCAACAAACGATGCGCCGTCGCATCCCAGGCCACCTCTGCGTTTACCAATGTTCCTCTTTTGTTCTTTATGGTGCGCCAGCGCATCGGAGTCGAGTCCCAGACAGCGCCGCTTCCGCGGATCGGGGTGGCGTGCCAGCGGGTTTCAGCCGCGTTAGAGCCGGTGCCCTCGGGAATGATGAAGAGGCCAAGCGTGCCGCCCGCCTCTGCCGCGAGTTGCAAGCGGCGAGAGGCGGTGAGGTCTGGCGCGCGCGTGAGCTCTGCCACCACCATCCCGACCGCGCCGGAGCGCAGCCCCTCCTCCGCCGACCAGAGCACATCGATGGCGCGGCGCGCCTCGATCAGCACCAAGCGCGCGGGGTCAAAAAACCGCGAAAGACCCCGCGGATGCAGCCGATCCGAGCGCCAAACCTCCGTGATCCACAGAATCGGTCCGTCCTGCTGACTTGCATGACACGCTGCAAAAACAGCCGCTGAAGGGCCGCACACCTCATGCGCGCGGGTCGGGCGAAGCTGCAAATCTGTCGGGAATCGAACTTTCATACTCCGAATTTAGCAAATGTTCTTGTTTTGTCCAAAATTCAGGGGATGATATGTTCCATCAGGTGGAGTACCTTGAATGCAACTAAACGACGCGGTAGTTTCATTGCGAAACGGTCGGAGGACCGCGATGACTGTAGAAGTACAGAAAATTACGTTAAATCAATGCGGTGAGTGCCCTATTCGCCACAACGCGGTTTGCGCTGAATGCGAGCAAAGCGAGCTTTTGCTTCTAGAGTCTATGAAGACTTACCGCAGCTATGCGCCCGGTGAGACGATCATTTGGGCTGGGGATGAGCTGAGTTTTCTCGGATCTGTGGTCGAAGGGGTCGCAAGCCTCAGCCGGACCCTCGCAGATGGGCGTCGCCAGATGGTCGGGATGCTCTTCCGTCCGACTTTGTCGGCCGCCCCGGTCGCACCAGCACACCCTATGACGTGGTTGCCTCCACCGAGGTGACGCTCTGCACCTTCCGCAAGAAAGCGTTTGAAGACTTGATTGCGCGCAGCCCCCGGATGGAGAGTCGCCTCCTGGCGATGACACTCGATGAGCTTGACGCCGCGCGCGAGTGGATGACGCTGCTGGGCCGCAAAACCGCGCGCGAAAAGATTGCGAGCGTTCTGCTGATCTTCGCACGCCGCGATGCAGCACTGTCCAAAGCCTCCATGAAAGATGGCATGGCCTTTGACCTGCCCGTCACCCGTGAGGTGATCGCCGATTATCTGGGCCTGACCATCGAAACGGTCAGCCGCCAGATCACTGCGCTCAAGAAGCAAAAGCTTATTTTGCTGGAGGGGACACGGCATGTGGTCGTCCCCGATATCGAGATCTTGCGCGAAGAATCCGGCGACGATCTCTGACCGCGACGAAGCCGCGCACCAGTCTTGTCTTTGAGTAGCCCCGCTCGGAGCGGCGCTTTGACGTGTGATGCTCCGCGCCTTTCCTAGGCATCAAGCAAAACCTAAACACCTGTAAATATTGATTATTTTAAAATGCCGCGCCGCGTTCCGCAGCGCGCCGGCTTCACGCGGCCAATTTCCCGCGCGCGTAAAACAAAAGTCTGCAACCGCTACCGTTGATCCACGTCAAGGCGCCGCCCCCACCGAAGGTCAATCCAAGGAGCACTGATCGCAGTCCCCGAGTCTGTCTGGGACCACGCAACCATAACTTAAGGGAAGGACCTATGGCCGGCACCTTCAAACTCATAGCTCTAGCGTTGGTGATGTTCTTCGCCGCGCTTGCCACGAATTTCGCGCAGGACCTGTCTTATCAGATCCACGCGATCATTATTCTGGCTGTCTCAACATTTCTCTTCATCCGCACCATGCGGGCGATGGGGCCTGGATATGTCGCTCAACCCGCACCGACCGGGTATATGGACGACGTGATCCGCTACGGCGTGATTGCCACCGCCTTTTGGGGCGTGGTTGGTTTTGCAGCCGGAACGTTCATCGCGTTTCAGCTCGCGTTTCCGGAACTCACGCTCAACATCGCGCAAACCTCTTTCGGACGTCTCAGACCACTGCATACCTCGGCAGTGATTTTTGCATTCGGCGGCAACGCCTTGCTGGCCTGTTCGTTCTACATCGTACAACGCACGACTGCTGCACGGCTGTGGGGCGGCAACCTCGCGTGGTTCGTCTTTTGGGGCTATCAGCTCTTTATCGTGCTGGCTGCCACCGGCTACCTGCTGGGCGGCACGCAGGGCAAAGAATACGCAGAGCCCGAGTGGTATGTTGACCTGTGGCTGACTGTTGTCTGGGTCGCTTATCTGCTGGTCTTCCTTGGCACTCTGTGGAAGCGCAAAGAGCCGCATATCTATGTGGCCAACTGGTTCCTGCTGGCCTTCATCGTCACGGTTGCGATGCTGCATTTGGTCAACAACATGGCCATTCCGGTGTCGATCTGGGGCTCCAAGTCGATCCAGGTGACCGCCGGTGTGCAGGACGCCATGATCCAATGGTGGTACGGGCACAACGCGGTGGGCTTCTTCCTAACCGCAGGTTTCCTGGGGATGATGTATTACTTCATTCCCAAGCAGGCAGAGCGCCCGGTCTATAGCTACAAGCTGTCGATCGTGCACTTCTGGGCGCTGATCTTCCTCTACATCTGGGCAGGTCCGCACCACCTCCACTACACCGCGTTGCCTGATTGGGCCTCGACGCTGGGGATGGTGTTCTCGATCATGCTCTGGATGCCCTCCTGGGGTGGCATGATCAACGGCCTGATGACGCTCTCGGGCGCGTGGGACAAACTGCGGACAGACCCGGTGCTGCGGATGCTCGTCATCTCGGTGGGCTTCTACGGCATGTCGACCTTTGAGGGGCCGATGATGTCGATCCGCATCGTCAACTCGCTCTCCCACTACACCGACTGGACGATCGGCCACGTCCACTCCGGTGCACTGGGCTGGAACGGGATGATCACCTTTGGTGCGCTCTACTTCCTCGTGCCGCGCCTGTGGAACCGCGAGAAGCTCTACAGCCTCTCCATGGTCAACTGG
>JBCBGM010000025.1:0-38884 GCA_038526735.1 Pseudomonadota bacterium | reverse complement strand
GCAAATGGCGTCTAACGGCATCCCGATCCCGCCGGAGCTTCTCATCCAAGCATCCTCAGTTAAAGACAAGGCTGATGTTCTGGAAATGATGAAGCAACAGCGTGAGCAGCAAACGCAGATGCAGATGATGCAGATTGAGCGCGAGCAGCAACTCAAAGCTATGGCTGTTGAAGCGTCTGCGCAAAAAGACATGGCATCTGCACAAAAGACACTGGCGGAGGTCGATGAGACCCGCGCCGATACACAGAAAACAGTGGTGGAGACACAGCGGCTAGCGCTGCCCTACTGACACCCCGCCGCCGGGGGTAACGGGCGATTTCGACTTGGCTGGACGATAACCAGCCCCCGCCGCCGGGGGACGGGCGAAACGTGTTTTCCGACGACATTGGAGCGCCAAAATGAGCGACACTGAGCTTTCTATCTTTGAAGACGAACCCGCAACGCCACAGGAGCAAGTGGCCCCAGAGACGGCAGAGACCGCCCCTGAGGTTGCGGAGGTGGAGACACCTCCAACAGAGCCGAAGGCAAGCGAGACGGGCGAACCAGAGGCCGCGCCGCCGGCGGCCGAAGTCAAAGAAGAGCCGCACAGCGTGCCCATCACGGCGATGCTCGATGAGCGAGAGAAGAGGCAAGAGACACAACGTCAGCTTGAGCAAGAGCGTCAAGCACGGGAGCGGCTGGAGGCGCACTTTCGCCAGCAGCAGCTAGAGGCCCAGAAGCAGGAGGCTCCTGACTGGTATGAAAACCCGCAAGCGGCTCTCTCCCATCATATGCAACAGCAGCAGGTGCAAGAGCACAATCGCTTCTTGAACCAGTCGCAATTCTTTGCAGAGCGGGAGTACGGGAAAGAGTTGATCGCAGAGGCCCAAGCGTGGATCGCAGAAGACCCACGACGCGGACAGCAGTTTATGGATCACCCTTCCCCGTGGCACGCGGTTGCCGAAGCCTTCAAGGCTCAAAAGGCCGTCCAGCAGATCGGGCCAGACCCGGAAGCTTGGATGAGGGAAAAGGAAGCCGAGCTTCGTCAATCGATTATGGCGGAGATGCAGTCTCAAACCCCAGCTCCGCCCGTTGCACCGAAAATGCCGCCCGCATCGCTGTCCTCAGCGCCAGCGTCGGGGGGCGATCCCAATGAAACAGCCGTTTCAGTTCCCAAACATTTGACGGGACTGTTCGGCTAACCGGAGAAAACCAGGATGGCTTACACCACTCTTGATACCGCCAACCGCATGGAGCGGTGGCGTAAGGAATACTTTGTGGAATACGTCCGAGAGCACTCTTTCGGGCCTTACATGGGCGACACGATGGGCGAAGGCTCGATGATGCCCATTCAGGCTTGCTACGAGCTGACCGATGGCGGGAAGTCTATCAATATTCCCTTCATTGAGGCTCTGAGCAATGCCGGTGTCCAAGGCACCAACACGCTCACCGGCAATGAAGGCGCGCTTGGCAACCACAACCAGAAGATCACAGTCAACTGGAACCGCAACGCTGTGACGATCAAAAAGCCAGAGCGCCATTGGTCAGAGTTTGACCTTCTGGACCGCGTGAAGCCTGCGCTTCAGGTCTGGAACATGGAGCGTCTGCGGGATGACATCATCTGCGCAATGCTGGCTTACAGCGGCGGCTCTATCCTGCGCGGCAAGGACGCGGACGACACCAACGATACTGTTGTTGCCCCGCTGGCTTATTACACGGGCATCTCTGAGGCCGTGAAGGACGCATGGCTCGCGGCAAACGCGGATCGCTTCCTGTTCGGTAACGCGGCGTCCAACAACGCTTCCAACGATCACTCTGCATCGCTGGCAAACGTGGACGTGACCAATGACCGAATGAGCGCGGCTCACGTTTCTCTCGCCAAGCAGCTTGTGCGCGAACAGACGGATCGACGCATCCGCCCGGTCAAGCAGTCTGTGTCGAAAGGGCGCGACGATTTCGTGTACTTTGTCGGTTCGCGAGCCTTCCGCGATCTGAAGCAGGATGGCGCAATCGTTCAGGCCAATCGTGATGCGCGTGTGCGCGGTACTGCGGACAACCCGCTGTTCCGTGACGGCGACCTGCTTTGGGATGGTGTGATTATTCGGGAAATCCCCGAAATCCCCGTCATCACGGGCGTTGGTGCATCCAGCGCGGATGTCCAGCCAGGCTTCTTCTGCGGCGCTGGCGCTGCGGCGGTTGCTTGGGGCCAGCGTCCAGAGACGACCAAGAAGGACAGCACTGACTACCAGTTCGAGGTTGGCCGGGGCATCGAAGAATGCCGTGGCGTTGCTAAGATGGTTTGGAACGGCGTCCAGAACGGCGTTTTCAACACTTTCGTTGCCGCACCGGCGACCGCGTAAACACTGGGGCGGGGTCGTCATGGCCTCGCCCTTTTCCCATAGGTGACAAATGACAGTACTGGTTTATTCGGGGCCACTTGAGGCGGTGACGATCCGTGGCGTTACCTTCATTCAAGGTGAGCCAACACACGTTGATGTAAGCACTCAGGCAGGTGCGCTGTTGGCGAAAAAGATGCTTGCATGGCCTGACGTGAATGAGGCTGTAGTAGATGAGGTCGATGTGATCCGTGCCACCCTCGAAGGTCTTGGCGTCAAAGTGGACAAGCGATGGGGCATTGAGCGCCTTCGCGAGGAGCTGGCCGCAGCCGAAAACCCAGCGGACCCAGCCGAGTGACCTACAATCGTACACAGCTAATCACTGAGGCTCTGCAAGAGATCGGCGTGATTGCGGATGATCAGGCCGCAACAGCAGGTGAGGTCAAACGTGTGGGCCGTAAGGCGGATGCTCTGTTTTCTGAGTTGAAGACCATGGACGGCCTAACGGGCATCACATGGACGCTGGAAACGATCCCCGACGCTGTGTTCGACGCCTTTTCGCTATGGCTTGCGCAGCGCATTGCGCCCAGCTACGAGATCGCCCCTCCACGCGGAATGCCATTGTCCCGTATCCGCTCCGCTCTCTTGCCCGATGACCGCACAGACAGTCGCGACTTGGATGGTGACGGCACGATTTCCGAGGCCGAGGCGCAAGCCGGGCTTGAGGCGCGATATTACTAATGGCCACCCTTGCCCTTGCCAGCGCCTCACAGGCCCCGCAAAGCCCCGAGAGGCTGTTGAACCTGTACGCAGAGCCTTTGCCGCAGGGGAGCCGCTCACGGGCGCTCCTGCGCTCTGTACTGGGCCAGAAGGCGTTTACCAAACTGGGGGCGTACCAGGGTAAAGTGGTGGTCAATGAGGCTGGTGCAGGCCCGCTGACATTCACGCACACAATCCCACCCTTTGATGAAGTTGAGGCAACCCCGTCGGACTGGGAGGAGACGCTCGACACGACGTGGCGGCTCTACAACCCAAGCGGCGGCACCTACACGGCCACCGCGACCAGCTTTAAACAGGACACGACAACATCTGTCTTTGACTGGTATCTGGATGTTGACCTGACCGAGTACGGCTTTGACCCTGATGCAGGCACGCAGGCAACCATCACATTTGGCTTTCGGCTCACACGCGGTGGCAACAACCCGACCTCCTACACACAGAGATATGAGGCCTACAGCTACGACAAAACGGGCGGCACGGGTCTCGATGATCGGCAAACGCTGGTTGCCAGCGCGGATTGGAGTGACGAAGACCAACAGATCATCAGTCACACCGTCACGCTTCCCGTTGGCGCATCGGTGTTCCGGCTGAACGTGCGGGCGCTTGGCGACACCATCGCGACTAATATCACCTACGACAATTTCTCGGCCTCTGTGAGTTTCCCGGGGCGCTATGCGGCTGATCCTGATGTTGGTGCACGGAAGCTCGCTACGGTGGACGGTACGCTCTATGCGGCTGGGGCCTCATCGCTCCTAAAGATCGCTGCGGACGGCTCTGTGAGCCAGCTTGGCGCAATTGCCGACGATGTGGAGACGTTTATCTCTGGAAACGGCTCACAGGTCACGGTTGCTGCTGGTGGAGAGTATTACCTCTGGGATGGTTCAGCGCTGACAAACCCAAGCGGGCAGGCATTTACGACCTTTGGGGATGTGACGTTTCACAACCAATATACGGTCTTGGCCGAAAAGGGCGGTGGTCAATTTCAGTGGTCGAGCGCGGCTGACCCGAACAGCTTTGACGGGCTGCATTTTGCCACGGCTGAATATGCTAACGATGACCTTTTGCGCGTTGAAACGCAGGGGGGCAACTTGTGGCTGTTTGGCGCGGAAAGCTATGAGGTGTGGGCTGCGACGGGTGCAGGTGCGACGGCTTACTCAGGGCGCTTGGATGCGCAGGAGATCGGCCTTAAATCCCGCAACCTTCTGACCAGCTTTGACAGCGGTCTGTTTTTCATCGGTGATGACAATATCGCCTATATCGCGGCTGGAACAACGGCAACGCCAGTGTCTACGCCCGGTGTGCACAAGGCGTTGAATGCGGAAGCGCCCAGCCACGTCTTTTACTACGAGGACCGTGGCCACAAAATGCTTGTGGTGCGCTTTGCATCCCGCCCTGCATGGGTGTTCGATTTCTCCACGCGGCTCTGGCACGAGCGCTCTACCGGAGTGCTGCACGGTGCATGGGAGGTGATCGATACCGCCTTTGCCTATGGCAAGTGGTACTGCCTAACATCGCTTGGCGCAGTCTATGAAATGGCCCGCACGAATGCGGATATTAAGCACCCGCTCCGACGCACGGTGTGCAGTCAGGCATATGTGAGCGGCAGCGACCGCCGCTTTGTTGCGCAAAGACTTGTGATACGTGGCACCTACGGGGAAACGGATATTGGGCGAGACGCATCGCTTTTGCTGGCCACGTCAAGCGACGGTGGGCGGTCATTTAGTGCGGAACGTGCGTTGGCCGTTGGTGATCTAGGCGACCGCACTGTGAGGGCTGAGAAGCGGCGTATGGGGCAGTTCCGGCAATTCGCCGTGCAAGTGTCCATCACAGACCCGGCAGATATCAATCTCGACGCAGATGCGGTGCTGGAGGCGGCATGACTGAGACTGTGAACGCGGCCCAAAAGCTCACGGACAAAGACGGCAAGGCCACCCAAGCCCTTCTCCGCCTTCTCAAAGACTACGAGCGCCGGCTGGCGGCCCTAGAAGCCAAGTAGGAAATACTATGATGAATGCACTTCTTGCAGGCGGTGCCGGTCTTGCCGGTGCCGGGCTAAACTACATTGGCACAAACAGAGCCACCGACGCCCAGCGGGACGGCACGCGACGTGCTCAGCGCCAGATTGGTCAGTACACGGACGCGGCGGGCAACATCATTGATGATGGCACGTCCGCAATGCTCAATTTCGCAGGCGATACGCGAGCAAACGTAAACAGTCTGGCCGATGCCTATGTGGATCGGGGGCAGGGCATTGCCAACAAGACCTATGGCCGCCAACGCAACACGCTTTCCAACTTCATGTGGGACAGTGACCAACTCGCCAGCGAGCTTGACCCGTATCGAGACGGCGGCGCGGATGCTTACGCCGCGATGCTCTATGAGGCGGGCCTTGGGCCGATGCCACAGGGTTATGCCGCGCCGGAATTGTCGGCTGGCGCTGAGTATCAGATGGACATGGGCCGCGAGGCGATTGAGGGATCGGCGGCCAATCGGGGTAACCTGAACAGCGGGGCCACGATGGCCTCACTTGCTCGCATGGGGCAAGGCATTGCTGCGCAGGATCGGCAGAACGCACTTGCGCAGCTGATCAATGTCGGGCGCGGGGCAGATGGTCAGGCGCTTGGTATTATGGACGGCGCAAACCGCAATGCGCTTGCGGTGAGAAGCGGCGCGAACACTGCATTGGGTAACAGCCTGATGGCCGCGGCAGACACAGGTTTCCGCACTCAGGTGGGCGCGGAGACGGGTTACGGGGCCACGGCAGGCAATGTGGCAGCAGGGGCCATGGATCGGCGCTTGGGCGTCGAAAACAACGCTCTGGCGGCCTTTATGCCTGTGAACAACCAGATGACTGAGGCTGATATGTACGGGCGCACGGCGGGCGTGAATGCGCTGGCTGGTGGTTTGAACCAAGGCCTGAATACCTACGGATTTTTGAGGAGCCTGCCAGCATGACGATGCTCAGAAATGCGCTCGCGGATATGGTGCGCCTTGATCCGGTGGGGGCCTATGCAAATGGCGTCGCACAGGGTGGCAACGTTCAACAGGTGCAGTCTCAGAATGCGCTGTTGCAGGTGCTTAGAGAGCGAGGTGCCGAAGCGGCTGGCGGCAACACGAACGCCCTAGGCGAGTTGATTGCGACCGGCCCGGCAGGCTTTGCTATGGCGGAGCAGGTGAATGACCGTATCGCGCGGAACATTGCGGCTGCCAATCCTCCGGCACCTGCTCCAACTTCCGCCATGCGGGAGTATGAGTTAGCCAGGCAACAAGGCTTTGAGGGTTCATTTGTGGACTACCGCAGGCAGATGGCGCAGGCGGGGCGCGCTCAAGGTACGACGGTCAATGTGAGCAATGGTGAGCCTGTCGATGTTCAGCCTCAGATCGGCACCATCCCGCAGGGTTTCCAGGCTATCTTTGACCCTGAGCGCAATGAGTATGTTCTCAGTCGCATCTCTGGCGGTCCGGAGGATAACAGCGACGAAAACGCGGAAGCGCGCGCGTCGGCTGAGGACAGCCTGCGTTTGCTCGCGACAGTCTTTTCAGACCCAAATCTTTCGAGCGTAACGGGCATAGTTGAGGGTCGGCTCCCGCCGCGCTCGCAGGCACAGCAAGACCTTATGGTCCGGATGGATCAGTTGCAGGGGCAGGCGTTCTTAACTGCATTTGAAACACTTAAGGGTGGCGGCCAGATCACTGAGAGAGAAGGTACGGCCGCACAGGCCGCAATCGCGCGCCTCAACCGCGCTCAGTCAGTGGAAGCCTATCAAGAGGCTCTAAATGACCTCGCAGTAATCGTTGAGCGGGCGGTTCAGCGCGCCGGGGGTGATCTGACATTTGACAGCCTCTTGCCTCAGGATGAGGCCCCGCAAGTGGACCTTTCCAGCATGCAGCCCGACGCGCTTCTCGGCCTTGATGTGATGACCCTGCCAGAAAGCCAGCTTGATGAGTACGAAGCGCTTCTCAACCAGATGACGGGTCCACAATGACACCAGATGAACAGCGCCGCCGCATTCGCCTGCGCCAGTTGCAATTGCGCGCCCAGCAGGCGGCCCGCCCACAGGCCGACATGAGCCTTATGGGGCGGATCAGAGACAACGTGATCGGCGTTGACGATGGTGTGATGTCGGTTGGGGAGAAGATCGGCACTGGCATAGCCAACGCTGCCGAAAGCGCCTCTCTGGGGTTTGGCGGCGATGAGGCCAGCGCAGCGGTAGACGCAGCTCTGGGGCGTGGGGCATATGACGAACGCCTTGCCCACTATCGCGGCAACCAGGAGCGGTTGCGGCAGGAAAACCCGGTTGCGTCGATTGCCTCAGAGGTGGCCCCTGCGCTTATTCCAGGGCTCGGGGCCGCCAAGGTGGCCAAGGGCTTAACGACAGCGGGGCGCGCTAGACAGGGACTGACGGTCGGCGCTGCGACCGGTGCAACTTTGGGATTTACTGAAGGAGAAGGCGGCACAGATGAGCGGATTTCAAACGCTGCCCTTACTGCGACCTTGGGCGGCATCTTCGGGGCGGCCTCACCGAAATTGCTTGATGGCTTAGCGTCTGTTCCTCGCGGCCTGCGGCGGCTCTTTCAGGCGTCCCAAGAGCGACCGACGGTTGGGAGACTGCGAGAGGTGAAGAACCAAGCCTACCGGGCTGTAGATCGGGCGGGTGAAGCCTTCTCGCCGCAAGAGACATCTGCAATGTATCAGCGTATTGTGCGGGCCTTTGACGAAGGGCACTACGTGGAGGAGGTAGACAACGCGGCTCGCGCCGTTCTGCGGAATGTTGAACGTCGAAGCGCGCGTCCAATTACTCTGTCTCAACTGGATAGTATCCGCCAAGACATGTGGCGCAGGTATGGGAACGCATCCGATCAAGTGGTGATCCTTGACGCTATTCACGAAGTGGACCGCCTGATCGATAGCCGAGCGGCGACGAGCGAACTAATGGCGGTCGCGCGGGCAGCAAACGCGCGCTACGCCAAGACACAACTGCTCGAAGACGCCTTCCAGAAGGCAGCGGATCAAACCGCCAGCACCGGATCGGGCGGCAACATCCTGAACAAGTACCGCCAAGCCGTCACAGCTATCGTTAACGAGCCTAAAAAAGCCCGCTTCTTCTCCGACGAAGAGATTGGCTTCATGCGAGAGTTTATCCACGGTGATTTGCCAGAAGAGGTACTTCGTCGAATTGGTAAACTGTCTCCGAATGGCAACGGGCTGATGATGGCGCTCCATACCATTGGCGCGATTTCGACTGGTGGCGCAACCGTCCCATTGATGGTGACGGGGGCGGGAGCCAAGAGCATGGCAGACAGACGTGTTCAGCGCGGCGCAGAGCAAATTCAAACAATGCTTGCAACGGGACAGCGTCCGCAGGTTCCTCAGTTGTCCAATGTCGGTGGGGCGACTATCGCCGCTGCCAACCAGCCCATAGAGAGGACGCAGCGGCGGTTGCGAAGTAGACAACGCTGAAGCCCAACATGACACCAGTGAGCGACTGTGAAATAGCGTGTATATATCCACCTTCTGCCGAAATAGTCATCGCCACCAAGTTTGAAAAAAGCGCCATCAGCATGAAGGCAACTACCGGCCACTCATTGCCTGTCCTCTTAGAGCGTTGATGAAGTGCTCTAAATATTGCCACAAGAGCAATCACAATGAGGGTTGAAATTAAAGCGACATCACCGAAACCGGGTTCCATCCCCCCAAAATGGCCCCTACAGCCCCTTGAGGCAAGGGGTATCAAGATAAAGGTCCGCTAGTGACACGAGCCACCTGTTAGGCTTTCTTTGTGGCAACGCGCTTTTTTAGCACATCCACCTCAAGCGTGAGCTGGGTTGCTTGGTCGTTAAGGCGGGTCAGCATGGCCTTGAGTTCTTGAATGTCTTGGGGGCTCGTATCGTCACTAATGAGCGATCGCTCTAGTCGAACAATGATTTCAGCATGAAGCGTTCGCCCGCCTTCATCGGCGGCCTCCTGCAGGGCAGCTTTTAGCTCTGGACGCATTCTAAGCCCATACGGAGCGATGCGGGTGGGGTATTTGGACGGATCAGCCATGATTGCCACGGGTAATGAAGAAATCGGTTGACGGCAATGCGTGACCAGTGGTAGCTAAGTTACCAGTGGTAACTAACAGAGAGGCGAAATGGAGAAGCGCAAGCAAACATCACCTTTGGCGGTCCGGATGCCCCCTGACCTCCGCGAAACCGTGAAGGCATCGGCAAAGTCATCGGCTCGGTCGGTGAACAACGAAATCTGCTACCGGCTCGCAAAGAGCTATCGGCAAGAGCAAGAGGCAACCGTCTCAAAAGAGTGAAGCCGCTGGGAGTGCCATCCCAACGGCTTCGAAATGAAACCCAGTGAAAAGGTTCAAACATGAACATAGTCCCTTTCAACTTTAATGGCAACGCTGTGCGCGTTGTGTCCCGAAATGGCGAGCCATGGTTCGTCGCCTCTGATGTTTGTGCAGTACTGGAATTGCGCAATCCATCTGACGCGGTGAAGCGCTTGGATACTGATGAGGTTACCCTAGATCAGATCGAGGGTAGCCACCGACCAACAAACCTAATCAACGAAAGCGGGCTTTACGCCCTAGTCCTACGCAGCGACAAGCCGCAGGCGAAACCGCTCCGGCGCTTTGTGACGAGTGAGGTGTTGCCTCAGATCAGGAAGACAGGGGCGTTCGGCGTCTCGGTCGCCCCCTCGGACCGCATCAAAGCCTCTCGCGAGGCCCGGCTCGCTCTCAAAGGCAACCTGTGGCTTTGCAAACAGATGGGCCTTGAGGGAACTCAGGCGGTGATCGCTGCAAACAACGCCGTTCGGGCCAATCTCGGCGTTGATCACCTCGCCCAACTGGGCATCCAGTACTCTGAGGCGCCACAAAGCGCCTCGCTGTTGACGGCTTCAGATCTGGCCCGCCGCCTTGGCTGGAGGTCAGCACAGGTGGTTAACAAGACGTTGGAGCGACTTGGTTTGCAGATGTCGTTCCGTGACGCCAAGGGGCGGCTATACTACGAGCCGACCGATCAGGGTCGCGAAGAAGGCGCGGTGATGGTTGATACACAAAAAAAGGACCGGGCAGGGACGCCAATCCGTCAGCTTCGGTGGTCGTCTGACGTTTTAGGCGCACTGAGCGCGCTGGATGGAGCTACAGCATGACTATTGATGAGGCAATCAAAGAACTGACTGAGATCGCGCTGAACCACGGAGGCGACGTACCCGTGAGGCTAGCCGCTCAGGATGGAGTTGTTCTGACAGTCGATGAATTCTGGCCGTACAACCCAGAGGGCAATATGGCCCTTCCGGATGGTGTTGCGGAAGGGGTCTTCGTATTTGTAAAGCCGGTGGCGTCATGACGATTGAGCCACTGTTTTTGAAGCAACATCACGATGGCGGCATTCTCCGGACGGAGGTTTGCGAGAGCGTGAGTAAGTACCACGGCGATGGTTACTATGTCTTTGCCGATGGCACTGTGAAGCGACTGCACCAGAGGGCAACGGGTCAGTTTGAGGTTCACGATGGGGCAGGGTGGAAGGCAGTTCCTCGCCGAGCGGTGAGGGTGGTCGGGCGGGTCTTGCATTCACGCTTTGCAGAACATGGCCGGTGGTCAGCCGCCGCGACCTAACAGCAGGTCAAACAATCACAGAAGCCGTCCTTCGGGGCGGCTTTTTCTTTGAGGAAAACGAATGGCAGAACAACTCTTAATGCCGCTGGCGCGAGACAACAGCGGCAATGCTCAATCGGGCTGGACTGCTGAGTTTCAGGAGCCTGGCACCACCACGCCCAAGACGGTTTACACTGATGCGAACATAACTACGGCCATCACAACACCCTACACGAGCGATGCGGACGGCGCGTGGCCCAATCCCTTTGTCGCGTCGGGTGATCGGGTAAAGCTGGTTATCAAAGATGCGGACGGGGTTGAGCAGTCTCACTTTTCGCAGGCGTACATGGTTTCCGTTTCAACGGGCGATAGTGGTGCGTCGGGTATCAGCTTCACGGCAACGGGCCAGATCGCCGACACGAATGTGCAGGATGCGGTAGAAACCGCTGCAACGTTGGTTTCAGTCTCTAGTGACGACAGCACACCGCGCGGGCTTCTTGCAAAGCTGAACAACACAGATGGCACCATCACGATTGCCGAAGAGAACGGCGGCGGTGATGAAAACGTCCTCTTAGGCACGACAGGGCTGGCGACCACGGCGCAGAACACGGCGGCGGGCAAAACCGTCACTGTATCCAGCAATGACACCACGCCGGGCGTGCTGAATGGAAAGCTAGTCGCAGGAACAGGTGTTACGCTCACTGAGGGATCGGACGGCGGAAATGAAACCCTAACCATCGCCGCAACAGCCGCCGCAGATGCGGGCGAGACTGTCACAGTCTCAGGCAATGACACCACACCCGGGCACCTCAAGGGCAAGCTGGTGGCTGGTACTGGCGTCACGCTCACAGAGGGCAACAACGGCGGGGACGAAACCCTCACAGTAGCGATTGACAGTGCAGCCGTTCCGGGGATCGAGGCGCTACCGATTATCGGTGAAATCCGCCCGAAAGCAGGCACAACAGTTCCCAGCCGTTGGGTCGAGTGTAACGGTCAAGCGCTAACCCGCACGACTTATTCCGACCTGTTCGCAGAGATCGGGATTACGTGGGGCACAGGTGATGGGATCACCACTTTCAACGTGCCTGACCTTCGCGATTACTTCCTTCGAGGCGCAGGCACTGGCAACCCGGTTGGTACGGTTGAGGCCGATCAGATCGCCAACCACGTCCACACTCAAGAGACATGGGGCGGGGCAAGCTCCGGAAATGGGCCAAGCCTTGTTACTGATGCGGCAGGCGGCACCACCACAACCAGCAACCCAACGAGCGGCGCGGGCGATGAGACACGGCCTCAGAACAAGCGCGTTCAATTCATCATCTACCACGGCGTGGCCTAAGGAGAGAACCAATGGCAGACACCTTCGCAACCCAAAGGCCGATGCTGGACAGCCCGGCTCGGCACGTCGCGGCCGTGACGCCGCACGATACCAACAACCTCAGCAATGTGCCGCGCGCGCTCTATATCGGCGGGGCGGGCGATGTGAAGGTTGATGCCGCTGGATCGGGCACCGTGACGTTCGCGGGTGTGTATGGCTGGCTCCCCGTTCGAGCGCTCAAGGTCTACGACACCGGCACGACCGCAACCAACATTGTGGCGGTGTGGTGATGCTTGGGCTTGGCTTGGGCCTAACGTCACCGGCCATTCGGTCGGGCGGCCTTCCACAATTCAATCAGGTGGGCGCAGCCTACTGGCCTCGTTTCAAAGCCAACTACCTAGATGGGTTGGCGGGCAAGACTGATCTGAGTTCGGCCTCCACCTCGGCAATGGGCACCTCCATTTCCGGTTCTCAAAACTGGATTGGCGGAGTTCTAGGGTTGGATGGAAAAATCTACGCCATCCCAGCGACGGCCACCAACGTTCTGATTATTGATCCTGCGGCTGACACGGCCTCACTGGATGACATGGGGGCTACGCTCAGCGGCTCGCTCAAGTGGGCTGGCGGCGTCTTGGCTCATAATGGCAAGGTCTACGGGGTGCCGCGCGACAGCACCGACATTCTAATCATTGATCCAGACGCAGGCACAGCAGAGCGCTCCACCATGGGCTTGACTATCACCGGGTCGGTCAACTGGTTCGGCGGCGCTCTTGGTCCTGACGGCAAAATCTACTGCGCCCCGCTGAATGCAGACACCATTCTGATCATCGATCCAGAGGCCGGGACGGCCAGCAAGTCGAACATGGGCGCATCGCTCACCGACGACGAGAAATACTTCGGCGCGGTTCTGGGGCCGGACGGTAAAGTCTATTGCATCCCCGGATCGGCCACGGACATCTTGATCATCGACCCGCTCGCAGGCACGGCCACCCGCTCCAACATGGGCGCATCGCTCACTGGTACTTTCAAGTGGAACGGCGGGGTGCTCGCGCCCAACGGCAAAATCTACTGCATCCCCAGCAACAGCGCGAACATTCTCATCATTGACCCAGAGGCCGGAACAGCCACCCGGTCAAACATGGGCGCATCACTGTCTGGCAATAGTCAATATGCGGGCGGCGTGCTTGGTCCGGACGGCAAAATCTACGGTATTCCTCGCGGCGACAACGACTTTTTGATCATCGACACCGATGCGGGAACAGCCACAACAGCCACGCTTGGCGTCACGCTCTCCGGCACAAACAAGTACTTCGGCGGCTCTCTTGGCGCAGACGGGAACATCTACAGCATTCCGTACAACGAAGACGAGATCATTGAGGTGTCCCAAGGCACACCCGGCAACATCCAAGCGCTCGCCTCTGGCTGGCTCAACAAATACTGAGGTCTCACTATGAGCAAAGCAGTCTCTTATTGGTACGACGCCGAAACAGGCCTCTACCTCGGGTCCGGCACGACAGCATCGGGCGATGGCGTCGGTTGCACCGAAATCGCGCCACCGCCCCGCGACGATATGGGTGAGGGTGAGGAGCGCCGTGTGTTTAACGTCCACACTCAAACCTGGTTTCGGAGTGCGAAGTAGGGTCAACACTATGCCTCAAATGCAAAACACCATTTCGCTAGGGAACATCATAACCCTAGCGGTTATTCTCGTATCGGCTGTTGGTGGATGGTTTACGATGCAGGCCGAAGTCCAGGCCTCCGAAGATCGCATCACCCGCCTAGAGGGTGAGATGCAGCAGATCGAAATGCGCATCCGCCAGAACGAGATCAACGTGGCGGAGATTAAGTCCGACCTGCGAGCCATTCGCGATGACACGGCACAAATCAGAGATTGGTTGAGGCCGTGACACCGCCCAACTGGCTGCAAAACCTGATCACCCAGATCGCCCGGCTCATCATGGCCGGGCTTTCTCGTTCTGAGGCAAAGGAAATTACCATGCGAAAGAGAATGCGCGTGAGCGCCAAGGGCATTGCCGAGCTCGCAGAGCATGAGGGCATTGTGCCGGGGCCATACCTTGACAGTGTGGGCGTCTGGACGTTTGGCGTGGGGCACACCGCCGAGGCAGGCCGGCCTGACCCCGAATACATGGACAAGGGAATGCCGCGAGATGTGGATGCTGCGCTGCGACTTGCGTTTCAGGTGTTCGCCACGGACCTGCGCAAGTTCGAGAACCGTGTAAATGAGGCCATTGAAGTACCCCTTGAGCAGCACGAGTTTGACGCGCTGGTATCCTTCGACTTTAACACTGGCGGCATTTACCGGGCCAAGCTAACGGCTGCTATTAACGCGGGTGATCCGGACGCCTCAGAGCATTTCTACGGCTGGATGCGTCCCCCCGAAATTCGCACTCGCCGCAAAGCTGAAAAGCGCCTGTTTGACACCGGCAATTACGACGCCAACGGCGACCAGATCGCGGTGTGGGGCGTGGATGACCTCGGCAACCTTACCGCCCCAATTATGCAAATGGACGGCTTCAAGGCCGTGAAACTCATTCAGGAGGCTCAAGCATGACCACCCACAACCAACCAACCGCAATGCCGACCCGCAAGGTGATGGCAGGCATGATTACGGGCCTCTCCGTGGCGATCCTGCAAGTTCTGTTCGCGCGGTATCTCCCCGACATTAACGCCATGCCTCTGGTGGCCGCATTGGAGCCGTTCATTGCCCCCGCTGCAATGACACTGGCCGCCTATATCGTGCCGGAGAAAATGCCGGAATGATGCCCATCCCCCGTGCCGTTCTTGCCCCCGTGGCGGTGATCGGGGTGGTTGCGGGCCTGTGGGCCTATCATGGCTGGCAGGTCCGCAGCGCCTACACCGAGGGCAAGAGCGACGGGATCGAAGAGCAGCTGACCCGCCAGATGGCCGCAGAGAGGGCGCTACAGGCCCGTCTCTTTGAATTGCAGGTCGAGACCCGCGCAACAGCAAGAGCACTCCTAGCAGAACAACAGAGACGCCGTGTGGTGGCGGAGAGGAACCGTGATGAAGCAATTGAACGTCTGGGCGGTTCTGACCGCGTTGCTATTCCTCGTGAGTGGGTGTGCGTCATCGACGGAAACTGTGCCATCGATCCCGGAGATAGCCCCGCTCCCTGAGCGCCTGACAGAGCCGTGTGAGGGGCCTGCCGGGTTGCCTGACCGAGATATCCTCTTGAGCGACTTGGGGCTGTGGGGACGCGACAGGGCGTCTCTGAGAGACTGCGGTGAACGCCATGCTGAGTTGGTGCGGGCGATCAGTGCCATGATTGATGAGATCAACAGCCGATAGCCGCCCAAGGCTGGCCCGAAAAGGGCGAAAGGGGCTTTAGAGCAGGAGGGTATGCCATGCGCGCCCTTATCTACTCCGCCGCCGTCGCGTTGACGGCACTTCCAGCAACAGCGCAATCCATCTGCGCACCGCGCGAGGCCATGCTTAACACAGTGGTGACGCAGCTAGAGCGAGAGCGATACTTTGAGGCACTCAGCCCAGCTGGCATTGTCGAGGTGTTTGCGGGCGACGACGGAAAATGGGTGATGACTGCGACGGCACCCAACGGAATTTCATGCGTGCTAGTTGCCGGTGAGGCATGGAGTGCCATACCTCTGGCGCATGGGGAGCCCAGCTAATGCCGACGCCACCGCTCACCGATTTAGAGGCGGCGGAGACAAAGCGCATTCACACGGCAGCACGCAAGAACTCCGAGGAAGCTGTGCGTATGTGGAATGAGGCACACCCAGAAAAGCAGCTCACGCCATTCGGGTGGAAGTCGCGCGTTCAAATGCTCAGGCGCACGGATCGTTGGGATGACCCCGCCATAGCTGAAGCAAAGCTCGCAGTCGGCACCCACATGACGCCGCGCCTAGCGTGGGTGAAGACAAAGAATGAAGACGGCACATCTCACAGCGTGTTACTGCGCCCGGACGATGAAGGTGAGGGCATTATTGAAAGGCTGCAAACGGCTTTTGACGACCTGCCCGCCGCCACGCCTATCCCGACCCCCGACACCGTTGCAGACGATCTTTGCACCCTCTATCCACTCTTTGATGTTCACGCCGGAATGCTGGCGGACAGCAGAGAAACGGGCGGCGATGCGTATGATGTAAAGCGCATGGTTGCCGATATGCGTTACGCCACAGGCAAAGTGATGGCCATGACACCCGCCAGCGTCGAGGCAATTTTGTTGATCGGCGGGGACTTTTTCCACGCAGACGACAACCGTGCCGAAACACCCGCCAGCCGCCACAAACTTGACGTGGACGGGCGGCACTACAAGGTGCTGAACGCGGGCGTTGAAGTAATGGCCGAAACGATTGAGCGGCTACTCACAAAGCATCAATCTGTGTGTGTCCGAGTGCTGCGGGGCAACCACGATCCGCACTCGCACTTAGTGCTTACCGTCGCTCTTTCGCAGCGCTACCGCGATGAGCCTCGCATAGCTGTCGATACTAGCCCGCAGGACCTCTTTTACATCCAATGGGGCCGAAATCTGATTGCCGCCCATCATGGCGACAGGCAGAAGCCTGAGGGCCTTGCTTTCAAACTGGCGGACTGTGTGCCGTTTTGGTCAGAATGTCGGTTTCGATTTGTGTTCACTGGCCACATTCACACCGGCAAGATGCGCGATCTTGGAGCAATCCAGTGGGAGAGCTTGAGGGCCTTTTGCCCACCAGACGCCTACGGCGCGCAATTTGCCGGGAGGCGAGAGGCGCAGGCGGTCACATTCCATAAACAAGACGGGCTTGTGATGCGCGTCTTTGACCCAATCGAGAGGCGAGAAAGTGCCTGAAATCCACGTGACCACAGACGACAGAGGAAATCTGGTTTTCGTGATCGACCCCGACCGCTTCCCCCGCATTGTCACCATTGCGCCGACGCAGTGGGAGACCTTAAAGAAGGTAGGTGACAAGGTGTTGCGCGAGAAGGCTGTTCAGGCTGTTTGATGTCACGCTTTGTGATCTCAAGTTGTGGGGGCAGCCGACCGGTTGAACCAGCCCTTATCCCCCGTTATCTGCACCCGGCTATACCAGACGACTTATGAGCGGTTATGGTGCTGGCGGCAGGGATCGAACCCGCGACTTCCTGAGTACAAATCAGGCACTCTACCATCTGAGTTACGCCAGCATTTAAAACGGACACTCCCCCTCACCTCTATACACCACGTCTACCTGAAACATGGCGAGGATGAAGGCCTCCAGGGTGGGGAAGTGCATGAGTGGGTTCCTTATTGTTGCGCCCGCGCTGAGCGAGCCATGTTGATGAGCAGGTCGCGAAATTCAGGCGGTGTTTCTGCTGCTAGGCGTGGGCTAAGTGTCGGCTTGTTTCGCGACTTTCCACGCTGATCTTGACAACCCACCTGATGCGTCCCTTTAGGACGCTCCCACTTCAACTCAGGCGGCAAACTCTTGCCGTTGTAATAGAGCCAAGTGGCTTTGTTTGCCTTGTGGCCATAGGCGCTCTGCCAGACTTCACAAACCCAGCCCCCGCACGGCGTCTTGATCCAACCGTCGCGCACAGGCTTTGGTAGCTCGAAAGCCGCCCACGCTTGGGATTTAGCAGGGTGCTCCAAAACACCACCAAATCTTCGCACATCAAACAACGCCGCCTTAAAGCAGCCGCCGTCGTTGCCTGGCTCATTGTGACGACCACCCCATCGAGCATGGCTCGCGGCTCCAAGCGCGCCCCACCTTTGACAGGGCGGATGCGCCACAACTGGATAGGGCCCTACATAGGTGCGTGCATCCGCCTCTTCATCGTAAGGCTTCACGCCTTCCAGATTGAAGTATGGGCCGCCAGTGGCGACGTAGAGGGCTGCGATCTGCTGCACTGTCGTTCCTCTGTGTTGATTTGTGTCACTGCGGCGGCGTCGGCTTTGACGCTCGTATGCGCCCATCGATGACAGTGTATCTAGTATCGGGCGCAACGCCCTCGTCTCCGACTGTGGCGCTATAGACCGCGCCGTTGTGGATAAACACTAGTGTGCTGCCCAGCACACCGGACGCTGTTGCCGTCGATCCGGCGGCAATTGCCGTCGATCCGGGGTGGTGAGCGTGAGCGTGGCCGCCCCCACCATTAACGATAGCGCACGCTTTCTCAGCGTGTGCCGACGCGTCTGCACCACCGGTCGCTACGGCAATGCCATAGTTGCTCTTGCATACGGCGCGTCCAGTAGTGGCGGCAATCGCCGCAACGCCCCATGCCCCTCTTCCATGATGCGTCGCGTAATAGGGCGACTGCCCAGTAGTGGCGGCAATCGAACACTGCCCCTGAGCGTCCGCATGGCCGTTCGCCCCTGCCGATGCGGCGATGGACTCACGGTGGGCCTGCGCAGCGCCCTCACCGGTCTGGATTGAGGCAGAAACACGTCCATACGTGTGTTTCTGCCTGTCGGCCTCTACTGTGTATGGCGATGAGATCGCGTTGAACGGATTGTCGATGACCTGCATTACATAACCTGTGTTTTGGAGCGACTGGGCCAACGGCTCATTGCTCTGTGTTGATACGCGCCACGCTGTGTGGCAGTGTGCCGTCAGGCGTAGCCCGCTTAACTGCGGGGGTCCGCTGTAGTTCCCCGCCACCGCGGGGCTGGGCCGGGGTTACTCCCCGGCCTCTTCAATAGCGTCGGCCACCATGTGGCGCAGAGCGAGGGCGATCTGCTCACGCCATTGGGTAGCAGTGATGTTCCATGCCTTCATGTCTGCTGGGTCGGCAGACATTTGAGACAGAGCATCAATCAGCTCGTCGATTGAATTGTCATTATATGCGGCCTCCGCAAACGAGTTGCACTGCATCAGGGGGAGGCCCCTTGCTGTGATGTGATGGTGTGCCATGCCTGTGGCTCCTTCGTGTTGCGTTGTGTTATGAACATTTATAGCGATGGTTTTGAACATTTACAATAGGAGTTTTGCACAAATAGCGCTTGATGTTCAAAAGTTTGCGGCTTATGTTCAAAACCGTCTAAAAGCCAAGAGTGCCCCGTGTCCGACTCATCTCTCGCAATCGCCGCTTCGGCCCCGTTGACCATCAGCGGGCGGTCACGGGTGAATGTGATTTCGAGATGGATGACATCGCCGCTGCACAAGATCGAGTGCGCGTCCGGCGCGGTGACACGCTCTGCGTTGCGCACGCTCGCATTCTCGGGAAGTTCCACGCGAGGGCGCGTGTGATGGAGCGGCTGGCAGAGGCAAATATCACTCTGAGCGTGGCCGGGTCAGACCCCTATGATTTGGCCCTACAGGAGGCGCGGGCAGAGGTTCACGCTCTCGCCAAGCGCCCTACGGGTGTGGGGACAGTAAAGCAAAGCCGCCAAGGTGGCCGACCGTCGCGCTACCCTAAGCCCACGCCGGAGCAGCTAGAGATGATGCAGCGCTGGTGGGCTGGCATCATGCACGCGGATGACGTGGCGGAGCTGACTGGTGAAATGCTGGGCTGTGAGACGCCGCAGAGAAACTGGATGATCCGCACGCTGGGCAAGAGGCCCAAGCATCCAAAGCGGGATCGCCGGACGCGCTCCGACAAGGGTGTGAAGAAACAGGACTCTCAAGCATGACTGATTGGCGCAAGTCCAAAGGATTCCAAGTTTATCGGATGCGCGCGTCGTCGGGTGCTCTGATTTATGTCGGCTCTTCCGGTCAGTCTCTGGTTCGTTTTCAGGGGCACCAGTCCCAATCGGATTGGTTTGGCGAAGTGGTAACCATCGAGGTCGAGCACTTTGGCAGTCGGCTTGACGCTCAAATTGCTGAGATCGAAGCTATTTTGTCTGAGGAGCCACGGGAAAACTCGCTGCACCCGAAGGCTCGCGAAATGTTGGCCGCACTGAAGAAGCGACGAGAAGCTGCCCCTAAGACGACGACAATTAGTGAGCTGAACAGGTCTGTTCCGGACACCGAAATCCGGACAGAAGCTAGCGGTTACAATCGACGCGGCAAAACGCAAAATGAGGAGGGTCGGCCATGATGGTTTGGGCGGTGGCTTGGGTGACGGTCAAGCTGCGGGGCAATAGCGGTCTGAACCTTTGGGTTGTCGCGCTGATCGAGGCGTGGATGTGGGTGAATATAGCCCGCTATGCTCTGACATAGAGGAGCCTTCCGATGACGCCTGACATGTGCCGCCGCGACCATATTGCCGAGGTCGGCAAAAAGGTTTCCGGCACAAAGGAGCAAAAGGGTTGACCTTGCTCACATCTATGATTGCGTTGGTTGGTGCCGCCATTCTGTCGCGCCTCTCGTGGCTGTGCATTTTGGCGTGGGTGCGCAGTCCGATAGAAAACGACCACCAAGTAGTTCTGGCGGAAAAACGCTGGGCTGAAATGCGCAAGCGGGAGGGTCAAGCGGATGGCTGAAATGGGCTTCAGCGTCAATGCGGGCCGGGTGCATGTGTCCTTCCCTGATGAGATGTCTTTCGCAGACCTGCGCGCCGCGATGGACGCTCACCTCTCTATTGCCGTCTCCGCCGAAAAGGCGGGTTTTCCACATAACCCGCCTCACAGCGGCAGGAAGAAGCAGAGCATAGAGGACTGCTTAGAGGAGCCTCCCGATGACGCCTGACATGTGCCGCCGCGACCATATTGCCGAGGTCGGCAAAAAGGTTTCCGGCACAGGGGAGCCTCAATAGCCCCTTCGTGAGGCGGCGCGACACGGTGATATTCTGCTGGCCGTAGCACCACTTCGGTGGGAGCGCATTGTGGGGTTCCCGGCAGGCCCCACCGCCGTCTCACCAAGTGGCTAAGAGAAACACTCACACACCGCCTCACACGCTTCCTGACGGCTATCAGCCCACCCGCTATTCGCTACCCTTAGAACGTTAGCGTGCCACTGCCAGAGGCCAGCCTGTGAGCCGTGGGCCTCTCTATACACCCTGCCTAGATACTCTCCCCCAGACCAAACGGCGTAGTCATCGGGGCTGTCGTTCCAGGTGCGCTCTGTTCTCATGGTGCTCTGCCTATCAGGGCGGGGTAAGCGGGTGTCAATAGATGTGCTCTAGCTCTTTCTCAGCAGCATCAACAGGCGGCCTCCACTCGCGGCGGCGATACCGCGTTACGGGATCTCCAGGACACCTCCACGACAGATTAATCGCGGGCATGGGCGAAAGCAGGTCGCGTCCGACTTGGGGCCAGACCACTTCGTCAGGCTCTACGCCCTGAGGCCATCCGCTGTCGTCGTGGTAAATCCAAGGCGACCATTCAAAATCATCAGCCATCTACTCTCTCCTGTGTGGGGATGGCGGCATGGGGCTTTGAGACGATATGCGGGCCGGTGGACAGGCACTCGTCGCACACCGCTACCGTGATGTAGCTGCCGTCCATCGAGTCAAAGAACGTTGACCCGTAGTGGCCAGGCGAATGAAACGCCAAGCCCTTCATGGGCTGGAGGCCGTCGGGGTCAATGTTCTTCATCTTCTTACCGCAGCAAATGCAGGTCAAGCTCTCACTCATCGGCCCCCCCACCCCTCACCCTTTGCTTCTGGTCAGAATCTTTTGTGCCAATTTTGTGCCGACATGTAGTGCGCGTTCTCGGTAAGTTCTGGGAAAATGTGGAAAAGACACGCGCAGACCGCCTCGGCGCAACATACCACAACCGCATGATAAATAAAGAAAAATGGCGGAGACGAAGGGATTCGAACCCTCGAAACGGTTGCCCGTTTACTCCCTTAGCAGGGGAGCGCCTTCGACCACTCGGCCACGTCTCCGCCGACGGGTGTAACGTCTGATGCAGGTGCGCTACAAGTCGAAACTGGTGAAGGTGCCAAAGAGCACTTCGCAATCGGGGAGGGTGTGTTGAAACCGCTAGAGCATGTGCGGATCGTGGAGTTCTGTGGGCTGGGGCCGGTGCCCTTTGCGGGGATGTATCTCGCGCAACTGGGGGCAGAAGTGATCTGCGTGCTGCGGCCCGGCCAAACACTAGACCCGACCTTGGCCGAAACGACGCTGGCACGGGGCAAAAGCCTCATCGAAGCCGACCTGAAAAACCCGAAAGAACGCGCGAAGCTCCTCTCGTTGATCGGGTGTTCTGATGTGGTGCTTGAGGGGTTTCGCCCCGGTGTGATGGAGCGCAACGCGCTTGGCCCTGACACGCTGCTTAAGAGGCATCCAAAGCTTGTGTATGGGCGGATGACCGGATGGGGCCAAACTGGGCCGCGGGCCTCTGAGGCGGGGCATGATATCAACTATATTGCGCTGACCGGGGCGTTGCATGCGATTGGGTCCGAGCGTCCGACGCCACCGCTCAATCTGGTCGGAGATTTTGGCGGCGGTGCGATGTATCTTGTGGCGGGGGTGATGGCTGCGCTCATCCACGCAGGGCGGACGGGGCAAGGGCAGGTGGTGGATGCGGCGATCGTGGACGGTGCCGCGCATCTGATGAGCATGATTTTCGGGATGGCCACGGCGGGTGCCTGGCAAGATCACCGCGCCGCCAATCTGCTGGACGGCGCAGCACCCTTCTACACCTCATATGAGTGTGCAGATGGCGGATGGCTCGCGGTTGGCCCGCTGGAGGATAAGTTCTTTGCAGTGCTTGTCGCGGGCTTGGGGATTGATCCGGCCTGGGTGCAAAAGCGGCATGATCCGGCACAATGGGCCGCTCTGACAGGCGAGATGAGGGCGTGTTTTGCCAAAAAACCTCGGGCGCATTGGCTTGCGGTGTTTGACGGGCAAGACGCTTGCGTCAGCCCCGTCAACACGTTCGCAGACGCCAACGCCGACCCGCATCTGACCGCCCGCGGTGTGTTTGAACCCGAGACTGGCCTTCCCACGCCCGCACCCCGCTTTGCGCAGACGCCTCTCGCCGAGAGCACACCTGAAGCACAGCACATGACGCTTGAAGAGGCTTGCGCGGTTTGGGGGCGGTAGCCCTAGCCCTTGTTTTTGCGCTTTTTCGCCGCTTTCGCGAGCTTTTTGCTGAGTTTTGCCACTTCTTGGCGCAAGGCATCACGCTCTTCGGTCAAGCGGCGCAAGCTGGCAGAGGCGGAGCGGTGCTGTGCATCTGAGCGCTCTTTAACAGCGCTCACCACGCTGTCTGTCTCTGATGCAACGATCCGCAAGCGGTCAAGCTCGCCATGTAAAGCTGCGAGTTTTGAGTGGGCTTGAATGTTCTCTTGCTGCATCCGCAGAACATCGACCCGCTCGAAATCAGTGTCCGAGAGGGACGTCAAACGCTCCAGCTGCGCAGCAAGTTCGTCTTGTAGCTTGGATTTATCTGCCTGCAGTTGAGCATGCGCATTGCGCAGTTCTTCGAGCGTGGCCGCAAGCTCTGCGTTTTGCGCCGTTAGCTGGGCGACTTCGTTGGCCTGAGCCTGCTCAGTGTCTTTTGCGCCCGCCGCTTTGGTTTGCGCTGCCTCCAAATGTGCCTTTGCGTCTTTTAGCTGCTGCTGAAGCCCTTGACGCTCGGCGTCATGGTCTCGCGTCAGGGTGCACTGAGCGAAATGCGCGTCTGCATTCGTAACCTGCAGAGCGAGGTGTTTGTGTTGCGCATACACCTGCAACTCTGCCAACCCAATCGCTCCGGCGTAGAGCGGCTCCGTCGGGAGGGTCACACGCACGGCCTCAAGCCTTGGGCAGTCGGCCCAGGTGGACAGCAGGGACGGCAACACCTCCGCGACCTCCAACCAAATATCCACTGCTCCGCCCTCTAGAAGCTGTTTGCTGAGCGTGCGCAATGTCACCGTGCGGGGGGAAAGACTGCCCGCAGGTGCGACGCCGGGGTAGCGGTCAAAGAGGCGGGGCAGGGGCTCTGCGGTGCTGGAAAACTGCGCAGGTGTCGTCAGGTGAAGCGTGGCGGCACCCCTCTGATAAAACGCGGCCTCTATCAAATGCCAGGTGGGGTGCTCCGCGACGAGGTCTTTGAGCTCTTCGACGTGATCCGGGTGCGGCTCCACCAGCAGCACCCGATCATAGGCCGCAACCGCAGACGGATCGGGCCCGGTTCCAGCCCCGATGACAATCAGTGCGCGCCCGGTCTTAGTCATTGTTCGGACGATTTGGCCTTAGGGCGCGGCTTAGCACTCGAAGAGGGGCTGTTACGCGCCATGAGGTGGAGCTCTCGATCTCTGCGGCGCGAATTTCCACCGCACGTGAGCGACGCTCCACCCGAATGCTGTCTTGCCGCAACTCATCGAGCGATTGGCGCAGCCGTTCCTCCGAAGTCACAAGCTCTTGCAGAGAGGTGCGGAGCGTTTCGATCTCGGCCTCTCGCTCAGCGAGAGCGTTCTCCTGTACGCGCCCTCGCTTGCGCAGGCGGTTAATGACGCGCGCGTCTTTCTTGTTGGGCTTGGGGGTGGCTTGGGCCGATTCAAGCGCTTCTCTCAAGGATGCAAGCTCTTGGTCTTGCGCTGCTGCGCGAAGTTCCAATGCGGCACGCGCCTCTGCGTCAGTTTTTGTAGCCTCAATTTGGGCTGTCAGCGTGGCGCGCCCCTCTGCTGCGGCGGCAAGGGCGACTTCAGCGGTTTTTAAAAGGTCGAGAAACCCGCCGCGCTCCGCCTCTAGTCTTGCCCGCTCTGCGCTGGCGCTTTGGAGATCGGCGTGCAAATCCTCAAATGCTGCGGTCTGTTGGGTAAGGTCATTTTCCAGCTCCGCGACACGCGCCTGCGCTTTTTGCCCGCTCTGGAGTGTTTCGCTCAGCGCATCCACATCTGCCGCACTGGGCCGCGAAAACCCGGCCGCTGCGATGCCCGAGGCAGACAAGGCCGCCTCTTGCGCGCGGCCCTCGCGCGCGGCGTCATAGGCTTGGCGCAGGATCACCTTGAGCGCAGGGTCCGTCGTTATGCCGGGCAGCGTGCCGTCAATCGCGCCGACCTGCAGAACGCTCATCCCAGCCCAAGCTGCAAACGCTGTCGCCACCTCCTCTGGCGCGCCGACGAGGCGCTCATCGGGCACCGTAAAGCAAAGACCCGGCTGTTTAGTGATCGCGGCGAGCGCCGGCGCGACCCCCTCTTGCCACAGCGCAACAGCACGGCTTGGTTTGATGTCAGCCTCCAGCGCGCGGGACAGAAAGGGTCGAAACGCAGGATAGACGATCAGCAAACGTGTATTGGTCACATCGCCATCAGCGCTGATCTTATCGATCGGGGAGAGCTGATCTCCGAAGCACTGCCCCAGCCAGCCCACAACAGCCTCCGCCAAAGGCTCATCGTTGCACAAAACCCTGAGGGGCTGCGAAGAGGCGTTGGCGGCAGGGTCAATCATGGCACGGCATTCGGTTGGGGGGCGAATGCTCCCGTGTTAGAAACCTGACGCCGTCCTCGCAAGGCACTTCACGCTCAGGCTTCGCGCAAATCCTGTTGGTGCTGCAAAAACCACTGATACGTCTCTGCGATGCCCTCTTTCAAAGCAACCTTGGACGACCACCCCATCTGCGCGAGCCGCGACACATCCATCAGCTTGCGCGGGGTGCCATCCGGTTTGGAGGTGTCAAAGCCGATGCGGCCCTTAAAGCCCGTAACCTCGGCGATGGTCTCTGCCAACTCGCGGATCGTGACATCCACGCCGCTGCCCACGTTGATATGCGAGAGCATCGGTTCGGTATTCTCGGCGTAGGTCTCGGCATCGAGGCCCATCACAAAGAGCGAGGCCTCCGCCATATCGTCCACATGCAAGAACTCGCGGCGCGGCGTGCCGGTGCCCCAGATGGTGACCTCCTCCGCACCGTTTTGGGCGGCTTCATGGAAGCGGCGCATCAGAGCGGGCAGCACATGTGAGTTTTCGGGGTGAAAATTATCGCCCGGCCCATAGAGATTGGTGGGCATCACCGAGCGATAATCGGTGCCATACTGGCGGTTGTAGCTCTCGCAAAGCTTGATCGCCGCAATTTTGGCAATCGCGTAGGGCTCGTTCGTGGGCTCTAGCACTCCGGTTAAAAGAGCGTCCTCGCGCATCGGTTGCGGTGCCATTTTGGGATAGATGCAAGACGACCCGAGCGAGAGCAGTCGCGTCACCCCATGGGCATAGGCCTGATGGATGACATTGCACTCCATCATCAGGTTTTCATAAATGAACTGAGCTGGATAGCTGTTGTTGGCCAGAATGCCGCCGACCTTCGCGGCCGCCAATATCACCGCATCGGGGCGCTCTTGTGCAAATAATGCCGCCACCGCGGATTGATCCGTCAGATCCAATTCAGCGCTCGTTCGGGTGATGAGCGTCAAGTCCTCACCGCCCGCTTTGCGCCCGCTCAGCTGCCGCAAGATCGCCCCACCGACCATGCCCCTATGTCCTGCAACAAAGATCCGCATCGCTATACCCTACGTCTCCAAAGACACCGGAAGGCCGTACCCATGCGCCTTTAGCAGCGCATGGCGTTGCGCGGTCTTGAGGTCTTCGGCGACCATTTCTGCACACATTTCTTGAGCAGTGATTTCTGGCACCCAACCGAGCTGGGCTTTTGCTTTTGACGGGTCACCAAGAAGCGTTTCCACCTCAGCGGGGCGGAAGTAGCGTGGGTCTATCCGCAAAATGACGTCGCCCGGTTTGAGGGCAGGGGATTTGTCCGAGGTCACCGATGCGACTGTCGCAATCTCATCGATACCCTCGCCGCTGAACTCCAGTCCGATCCCGAGTTCGCGCGCGGTCCAGATAATGAATTCCCGCACCGAGTATTGCTTGCCAGTTGCAATGACAAAATCATCCGCTGCGTCTTGCTGCAGCATCATCCACTGCATACGCACGTAGTCTTTCGCATGACCCCAATCGCGAAGAGCGTCGATGTTGCCCATGTAAAGGCAGTCTTCGAGACCTTGAGCGATGTTTGCCATCCCGCGGGTGATTTTGCGGGTCACAAATGTCTCCCCTCGACGCGGGCTCTCGTGGTTAAAGAGAATGCCGTTGCAGGCGTACATGCCATAGGCTTCTCGGTAATTCACCGTGATCCAATAGGCGTACATTTTCGCCACCGCATAGGGGGAGCGGGGGTGGAAAGGAGTTGTCTCTGTCTGCGGGATCTCCCGCACAAGACCATAAAGCTCAGACGTAGAGGCCTGATAAAACCGGGTTTTCTCCGTGAAGCCCAAAAAGCGTATCGCCTCCAAAAGCCGCAAGGCGCCGGTTGCATCTACATCGGCAGTGTACTCAGGCGACTCGAAGCTCACCGCGACATGGCTTTGTGCGCCGAGGTTATAGACCTCATCCGGCTCAACTTCTGCCAGAATACGCGTGAGGTTCGACGTGTCTGTCAGGTCCCCGTAATGCAGGGTCAAGCGGCGGCTGTCGGTGTGGGGGTCTTGATAGATGTGGTCGATGCGCTGCGTGTTAAGCAGCGAGCCGCGTCGCTTGATCCCGTGAACCTCATAGCCCTTTTCGAGCAAGAACTCAGCCAGATAAGAGCCATCCTGCCCAGTGATGCCTGTGATGAGCGCTTTTTTCATGAGGACGTCCTTGTGCTTAATGCGGCTTCTATGGAGCAAACTCCCCCTTCGCAACCAACAGAGCACAGATGCGCTACCGTGGCGCTCTTGAACCATCTTTCGTTGGCTGGAATTGCTGTGAACGGCGGCGTTCGGGCACTCTCGACACCCACACCTCACCCGCTTACCTTAGCGCCGAAGAGGAGCGCAGGATCATGGCACGTCCGGTCATCGGGATTATCGGCAATGAGCATCTGATCAACGACACCTACGCCACCCAGGCGGCGGGGGAGATGAACATCGCCGCCGTGAGCCGGGTGTGTGACGCGGTGCCGATTGTGCTGCCTGCCGATCAAGGTGTCGTGACGGTCGATGACGCGCTCAACATTTGCGATGGTTTTGTGTTTCCGGGCGGGCGGCCCAATGTGCACCCTGAGGAATACGGGCATTCTCCATCCGAAAAGCACGGTGAGTTTGATCGACGTCGTGATGGGCTGGCGTTACCGCTCATCCAACGCGCGGTGGAGCTTGGTGTGCCTGTTCTGGGCCTTTGTCGTGGGTTTCAAGAAATGGCGGTGGCCTTTGGCTCGACGCTGCACCCTGAAATCCGCGAAATCCCTGGTCGCATGAACCATCGGATGCCTCCCGACGGCACGCTTGAAGAGAAGTTTGAGCGCCGTCACTGGGTGCATGTCACCGAAGGAGGGCCGTTCCATCGGGTCTTTGGCGCGACGCGGGTGTTCACCAACACGCTGCACGGGCAGGGGATTGATGTGCCCGGCCCGCGGGTCGTGGTGGATGGGTCTGCGGAGGATGGCACGCCGGAGTGCATCTACATCAAAGACGCGCCTGGCTTCGCCCTCGGCGTGCAGTGGCACCCGGAATATAAGGCGTGGGACGACCCTGTGTCGCGCCCGCTCTTTGAGGCGTTTGGCGATGCCGCCAACGCGCGCCGCAGCGTGCGGATTGCCGCGCAGTAGCTGGGCTTAGTCGAGCCGCCGCAGCAAATACGTATCCATAATCCAGCCATGCGCGGCACGGGCCTCTGCGCGCAGGGCGACGATCTTTTCGCTCACCGCGTGCAACGGGCCAGCGGCGGTGATTTCGTTCTCCATCCCCAGATAGGCACCCCACCAAATCTCGAAGCGGTCGGGGTCGAGGGTGCGAAACGCGCAAGAGCCATCCAGCATAACAACCACACTTTCAGCGGTCTCCGGCCATCCCTGGCTGCGCAATTTGCGTCCCGTGGTCACGTGAACACTGCCCGCTAAGGTGTTGAACGGAATGGCATGTGCAGCGGTGAGGGCCTGCAATGACGTGATGCCCGGAACGACGGTGATCGGAGGCTTCGGCATCAACCGCTCCGCGATCCGCATCGTGCTGTCGTAGAGCGACGGGTCCCCCCACACCAGCAGCGCCACGGTGCTCTGCGCACCGCCCGCCTGCGCCAAAGCTGCCTCCCACCGCCGCGCGATCTCGTCATGCCAAAGCTCTACGCGCTCTTCATATGGCACGCTCTCGTCGCGCACCGGGTAGGTGAAGGGTACCAGCCGCGCCGTGCTCTCGGCGCGCGCGATGATCTCATGACGCAGCGCGCTGAGGTCCTCTTTTCCGCTGCCTTTTTCGGGCACGAGGATCACATCCGCCTCCCGCAACGCGCGTTGCCCGGCCAAGGTGATGTGGTCGGGGTTGCCGGTGCCGATGCCGACGAGCAGCAATCTATCCATCGGGCAAATCTGGCTCCGCCAAGGGGCCATAAAGAATGAGCGCAGGCTGATCGCTGATGGCGCTCTCAAGCTGAGCAGCGAGGCTGCCGATGGTGTGAGACACGAGCTTCTGCGCAGGCGTAGACACCGCCTCTGCCAGCAACGCGGGGGTCGCCTCAGGCAAGCCCGCGTCGATCAACATGTTTGAGAGCTTTGCAAAGGTCCGCTGCCCCATGAACACGACCGTGGTGGCGAGCGGATCAGCCAGAGCGGCGAGGTTGACGTCCTCGGGCAGGGCGCCGCGCACATCATGGCCGGTGATGAACTGCACCCGCCGCGCGGTGTGACGACGGGTGAGCGGCAATCCTGCCACCGCCGCAGCTGCACAAGCGGAGGGTACGCCCGGTACTATCTCATAGGCGATGCCAGCTGCGCGCAGGGCATCCAACTCCTCTTCCAGCCGCCCAAAGAGCCCACTGTCGCCAGACTTGAGCCGCACAACGCGTTGCCCGGTTTGCGCATACTCCACCAGCAACCGGCTTACATGCGTTTGCTGCGGAGAGGGGCGACCGGCGCGTTTGCCAACCCCGACCAGATCAGCGCCATTTCGGGCATGGGAGAGGATCGGGCCCGACGACAGATCATCGAACAACACCGCATCGGCGCGCTTGAGGCGATCCACGGCTTTGAGTGTTAACAGTTCCGGGTCGCCGGGCCCCGATCCGACAAAGCTGACAAACCCACTCATACGCGCTCTGCCGAGATGAGGTGAAAGAACGTGCCGCTCACATGCCCGCGTGTGGTGCCGGTTTCGGGCACCGGGTTGCCGTCGGCGTCAAACACATCAGCGAGGGGTGTGTCGGGCTGCTCGAGGATGGTGGTGTAGTGAAATTCGTGGCCGCGTAGCGCTGTACCTGGCGCAAAGCCAGGGATCGGCGCGTTCAGCACCGCGCGGCGGTATCCGAGGTGGAACTTGCGCTTCTCAAAACTCGTCACGAGGCCCAAGAGGTCCGCCATCTCGTGCGCGACGCCGTCCTTGTCGATCAGCGTTTTGCCAAGCGCCATGTACCCCCCGCATTCACCATGCACGGGGCGGGTTTGGGCGTGGCTTTGGAGCGCCGCTTTGAACGTGCCTGCCGCTGCCAGCCGCCCGGCGTGCAACTCCGGGTATCCTCCGGGCAGCCAGACGACATCTGCATCTAGGTAAGGGGCCTCATCCGCGAGCGGTGAGAACGGAAAGATCTCCGCCCCAGCCTTGCGCCATCCATCCAGAAGATGCGGGTAGGTGAAGGAAAACGCTTCATCCCGCGCCAGAGCAATCCGCTGGCCGGGAGGGGTGACGGGGGCCTCGAGGGGCGGAACGCTGTGAGCGTTCGCAGCACTTTGCAGCGCGTCCAGGTCCACATGCTCGCTTAGGAACGCGGCATAGGTCTCGATCGCGGCGTTGAGGTCTGGGTGCTCTACGGCCTGGATCAGCCCGAGGTGCCGCTCCGGCAGAGCGAGGTCGCCGCGCCGGGGCAGGCTGCCGAACACGGTGATCCCGGCGGCCTCCATCCCTTTTCGCACCAGCCGTTCATGGCGGGGGCTGGCGACGCGGTTGAGGATCACCCCGGCGAAGGGCAGCTCTGCATCAAAGCTCGAAAAACCAAGCGCGGTGGCCGCTGCTGACTGCGCCTGCCCACCCACATCGACCACCAAAACCACGGGCCAGCCAAAGCGCTTCGCCGTCTCCGCCGAAGAGCCAAAGCCCGCGAGGCCCGCGGTCGCCACACCGTCAAAGAGGCCCATCGAACCTTCGGCGATCACCAGATCAGCGCCCGTGGCTTGGGTGTTTAGTGCAGAGAGCGTCGCCGCATCCATCGCCCAACTGTCGAGGTTGAAGGATGCCCGCCCGGCGGCGGCGAGGTGAAACGCGGGGTCGATATAGTCTGGACCTGATTTGAACGGCTGCACGGTCAGTCCGCGTTGCTGGAACGCGCGCAAAAGCCCCAGCATCACCGTAGTTTTGCCGGTGCCCGAAGCAGGGGCGGAGATCATCAGTCCGGCAGGTTCAGGCATCATCCGGTGTCCAGTTCGCCCAGGGGCTGTTTGCAGATTGCGGGCGGTAGCGGCGGTCGTAGTCAGGGGCGTAAAGGCGGCTTTCGTCGAAGCCTTCCCCGGCCAGCGCCGCCCCGACAAAGATGATCGCGGTGCGGCTCACCTCGGTGGGGATTTTCGCGGCGATATCCGCCAGCGTTGCGCGAAAGATTTTCTGATCCGGCCAAGTGGCGCGGTAAACAACGGCCACTGGGCATTCCGGTCCGTAATGGGGCGTCAGCTCTGCCACCACGCTGTTGAGGTTTTGGATCGAGAGGTGCAATGCCAGCGTTGCCCCAGTCGCACCAAAAGCCGCGAGGCTCTCTTTCTCAGGCATCGTCGTCGCGCGCCCCGGTGTGCGGGTGAGCACTACCGACTGCGCAAGGCCGGGCAGGGTCAACTCGGTGCCCAAGGCCGCAGCACCTGCCGCAAAGGAGGGTACGCCGGGCGTTACCGTGTAGGGGATGCCCTCCGCCCGCAGCCTGCGCATCTGCTCGCCCATGGCCGACCATACCGACAAATCCCCCGAGTGCAGCCGCGCGATGTCGTGTCCGGCGGCATTCGCGGATATGATCTCAGCGATGATCGCATCCAGGTCCATCGCGGCGGTGTTGATCTTGGTGGCTCCGGGCGGGCAGTGGTCCAGCATGGCTTTTGGCACCAGCGACCCGGCATAAAGGCACACCGGGCAAGCCGCGATCAGGTCGCGCCCGCGCAAGGTTAAGAGGTCCGCCGCGCCGGGGCCTGCGCCGATGAAATGCACGGTCATGGGGTGACCCTTGCGAGGGCGCAGGTGGCATAGCCATCGGCCGAGACCGCGCGGGGGCCAATAAGCTGCGCGCCGGCCCCTGCGGTGGCCAAGGCGCAGGCCTCTGCAACACTGCCAAGGCCGTATTCTTTGAGGGATCGTTCCGACATGGTGATGCAGGTCATAGTGCCCGCATCCGCCAGCGCAACGGGGGTTATCGGGATGGCTTTCACGTCAGAGAACAGCCGCAGCGCCATGTGGCGGGCCTTGTCCTCCAGCGTCGCGATTTTGCTGATCTCCAGACCGCCTGCGCGCAGCAACGCGCTTTGAAAACTTGCCGGTGTCGCCTGTTTCGAAAAACCAAACCCCGCGATGATCACAGCGTCACGCTCCATTGCGTGACGGGGTAGCTCGCCTTCCAGCCGCGTTTGCTGCCGAGGGGGGAGGCCTCTTCAAGCGTGAGCCGAATAAGCGATCCGCCGCGCGCGCTTTGCCACTGGGTGACGAGGGCTTCGCTCTCAAGCGTGACGGCGTTGGCGACGAGGCGTGTGCCGGGGGTAAGGGCTGCTGTCAGGGCCCGTAACATCTCCTCCGACAACCCACCGCCGATGAAGACCGCATCGGGCGTGGGCAGTCTCTCGAGTGCCTCGGGGGCTGCGCCCTGAACAACCGTGAGCCGATCCACTCCAAAGCTCTTAGCATTGCGGGCAATGCGTTCAGCACGATCGTGCCGTGGCTCCACCGCGACCGCGTGCGTGGTGGGGTGAGAAAGCAGCCATTCGATCGCGATGGTCCCGGTGCCGCCGCCAATGTCCCAGAGAGTCTCAAAGGGGTGCGGGGCGAGGGCGGAAAGTGTGGCCGCCCGAATCACCCGTTTGGTCATCTGACCATCGCTCTCAAATAGATCGTCGGGCAGGCCGCTGGTTTGGGGGAGGGCAGTTCCATCGCCGTGCACCTCAACCCCGACAGCGACGGGGTGGGTGAAGCCCGCTCCCGCGTCTTTCGCTAACACGCGCGTCACCCGCGCACCCTCACTGCCAAGCGCCTCGCAGACATGCAGTGCGCTGTCTCCGAACCCACGCGCGGTGAGATACTCCGCAAGGCCGACCACCGCATCACCATCGCGCAGTAAAACGATCAGCCGTGCGCGCGGTGCGAGGTGAGGGCGGAGGCGCCGAAGCGGCGCGGCATGCAGGCCAAGGCACACGCAGCGCTCCAACGCCCAGCCAAGCTGCGAGGCGATGAGGCTGAAAGTGGAGGGTGCGGGGAAAGACTGCCATTCGCCCGGCTCAAACCGCTCCGCTACGCCAGCCCCTGCGCCAAACCAAAACGGATCGCCTGACAGCAGCAAAGCCGTTGGCCGCCCCGCGAACGAGCGCAACACAGGCCAGCCGTCCTCGAACGGCACGGGCCACGTGACTTTTTCCGCAGAGACGCTGCCCACATGGTTCAGCAAACGCTGGGTGCCGATGATCACTTCGGCGGCCTCCAGCGTTTGACGGCTTGCAGGGGTAAGCCCTTCGAGTCCATCTTCGGCCATTCCGATGAGCGAGAGCCAAGGCCCGTCAGTCATGCAAGCCAACCTCCTGATCCTTGGCGGTACCACCGAGGCAACTGCGCTCTGCAAAGCGCTGGCGGAGCGAGGTTTTTCGGGCGTTGTGTCCTTTGCTGGGCGCGTCGAGCGGCCCAGGCGGCAACCCTTGCCGCAGCGCATGGGTGGGTTTGGCGGTGTCGATGGGTTGCGCACCTACCTCCGCGATCATGCCGTCACCCATGTGATCGATGCCACACACCCGTTCGCCGCGCAGATGAGCTTTAACGCGGTCGCGGCTTGCGATGCAGAGAGCGTGCCCCTCGTGGCCCTCACGCGCGCGCCGTGGTCGCCGGTTGACGGTGATAACTGGACGCGCGTTCCAAACACGGCAGAGGCTGTCGCGGCGCTCGCCCGGCCCGCCCGCAACGTCATGCTCGCTGTGGGCCGGCAAACCCTCGCAGCCTTCGCACCCAACCAACAGCACCGCTACCTGCTGCGGCTGGTGGACCCGCCCGAAAACCCGCCGCCTTTTGAGCGTTATGACGTCTCGGTCTCTCGCGGTCCGTTCACGGTAGAGGGGGATCGGGCGCTTTTGCAGCAGCATAAGATCGAGCTTATCGTCTCGAAGAACTCTGGCGGTGCAGGCGCCTATGCCAAGATCTTGGCGGCACGAGAGCTCGGCCTTCCGGTCATCATGATCGACCGCCCCGCGCAGCCGCCACGGCACGAGCTTTACACCGTCGCCGATGTGCTCGCGTGGCTCTCTCATCCGGGCACCGAGCGGGGTGTGTAGACGATATCTCCGATGGGGCGGGGGATGACCCTTGTGAGCGATGATCCGACCAACACCACAGTGCGCATATCCGCCATCTCTGGTTTGGCATCGGGCAGGGGGACAACGGTAATCGCCTCCTGCGGTGTAGAGACGGCGCGGGCGAAGATCATCGGGCGCGCATCTGCACAGACCTTTCGCAATACCTCCAAGGCGCGGCCGAATTGCTCTGGCCGTGCTTTGGAGCGCGGATTGTAGAACCCCATCGCAAAATCGGCCTCAGCGGCGAGGCGCAGGCGTTTTTCGATCAGAGGCCAGGGCTTGAGGTTGTCGCTGAGGTTGATTGCGCAGAAGTCATGCCCCAACGGGGCTCCAATGCGGGCTGCGGCGGCGAGCATCGCGGTGATGCCGGGCAAGACCTCCACGGTGATCGCGCGCCAAGCCTCTGGCCCTTCCTCTAGTACCTCAAACACCGCAGAGGCCATCGCAAACACCCCCGGATCGCCGGAGGAGACGACGGCAACCCGGTGCCCGGCCTCTGCCAGCTCCAGCGCATGGCGGGCACGCTCGCGCTCAACCCGGTTGTCGCTGGCGTGCTTGGTGAGCCCCTCGCGGTCAGCCACCCGCGCCACGTACGGCAGGTAGCCTATCACATCCGTCGCCCACTCAAGCGCTGCGGCCGCGTCGGGCGTGATCAGGCCAGAGGCTCCGGGCCCGAGGCCGACGATCTTGACTCCGCCACTCACGGACGCCGCCCGTTCCCGTGCACAACGATGATCGAGAAATAGGGTGCAGGGCAGTCTCCGGCGTCGGCCAGTCGCGTGACCCGCTCCTCTGCCATGGCAGCATGTTCAATGAGATAGGCGGCCTCGAACCGGTTGGCGGCCCGCAAGGCACGCTTCACCTTCTCTAGGTTGCGCCCGAGTTTCATCACCACGAGTGCGTCGGTCCGCACCATCTGCTTGGAGAGTGTTTCTTCGGGCAGCGTGCCCATCAGAACCGTCATGATGTCATCGCCCCAGGTCACGGGGCGGCCCGTGGCCGTCCACGCGGCGGACATTCCGGTGATGCCGGGCACGACCTCGACGGGGCGATCGCCCGACAGGCGCGTGTAGAGATGCATGAACGAGCCATAGAAAAACGGATCGCCCTCGCAGAGTACGACAACGTCGTCTCCGGCATCGAGCAGGGCTTTCAGCCGCTCGGTTGCGTCCTCATAAAATGACCGCAAGCACGCGTTGTAAGCCGCTGTCCCAACAGGGATTTCCGTAGTGACCGGATACTCCATCGGCAGCTCTATCGCATCCTCCGCGAGCATCCCCTCCACCAAGCGACGGGCCTGTCCGGGGCGACCTGCTTTGCGGAAATAGGCGACGTGGCGGGCACCGCGTACCAGACGATCAGCGCGAACGCTCATCAGGTCTTGGTCGCCCGGGCCAAGACCGACGCCGTAGAGCGTGCCGCTCATTCGGCGGTGCTCGCAATGGCGTTGACCGCCGCAACCGTGATGGCACTGCCCCCGAGCCGCCCCTCGACGATGCAGCAGGGCACGGGCTGCGCCTGCCAGAGAGCGTCTTTACTCTCCACCGCGCCCACAAACCCCACCGGGCAGCCGATGATGGCGGCGGGGCGCGGACAGTCGGGCGCTTCAAGCATGTTTAGGAGGTGAAACAGCGCGGTGGGGGCATTGCCGATAGCCACAACCGCGCCCTCCAGCTGCTCTCGCCAATGCTCCAACGCAGCGGCAGACCGGGTGTTTTGCATCTGGGCTGCGAGCGCGTGGATCCCTTCGGCATGCAGAGTGCAGATCACCTCATTCTCGGCTGGGAGACGTTTGCGGGTAATCCCCTCGCTCACCATGCGGGCATCGCAAAAGATCGGCGCGCCGTTTTGCAAGGCAGTACGGGCCGCCCCAACGAACCCCGGCGAAAAGCGGATAAACTCCTCGAGCCCGACCATGCCAGCGGCGTGGATCATCCGCACGGCGACCTGCTCTTCGAGAGGGTCAAACCGGGCGAGATCCGCCTCGGCGCGGATGGTGGCGAAAGACTGCTTATAGATCGCAGCGCCGTCGGTTTCGTAAGCGTAAGGCATAAGAGGCTACAGCCGGGTCAGGTCAGAGGGCGTAAGGTTTGTGCGGACAGGCTCATCCCACGCCCGCCCGTCGCGAACAAGGTCGAAACGCCCCTCCCTTCCTACAATCGTGATGTCGCTGGCACTGCTCTTGGCGCAGCCTTTCGCGCAACCCGAGACATGAAGCCGCCCCTGCATGCGCGGGGCAAGTTGGCGGGCAAGCGCGCGGGTTTCAACGGTGGCGGAGGCGCAGAAAGGGGCGCCGGGGCAGGCATCGACGCGCAGGAGTGGGTCATCGGCGCCGGTGATGAACGCGGGGCCAAGATCGGCATCGGTGCCTTCAAACAGCATCAACCGCCACGGAAGCGCGCGGAGCGCAGTGACACCCTGCGTTTCGATCGCCTGCGCCAGCGTGCGGGCATCGAGTTGTCCGAAGGGCACCCCGACGACGCGCCCAAGAGGGTGGTGGTGGGGCTCCGGCGTGGGTTCAGGTTCCGTCGCTTGCTCGTTTTGCCACTGTTCCGGGAGTGGATGGAGCGCGACAACCTTCGCCATGCGGCCGCCCTCTGGTGTAATCCGCTCGGCCATCCACTCTGCCATCTCGGCCACCGCATCAATGGCGGTCTCTTCGGTCACGGAACACCCACGCTGCACGCCATCCGCCCGCACGATCAACCGCTCCCCAGTCCGCTCAATCCGGATGTCAGCGGAGACGTCGTGCAGTACTGGCGCAGGGCCGGTATCGACCGAATATCCCACTTTTGCAGGCAGGCCCGGGAAGGTCGGGAGGCGCTCGTTCAGAGCATGGCGCAACCTGTCCGTCAGGTCTCCGGGTTGCCAAAACGGAAAGACGACGATGTTGCGGCGGCTTTCGAACGGGTCATCTGGCGCCACGAGGCCGCCGGACTGCAACGCGGCGAGCGCCTCACCATATCCCTCCACCGTGACGCCGCGCAGCTGCAAATTCGCGCGGTTCGTCAGGTCGATCACACCGCTGCCGTGGCGCGTGGCGATCTCGCAGAGCTGCAGCGCCTGTTCGCGGGTCAGCCGCCCCCCCTCGGGCCGCACGCGCACAACCAGCCCGTCGCCTGACATCATCGGCCGGTGCGCGCCTGGGCACCATCCTTTGGGGGCGGGGCGGTTCACTCAGCAGCTCCGAGTGTCGCAAGGATCGAGTTGCGACGAGACACCCAGAGCCCCGCGTCATGCAACGCCGCAAACCGCGATTGCATGGCCTCATAAGCCTCTGGATTGGCCTCTTGCATGAATTGCGCCACCTCTGCCTCTCCTAGCGTCGCCTCATAATACGCGTCGAAATGGTGCGCATCGACTGCCTGCGCGAGATGGGCAAAGGCTGCCATATGCTCTAGCGTCGCCGCAATCTCTGCGGCCCCCCGAAACCCATGGCGGCGCATGCCTGCGATCCACTCCGGGTTCGCGGCCCGGGCCTGAACGACGCGGGCGACTTCCTCTTTAAGGCTGCGCGCACGCGGCGTTTCGGGGCGTGTGTTGTCGATGTGGTAGAGCTGCGCTGCGCCGCCTGTCACGGCTTGCGCGGCGGCAAACCCGGCCTCGTGCGTGGCATAGTCTGAGGCCAAAAGGATGTCGGTCTCCGGCAAATCCTGAGTGTGCACAAACGCAGTTGCGGCGACAACCTGAGCGCGCAACCCCTGCGCATCATGCTCTGCCTTATCCCCATCCAGCGCCCATGCGCTCGCGGCGAGCCATGCTTCTCCGGCGGCCTTGCGCGCTTCGTCGGTGTAAACGTCAAGCTCGCCTGCAATCCCTGCACCATAGCTGCCGGGTTTGGGGCCATAGACCCGCCGCGGGGACTGGCCGACAAAGGGATTATAATCGGCCGCCTCGTCGCGGTCTGCGAGCACCCGCACCGCCTGCGCAAACACCCCCGACAGCCCCGGAAACACGTCGCGGAAGAGGCCAGAGACACGCAGCGTCACGTCCAGCCGGGGCCGATCAATCTCTGCCAGCGGGATCACCTCAACGCCCGACACGCGCTCAGACCCGTCATCCCACACCGGCTTCACCCCAATCAGATGCAGCGCCATGGCGAAGTCTTCCCCCGCCGTGCGCATCGTCGAAGAGCCCCACAGATCCACGACCAGATTGCGCGGCCAGTCCCCTTCGTCCTGCAAATGCCGCCGGATCAGCTCCTCCGCCAAGGCCACACCCTGCGTGTAGGCCGCCCGCGTTGGCACGGCGCGCGGGTCGGTGGTGTAGAGGTTGCGCCCGGTGGGCAGCACGTCATTGCGGCCACGGTATGGGGAGCCCGACGGGCCGGCCTCGATGCGTTCGCCGTTAAGAGCCGAGAGGAGGGCGGTGCGCTCAGCCTCGACCGACGCGGCGGTCTCAAAGCTATCGTTAGCCGGGCCAGGGCGGCCCCACACATGCAGCCCATCGCCGAACTGGCTATCTTTCACGTCGCACACAAACCGGTCGATGCGAGTGATCGCCTCTGCCGCACAGGACGCGCGGTCGAGGCCCAGATCATCCTCCACACCAAGCGCCTGCGCCTCTTCGCGGATGTCGTCTTGCAGGCGATCGCGGCGTTTGGGGTCGAGCCCGTCCGCGTTGGAAAATTCG
>JBCBGM010000024.1:0-41044 GCA_038526735.1 Pseudomonadota bacterium | reverse complement strand
TTCGCCGAAAACGCGCCCCACGCCGCCCGGCTGCTGAGATTTCGCGACCACCTCCGCCGCGACGCAGACGCCGCCGCAGCCTATGCCGCGTTGAAACAGCGCCTCGCGAAAGAGCACGCAGACGACCGCGCCGCCTATACCGACGCAAAAACCCAGTTCATCCAGCAAATCGAGGCTTAGTCCGGGGGATTTGGCCGCTGCGGCCGTGCCCCATCTTGCCGCCCTCCCGCAGGGTCGCTACATCGCGGCTATGACACTCCGTCCGATCCTCATCCACCCCGACGCGCGCCTGCGGAAAGTGACAAAGCCCATCGAGGATGTCTCTGACGCGCTGCGCAAGCTCGCCGATGACATGCTCGACACCATGTATGACGCCCCGGGCATTGGCCTTGCCGCCCCACAGGTCGGCTCCATGGCGCGGCTCTTTGTGATGGATTGTGCGAGCCGCGAAGAAGGCGCAGACCCCGACCCGATCGTGATGTTCAACCCCGAGATTGTCGCCGCCTCTGACGAGCTGTCGACTTATGAGGAAGGGTGCCTGTCGTTCCCGGACCAGTACGCCGAAGTGAAACGACCTGCGATGGTGCAAATGCGCTGGATTGGCCTCGACGGCGCAGAGAAAGCGGCGGAGTTTGATGGCATCCAAGCGACCTGCGCCCAGCATGAGCTCGACCACCTCAACGGCAAGCTCTTCATCGATCATCTGGGCGCGGTGAAGCGCGCGATGATCGTGAATAAGGTCAAGAAACTAAAGGCGAAAAAGGCCGGATAGCGTGGCGGTCCGCCCCATCCTGCACTGGCCCGACAAACGCCTGCGCACCGTGGCAGAGCCTGTCGCTGAGGTCACCGATGCCGTGCGTGCGCATTGGGACGACATGCTCGACACGATGTACGCGATGCCTGGCGTGGGGCTGGGTGCCCCGCAGATCGGGGTGGGGTTGAGGCTGGCTGTGGTGGATTGTTCAACGGTCGGTCGTGCGCCAGTTCGCCTCGCAAATCCGGTGATCATCGCAGCGAGCACCGATACCTTCCCGCACACCGAGGCGAGCCCGTGTTTGCCCGGCGTTTCTGCTGAATTGGCGCGGCCGCGGCGGGTGACGGTCCGCTATCTCGATGCGGACGGAGAGGTGGCCGAGCGGGCTTTTGAGGACCTTTGGTCCACCTCCGTCCAACACCAAATCGACCATCTGGAGGGGCGGCTTTTCGTGCACCGTTTACCCGATGCCAAGCGCCGTCGCCTTTTGGAAAAATCGCGCAAAATGAGGGTATTACGATGAAAGTGGTCTTCATGGGCACGCCCGATTTTTCGGTTCCGGCGCTGGAGGCCGTGGCCGCTGCGCACGACGTGGTTGCCGTCTATACTCAACCGCCCCGCAAGGCCGGGCGCGGGCAAAAACTCCGCGCCTCTGCGGTGCAGGCGAAGGCAGAGGAGCTGGGCCTGCCGGTGCGCCACCCGGTCAGCCTCAAAAGCTCGGAGGCGCAGGCGGAACTGGCCGATTTGGGTGCTGAAATCGGTGTCGTCGTGGCCTACGGCCTGATCCTCCCGCAAGCCGTGCTCGACGCACCAAATCGCGGCTGCCTCAACATCCACGCCTCCCTGTTGCCCCGCTGGCGGGGGGCGGCGCCGATCCATCGGGCGATCATGGCAGGGGATGCGGAGACGGGGGTTTGTATCATGCAGATGGAGGCCGGGTTGGATACAGGGCCGGTTTTGCTGCGGGAGGCGGTGGCGATTGGGGCGGAGGAGACGACTGCGCAGGTGCATGACCGATTGTCGGCCCTGGGTGCGCGGTTGGTGGTGGAGACGTTGAGTAATATCAACGACTTAACGCCTCTTCCGCAACCGGAGGAGGGCGCGACCTATGCCCATAAGATCGACAAGACAGAAGCGGCGATTGACTGGTCTAAACCTGCCATCGAGATCGACCGGCAGATCCGAGGTTTATCAACCTTTCCAGGGGCTTGGACGGTTGTGGATGGCGACCGGATCAAGGTTTTGGGCTCTCGTTTGGCGCAAGGGGAGGGCGAGGCTGGGGTTTTGCTCGACAGCACGACCGTTGCTTGCGGAGAGGGGGCGGTTGAGCTGATGCGCTTGCAGCCTGCTGGTGGAAAAGCGCAGGATGCGGGACCATATGTTAACGCACGCGGATGGCGCGCTGGCACCAAGTTCGGAGACTGACATGTTTTGGATGTTCTACCTGCTGATGACCTTGGTGATCGCTGGCATCATCGGCTATGCCTCTGAAAGGCTTGGATTTACTCAGAACGGCTTTCTGCCGTCGATCATGGTCGCAGTGGGCGGTGCGTTCCTGTTTTTCGTGTTCTCAACGATGTTTCGGATCGGGTTTTCGAGCCCCGGCATTAACGCTGTCGTCTCTGCGGTCGGAGCATTGATCCTGCTGCCAACACGATATCGCCCCGTGGGTGGAGGGCGCTCGGGCGGGTCAAGTTCCGCTCGTCGGCGGCGGACGCGGCGGTAGGCGCGTCTTGCAGAAATGCAGGGATATCCGGTTAACAAACGCTTATGTCCTGCATTTTTGCAGGGAGAGGTAAAGGAAATTAACCTAAATAGTGCGATATCGTACTAATTGGAGCCCGGCGACTTTAATCCGAAACAAGCGCCGCCAACAGCTCCCGCACAGGGGTGCGCGACGGGATTTCTGACCAAAGCAGCACCCCTTGCCATTGGGTGAACACCCGAGCCGCCTCGTGCTCGCTGCCAAGGCGCTCGGCCAGCGCGGCCTCTATCGTCGCGCGCCAGGCGCTGATCCGGGCGTGCAGGGGCGGGCGCGTGAAGTCGAGGTGGAGCACGGCGAGGTCGCCGGGCCCGCCGTGACCCTCAGAGAGGTCAAAGAGGATTTTGCGGGCGCCGTCGCGGGTGTTTGGCGCGGCGGTGATGGTCTTTTGCGTGGCCTCTTCGAGAGCAGTGAAAGCCGCACCCAGCGCCGCATCGATCATCCCGTCGCGGCTGCCGTACCGCTGCACGAGGGAGGCGGGGGCGAGGCCGGCGCGTTTTTGCACGTCTTTGAACGTGACCGCAGAGGCGCCGCCCTCGCGAATGAGGTCGATGACGGCGGCAAAGATCTGTGCGTCGGGGATGGTGCGGGGCCGGGGCATCTGTTAGCTCTTTAACGAATTGAAATTCGTTTACTTGGAGAGGTGCGATGCTGCAAGGGTTGATGGCGATGAGCCTGGATGGATATGCCGCTGATAAAGACGGCTCCGTCGCGTTTCTGGATCGCTACAACACCGTCGATTTCGGGTTTGAGAGCTTCTTTGCGGGCATTGGCAGCGTGGTGATGGGGCGGCGGACCTATGATGATATTCTAGGGATGTCAGAGGTTTGGCTCTATCGCGAGCGCCCTACGTTGGTGCTGACCTCATCGCCGTTGACCGAGGTGCGGGGCAATGCAGAGACCGTCGCGTCGCTCGATGCGCTGATTGCGCGGTTGCCCGACCTGCCGCAGGATGTGTGGGTCGTGGGCGGATGTGCGCTGCAGGCGGAGCTGTTCGCGCGGGGGCTGATCCGCCGCCTCTCGCTCTCGATCGTTCCGGTGCTGTTGGGGGAGGGCATTCTAGTGTTTCCGAGAGGGCTGGTGGCCGGAGACTTGCCGGAGCCGCGGGTCGTGCAACATGATCTGGGGCTCGTCAGCCTAATCTATGATTTTGAGGATTCGTCAGCGTTTAAAAGGCTTGAACGCCGCGCGGGCGAGGGCGTCTGCGCGCTCGTTTTCGGGGTGGCCTGCGTGGCCTTTGACCCATTCCCATTTCACCTGATGCCGGGTTTGGGCGGCGTCGAGGCGTTGCCAGAGTTCGGCGTTTTTCACCGGCTTTTTGGCGGCGGTTTTCCAACCGTTGCGCTTCCACCCGTGAATCCACTTGGTGAGCCCGTCCATCACATAGACGCTGTCGGTCACGAGGGTGACGGTGCTGGGCCGCTCTAAGGTTTCGAGGGCAGAGATGGCGGCCATCAGCTCCATCCGGTTGTTGGTGGTGTCGGGGGCGCCGCCGGAAAGCTCGCGCTCTTTGACCACCGCATCGCCCTCGCGGGCCTGCAAGACGACCCCCCAACCGCCCGGGCCTGGGTTGCCGGAGCAGGCTCCGTCGGTGAAGGCGAAAAGCTCAGGCATGGGCGGTTAAGATCACAAAGGGTTCGGCGGCATCGACCATTCCGTCCATCTGCCCATCGCGGCGGGCGACGAGGGTGAAGCCTGCGGTGTCGAGGAGGGCCTGCAACTCTTCGGGCTGATAGTAGCAGTAGAAGCGGCCGAGGCTGTCGGGGCCCTCGCCCTCTCCGACCTTCATGCCCAGATGCAGCAGGCCTTGAGGTTTGAGGGCGCGGTGAATGCGAGAAAGATGCGCGGGCATCTCTGCGCGGGGGGCGTGCAGGAGCGCGAAATTGGCCCAGATCGCGTCATACTCGGCGACGGCGTGTAACTCGGCATAGGTGGATTGCCAGGCGGTGACGCCGGTTTGGGTTTGCGCGATGCGCACCATCTCGGCGCTGGCATCGGTGGCATGGGCGATGAAGCCGGCGGCGGCAAACATCGCGGCGGAGTTGCCGGGGCCCGCCCCAAGATCGAGCACTTTGCCCCCCTCGGGCACCCGCGCCATGAAGGCGCTGAGGTCGGCGTCAGGCTCATAGCGGGAGTAGTTGTCGTGGTAGAAATCCGCGCGGGCGTCATAGACAGCACGGGTGCGTTGGGCGTGAAAGGCGGCGGTGACATGCTCGAAGCTGGGGGGCTGCTCCTGGAAGTGGGGGATGTCGTCGATGAGGGCGATCCAGGGGAGCTTAGACTTGGTCCAGATTTCGACGGCGGGGGTGGCTAGTGCAACATCATCAAGGGTCCCGCCTTTGAGGGAGATGTAGTCCGCTTCGTTTTCGGGCAGTTTGAGATGGGCGATGCGTACGCCGCAGCGGGTGCAAAAGACGCGGGCGACGGTTTTGCCGCTGTCGGCGGTGCTTTCATATCGGGTGGTGGGGCCGGTGATCTCAAACCCTTCGGTCGGGACATAGACCGAGAGGCCAAAGGCGGAGGCCGATTGCTTTTGGCAATCGGTGCAATGGCAGCGGGCGGTGCCGAGAATCTCGCCCGCCGTGTAGCGCACTGCGCCGCACTGGCAGCCCCCGGTGATGCTCATCAGAACGCGCCGATGGAGAGGCAGATCACCACGACCAATGTGAGCGGGAGGCGCAGGGTCAGCCACCAGTTCGGCGCAATTTCGCGGACCTGGAAGGTGTAATCCGCCGGGATGAGCAGCAGAAAGCCGATGATCAGGCCCAAGAGTTGGTCGGCGGAGGTTTCGGCGAGGGCGAGCACGTATGTGGCCCAGATCGCCGGGAGCACGCTGATGACGAGCTCGGTCGCGTTGGGCGTGCGGCCCGGGCGGGCGAGAAAGCCCCATTGGCAGCCCGCCATAAAGCACAGGATGATCGTGCCGTAGCGGATCAGCAGGAACTCTCCGCCTTGCGGTTGGGAGGGGGCGAGGGCCAGCGTTGGGATGGTGCCGGGGGTGGTTAGCAGCAGGGCGGCCCCGATGACGAACGGGATCAATCCGGCAGCGCCTAAGATCGCGGCGGCTCTTGGAACGGGTGCAAACATGCGCAACTTGTAGCGCAGCCATGGCCGAGGGAAAGCGTTTTCGCGCGGGTCTGACGGGCTGGGTCATAACGTGGAGGGAGCGATGCTGGCAGCGATGATACTCAACCTCGGGGTCGCCGTGCTCTCACTGGCGCTGGGCGAGCATGCGCTGGCGGATGCGTTGCGCGGGGCAGAGCTGGCAGAGAGCCGCGCGCGGGGCTGGGAGCTTGCCGCGCAGGTGCATGTGGCGCTCGGGTTGAGCCTGATCGCGGTGTTTGCGGTGGGGCTGGCGCGGTGGTTTGTGGTGTTGCCGCTGGGGCTCGGGACGGCGGTGTTTTGCGGCGCGCTCTACGCCTATGGAGCGTTCGAGGTGAAATGGGCGATGCCGGGGACGGTGGTTGGGGCTGGGCTGATTCTGGTTGGGTTTGTGCTGGCGGCGTTGGTGGCGGTGCGGCGGTAGGGGTGGCTGTCTTCGGCGTTGTTTTGCGAGGTCCCGGCTTGAGGCCGGGACGGGCAATGAACGCCCCGGACTTGATCCGGGGCCTCGGTGGTTTGAAGGGGCCTCGCGCGGAATCAAGGCGCGCAGCGCCGCCGCGCGCGCCAGACCGACCGCCAGGTCTGGCGAATTTGGAGGGTACCGGTTGGGGTTCAGGGGGAGTGCGTGTTTGCAGGGATAAAGTGGGTTGTTCAGAGCGCTGTTGCGCCAAACCTCAGTCTGGCGCGCGCTGTTTTGTGCGTTGTTCAGCGAGGTCCCGGCTCAAGGCCGGGACGGGGAATGAACGCCCCGGACTTGATCCGGGGCCTCGGTGGTTTGAAGGGGCCTCGCGCGGATCAAGGCGCGCAGCGCCGCCGCGCGCGCCAGACCGACCGGCAGGTCTGGCGCATTGGAGGATGCCGGTTGGGGTTCAGAGGGTGTGCGGTTTGGTGGGGATAAAGTGGGTTGTTCAGAGCGCAGTTGCGCCACACCTCGGTCTGGCGCGCGCTTCGTTTCGCGTTGCTCTTCAAAGTCCCGGATCGCGTCCGGGACGGGGCCGGCCGTGCGGCCCTAGGCGCGTTCCAGGGCCAGCCGCCCAGCAAGCGCTGTAAAGGCTGCGGCCATGCCGCCGCGGACCCAAGCGAGCAGGCGCGGGGAGGACAGCACGCGGTCTCGCATCAGCCCCGCCGAGATGCCGTAGATCAGAAACACGAGTGCTGTGAGCGCCATGAAGACGGCGCCAAGGCCCAGCATCTCTAAAGTCGGGTTGGCGCTGTTGGTGGAGATGAACTGGGGCAGGAACGCGAGAAAGAAGATCGAGAGTTTGGGGTTGAGCACATTCAGAAGCGTGCCGCGCACCGCGATAGCGGTAAAGCCGCGCACGTCGGTGGTGCCCACCTCAAGCGCGCCGCGCTCTTTGAGGGTTTGCCAGGCGAGGTAGAGTAGAAACGCAACGCCGGCGTATTTCACGATCTCAAAGGCGAGGGCGCTGGCGTGCAGGATCGCGGCGAGGCCGAGGATGGCGGCGAGCAGATGGGGGACGATCCCGAGCGTGCAGCCGACGACGGCTGCGACCATCGCCATGCGGGAGCGGGTGAGGGCGACCGAGAGGGTATAGAGCACCCCTGTTCCCGGTACGAGGCAGACGATGAGGGCGGTGATCAGGAACTCAAGGCTCACTCCGCCGCGACCTTCTGGCGGAGGATGCGGGGGACTTTGAATTCGACATTCTCTTCTGCCGTGACGACCTTCTCAACGGTTGTTTCGTAGCGCGCTTTGAAGGCATCGACGACCTCATTGACCAAGAGCTCAGGCGCGGAGGCGCCTGCGGTGATGCCGACGGTTTTGATGCCCTCAAGCGCGCGCCAGTCGATCTCGCTCGCGCGTTGTACGAGCTGGGAATACTGGCAGCCCTCTTTCGAGCCGACCTCGACCAGCCGCTTGGAGTTGGAGGAGTTGGGCGCGCCGATCACAAGCAACGCGTCGATCTTGCCGGCGACCGCCTTTACCGCTTCTTGGCGGTTCGTGGTGGCGTAGCAAATGTCTTCTTTATGGGGGCCGATGATGTTGGGGAACCGCGCTTTCAGAGCGGCGACGATATCGATGGTGTCATCGACCGAGAGGGTGGTCTGGGTGATGAAGGCGAGTTGATCGGGGTCGCGCGGGGTGATTTTGGCGACGTCTTCCACGGTCTCGACCAAAAGCACTTCGCCCTCGGGGAGCTGGCCCATGGTGCCGATGGTCTCTGGATGGCCCTCGTGGCCGATCATGACCATCTGGAGGCCCTTCTTGTGGTGGCGGTCCGCCTCGATATGCACCTTGCTGACGAGGGGGCAGGTGGCATCCACATAGATCATGTTGCGCGCCTCAGCGGCGGCGGGAACGGATTTGGGCACGCCGTGTGCGGAAAAGATCACGGGGCGGTCAACCGGGCACTCGTCGAGCTCCTCGACAAACACGGCACCCTGGTCACGCAGGCTATCGACCACGAATTTGTTGTGGACGATTTCGTGGCGGACGTAGACGGGGGCGCCCCATTTCTCCAACGCCATTTCGACGATCTTGATGGCGCGGTCCACGCCAGCGCAAAACCCGCGGGGGGCTGCGAGGTACAGGGTGAGCGGTGGCTTGGGCGTGGTCATGTGGCGTCGGCTCTCGTTTATGGGCCGAAAATAGGGGGTTCGGGGGCGTCCGTCCAGCCTGACACTGCGGGGTGTGAGGCCAATTTACACGCTCGGAGTGTCATTTAAGACTGATCGTCCCGGTCGCGGCCCGGGCGGCCCACGGTGTCTTTCAACTCATCAAGCTCGATGAAGTTGTCCGCGGCGCGGCGCAAATCGTCAGAGACCATGGGCGGTTGGCTGCGGATCGTGGAGCAGACGGAGACACGCACGCCTTTGCGTTGCAGGCCCTGGACGAGGGGCACGAAGTCTCCATCCCCCGTAAAGAGCACGATGTGATCGACATGCTCGGCGGCGGCCATGGCATCGACGGCGAGGTCCACGTCCATCGAGCCTTTCACCCGGCGGCGACCGTTGGAGTCTGTAAACTCTTTCACCGTCTTGGTGACCATGGTGAAGCCATTGTAGTCGAGCCAATCGACGAGCGGTTTAACCGGGGAGAAATCCTCCCCCTCGATCAGCGTGGTGTAGTAAGAGGCGCGCAAGAGCTTGCCGCGGCGCATGAATTCGGCGCGCAGGAGCTTATAGTCGAGGTCCCAGCCGAGCGCCTTTACCGCCCCATAGAAATTTGCGCCGTCGATGAAGAGTGCGAGTTTTTCGTCGCGATAAAACATTGATGAATATCCGTTTCTGTATAAAGTTCTAAAAAACGACGACAGCCAGACGCTGCCAGCCATCTCTCCTTCTACATACGGTGCGACGGCCCAGCCGCAAGGCGGTGACGGGGATAAGATGGAAGCACTTGTTGCACTGGGGGCGAATCTGCCTTCGGACTATGGCCAACCGGCTGAGACCTTGGCTTGGGCGGTTAAGCGGTTAAAAGCGCGGGGTGTTGCGCTGATCGACGAAAGCCAAATTTACCGGACGCCGGCGTTCCCGGGAGGATCTGGCCCCGACTATGCCAATCAGGTGATTGCGGTGCGGTCCTCGCTCGCTCCGGCGGAGTTGCTTGCGGTGCTGCATGCGGTTGAAGATGAGGCCGGGCGGGCGGAGCCAAATAAACGCAAGCGCTGGGGGCCGCGGTCGCTGGATCTCGATTTGATTGCGGTGGGAGAGCAGGTCGCCCCGGATGCAGACACGCAAGAGGCGTGGCGCTCGCTCCCGATGGAGGCGGCGGTGGCCGCGCAGCCCACCGGTTTGGTGCTGCCGCATCCGTTTATGCAGGACCGGGCGTTTGTGCTGGTGCCCCTCGCTGAAATCCGCCCCGAGTGGCGGCATCCGCTGTTGGGGCAGACGGCGCCCGAGATGCTTGCGAACTTCACTGATGCAGCGCTTGATGCGGTGCGGCCCTTGGCGACGGTTTAATGCGCATGCGCTTGCAAAGCGTGTGTCTGCGCGTTATCTGCAGGGCCTGCCCGTCATTACCCCAGACCGGAGACTGTTATGGCTCGCGTTACCGTTGAAGATTGCGTTGATAAGGTTCCGAACCGCTTTGATCTGGTGATGCTCGCCGCACACCGGGCGCGGGAGCTGTCGACCGGCGCGCCGCTGACCGTGGACCGCGACAATGACAAGGACCCGGTGATTGCGCTGCGCGAAATCGCCGACGAGACGCTCACCGTGGATCAACTCACCGAAGCGACCATCGAGGCGCAGCAGACCCAGATTGAGGTCGATGAGCCGGAAGATGACCGTATGCCTGCGCTGATGGGCGAGTCGCCGGATGCACCTGAGGACGACATGTCTGAAGAGGCGCTTCTGAAAGCTCTCCTTGAGGCGCAAGACCCGGCGTAAAAGGCAATGCCCGACGGCGGGCGCGGTTCTGCGGGGTCTGTCCCTGCCATTACACCCACCGCTGCGGCGCTGGCCGAAAAAATTCGCGCTTACAATCCTGGAACGAACGCTGAACTGATCATGCGGGCCTATGCCTATGCGCAGGCAGCGCATGACGGGCAGGAGCGGCGCTCAGGCGAGCCGTATTTCACGCATCCTTTGGCGGTGGCGGAGTTTCTGGCCGACCAGCGCCTCGATGATGCCTCGATCATCACAGCCCTTTTGCACGACACGGTCGAGGATACCTCCTCTACGCTGGATGAGGTGACGGAGGTGTTTGGGGCCGAGATTGCCTATCTCGTGCAGGGTGTAACCAAGCTGACAAAGCTGCAACTCGCCTCCACCGAGAGCCGTCAGGCCGAAGATTTCCGCAAGCTGTTTTTGGCGATGTCCGAGGACATTCGCGTGCTGCTCGTCAAGCTCGCAGACCGGCTGCACAATATGCGCACCATCCGGCATATGAAGCCTGAAAAGCAGCGCAAAAAGGCCTCTGAAACGATGGACATCTATGCGCCGCTGGCTGGGCGCATGGGGATGCAGGCGATCCGGGATGAGCTGGAAGATCTGTCGTTTAAGGTGCTGGAGCCCGAGGCGCGCGAAGCGATCCTGCGCCAGTATGTGACGCTGCGCAAAGAGACCGAGGATGTGATCCCAGAGATCGGCGAAGACATCAAAGCGGTGCTCGCGGATGCCGGGATCGATGCGTTGGTGACGGGGCGCGAGAAGCGGCCCTATTCGATCTGGCGCAAGTTGCAGGAAAAGGACGAGGTGTTTCACCGCCTCTCTGATATTTTCGGCTTTCGGATCATCACCGCGAGCGAAGAGGACTGCTATACCGCCCTGGGTGCGATCCACCGGCGGTGGGCGGCGGTGCCGGGGCGGTTTAAGGACTATATCTCTAACCCCAAGGCCAACGGCTATCGCTCGATCCAGACCACGGTCTCGGGTCGGCGTGCGCGGCGGGTGGAGGTGCAGATTCGCACTGCTGAGATGCATGAGGTGGCGGAGTCTGGCGTCGCGGCGCATTGGTCTTACCGCGATGGCGTGCGGTTGCAGAACCGGTTTACCGCAGACCCGGTGTCTTGGCTCTCTGGCCTGCAAACGCGGCTTGTTGAGGCAGACAATCCAGAGGATTTTCTGGAGCATGTGAAGCTTGAGATGTTCTCGGACCAGGTGTTTTGCTTCACGCCTAAGGGCCGGGTGGTGCGGCTGCCGAAGAATGCGACCCCGATTGATTTTGCCTATGCGATCCATACAGAGCTGGGCGACAGCTGTGTGGGCGCCAAGGTTGATGGCAAGCGGGTGCCGCTCTTTACCAAGCTGCGTAACGGGCAGTCGGTGGTGATCATAACCGCGCCGGGGCAAAAGCCCGCAATCACCTGGGAGGCGCATGTCGTCACCGGAAAGGCCAAAGCGGCGATCCGCCGGGCGGTGCGCGAGGAGCAGCGGGCGAGCCAGATCAGGCTGGGGCGCGAGTTTGCGCGCGTCTCGTTCGAGCGGGCCGGGCACACGCTCACCGATAAGGCGCTGAACTCTGCGGCAAAACGAATGTTTGGCGGCAGTACCGAGGAGCTGTTGCAGCGGATCGGGGCGGCTGAGCTGTCGGCGGAGGATGCGGTGGAGTTGCTCTATCCCTCCGTTGAGGGTGCACCGAAGCACAGCCCGGTGCTGCGCAAGACCGGGGTGATTGGTCTGGAGCCTGGGCAGTCCGCCCGCCCCGCAAAATGCTGCATGCCGCTGCCCGGGGAGCGGATTGTGGGCATCAAGCAGCGGGGGAGCGGGGTTTCGGTGCATGCCATCGACTGCCCGAGCCTGATGCGGTTTGAAGATGAGCCAGAGGTTTGGGTCGATCTCAAATGGGTCGAGGGGGCCGAAGAGGGCCGTTATGATGCGCGGCTGGCGGTGACGCTGGCGAATGACGCGGGCGTGTTGGGGCGGATCTGCACACAAATTGGTGAAGGCGGCGCGAACATCTCTGACCTTGGAATCCGCGACCGAAAGCCAGATTTCTACTCGATCCGGTTTGATCTAGAGGTCACCGGGTTGCCGCATTTGCTGCGGATACAGACCAATATCGAAACCGACCCTGCCGTGGCGTCGGTGAAACGACTGCAGGGTGCCAAACAGGCGGAGGCTGCAGAAAGCCAGGAGTAAAATCCGCGTGTTCAAACGCCGTAGACCCCTGACAATTCTGCAAAAAGCCCGTGAGTTCATCTATCCTCGCAACGGGATTATGCGCGCGCTGGGCTATCTGGGGCACCGGCTGCGGCGCTTGCCCGATAGCCCGCACAAGATCGCTTTGGGGCTGGCGAGCGGCGTGTTTGTCTCGTTCAGCCCGATGTTTGGGTTCCACTTCATCTATGCGGCCTTGGTGGCCTGGATTGTGCGCGGCAATGTGCTTGCCTCGCTGATCGGCACCTTTTTTGGCAACCCGCTGACCTTTCCGATCATCGCCGGCATCTCGCTGTGGTTTGGCCGGACGGTGCTGGGGTTGGGGAGTGCCACGGAGGGCACGGAGTTTGAGGTGATCGCGATTGCCTTTGCGAAGGCGTTTTTGGGGGCCTGGCAGGCGGCAAAGAGCATTTTTGCGGAAGTTGAAGCGCCCTATGCGCTGCTGTCGGACTTTTTCTTTGATCTTTTCGTGCCCTATTTCCTCGGTGGGATCATTCCTGGCCTGATCGCGGGGGTCACGATTTACGCGATTGGGGTGCCGCTGGTGGATGCCTATCAAAAACGCCGCAAGCGCCGGTTTGAGTTGCGGCGTGCGCGGCGTGAAAAACTTGCCAGCGCCCCCCAGCAACAGGGCTGAACTTTTGCGCGGACTGCGCTATGTCGCGGGGCTCAGTGAAGGAGAACCGCGATGCATAAGCCTTTGGGACGACTGCGGCTTGGGGTGAATATCGATCACGTGGCAACTGTGCGCAATGCACGGGGCGGGGCGTATCCGGACCCGGTGCGCGCGGCAAAGCTGGCAGAGGCAGCGGGTGCGGATGGGATCACGGCGCATCTGCGCGAGGATCGCCGCCACATCACCGACCCCGATATCGAGGCGCTGATGGATGCGCTGAGCCTGCCGCTGAACTTCGAGATGGCGGCGACGGATGAGATGCAGGCGATTGCGCTGCGGCATAAGCCCCACGCGGTTTGTATTGTTCCAGAGCGGCGCGAGGAGCGCACGACCGAGGGCGGGCTTGAGGTCGCGCGGGAGGAAAACCGTCTGGCGCATTTTATCGCGCCTTTGGCGGAGGCGGGGTGCCGGGTCTCGATCTTTATCGCCGCAGATAAGCGCCAGATCGAGGCGGCTGCCCGCATCGGCGCGCCGGTGATCGAGCTGCACACGGGGGCCTATTGCGATGCCCATACCGAAGGGGATTTTGCCGCGCGCGATGCCGAGCTTGAGCGGCTGCGCGAGATGTCGGCCTTTGCGAGCTCGCTAGGCCTTGAAGTGCATGCCGGGCACGGGCTGACCTATGAGACGGTCAAGCCGGTGGCGGCGTTTGCGGAGGTGATGGAGCTCAACATCGGGCATTTCCTGATCGGTGAGGCGATCTTCTCGGGGCTCGACTCAGCGATCCGTCGGATGCGGGCGCTGATGGATGAGGCCCGCAACGAAGCGTTTGGCGAGGGGGTGGCTTGAGCGGCGCAGACTTCGGCGCGCTCATCGCCCTCTATCTCGTCGCGATCCAGAGCCCGGGGCCCGCGACCCTCGCGATTGCCGCAACGGCGATGGCGGAGGGGCGAGCGACCGCCTTGGCGCTTTTGGTGGCGAGTGCCCCGGCGTTTTTGGTGCTCAAGATCGTGGGGGCGGGGTATTTGGCCTATCTCGCGATTAAAGCGGTCCGCTCGGCGTTGCGGGCCGGAGAGCATTTGCCGCGAGAGCCAATCCGGGCGGACCTACGGGGCGCGTATCTGAAGGGCTGCTTGATCCACTTCACCAACCCTAAGGCGGTGCTCTTTTGGGGGGCACTGTTTACGGTGTTTGTGGGGCCGGGGGCATCCGCCGCTGACTTGATCAAGGTGGTTTTGGTCTGTTCGGTGTTGGGCGCGATTTGCTTTCCGGGCTTTGCGATTGTGTTCTCGATCCCAGGGGCGCAGCGCGGGTATTTTCGCTTGCGGCGCTGGATTGATGGCGCGCTGGCGGCGGTGTTTTCATTCGCCGCGTTCAAGGTTCTGACGGCGCGGCTCAGTTAGGGCTGCGAAGCGCTTTGCATCCACGCGCCGCTTGGGGCATCACTCGAGCATGATCTTGGGCATTGGCACAGACCTCGCAAATATCGACCGTATCGGGCGCACGATGGAGCGGTTTGGCGACCGCTTCTTGAACCGGGTTTTCACCGACGTGGAGCAGAAACGCTCTGACAATCGCGCGGAGCGGGTGGCGTCTTATGCCAAACGCTGGGCGGCGAAAGAGGCTTGTTCCAAGGCGCTGGGCACGGGCCTGCGCATGGGTATCGCGTGGAAGGATATGGCCGTCTCGAACCTGCGGACCGGGCAGCCGGTAATGCAGGTGACGGGGTGGGCCAAGGACCGGCTCGAAAGCATGACCCCCGAGGGGCACGAGGCGATCATCCATGTCACGCTGACAGATGACCATCCGTGGGCGCAGGCGTTCGTGTTGATCGAGGCGCGGCCCATCGGCGGGGCGGAGGTGCAGTTCGTGCCGCCTGGCAGCGCGCGGCGGCGGCATTGATGCAGGTCTCTCTGCCGCAGATGGTGATCGACGGGCCGCTTACGCGCACCGCGCATTGGGAGGCAATTGCCTTTCATCCCGGCGATGTGATCGTGGCGACGGTGCCGAAATCCGGCACGACGTGGACGCAGGCTCTGGTGAGCGCGATGCTCTCAGCGACGCCGGGGGCGGGGTATACGTTTGACGGGCTGTCGCCCTGGGCAGATTGCAGTTTGCGAGAGGTGGCTCCGCTCGCGGAGAAGCTGGCGACCGTGCCGGGACGGCGGTGTTTGAAATCTCATGCGCCGTTGGAGGCGCTGCCGTGGTCTGATGAGCTGTTCTATGTCGCCTGCTACCGGCATCCGCTCGATGCGCATTTCTCGATGCGCACCCATGTGGCGCGGATGGCCGAGCATATGGACCTCAAGGCGCGGTTTCCGCTCGATGATCCTGCGGCGACGTTTGAGCATTTTCTCGAAGAGGACGCGCCCGAGAACGGCACCGACAACATGACGCTCGCGAGTATCGCTCGGCATTTTGAGAGTGTGCGGGCGCGGTTGGATCAGCCGAACGTGGTGCTGCTGCATTACGCGGACCTCAAGCGCGATCCTCTGGGTGAGGCGCGGCGGTTGGCGGGGGCGTTGGGGGTGGCGCTGTCTGACGAGATGCTCAGCGCGATTGTGGACGGCGCGGGCTTTGAAAAGATGCGCGAGCGGGCGCGGGCAAACCCCGGTGAAACGTTTACCGCGACGCCTGACTTCTTTGCCGAAGGGACGAGCAACAAATGGGCCGGGCACCTGAGCGATGCGCAGCTTGCGGCCTATGCTGCAAAGGCGGATGCGCTGATGTCGCCGCAAACGCGGGCTTGGCTTGAAAATGGTGGCACGCGTGCGTGACCGGGCTGCGGCCCAACTTGACACCCTAAGGGGCAACAGAGACAAGCGGCCTGCACGTTTGGGGGGTTTCCATGGCAAAAGCGAAGGATGACGGCGGCATTGTCGAGACGATCAAAACGGTCGTCTACGCACTGCTGCTGGCGGGGATTTTTCGGACGCTGTTTTTCCAGCCGTTCTACATCCCCTCAGGCTCTATGAAGTCCACCCTGCTGATCGGGGATTTTCTGTTCGTCAACAAAATGGCCTATGGCTATTCGGCGGTGTCTTGCCCGCTGGGGCTGTGCCCGTTCATCGAGGGGCGTATCCTGGGCAGCGAGCCGGAGCGGGGCGATATCGTGGTGTTTCGGCATCCGACCAACGGCACAGATTATATCAAACGGCTGATCGGGGTGCCGGGCGATGAGGTGCAGGTGGTTGATGGGCGGCTCTTTTTGAACGGAGAGATCGTGCCGCGCGATCCGGATGGCGTGTTCACCGAGATCAATGAGCCACAAGGCCCAGAGCGCCGCCGCCCCTCTTGCAGCAACCGGGTGGTGAGCATTGGGGCAGAGTGCCTTAAGAACCGCTTTGTGGAGACGCTCCCAAATGGTGTGAGCTACACGATGCTCGACACCACGACCGTCAGCTCTGACAACACGCCGCCCATTCGTGTGCCTGAGGGGCAGTACTTTTTTATGGGCGACAACCGCGACAACTCCATCGACAGCCGCGTGTCACGCCGGGCGGGGGGCGTTGGGTTTGTGCCCTATGAGAACCTCATCGGGCGGGCGAACCATGTGGTGTTCTCCTCTGGTGGCTCTTCGATGTTTGCGGTTTGGGCATGGCGGCTCGATCGCTTCTTTGTGGGGCTCGATTGAGCGGGGCGAAGGACCGCGCGGCGCTCTCAGACGCGCTGGGCCACCGCTTTACCTCCTCTGAGCTGCTGGAACGCGCGCTCACCCATTCCTCTATCGCCACAAAAGCGCGACCCGCGAATGAGCGGTTGGAGTTTTTGGGTGATCGGGTGCTGAACCTGGTGATCGCCGAGGCTCTTTTAGAAGATGATCGCACCGCCAGCGAGGGCGATATCGCGCCTCGCCTTAACGCGCTGGTGCGCAAAGAGACCTGCGCCGCGATTGCAGAACAGGTGGGCGTGGGGCCAGCGTTGATCTTGGGGCGGGCGGAGGCGCGCTCGGGCGGGCGGCGCAAGATGGCGCTCTTGGGCGACGCGATGGAGGCGATCATCGCTGCTGTCTACCGCGATGCAGGATTTGAGACGGCGCGCGCGATGATCCTGCGGCTCTGGGCGGATCGCTTGGCGGAGGCGCCCGATCTGGGCCGCGATGCAAAGACCGAGTTGCAGGAGCATGCGCAGGCGCGGGGCCTTGCCCTGCCGAACTATGTTGATCTGGAGCGCACCGGCCCCGATCATGCGCCGGTATTTACGGTCGAGGTCTCGCTTGCGACCGGAGAGCGGGCGGTGGCAAAGGATCGCTCCAAGCGGGCGGCGCAACAGGGCGCGGCAATGGCGCTGCTGGCGCAAGTGAAAGGCAAAGAGAATGGCTGAAACGCGCGCCGGATTTGTGGCCCTAATCGGGGAGCCCAACGCGGGAAAATCCACGCTGACCAATGCGGTGGTGGGGGCCAAGGTCTCTATCGTGACGCATAAGGTCCAGACCACGCGGGCGCGGGTGCGCGGCGTGGCGCTGGAGGGGGATGCGCAGATCGTGCTGGTGGATACACCGGGTCTGTTTCGCCCACGCCGAGGGCTGGATCGGGCGATGGTCGCGGCGGCCTGGGGTGGTGCCTCTGATGCCGACATCGTCGTCCTGCTCGTCGAGGCGCATCGCGGGCTGACCGACGGTGTGGAGGCGATTATCGAGGCCTTGAAAGAGCGCAAGCCTCCGCGCGTGGTGCTCGCACTCAACAAGATCGACCGGGTCGAGGCGCAGGAGCTGTTGCCACTGACCGAGGCGCTGAATGCAGCCTACCCGTTTGAGCACACCTTCATGATCTCCGCAGAGCGCGGACATGGGGTGGTGGCGCTGAAGGAATGGCTTGGCGCGCATTTGCCGGAGGGGCCGTGGCTCTATCCGGAGGATCAGATCGCCGATGTGCCGCTGCGCAACCTTGCCGCCGAAGTCACCCGCGAAAAGCTGACCCTGCGGCTGCATCAGGAACTGCCCTATCAGCTGACCGTCGAGACCGAGCAATGGCAAGAGCGCATAGACGGCTCCGCCCGCATCGATCAGGTGATTTATGTGATGCGTGACGGGCATAAGGGCATTGTGCTTGGCAAAAGTGGCGCGACGATCAAGGCAGTCAGCCTCGCGGCGCGCAAGGAGCTCTGTGAGTTTCTGGAGCGTGAGGTGCATCTGTTTTTGCAGGTCAAAGTGCGCCCTGGATGGATGGAGGAGCGTGAGCGCTACAGCGAAATGGGGCTCGACTTCTCCGACACGAAATGAGCGTGCGGCTCGCCACCGGCGTGTGGGTCGATGCCTATCGCGCGCAGCTCTCGGCGGCGCATATCCCCTGCTATATTACAGCGCGCGGTGATGCGGTTGCGGGCGCTGTGGTGGTGAAATGCGCCCATCTCGACGGCACCGCGCGGGCCTTTCAACGCAGCTTTGACGCCACCGGCGCGCGGGTGTGGATGGTGATGTGCGAGGGGCCAGAAGCGGAGGTCGATGCGCAGCTTTCCCGCGCCCGGCAGTACGACCCGGACCTGTGGATCATCGAGATCGAAAGCCGCGAGGGCATCACGCTCCTCGGCCAAGGTGGCCTCGAATGATCACCTGGGAGGGGGAGGGGTTGCTCCTGTCCGTGCGGAGGCACGGGGAGGCAAACGCGATTATCGATGTGTTTACCGAAACGCAGGGTCGCCATGCCGGCATCGTGCGCGGAGGGGCCGGGCGCAAGCTCGCGCCTGTCTTGCAGCCCGGCGCCACGCTCTCCCTCGCCTGGCAGGCGCGGCTGGAAGATCATCTGGGCACGTTTCGGGTGGAGCCGGTAACGAGCCGCGCCGCCTTGATGGCAGACCGGGCATGCTTGGCGACGCTCACGGCCATCTGCGCGCTGATCCGCGAGACCTTGCCAGAGCGCGCGCCGGTGCCGGGGCTTTATGCGCGCACGCTGGAGGTGCTCGATGCGATGCCTTCAGGCGCTTGGATGGAGGGGTACGCCCGGTGGGAGCTGATGCTCCTGCAAGAGCTGGGCTTTGGGCTCGACCTGTCGCGCTGTGCTGTGACGGGGGCGGCGGACGGGTTGGAGTTTGTCTCGCCCAAATCCGGGCGCGCCGTGTCTCGCACAGGCGCTGGGGAGTGGGTGGACCGGCTGTTGCCGCTCCCGGCGTTTTTGCGCCTGGATGTAGCAGCAGAAGGGGGCGATATCGAAGCCGCCCTTGCCCTCACCGGGTATTTCCTGCGCGAGCATGTGGCGCGGGAGGTGTATGCCGCGCGCCTCGCAGATCCGCGGGATGCCGCGGCCCGCGCGATTGCGCGAAAGCTACACGCCTAGAGCTTCAATGGTCCTTAAATATGCCCGCTCCGGAGGAGCGGAACGAGAGCGGCCCTTAGGCCGCTTCGCTCTCGGACCCGGTGTCGGGGGACGTGTCTTCGGCCTCAGGCGCAACCTCGGCATCGTCCGCTTTTGTGCGGCGAAGCGCAGGCATCTTGATCTCGCGCAGGAAGAACGCGGGCACGTGATCGCCCATGCCGACAACCCTTGAACCGCCACCGTCACCGTCACCGCGCCCGCGGCCACGGTTGCGGCCACCGCGCTCGCGGCGGGGTTTTTCCTCGGGCTGGGCGGGGGTCTCTTCGACCTTCTCCTCGGCGACGGGTACCTCGGTCGTGTCGCGGCGGCGTGCGCGGGAGCGGCTGCGTTTCTTGGGCGCGTCCTCTTCGCTTGCGGGCGCGTCGGCCTCTGCCACGGTCTCGCCCAGTGGGTTTTCGATGCGGGGCACGGTGAGTTTCACCAGTTCCTCGATCGCGGCGAGGTATTTTGCGTCAGACGGGGCGGCCAGCATGATCGCGGTGCCCTTGCGCCCGGCGCGGCCCGTGCGGCCGATGCGGTGGACGTAATCCTCGGAGTGGATCGGCACGTCGTAGTTGAAGACATGGCTGACGTTGGGGATGTCGAGGCCACGCGCGGCCACATCAGAGGCCACGAGGAAGGTGATCTCGCCGGAGCGGAACCCGTCGAGGGTTTTCATCCGCAGGGACTGGTCCAAATCGCCGTGGATCGGGGATGCGTTGAGGCCGTGCGTTTTCATCGACTTGGCGACGATATCGACGTCGCGCTTGCGGTTGCAGAAAACGATGCCGTTGGTGAGCTCTTTTTCGCTTTCCGCGGCGATGAGCGCGCGCAGCAGATCGCGCTTTTCCTTGTCCGCCCGGTCGCGGCGGGAGGGTTTGAACGCGCAGACACCTTGAGTGATGTTCTCTGACGTCGTGGCCTGGCGGGCCACTTCGACGCGCACGGGGTTGTGGAGGAACGTCTCGGTGATGCGCGTGATCTCGGGCGCCATGGTGGCGGAGAAAAACAGTGTCTGCCGGGTGAAGGGCAGCAGGCCAAAGATGCGCTCGATATCGGGGATAAAGCCCATGTCGAGCATGCGGTCGGCCTCATCGACCACCATGATCTGCACGCCGGTGAGCAGCAGTTTGCCGCGCTCGAAATGGTCCAGGAGGCGGCCGGGCGTTGCGATGAGCACATCGACGCCGCGGTTAATCTTGAGGTCTTGCTCTTTGAACGAGACGCCACCGATCAAGAGCGCCATCGTGAGCTTGAGGTGCTTGCCGTAGGTCTCAAAATTCTCGGCCACTTGTGCGGCGAGCTCTCGCGTCGGGCAGAGGATCAGCGAGCGGGGCATGCGGGCGCGGGCGCGGCCCTGGGCGAGCGCTGTGATCATCGGCAGGGTGAAAGAGGCTGTCTTGCCGGTGCCGGTTTGGGCGATCCCCAGCACATCGCGGCCTTTTAGGGCCTCGGGGATGGCTTGCTCTTGGATGGGGGTCGGCTTTTCGTATCCGGCTTCGGTAACTGCGCGCAGCACGCGCTCGTCGAGATCGAGATCGGAGAAAGTCGTCATGTGAGTCCTGTGATGGTGGCCAATGGGGGCGGCTTTGGGTTGGGCCGCACTACCATCGCGGCCACGCGCGCTCGAATAGCGTCGCGTCATCGTTCGCCGCAGATGGCGTATTGCAGCGCAAAAGTCAACGTTGGAGCGGTTTGCGGAGTAAATTGTCCCGGATTTGATCCAGCCCCTTTCGTGGCATGGCCGAAACCTTTAGCTCAGACCCAACTGTCCGGAGACGAGCCATGAACGAACGTGTCACCTATTCATCTGCAACTCCGATTGGGGAGTTGCCGAAATCGCTTAAGGGTGTGTCATTTCTTAAGGTCAATTCTATTCACCACTGGACCGACAAGACGTTCTCTTTCAAATGCGAGCGCCCTGCGACGTTGCGGTTCCGCTCCGGTGAGTTTGTGATGATCGGCCTTGTGGTGGACGATAAGCCCCTCGTGCGCGCCTACTCGGTGGCCAGCCCGAATTGGGCGGAAGAGTTAGAGTTTTACTCGATCAAGGTTGAGGACGGCCCGCTGACCTCGCGGTTGCAGCATCTCAAAGAGGGCGATGAGATTGTGATGCGGGCCAAGCCTGTGGGCACGCTGGTGCATGACGCGCTTATTCCGGGCAAGCGGTTGATCATGTTCTCGACCGGCACAGGGATTGCGCCGTTTGCCTCTGTGATGCGCGACCCGGAGACCTACGAGAAGTTTGACGAGGTGATTCTGACCCACACCTGCCGCGAGCTGCATGAGCTCGATTATGGCAAGCATCTGGTCAATGAGATTGAGAGCGATGAGCTGTTGTCTGAAGTGGTGGGCGGCAAGCTGAAGCTGATCTCAACAACGACGCGCGAAGAGAGCGAGCACATGGGCCGCATGACCGATTGGCTCCGCGATGATCGTTTTGCGGAGGCCACGGGCGCGCCGCTCACGGCTGAGACGGACCGTGTGATGATCTGCGGGTCGATGGCGATGCTGCAAGATCATAAGAAGATCTGCGAAGATGCTGGTATGGATGAGGGCTCTAACTCCAAGCCCGGTCAGTTCGTCATCGAGAAGGCTTTCGTCGATTAATGTGAGCGCGGTCTCGCAAAACCCGCATCGCCCTTTTTTCGGCACATTCTGGCCCAGCGTGTGCCTAACTCTCCTCTGACGGTTCCTGTGTGAGAGGGCGCAACCTATGGTTGTTCAGCACAGGGGTTTTGGAGGGGAAAATGGACGGTGAAACGCAAGCAGCGTTGACGATTTGGCAGAAAATCGATCTCTTTGATGCGTGGCTGAGAACGCCTCAGGGCGTTCAGTTCATGGTGATGTTTGCGGTGACGTTGCTGGCCATCATCTTGATCGGCCGCATCGTGATGGAGCGGATTTTAGAAAAAGACACCAAGGTCACAATAGGGACAGAAACGTCTGAAACAGAAGAGAAGACAGACTTTCGTGCCCTGCGCAAAGAGCGTGGGGACGCCGTGACTGGGCCGGGGGCCTAGACCCTCTGCCTTCACGATCTTGGTCAAGCGTGAAGGTGTAACGTGGAAGAAGAACATGAGTTCGACGAGGTCGTCGGACACCGATATGCCCCGGGTCACGAACCTGACCCGTATCTAGAGCTCCTTCAGCGTATTCTGGAGTGGGCCATGTCATTTTGGGGCGCTGTGGCGATCGCTTTGGGTACGGCGGGGGTTTTGCTCTTGTTCATGCTCGTGCGCATGGTCATCGCAAAGCTGAAAGAAAAGCGCGCGCCCAAGAAACGCTCGAATGATCAGGCGGACAAGTTCCGCAAGTTGCGCAAGACCCGCGAAGGGTGACGCTCATCAAATGGGCCAATCTGTGCCACATTTGCGCCGAGATTTGTAAGGATGGTCACATTAGACGCCGAAGGCACCCAGAGCCTTGGGGGACATGCGCCGGAGCCTCGGGGGAGGGTCCGGCGCTTAACTTTTAGAGAGATTGCATCTCTTTGGTGGCGGTGAGCGAGAGCTCAGGCTCATCCCGCTCGACGCGGTCGATATCCCATTGCAGGCGGGTCAGATACACCGGGTCGCCGTCATGATCGGCGGCCATATGTGATTTGTTGACGTTGGAAAACGCATCAAGCCGCTCTTTGGGGCCCGCGATCCAGCGTGCTGAGGTGAACTGGCTCGGCTCAAACCGCACCGGGATGCCGTATTCGAGCTCAATGCGGCTCGCCAGCACCTCAAACTGCAGCGCGCCCACCACGCCGACGATATGGCCTGAGCCGATCATCGGTTTGAAGACTTTGGCGGCCCCCTCTTCAGCAAACTGCATCAGAGCTTTTTCGAGGTGCTTGGCTTTCATCGGGTCGGTCGCGCGGACCTGTTGAAGCAATTCGGGCGCGAAGGACGGGATGCCGGTGAAACGGATCATCTCGCCTTCGGTCAGCGCGTCGCCGATGCGCAGTTGCCCGTGGTTGGGGATGCCGATGATATCGCCGGCCCAGGCCTCTTCGGTCAGTTCGCGGTCGCTGGCCAGAAACATCACCGGGTTGGAGATCGCCATGGGCTTTTTAGAGCGCACATGCGTGAGCTTCATCCCGCGTTTGAAATGGCCCGAGCAGAGGCGCACAAAGGCCACGCGGTCGCGGTGTTTCGGGTCCATGTTGGCCTGCACCTTGAACACAAAGCCCGAGACCTTTTTCTCATCGGCAGAGACTTGCCGCTCGCCCGCGGGGCGGACCTGCGGCTCTGGCCCGAAATCGCCGATGCCGCGCATCAGCTCTTGCACGCCAAATGAGTTGATCGCGGAGCCAAACCAGATCGGCGTGAGCGTACCATCGAGGAAGGCTTGGCGGTCAAAGGCAGGCAGAAGCTCGCGCGCCATCTCGACCTCTTCGCGCAGGGTCTCAAGCAGGTCTTCGGGGATGTGCTCGGCCAGCTTGGGGTCATCGAGCCCGTCGATAGAGATGCTTTCAGCAACCACATTGCGGTCGGCCCGGTCCATCAGTTCCAGCCGATCGTTGAGCATGTCATAGGCGCCCAAGAAGTCGCGCCCCATGCCGATGGGCCAGCTGGCCGGGGTGACATCAATGGCGAGGTTTTCTTGGATCTCATCAATGATATCAAAGACTTCGCGGCTCTCCCGGTCCATCTTGTTACAGAAGGTCAGGATCGGCAGATCACGCAGGCGGCAGACCTCAAAGAGCTTGCGGGTCTGGCTTTCCACGCCTTTTGCGCCGTCGATCACCATCACGGCGGCATCGACGGCGGTGAGGGTGCGGTAGGTGTCTTCGGAGAAGTCGCTGTGGCCGGGTGTGTCGACCAGATTGAACCAGTATTTGTCGAACTCAAACGACATCGCAGAGGCCGAGACAGAGATGCCGCGATCCTTCTCCATCTGCATGAAGTCCGAGCGCGTGCGCCGCGCCTCCCCCTTGGCGCGCACCTGACCGGCCATTTGGATCGCGCCGCCGAACAGCAGAAACTTCTCGGTCAGCGTCGTCTTGCCCGCATCGGGGTGCGAGATGATGGCAAAGGTCCTGCGGCGGGCCACTTCGGGCGGCAGCGGGGCGGAATTATGGGCGCGGTCGAGCATGGGGGGGATGTAGGCGGAGAGCGACGCAGACGCAATGCGGTCGGATGCGCCCAGCATCCGGCCACGCCCTTCCTTCCGGGTGGAAGGGCGTTTCGCGCCGTCTTGCGTCTCTCAGAGGTTCTGTGGAGCTTGAGCGATAAACTGCGTTGCTCGCGGGTTCCGAAAGCCCTCCCAAGGAAGGGCGCGGCCTAATCGCAGCGCCTTTGCTGACCAGAGCCTCGACACACCCCCTCTCCCCCCGTAAACCGCCCCAAACACGAGGGACTGGCATGCGTATTCTCATCACCAATGACGACGGTATCACGGCCCCCGGCCTTGAGGTGATGGAGGGGATTGCGACTGAGCTTGCGGGCCCAGACGGAGAGGTCGTCACCGTTGCGCCGGCCTTTGAGCAGTCGGGCGTGGGGCATTGTATTTCGTATGTGCGACCGATGCGGCTGGAGCAGATGGGGCCGAACAGGTTTGCTGTTGAGGGCTCTCCGGCGGATTGCGTGATGGCGGGGCTGTTTGAGGTGATGAAGGACACCCCGCCCGACCTCATCCTCTCGGGCGTCAACAAGGGCCACAACGTGGCCGAAGACACGCTCTATTCCGGCACGCTCGGTGCTGCGATGGAAGGAGCACTGCACAAGATGCGCGCTGTGGGGATGTCTCAGTACTACTCGCCGGAGCTCTACCAGAAGGGTGACATCTTTAACGCCGCAAAAGCCCATGGCGCGCGGGTGATGCGGCGTCTGCTCGAGACCGCTCCGTGGGAGCAGGACGGGCGCTACGGCGTGTTCTACAACATTAACTTCCCGCCCGTTTGGGGCGATGAGGTCAAGGGCATCCGCGTTACTCGGCAGGGGGAGCGCGGTGGCTCGCCGTTTTCGGTCGAGGCGCAGGTCGCGCCGAACATGCGCAAGTATCTCTGGGTGAGCCATGGGCGGGGGAACCCGACCTCTGCGCCCGGAACGGATGCGCGCGAGGCCTCGGAAGGGTATATCACCGTCACGCCGCTGCGCGCGGACTTGACGGCGGGCGACTTGGTGCAGACGCTCAGCCAACCCCTCGACGAAGGTTGACCAATGGACCCGACCCCGCTCGCTGAGCAAAAGATGCGCTTCATTTTTGAGCTGCGCTCGGCGGGGGTGCGGGATGCGCGGGTGCTCGATGCGATGGAGGCGACGCCGCGCGACGCCTTTCTCGACAACATCTTTCAGGCCCGCGCCTGGGAGGATACGGCGCTGCCGATCTCTTGCGGACAGACGATCTCTCAGCCGTCTGTGGTGGGGCTGATGACACAGGCGCTGGATGTGCAGCCGCGCGACAAGGTGCTCGAGATTGGGGCGGGGTCTGGCTATCAGGCGGCGATCCTCTCGCATCTGGGGCGGCGGATTTACTCGGTCGAGCGTCACAGACCGCTGGCGCGCCGGGCACGGGGCATTCTTGAGCGGTTGGATTGTCACAACGTGACGATTGTGTCGGGCGATGGGACGCTCGGACTGCCCGAACAGGCCCCGTTTGACCGCATCCTGTTGACGGCCGCCGCCGAAGATCCGCCAGCGCTCTTGCTCGACCAGCTCAAGCCCGGGGGCACGATGATTTTACCTGTGGGGCAGACCGATGCGGTGCAGCAACTCATAAAGGTGATTAAAACCGACGTCGGATTGGACTATGTTGAGCTCGGCGAGGTGCGATTTGTGCCTTTGATCGAAGGAATTGCAGAAGACACCTTCGACGGTTGATAAACGGGCAAAGATCGCGGGAGCACGCGGCAGAGGCCCGAAAGAGAGCAGAGCGATGAGACGACAGGCAGTCTGGATTGCAGTGTTTGTGGGCCTTGGTCTGGTGGGTTGTGTGCCCGCGCCAGATCGGGAGACGCCCGCACCGGTGGTGTTTGAGGGCAGTAACCCGGATGTGGCGGCTTTGCCCGCGCCGGTCGTGTTGCCCCCCGTGCGCCTCGGTGAAGAAGACCCGCGTGGCGTGATCACCTATCAGGAGTTTCAGGTCGTGCGTGCCCGTGAGGGGGATAGCATCACGAGCATTGCCACGCGCATCGGTGCTGATCCGGCGCTGTTGGCAGAATACAACGCGCTGCCGCGGTCTCACACGCCGCAGGCTGGTGATCTTTTGGCGCTGATGCCCGATGCTGGGCGCTATGGTGTGACGATCCTCAATGAGGGTGCCACCCCGGCCTGGAGCCCGACCTTTGCCGCTGCGGCGATTGCGAACGCGAATGCGGCAGGGAGCGCGCAACCCGCGCCCGCCCCGGCACCTGCGCCTGCTCCGGTTGCTGTGCAGCCCACAACGATTTCACCTGCACCGATTGTCACTGGCTCGGCAGTGCCGTTGACCGCATCGACCGATCCTTCGGTGGCGCGGAACGGGATCTCTCCGGTGCGCCATTCGGTGGGGCCGGGGGAGAGTGTGTTTACCATTTCGAGGCTCTATGGGGTGAGCGTGACGTCAATCACAGCGTGGAACGGGATGGGGGCAAACCTCTCGGTTGAGCCCGGCGATCTGCTGTTCATCCCAATCGCAGTGGGTGTGGATGGCGCGGATGCGCCCGCGCCCACCTTTGCCACGCCTGCACCGGCTGCTGCGCCCGTGGCCGAGCCTGTGCTGACGCCTGCTGCGCCGGTGGTTGCTGCTCCGGCGACAGCGGTTGAGCCTGTGGCAGACCCGCTGGTCACTGAGGCAGAAGCGGCCACGCCCGCGCCAGCTGAGGAGCTCGTTGCGTCTGTGCCCGTGGTCACACCGGTGGTGCCGCCCGCGCCCGTCGCGGTGCCGTTGCCAGCACCCGTGACGGAGCCCACGCCCGCGCCTGCTGAGGTCGCGGTAGCGCCGCGCGAGACGGTGGTCTCAGAGCCTCCGAGTGCGGATGACCCGCTGCCTGAAAACATCTCAAACGTGGAGACACCGGCTCCCCTGGCGCTGTCGGATGTTGCCGAAGACACAGCACTCTTTGTTGCCCCGGTGACGGGGCCGGTGTTGCGGCCATTTTCCAGCTCTTTGGGGTCTGCGCGCAACGATGGGATCGATTTCAGCGCGCCTGCGGGCACGGATGTGCGGGCGGCGGACACGGGGCAAGTGGTCTATGTCGCGCGCTCGGTGGGGGATTTCGACAATATCGTCATGATCCGCCACCCCAATGATCTGGTGACCGCCTATGCGCGCTTGGGCGATGTGCGTGTCGCGCGGGGCGATCAGGTGGCGCGGGGGCAGACGATTGGGACGGTCGCGCAGGCGGATCAGCCGAGCGTGCAGTTTCAGGTGTTGCGGAACATGAGCCCGGTGGACCCGGCGCCGTTTCTCTAGCGCCGTTTAGCGCAGGGCCACGCCCTTTCGGCCAGCCAGATCGGTGACAAATTGCCAAGCGACGCGGCCTGAGCGGGCGCCACGGGTGCGCGTCCACTCCACCGCTTCGGCGTGCAGGGTGTCGTCATCGATCTCGATGCCGAAATGGTTGCAATAGCCCCGGATCATCGTCAGGTATTCATCTTGCCCGCAGGGGTGGAAGCCGAGCCAGAGGCCAAACCTGTCGGAGAGCGAGACCTTCTCTTCCACCGCCTCTGACGGGTTGATCGCGGAGGAGCGTTCGTTCTCGATCATGTCGCGGGGCATCAGGTGGCGGCGGTTGGAGGTGGCGTAGAACAGCACATTTTCTGGCCGCCCCTCGATGCCACCGTCAAGCACCGCCTTGAGTGATTTGTAGTGGCTGTCGTCCTGGTCGAAGGAGAGGTCGTCGCAAAAGAGGAGCGCGCGCTCGGACCGGCCGCGCAGGTGGTTCATCAGGCGGGCGATGGAGGGGAGGTCCTCCCGCAGGATCTCTATGAGTTTCAGAGGGCCATCGGCGGTTGCGACGGCGTGGGCGGATTTTACCAGAGAGGATTTGCCCATGCCCCGCGCGCCCCACAGGAGCACGTTGTTGGCAGGCAGGCCGCGGGCGAATTGGCGGGTGTTTTCGACCAGCGTGTCGCGAGAGCGGTCAACGCCGATCAAAAGCTCGATGGGCACGCGGCTGACGTTGGCGACAGGCTCTAGCCGGTCGGGCTCTGTGTGCCAGACGAAGGCATCGGCGGCGGCGAGGTCTGGGGTGCTCAGCGGTGCTGGGGCGATGCGCTCCAGCGCCGCCGCGATCCGCTCCAACGGGTCAGTCATGCCTTTGGGTCACCGCCTAGCTCACCTTCGCCGTGGACGTCTTCGTCCCAGAGGCCTTGCTCGCGCAGCTCCGCCTCGCGCTTGCGGTCCACGCCGGCAACAAGCCAGATGGAGATTTCGTAGAGGCCGTAGACCACCACGAAAAGGATCACCTGGGTGATCACATCCGGTGGGGTGACGAGGGCTGCGAGCACCAGAATACCGACGATGGCGTATTTACGCACGTCGCGCAGGCCGCGCGCGCTCACAAGCCCTGCTTTGCCCATCAGGGTGAGCAGGACCGGGAGTTGGAAGCAGAGGCCGAAGGCGAAGATGAACTTGATCGAGATATCGAGCGTTTCGCGCACCGAGCCGAGGAACACGGTGGAGAGCTCTTGGTCGGGGTTTGAAACCTCTCCGGCACCACCTGCGAGCATGGTGGTGAGGGCCGGGATGATGTCTGCAAAGCCGATGAAGAAGTTCATCGCCAGCGGCGTGACGATATAATGGGCAAAGGCTGCGCCCAGTAAAAACAAAAGCGGGGAGGCGATGATGAAGGGCAAAAACGCTGCTTTTTCATCGCGGTAGAGGCCGGGGGCCACGAAGCGCCACATCTGATGCGCGATCACCGGGAAGCTGATTGCGAGACCCGCCAGCACGGAGATGCGGATCAGGACGAAGAACTTCTCTTGCGGGGCGGTGAAGATCAGCCGCGGGTCTTGGCCGCGGGCGCGCAGGACATCGGCGATGGGCTCTGCGAGGAAGTTCAGGATCGGCTCGGCGACGGTGAAACACGCGACCATGGCCACGACGAAGGCCAAAACGGAGCGGATCAGCCGCGTGCGCAACTCTGCCAAATGCTCGATGAGCGGCATGGAGGCGTCGGGGCCGGTCGGATCAGACTGTACCATGGGTGTTATTGCGCCTTTGGCTCGGCGGCTTCGGGCTCTTGCGCCGGGGCGGGGGCCGGGTCAGGCGTGGCGGCGGGCTCTGGCGTGGGGGGCGTCCAGTTGGCGGCGGCCTCGTTGGCGGCGCGGGCCTGCTCTTCGCGGCTTGGAGGAGCTGGGGTTTGGCCGGGCTCATCCATATCACCGATGTCCTTTGCCATGCTGTTTGCATAGTTGCGGGCGGCGTTGGTGGCGCTGTTGAGCGGGTCCATCGCAGCTTTCATGGTTTTGCCGATGTCGCGCACCTCATCAAGGTCGCTGTCGCGGGCGGCATCATCCATCGCGCGCTGAAACTGGCGCGCCATACCGCGTGCCTTGCCCGCATATTGCCCGACGGTCCGGAACATGCGCGGCAAGTCTTTGGGCCCCACAACAATGAGGGCCACGATGCCGACGAGCACCAGTTCGGCAAATCCGATGTCAAACATCGCTGAGCGACCCCGCCAGTGAGGCCCTTAGGCCTTGTCTTTTTCCGGGGTGACGTCGCGCGCGGTGGTGGCGGCTTCGGTTTCGAGCTTGGCGTCCTCTTCCTGGCCCTCTTTCATGCCACGCTTGAAGCTGGTGATGCCTTTGCCGACCTCACCCATCAAGCCTGCGACCTTGCCCCGGCCAAACAGAACCAGCACGACCACGGCGATGAGAAGAAAGCCCATAGGTCCAATGTTATTGAGCATATCCATGCCCTCCTGACATTCGTTTCCGGCCGGGTGTGCCCCGGTCTTTCCCAGATTGCTTCCATAGGTAAGCGGTTCGCGGCCCGGGTTCAAACGCAAAGCAGACAGATTCTAGCTCTAAAGCCGTACTTTTACGAAACTTTTGGAAAAACCCAGCATTTGTCGCGGCGCAGCGAGAGCGAGAACTTGGTGCCCGGCGGCGGGAGGAACTGCCCCGGAATCAGTGCTTTCAGTGGTGTGGAGCTGTAGTCGGCCTGAAATTCGACGAGGGTTTGAGTGCCCATGAACCGGGCGCGGATCACTTTGGCGGTGGCGGCCATGCCGAGATTGTCGCTCTTGGCGCGGGCAGTGCTGCGGTGAAAATCGAGGTGCAGGTGCTGCGGGCGAAAGACGATGTCGACCATTTCTCCATCGCTGAACCCAGGGGCGAAGAACTCTCCGAAGGGCGAGGTGATCGTCCCTGCTTGGACCAAACCCGTCACGACGTTGGTATCTGAAAAGAAGGCCGCTGCCTGCTGATCGACCGGATAATTGTACATGTTGTGCGGCGCACCCTCTTGCACGATTTTTCCGTCGCGCATCAGGATGATCCGGTCGGCCATGCGCATTGCCTCAGCGGGCTCATGGGTGACAAGCAGCACGCCTGTCCCTTCAGAGCGGAGGATGTCGAGGGTGGTGTCGCGGACCTCATCCCTCAGGCGGTCGTCAAGGCCAGAGAAGGGCTCATCCATCAGGAGGAGGGTTGGCTTTGGCGCAAGCGCGCGGGCGAGGGCGACGCGTTGTTGTTCGCCACCCGAAAGCATGTGGGGGTATTTGCTGCCGTAAGTCGACAGGCCCACGCGCTCTAGCAGCTGGCCGACGCGCGCCTTTTTCTCGTCAGCACCGCCCTTGATGCCGAAGGCGACGTTGTCAGCCACATTGAGGTGCGGAAACAGCGCGAAATCTTGGAACATCAGGCCCACGCCGCGCCGCTCTGGCGGCAGGCTTTGGCGTGCGTCGGCGACTTTGCGGCCAGCGATGTGGATCTCACCGGCGTCGGGGGTATCGACCCCCGCCACGAGCCGCAGAGTGGTTGATTTTCCGCAACCCGACGGCCCCAACAGGCAGATTACCTCCCCATCGGTGAGCGATAGGGAGATGTCCTCAACGGCGCGGGCGCCGTCAAATGCTCGGGAAACTCCGGTGAGCGCGAGCTGCGGATGTTCTGCCACGTTATACCTGACCAGTTTGCTTGGGCGGCGAGGTAGCAACCGCGACCGCCCACGGCAAGGGCACTAGATCGTGGCGTTGGTCCCACCGCCGTCATGCAGGATGTTCTGACCAACGATAAAGCCGGCATGCACCGAGCAGAGGAACGCGCAGGTTGCGCCAAACTCCTCAGACGTGCCGTAACGGCGCGCGGGGATGGTTTGCTCTCGGTTCGCCTTGGCCTGATCGATGGAGATGCCCTGCGCGTTAGACACTCCGGTGTCGAGCGCGATGGCGCGGTCGGTGGCGTGGATGCCGGGCAGGAGGTTGTTGATCGTCACACCATGCTCGGCGACCTGGCGCGAGGTACCAGCGACATAGCCCGTCAGGCCCGCGCGGGCGGAGTTCGAGAGGCCCAGCACCGGAATCGGCGCTTTCACCGACTGCGAGGTGATGTTGACGACGCGGCCCCATTTCCGCTCGATCATACCGGGCAGCGACGCCTTCATCAGCATGATCGGCGTGATCATGTTGGCGTTGAGGGCTTTGTGAAAGTCTTCCTCCTCCCAGTCGGACCACATCCCCGGCGGGGGGCCACCGGCGTTGTTGACCAGAATGTCGGGCGCGCCGTTGGCGGCGGCCATCACGGCGTCACGGCCCTCTTTGCTGGTGATGTCGGCAGCGACGGCGGTGACGGTCACGCCGTAGGTGCTGCGAATCTCCTCCGCCGTCTCTTGCAGAGGCCCTTCGCTGCGGGCGTTGAGCACCAGATTGACGCCTGCTGCGGCGAGGTTTTGCGCGCAGCCCTTGCCCAGACCCTTAGAGCTTGCACATACGATGGCGGTTTTGCCGCTGATCCCGAGATCCATATCACTCTCCCTGTTTTGTGGGCTTCCTAGCGCGCCCGTGCGGCGGCTGGAAGGGCTGGAAATCGGAACACACTTGTTCTGCGTCAATGCGAAGACCTGGATTTGTGGCGATGGTGCCTACGAAACAATGCCGTGGAGCATGGTATGCACGTCCGGGACCTCGCGATGAGAGCCGATCGGGCAAATGGCCCGCCTTTGGTGCGGATGATGGATTTTACCGTCACCGTCGAAGGGCATGAGGTGCTTAGAAACGTCTCTTTCGATGTGAATCCGAATGAGTGCCTGGCGCTTGTGGGCACTCCGGGCTGTGGCAAACGTTTGGTGCTGCGGTGCCTTGCGGGCGTGGAGGAGGTGCCGCCCCGCAGCACCGTCTCTGGCCGGGTGGAGTTGGGCCTGCAGGGCTGGCCCGCGCCGCAGTTTGGTTGGATGACGCCGCGACTGGCGCGCAGCACGGCCTCGCCCCTTGAGATTGTGACAGACGCGGCCCGCTCCGGGATGATCGGCACACCGGTGGAGGGGGTGGCGAAGGCGCGCGCCCAGGAGGCGCTCGTGGCCTGTGACCTGCTCGATGAGATCGCGATCACCAGCTCGTCAGGGATGCTGTCAGAGCTGGAGCATCAGCGCCTGTCGCTGGCCTGCGCAATGGCCGAAAACCCCGAGATTTTGCTGCTGGATGAGCCCTGTTCGCCGTTAAACGCCTCTGAGCGCACGGCTTTGGCACGAGTGATCCGGCGGATCGGGCACAGTCGCTCGGTTGTGTTGACGACCTCTGACCTGCATTTTGCCGTCGCCGCCGCGCACCGGATCGCGTTTTTCTCGGCCGGGCGGTTGGTGGAGATTGGGCCCTCTGGCAGGGTCGCCTCCCACCCGATGGACCCGGACTGCGCGGCTTTCGTCGCCCAAGCGGGGCGCTAAGCGGGGTTCCCCAGGTGGGGCGCTAGATCAGGTCGCCCTCGGCGGTGATCTGGCTGCGCCCGCGCAGGTAGGGTTGCAGGACGGACGGTAAAATCACACCGCCCTCCGCCGTTTGGCCATTCTCCAGCACCGCGATCAGCGTACGGCCCACCGCGAGGCCTGAGCCGTTGAGCGTATGGACGAACTCGGGCTTTTTCTCGCCCTCACGGCGGAAGCGCGCATTCATCCGGCGGGCCTGAAAATCTCCGCACGTTGAGCAGCTTGAGATCTCTCGGTAAGTGTTTTGGCCGGGCAGCCAAACCTCGATGTCATGGGTGCGCCGCGCACCAAAACCCATGTCGCCGGTGCAGAGCACGACGGTGCGATAGGCCAGCCCCAGCCGGTCAAGGATGCCCTCGGCACATGCGGTCATGCGGTCAAGCTCGGCGTCGGAGTCCTCCGGCTTGGTGATCGAGACCATCTCGACCTTTTCAAACTGGTGCTGGCGCAGCATGCCCGCCGTATCGCGCCCCGCACTGCCCGCCTCGGAGCGGAAGCAGTTGGAATGGGCGACGAACCGGCGGGGCAGGTAACCTTCGTCAACAATATGCCCGGCGGGGATGTTGGTGAGTGTGACCTCGGCGGTGGGGATCAGCCACCAGCCGTTGGTGGTTTGGTAGCTGTCCTCGGTGAATTTCGGCAGCTGCCCGGTGCCCAGCATCGCGTCGTCTTTGACCAGCACGGGGGTGATCGTCTCAGAGAGGCCGTTCTCCTCGACATGCGTGTCGAGCATGAATTGCGCGAGCGCGCGGTGGACCCGCGCGACCGCACCAGAGAGCAGCACAAAGCGGCTGCCGGAGAGTTTGGCCGCCGTCTCAAAATCCATACCCGGCACGACGCCCGGCAGCTCGAAATGCTCTTTCGGGGTGAAGTCGAAGACGGGCGGCTCGCCGACCTGGCGCAGCTCGACGTTGTTGGCCTCATCCTCGCCGTCGGGGATACTGTCGAGCGGCAGGTTGGGCAGGGTGAGGAGGAGGGCTTGCATCGCCTCGTCTTTCTCCTTCGCCTCAGCCTCAAGCCGTGCGATTTCGTCTTTCTTTTCAGCCACTAGAGCACGCAGGCGCTCAAACTCCGCCTCGTCGCCTTTCGCCTTGGCAGCGCCCACCTGCTTAGAGGCGGCGTTGCGCTCTGCCTGGGCCGTTTCGGCAGCGGCGATGGCGGTGCGGCGGGCCTCGTCGAGGGCGAGGATTTCGGCAGACATCGGTGCGACACCGGGGCGGCGTGAAAGAGCAGCGTCCCAAGCCTCGGGCGTTTCTCTGATCTGGCGAATGTCGTGCATGGCAGCCTCCGGGCGCTGATGCGGGCGGGATAGTGTCTGTTTGGGGAAAGGGCAATTCCCTCCCCCCCTCTCGGCCCGCATCTTTGCAGAACGGGCGACTTGATGTAGCAATAGGGGCGCATCGTCGGGGGGCGAGGGCGCGGCTACCGAGGGTTCAATGCCGATTTTCAAGCTCACAGGCTACCAGGAAGCTGGTAATTTCTCCAATGGGAGCAATGGCCAGAGCCTGTTTCAAGAGATCAACTTCGCCGCCCCGGTGAACACAAATAATACCTTCACCTGGCTTGGGGGCGGTGCCTCCACGCGGTTTCGGGTCGATGAGGCAGTGGGTGGCAGCCCGGATACCACGCTTGAGGAAGTGGGCAACGACCAAACCCTGGATGAGGGGGTGACTGTTGCTGGTGGCCTCAGTTTTGCGGCTGGCGATGACATCACCACCGGGTGGCGGCTCGAGGTTCGGGATGACGCCTTTAACTTCTATTTCCTGTCGTCTGTCGGGTTTGGCAGCACCGGCTCAGGCAACAACCCGGTGCATTTGCTCGTCTGGCACGAAAAGAACGAGCCGCCCCCGGGCACCACGCTAACGGTCATTAATCGTGTGAATGGCGTCGCGCCCAACGGCATCCCGTATGTCTGTTTCACGCGTGGGGTGGAGATTACGACCGTGCGCGGGCCGGTGCGGGTGGAACACTTGTGGCCCGGTGATCTGGTGGTGACGGCGGACAATGGGCTCCAGCCGATCCGCTGGATCGGGCGGCGGGCGCATTCGCCGTTGCAGGTGCAACTCATGCGCAGTTTGCAGCCGATCTTGATCAAGGCCGGTGCGTTTGGCGTGCAGCAGGACCTCTGGGTTAGCCCGCAGCACCGGATGCTGATCAAGGGGCAGGATGCGCAGCTCGCGTTTGGAGAGCCGGAGGTGTTTGTTGCCGCGCAGCATCTGGTGGATGACCGCCGGGTCTTGCGCGCGGTGCCGCCCGGTGGGTTGGAGTACATCCACTTTGCCTGCGATCAGCATGAGGTGGTCTTTGCCAATGGCGCGCCTGCGGAGACGCTGCATCTGGGGCCCGGCTCTTTGGGCACGCTAGATGCGGGGGCGTTGGCGGAGTTGCGGTGCCTTGGGATGCTGGATGACGCCACGCGGCGGATGCCCTCTTGCGCGCGGCCGATCCTGCGGGGGATTGAGGGGCGGTTTTTGCAGCGCCGCTTGCGCGCGGCGGGGCGGTAGTTACTCCGCCGGGTCGTCGTCGTAGCGGTCTGACAGGATGCGATGCGCCTGCCCCTCGAGGTCATCGTACTGGTTGGTGCGCAGCGTCCAGAGGAAGGCGGCGAGGCCCAATCCCCCGGCAATCAGCGAGATCGGGATTAGATAGGCGAGAATGGTCATTTCGGCTCCTGTGTCAGACGCAGGGCGTTGAGTGTGACGGTGAGTGAGCTTGCCGACATCGCGAGCGCTGCGATGAGCGGAGAGCAGAGCCCCGCCATCGCGACCGGCACGGCGATGATGTTGTAGGCAGAGGCAAGCTGGAAGTTCTCAAGGATGCGTTTGCGCGAGATGCGAGAGACGCGCAGGGTTCTGCCGATAAGGCCGATATCCTCGCCCAGGATCACCATATCCGCGACGGCGCGGCTGGCCTGCGCGGCGGTGCCCGGCGACATGCTCACATGGGCGGCGGCGAGGGCAGCGGTGTCATTGATGCCGTCGCCAACCATCAAGACCTTGGTGCCGGTACGGTCCATCTCTTCGATGAGCGCGAGTTTGGAGGCGGGGGTGGCCTCTGCTCGCCAATCTTCGATGCCAAGCTCTGCGGCGATGCGGGCGGTCTGGTCGGGAGTGTCACCGGAGAGGAGGGTGACGGGCAGGCCATCTGCTTTGAGCCGCATCACCATCTCAGCCGCGCCGGGGCGCAGTTTGTGGGTGAAGGCGAAGGGGAGGGGGGGCTCTTCGCCAAGTTTGACGAAATGCCCGTCGGTTTGGGCACCGGTGAAGGGGCCGCTGCCCAGGCGCACTGTTTGCCCGTTGTAAGCGCCCGAAAGCCCCTCGCCCGGATGCTCGGTGATGTCGGTCACCACGGCAATGGGGGCGTTTTGGGCCTCTGCCTCCGTGACAATCGCCTGGCTCAGCGGGTGGTTGCTGGCGCGGGCGAGGGCGTGGGCCACGGCAAACGCCTCTGACTGCGGGTTGGGTCCCTCGGCAAAGAGGGGCAGGTCGGTGGTGAGGGTGCCGGTCTTGTCAAAGACGACATGGTCCACCTGCGCGAGCCGCTCCAGCGCGGTGCCGTCTTTCACCAGCACACCCATTCGGTACAGGAGGCCAGAGGCGGCGGCCTGCACGCTGGGCACGGCGAGGCCAAGGGCGCAGGGGCAGGTGATGATCAGAACGGCGGCGGCGACATTGAGCGCGGTGCGTAGATCACCCGTCGCGAGCCACCAGCCAATGAAGGACAGGGCAGAGAGGATGTGCACCCCCGGCGCGTAAAGTGCCACGGCCTTGTCGGCGAGCATGGAATAGCGGGTTTTGCCGGTCTCTGCGGCCTCCACGAGGCGCCCGATGTCGCGCAGCAGGGTATCCTCGCCCAGTCGCTCAGCGCGCAGGGTGAGGGGGCCGGTGAGGTTGAGCATTCCTGCATGAACCTCGTCGCCGGTGGTGACGGCGGCGGGCAGGCTCTCTCCGGTCAAGAGCGCGCGGTCGATGTCGGAGCGGCCCTCCAGCACGGTGCCATCGGCGGGGATATGTGCGCCGGGGGCGACAAAAAGCGTGTCGCCGGGGCGGAGGGCGTCGGCGGGCACGGTCTCTCGCGTGCCCTCTTTGGTGATGCGGGTAGCAGACAGCACATCGAGGGCCGCCAGTTCGGTTGCGGCGGAACGGGCGGCAGACCGGGTGCGGTGGTCGAGGTAGCGGCCGATCAGTAGGAAGAAGGTGAGCGTGACGGCGGCGTCGAAATAGGCGTGGTGGCCGCTCTCGGCGGTTTCCATCACGCTAAGGCCTGCAGCCAGCACAATCGCCAGCGTGATGGGCACGTCCATGTTGATGCGCCAACCGCGTAGCGCGCTCCAGGCGGAGCGGTAGAAGGGCATGCCCGCAAACACGATCACCGGCAGTGCAATCGCGGCAGAGACCCAGTGCAGTAGATCGCGCGTCGCCCCATCGGCCCCGGCCCAGACCGCGATCGAGAACATCATCACGTTCATCGTCGCAAAACCAGCAAGGCCCATTCGGGCGGCGAGCGCGCGCCCTTCGGCATCATCGCCCTCGCGGCCCAGCGTGGCGGCGTCGAGGGGGCGGGCGCGGAAGCCTGCGTTCTCAAGGGCTTCGGCGATGTCGTCGTCAGAGACGGTGTCGTCTTGCACCGTAACCGTCACGCGTTTGAGGGAGAGGTTTACCCGCGCGGCGGTCACTTCGGGCATGGCTTCGAGCCGGGTTTCGACGCCATCGATGCAGGCGGCACAGTGGATGTCTGGCAGAGACAGCATCATCCGGCGCGGCTTGTCGGAGGCTTTGGGCACGGAGGCCGTCGCCTTTTCAAGCGCGCCATCGGGCAGCCCAACGCAGGCCGGGCAGGCCGCAGTGCTGTGCATCGCTGCGTCGGTCATCGGGTGGGGTTATCCTCGGATATAGACGACCTGGCGGGTGACATAGGCGGTGCCGTCCTCGGCCTGCGCCTTGACGTCGATGCGCCATTGGCCGGGTTGCAGCTCAACGGGGATTTGCGCCTCTGTCATGAGCCAGTCGTAGGAGAAATGCTGGTCCTCTTCGCCGTGGGTGGGGCGGCCCACGCGGATCTCGACGGTTTTGGCGACGGCATGGGCGCCGTCATCATAGACGATCGCAACCTTCAGCTCGCCCGCCTCATAGTCAGCTTGGGTTGTCCACCCGAGCGCCTCTTGCGCCTCGCGCAGGTCGTCGAACTTTTGGCTGGCTATGTAGGAGTTTTTCACCTCCACGCCCGGGAACGTGCCTGTCGCGAACCAGGCGAGCGTCATGTTGGCTGAGAATACAATCGCGAAAGCGGTGCAGGCTATGATCAGAATAGTACGTCCGCTGATCTCACGGTCCATGTCTTCCATCGTCGTCTCTCCCATTAAACACTGTTTTGACGTCGTAGCTGCGGCCGGAGTCTACGTCCTCGATCCACAGATACAGGTTGGTGAGGTGGCCAGCGGCGGCGCGCGAGTCGCCCGGGGCCTCCACAAAGACGCGCTGGATGCGCGTCTCATTCGCAGGAACCTCAACGATGAGGCCCTCTTGCCCGGCAACGGTCACGCCGAAGGGTTCTTCCCCGACCACATAGACGCGGTAGTCGCGATGCTCTGCGGCCTTGTTGCGCAAACGCAGCTCATAGGCGTTGCGGATGGTACCATCGGACATGGTGATGAAGATCGGATTGCGGATCGGGCTCACCGTCATCTCGATGTCAGAGCGGATGAAGAGGGCGACGATCATGCCGATGCCGATGAGAGCCCACAGCGTGAAGTAAAGAACCGTGCGCACACGGACGATGTGGCGCCACGCGGGGATGGGTTTTTCTCCCGCGCGCTCGCGGGGCTCGTCATTGAGGGTGCAATAATCGATCAGGCCGCGGGGGGCGCCGATCTTGTCCATCATCTCGTCGCAGGCATCGATGCAGAGCGCGCAGGTGATGCATTCCAACTGCTGTCCATCGCGGATGTCGATGCCGACCGGGCAGACAGAGACGCAGGCGTTGCAATCGATGCAGTCGCCGACCTCGGCCTGAGTCTTGCGCTTTTTTCCCCGCATGCGCGGTTCCCCGCGCCAGTCGCGGTAAGCGACGGTGAGGGTATCAGGGTCCATCATGGCGGCTTGAATGCGCGGCCAGGGGCACATGTAGATGCAGACCTGCTCGCGGGTGAAACCGCCAAGCACAAAGGTCGTGAGCGTCAGCGCGCCGACCCAGCCGTAGGCCATAAAGGCCGCCTGCCCGGTGAAAAGATCAACAAAGAGCGTGGGCGCGTCGGCAAAGTAAAACACCCAGGCGCCGCCTGTCGCAGCCCCGATCAGCAGCCATGCCGTCCATTTGGTCAGGCGCAGGCGCCATTTGTGCAGGTTCCATTTGTCCCGGTACAGGCGGATGCGGGCGTTGCGGTCGCCTTCGATCCAGCGCTCGACGGCGAAAAATAGGTCGGTCCAGACCGTTTGCGGGCAGGCGTATCCGCACCAGACGCGCCCTAGCGCGGAGGTAAACAGAAAGAGGCCGAGGCCGGCCATGATCAGGAGGCCCGCGACGAAATAAAACTCGTGGCTCCAGATCTCGATCCAGAAGAAATAGAAGCGGCGGTGCGCGAGATCGATAAGGACGGCTTGGTCAGGCAGGTTCGGGCCACGGTCCCAGCGGATCCAGGGTGTGATGTAGTAGATGCCCAAGGTGATCGCCATGATGATCCACTTGAGGTGCCGAAACTTCCCACTGATTTTCTTGGGAAAAATCGGCTCCGCCGTGGCGTATAGCTTGGGTGCCTGGGGGGCGTCCTGGGCTGTCACCTGAGTCTCCGCGTGTCGTCCATTCAGAATCGTTGAATTGAAACTGATGCGAATGGGGGCGGGCAGCCTTGATGCGGATCAAAGCTGTAGATCGAAAACGTATTTTATTCGGAAAGCGGCAAAAGCGCCGGTTTGTCAGCGGGCTAGAGCGGGCAGCGCGCGCTCATATCGCTGCGCAGAGAGCCCTCAAACGGCAGAGATTCGCCGGTGGTGAACTCGATATAGACCTGCCCCTCGCGCGCACTCCACCGCCCGGTGCCGCGGCTGGGGCTGAAAACGTCACACCCGATGCCAAGGTAGATCACACCGGGCGCGCCATTGGCGGGGCTGAGGATCAGCCCGTGCTGGTTGTATGTGGTGAGATAATCCCGCCCCTCAAGCAACAGGTTGCCCGACTGCGCTGCGGCCTGCCCGCCGCCAAGCGCGAGCAAAACCACAACGGACACAAGCTGGAGGGGGGATGTCTGTGGGTGCATGTCCATCGCGGTGAAGGTGCAACTATAACACTGTCAGGGCAAGTGGTGAGCTCTGCCGACACACGAAATTGACTGTTGATGTTTGGGCATTCGCTCAAAGAAAAACCCGGCACGCGAGCGCGCCGGGGTGTTTTCTGGTTATAGGGGCGTGGAGCGCGTTACTGCCCGCCACCCAGGCTGTGCACATAGATCGCAACCTGCTTGAGCTCGGCGGTAGAGAGCCGCTCGATCCAGGCAGGCATCACACCCGCACGCGAGGTGGAGACTGTCTGGATCACCTCCTCGGCGGTGTTGCCGTAGAGCCAGATCGAGTCGGTCAGGTTGGGCGCGCCCAACATCTGATCACCGCGCCCGTCGGCGCCGTGGCAAGCCGAGCACTCAAGCTGGAAGATCTCTCCGCCCAGCGCCAGATCGCCCTCAACAGCGCGGCCTGACAGGCTCATCACATAGGCCGCCACCGCGACGATGTCGTCGGGGTTGAGGATTTCGTCAGAGCCAAAGGCGGGCATCATGCTCAAGCGCGTGTCCCAATCTTCTTCCCAACGGATCCCGTGCGAGATGGTTTGGTGGATGTCTTCCACGCTGCCGCCCCAGAGCCAGTCGTCATCAAGCAGGCTGGGGTAAGCGCCTAGTGTTCCGCCTGCACCCGCACCGTGGCACTGGGAGCAGTTGTTGCGGAAGATCGAGGCCCCACCGGCGGTAGCGAAGTGCAAAAGCTCCGGGTCATCGATGATGCCCTGCAGGCTGGATTGCTCAACGCGCTCAATCAGATGAGCGTTTTGCGCATCGAACCTGGCGATATCAGCCTCCACTTCGCCGCGCGTGGTGTAGCCCAGCATGCCGCGGGTGGACTCGGTGATGCCGG
>JBCBGM010000023.1:0-43976 GCA_038526735.1 Pseudomonadota bacterium | reverse complement strand
GGAGCCAAAGCGTGTTGGAACAAGTCTGCCGCCTGCCAGTGAGCCTGTCATCGGATACATGGGAACGGGTGGTCACGTTGAAGATCTCGCCGCAATCATCCCAGTCATTGAGCGTTTGCTAGAAGAGCGGCCCGCGCTCAGTTTTGAGCTTTTTGGATCGCTTGAAATGCCGTTCGAGCTGATGCGGTTCGGAGATCGGGTCCGCAAACTGCCGTTCATGAAGAGCTACGAAGAGTTTACCGAAACCTTGGCAAATCTGGGCTGGTGGGTTGGCCTCGCACCGCTGGTCGATAATGTCTTCAACGGCTGCAAGGCGGATACGAAATGGGTTGAGTACGCCTCTGCGGGCATCCCCGTCGTGGCCTCGAATACACCCGTATATGACTATGCCTGTCAGGGGGGCGCTGGTCTGATGGCTGACGGGCCTGCGGGATGGTATCAGGCGATCAATATGCTGCTCGACAACCACCAGATGCGCGCAGATCAAACCGCCAAGGCCGACGCTCATCTGAGGGCGAATTACTCGCATCAACGGCTCTTGGCCCAGGTTGAGCATGTGTTTGCGGCGGCACAGCATCTTGCGAAACAGCGTAAAGTGCGGGATGGGCAAGCAAGCATGGCGTTCGCAGGGGGGCAGACAACATGACATCTGAACCAAATCAGCCAAGCTGGGGCGTGTCGCAAAACGCCGATGCTGAAGAGATGACCCTAGAACCTGCCTCTGTCACACCGCCGCCCGTGGGTTTTGCCCAAGACCAAGGCGGCGGCGCGATCACGGTCGCCGATGAGCAAGAGATTGCGCGCCTTTTCTCGCTGCGCACCCTTCTGAGCCGGCCGATCTACGTCAACCAATCCGCCTGGATAGAGCATATCCCCTTCGCCTTTTGGCTGATGGAGGCGCAGAGGCCGCGGGTCTTTGTTGAGCTCGGCACGCATTATGGCGTGTCTTATTTTGCGTTTTGCCAGGCCGCTGAGCGTGTCGATATCGACGTGCGCTGCTTTGCTGTCGATACGTGGGAGGGGGATGAGCACGCGGGCAAGTACGATGCTGCAGTCCACAAAACCGTCCGCGATCACAACGAGAAGCATTACTCCTCCTTCTCGCGGCTCGTCCGCTCAACCTTTGAGGAGGCGCGGCCCTATTTCGCGGATGGCAGCATCGACCTTTTGCACATCGATGGTCTGCACACCTATGACGCGGTGAAGGCTGATTTTGAGAGCTGGCGACCCAAGCTCTCGGACCGTGCGGTTGTGATTTTTCACGACAGCAACGTGCGGGAGCGCCAATTCGGCGTCGCACGGCTCATTGCGGAGCTACGCGCGGAATACCCTGTGTTTGAGTTCACCCATGGCAACGGCCTTGCGGTTGTTGGCGTGGGCTCGCGCCTCTCACCAGCCTTCACGCGACTGTTTCAGGCGGATGGGGAACCGGCAGAGCACTTTGCAATCAGCAACATTTTTGGCCGTCTGGGCCGTGCATGTTCCGACGCGTACCAAGCAAACATCAACCGAGATCGCACCAGAACCGCGCTGAAAGAAAACAGTGCGCTGAAAAAGGCGATCGATCAGCTCAGCACTGACTTGATGCGCGCAACCGTTGGCAAAGGGGTCAGTGCTCCGAGTGGTCAAAAGGTCTCTAGCCTGTCCTCTCCGGCTGATATGCGGTTGCAGGCCAATCTGAGTGCGGTGCAGGCGGCGCACCAAGACCTTGAGCGCAAACTGGCGGATGTGCTGAAAGAACGGTCCGCGGCCCGGTCTGCCAAAACGGGCGCCGATGAAAAACTGCTCAAAGAGCGCGAGGCCAGCAACGCGAAAATCGCAGAGCTGAACTCAAAGCTAAAGACGGCGCGGGAGCAGTCTTCGAAGTTCGAAGGGCAAGTTGAGGCACAGAAAAAACGTTTTGCCGAGGCCGAAAGCACCTCCAAAGAAGTGGCCGCACGCTATGCTGAATTGAGGCAAAAGCACTCTGAGGTCAGCGGTAAATTGCAGTTCGAGCGCGAAAGCGTCCAAAAACTGACCGAAAAGCTAGAAAAGGCGCGCAGTCAGGCTGAAACGCTGCAATCCTCGCTTGAGAGCGTAGAAAGGTCAGAGCGCGCGGCGGCGGACGAGATTGCCGCGCTGAAAGATCGCCTTACCACAACCGAGGCAGCGCTTTCTGAGGCGCAAGAGGCCGATCCGGCGCTTGTTCTTGAACTTCGCTCAGAGCTGCAGGCCCGCTACGGAGAGATTGCAGCGCTGATCACACTGGCCCAAGAGCGGGACGCTGCGAACGCTGAACATATTGACGCGCTCAAGCAACGTGTTTCCGAAAACGCCGCCACCGCAGCTGAAATCACCCCTCTAAAGGCGCAACTTGCCCACGCTGAGGATGAGGTAGAGAGCCTGCGCCGCAGCCTCAAGGCGGCCAAAAAACACAGCAAAGACGCCAAAGCCTCTGATGATGCGCACAGTGCCGAAGCTGCAGCGCAAGCGAGCCGAGCCGCGCAAGAGGCTGAGGCGCTGCGCCAAGAGATTGAACATCTCAAGGCTGCCCTCACTGACGCAGACCAGTCCCGCACCTTTTGGGAAGGGCGCTTTCATGAGTTGGCGGGCAGCACCTCGTGGAAGATCACCAAACCTCTGCGTGGTGTGGTGCGGGCGGTCAGGCCCCGGCGCTAGATCAGTCGATCCGCGTGGTTGTGAGCCTGCGAATGCGCGCATCAATCACGCGCGCACGATGGGCAAAGCTGTGATGGCGGCGCACTAGAGCTGACAGGGCGGTCGCACGTTGGGTGCGCAGGGCTGGCTGGGTGAGCAAACGCTCCACCTCTCTCTGCAGCGAAGCCTCATCACGCACCGTGGTGACCGCGCCAAAAAAGATCTCTTCAGAGGCGAAACTGTCAGACACAACGCAGCCACCCGCCATGCCGACGTCCATAATGCGGTTTGAGATAAAACCATGCTCTGCCATGTCAGGCCAATGGTCATTGAGCACAAGCGTTGCGGCCCGGTAGATCTCTCCGAGATCGGCATTGGGCACGTAGCTGCCTTTTACGACCGCATCGGGCAGCAACCCCTCCCACTCGCGACCATAAACATCGACACTGAGGCCCGCGTTCAGACAAGCCGATGGCATCCAACGCGATTGCTTGCGCGAGTTACCGATAAAGAGTGTGCGGTCTTTAAAGGCCTCCGTCGCGACTTTGCGCGTCTGGGCCAGAGCAGGGTCGGCGCATTGCAGCAGCGCGGAAACGCGGGTTTTGAGCTTTGGCCAAAGCTTTGTCGCATAGGGGTAGGACGCGACGAAGACATGGTCGAATTGCGCCATCTCCTCAATGCTCACCCGCTTGGGATGGCTGATGTGCCACATCAGGTTGATCTGGTGCGGCGCGGGCTGATAGCGGACGACACCGCGCAGCGCGATAGAGACAGTGTCATGCTCCTGCGCGTCCGAATACCAATCATCCCGCAGGTCGATGCGTACGATATGGCCAAACTTCTTGAGCTCTTTCGCCAACGAATTGGCAAAATGCGTGTCGCCCCAGCTGTTGGGGCCCTCGGTGGAATGGGCGGGGTTTTTGATCGCGATGCGATGTGGCTCGCGCCCCTGCGCGATCCGCTCAAGCCGGAGAAATCCGGAAAGGTTGGGCGCTTTGAGGGCAGCGGCTTTTGGAACGCTGCCTGGCACCCACCGCAGTTTTTGGCTGCGCGCGACACTGCGCAAATACGCCTCTAGTGCAGAACGCGGGGGCAGGCGGCTGAGGTCGGGGGCTTTGATCGCGTCAAGCGCGATGGCGAACTGAGAGGGGCGCACTGCGCCGCCCTCTAGGTTCTCCGCCCATGTCGCGTCGCATTTTTCCGATTGCAGGGAGAGACCGGCACCGCCTGCGAGCGCTTTGCCGAAGGTCTCCAACCACGTTTCATGAGGTGTTTCGCCCGCATCGAGGAACGCGGCACCTTTGCCCGCCACTTCACCGAGCGCAGCGGCAAGGGTCGTCGCCTCGTGAAAGCCCAAGCCAGCAACCAGCTTGATCTGGCCCCTCTCGAACTGAGGTGTGAACCGGTCGATGAGCGGATCACAGAGAGGCAGTGTGCTGTCATTGACCATCACCACCACCCGCCGGGGCGGTTGGGTTTGGTTGAAAAGAGCGGAAAGGCTCGCCTCAATCTGATCAGTCGAGCCACCCGCGCGTAGGATAACGCTCAGCCGGTGCGCACGTTTGGGCAGATTGCCGACCGGCACCGGAGTGTAGCGGTGCGCTGCAAGCTCATGCGGCGTATCGACGGCACAAAAGCCCAGGCGCAATCCGTTGATCTGTGCGCTTTCGCCAATGATCCGCTCCACCGCATGGGCCAACGTTCCAGTGATCTGCCCCGCCTCATCCGCAAAGTCCTCAACGCTGAGGTTGAGGTCGAGGAGGGGGGCGATTGCACTTGTGCGCGCCCAAAACATCGACCCTGCCGGGAAATCGGGGCACGTGTCTTTGTCGGCGCTGATGCCGAGACGCTGCACAAGCGCCGCATACGCGTCAAACGACTCGCTATAGAGCGGCAAGCGGCGCAGCTCTGCCCAGTATCCCGGAGAGATGACGCCAAGGTGTGGGTCTTTGAGGAACAGCCACAAGACCTGCGCTGCGACGCTCTCATTGCCGAGCAGCGTGTGCAGCAAAAACCGCCGCCAATGCGTGTGCAGCCCCGAGTGATCGGAACGTTTCGTGTGGATGTGCAGGAAAAACGCGGAGCGCTTGATCTCGTCCTGGAAGGTGGTCAGCCACGGCGCCACATCGCGCCCGCGGTTTGTGACGGCGCGCACGATGATCTCGCGCGCGCGGGGCAGCAGCTGTTTGAGAGTGGTTGAAATGCGTTTGATGTTTGCGGTCTCGGGCACCGAAACCAGCAACGTGAACCGCGCCGGGATGTTGGCAAGAGAGCTGCACATCTCGACCAGATCGTCTGTGAAATAGAGGTGCAGATGCACAGCGATCGGCCCAATGGAGCCGGGCAGTCGCGGTACTGAGGCCTCATAGCGCAGCACATGCCGGATCGGCCCGTATTCGGTGGCTGCATGGCGGGGCAGGGTCAGGGCAACCGGATCAGGATCGCGGAAATGTGGCTCAGAAGTTTCGCCGAAGGCAGCCCCACTGCGCAGGAAATGCAGAAACGGGTTCTCTGCGCCGACGCTCTGAGTGTTCTCCGCAATATACGCTAACGGATCAAACCGTCGGTGCGGCGACAGCCCCTGTTTCCAACCCTCACTCAAAAAATCCTGGAGCGCGTCAGCCTCTGGCGCCAGTGCACCATGCTGTGCGCGGTAGTAAGGCGCATCGAAAAGAGAGCGTAGCCGTTCGGCAAGATCAGGCTCGAGCGCGGTCATGTCACCACTCCAAGAGGCCACAATCTGCGAGGCTTACGTCTGCTTGTCTGCACGTGCGCGCAACATGTCAAAGAGCTGCTGGTTGGTTGCGGCCTTCGCGTGGCGATGCGCCTGCGTCACCTCAAAATGGATCCAATAGCTCCGGTCATCGAGCTCAGCGAGCTTAGTCTCCAGCCCCGCCATGGCACCCTGCAACTGAGATGTGTTGTGCATTTGGCTGTGCAGGGTCAGGCCCGCCGCAAACGCCGGCGCACTGCCCTCAAGCGCCATCTCGACCAAAGCACCGATAGGCTGAAAGCGGAAGTGGTCGCTGAGCGCAGCCTGCCAGACCTCTGCCGGCAACGCTTTGATCGCCCGATCGGCGGCCACCGCATAGCTGAGGCGCAGGTCAGGGCGGATCACATCGATATGCCACGCCATATTCGTCATCAGCCATTGCGCAGCACTCGTCCGCAAACTGGCATCGTCCTCGGTCAGCCCAAGAATGGCCGTGTAGTGCTCAAAAAACGCAAAAAGCTCCGTGCCCCGCGCTGCTAGGGTTTGCCCCGCGCGGTTGACGCGGTGAGTCACCGTCACCTCGTTTGAAAACGCGATAGACCCCGCGCTGATGCTGGTCGCCCAGTGAAATGGGTTGTCTTCGTAGAACACGTCGCCTTCGGGGAACCTCAGATCATGCATCTGCAAAAAGCTGCGGCGATAAAATTTGCGCCACGGAACGCCGTTCAGCTTGAGGGCGATGTCGCGTCTCTCTGCCGGTGTTTGACTGGGGGCAATACTCTCCCACAGATACTCGTCGGTGGGGGCGGCGTGGTGGCCCGTTTCGGTATCTTGCACATCGTAGCGGGTGATCATCACGTCGGCACTGCCGCGCTCAAATGCGTCCCGAGCCGCGTTAAACCCACCGGGATGCAGCCAATCATCGCCATCGACAAAGACGACCACGTCGTTGCGGGCGTGGCTCATTCCGATGTTGGCCGGTATCCCAACGCCCCCGGGCGTGTGCTCCCCGAGTGCGACGACGGTGCTATTGGGAAAAGACCGGGCGCGCAGGGCGGCGCGGGCCACATCGGCGCTGCCATCTTCAGAGCAGTCATCGACTACTATGATCTGATCACCATCGCGCGCGGCGTCACAGACCGAATTGACGCACTGCTCGGTAAATCGGGCGACCTCGTAGGTGGTGATGATGAAAGAGACGGTCATGCGCTGCGATTGAAGATATTGATGATGCGCTCACCCGCATCGGGATTGGCCAGATTGACCTTCATGAAAAGCTGCCGCGACATGTGCTCTTCGACAAACTCATTTCGCTTTGAGCGGAATGTGCTTCGGGCGCGGGGAGAGATCCGCTCAAGCGCCCAGCCAAAGAGATCAAGATAGAACTCCACAAAAGGCTGCTCAAACCGATGCCCGTCCTTGATCGCATCAATCTCTTCGGCGACGCGCTCTAGTGCCGTGATCAAGTGCACCCGCTCAAGCCCTGACCGATTGGTCAGATGCTGCCCGCCCTCTTTGACGAAATGCTCAGCGCACAGCATGTCTGAGACAAGTATGCGCGTGCCGTACAAGAAGCTCAGCCAATGCAACTCAATGTCATTGTGAACGGGCGTCTCTGTGCACCGGATGCCGTAGCGGTAGAGAAACTCTGTCCGGTAAATCTTGTTCCAAGGGTAGGCGGTTATCTTTGCAAATTTCGGAGACGCGTTGGGGTCAAGCCATGTCAGATGGCCCTCCGCTCCGGCAGCGCTCCACTGGGCAATGTCGCCGTGAAAGGGGCCGATGTGGCGCTCTTTGCGTAGACGGTTCTCGATGTGCTGAAAGATGCAAAAATCGAACTCTTCGTCTTGTGCGATGAGGTCTTTAACGAGGGTTGGAAACTTCTCTGTTAAAAGATCATCACTGTCGAAGAAAAGCACATGCGAGCTTGTGACATGTGAAAGGCCCAGATTGCGCGCATGTCCCGCGCCGCGTTGCGTTTCAGAGCGCACCACCCGCAATTGGAACTTGTTTCGCTTCAGCGCGCGCCGCGCTGCTTCCTGGTCGACCGCATTGGATGAGCCGTCGTCAACGACGATAACCTCATCAAACACAGCCAGCTTGCCCACTTGCTTGAGCAGGCGGTGCAGACCGGCTTCATCGTTCCAAACCGGAATGACGAGCGACAGGTTCATGCGGTGAAGATCTTTAGGCTGTGCAGCTCCAGCGAGAAGCTGCCCGGTTGAAAGAAGAATACAAGATCGCGCCACGGAGCTTGCGCCGGCACGCGTGGCGCTGTCGCGAGCTCAAGGCAATCGAGATGGGTGCCAGACGCCTTATGCGCGACGATTGCTTTGGAGAAAAACGCATCGGAAAACCCATCGTCTGTGCCCGACCGAAGGCAGGGCTGGATCGACATCGCCTTTGGCGCACGCGACCGGAACACGAGGCCAAAACTCCCCACATTCGACAAATCGAGCCCGCCGAGGGCGATATGAAGGCCCATCCAGCCGCCAGGTTTTTGCGTTTCAACCGAGAGGGTTACCGGGCCATGCTCTGAGCTCTCAACCTTCGCGGTTTGGCTGCCTTCAGGGTCAAACAACATCCAAACGCCCGGAGAGAAATGCTCTCCGTCGGTGATGGGTGTGGACAGGGCTGACGAGAACAGCGCGCCGATTTGCTGGTTCGTCTCCGCTTCCAAGTCGTAGGGGAGGTTCGTGCCCATGTCGTGACCTTTTCAGAACGCCTTCAGGGCGGTTTAGAACAACTGAAAACCCGTTGAAAGCGCGAACCGTCAAACCTGATTGCGGCACCATGTTCCGGATGGCTTGGCAGGTTGCGAAATTTGGAAAACGATGTAAATGAAGGCCAACTGAAAGCTAAACGAGTCGCTTTGTCGACTGATGAGCAGTGTACGCGATGCGGCAAACAGAGATCCTCGAGATGTTGCGTGTGCAAGGCGCGGTGCAGGTTGACGACCTCTCTGCCTATTTTGGCCTCTCAACTCAAACGATCCGGCAAGACCTCCGAGAGCTCGGCGCACGCGGGCTGTTGAAGCGCACGCACGGCGGTGCGCAGCGCATTTCAACCGTCAACACCCGTGATTATGCGGCCCGTCGGGCGCATCAGGGGGAGGCCAAGCAAAGGATCGCGCGTGAGGTGGCACAGCTGATCCCGAATGGATGCTCAGTCTGCATCAATATCGGGACCACCACCGAGCAGGTTGCGCGTGCATTGTATGATCACGAGAACCTCACAGTTTTAACAAATAATATCAACATTATAACCGTGCTTTCCGGGTCGCGGTCAAACGAGCTGATCCTAGCCGGAGGGAGGGTGCGCCAGTCTGACGGTGCTGTGGTTGGGGAGAATGCGGTCGAGTTCATCTCTGGCTTCAAGGTCGATTATGCAGTGATCGGTGCATCGTCGCTGGATGCGGATGGCGCGGTGCTCGACTTTGATGCGCAAGAGGTTTCTGTCGCGAGGGCTATCCTGAAGAACGCACGCAACCGCGTTCTTGTGGCCGATACCTCTAAGTTTGAGGTGAACGCCCCGGTGCGGATTTGCGACGTGGCTGAGGTCGATGTTTTTGTGACCGACACCGCGCCTCCAGAGAATTTCATTAGTGCAGCAAATGCTGGCCAAACGAACATCATCATTGCAGGGGAGCAATGACATGCCTGATCTGAACACTCCAAAACCCTACGATCTTTTCGTCATCGGTGGCGGGATCAACGGCTGCGGGATTGCACGAGACGCCGCCGGGCGAGGATTCTCTGTGGGTTTGGCGGAGATGAACGACCTTGCCTCCGCCACCTCCAGCGCCTCAACAAAGCTCTTTCACGGCGGATTGCGGTATCTGGAGTATTTCGAGTTTCGACTGGTCCGCGAGGCGTTGGAAGAGCGCGAAACACTGCTGACAGCCATGCCACATATCTCTTGGCCGATGCGCTTCGTGCTGCCCTACCACCACAGCCAGCGCTTCGATGCGCAGACGCCCACCTCAAAACTCTTGGCAGCGTTTATGCCGTGGATGAAGGGGCGCAGACCGGCGTGGCTGATCCGCCTGGGGTTGTTCCTCTATGATCATTTGGGCGGGCGTAAAATCCTGCCCGCGACCCGCACGGTTGATCTTTCTAATGATGCCGTTGGCGCGCCGCTCAATCGAAAATTTGAGCGCGCGTTTGAGTATTCAGATTGCTGGGTCGAGGATTCGCGCCTCGTCGTGCTGAACGCCCGCGATGCCGCCAACCGCGGTGCAGATATCATGACCCGCATCAAAGTGATCAGCGCGGTGCAGCAGGGCGGGCTGTGGCAGGTTACCCTGCAAGGCCCCGATGGCACGCGACGCGAGGTGCAAGCACGGATGCTCGTGAACGCGTCCGGCCCCTGGGCCAAAGAGGTCATTCAGGGCACGCTTAAGATTAACTCCGAACAGTCGGTCCGGTTGGTGCGGGGCAGCCATATTGTCACCAAGCGGCTCTTTGATCATGACAAATGCTATTTCTTTCAGGGCACCGATGGGCGCATCATCTTCGCCATCCCCTACGAGACGGATTTCACCCTGATCGGCACCACCGACGCGCCGCATACCGCACCCGATGAAGCGCCTGTCTGCACCGATGAAGAGCGGGATTATTTGCTGGCCTTTGCGTCGGAGTATCTCAAAACACCCGTCACCAACGACGACATCGTCTGGACGTATTCTGGCGTACGGCCGCTCTATGATGATGGCTCCAAATCCGCGACGGCAGCGACGCGGGATTATGTGCTGACCGTTGACCAGTCAGCAGGTGCGCCGGTGCTCAACGTGTTTGGCGGCAAAATCACGACCTATCGCCGATTGGCGGAGGCGGCTTTGGCTAAGATCCATGGGGCTCTCGGAGACGAAGGCGCGCGCTGGACCGCAGGCGTGCCGCTGCCGGGTGGGGATTTTGCGGTAGATGGGGTCGATACGCTGGTCGCGAAGCTGCAAGCGACCTACCCATTCATCGAGCCCCGCCTCGCGCTGCGGTTGGTGCGCGGCTACGGCACCGACGCGTTTGAGCTTTTGGGGGCCGCCCGCGCACCCAATGAGCTGGGAGAAGACTTCGGTCATGGCGTCTTTGCCGCAGAGATTGATTGGTGCATCGAGAACGAGTGGGTCCGCACCGCCGAAGACTTCCTCTGGCGCCGCTCAAAGCTGGGGCTGCAGTTTAGCGCGGAGGAAGCGGACCGTTTGGCGCGCTACATCGCGCAAGCGACACTGCCTAAAGCGGCGTGATCAGGTCTCGATCTCCAACAGCGTGATGTCGCCCGCTTTGGTGAGCTTCTGGATCGCCTCGATCACCTTCGTCTGCGCAGCTTCGCCGTCTTTCTGTTTTACGTCTTGCATTGCGTCGAGGTCTTCGCGGTAGCGCTCGGAGAGGCGTTTGGAGAGGTTGCTGAGCATAAACTCCGCGCTGTCGATGTTGCGGGAGATCGCATGTTTTAACGCGGCCATGAGCGTTTCTTCGTCCACAGCACGCACCACGAGGGCCACATCGCGCGGCTCCACCCGGACGGAGATATCGCCGAAGGTGAACATGACCTTTTGCACCTCTTGCGCGAGCGAGGGTTTGCGCTCTTCGAGGTGTTTCATCAGCCGGTCGCGGTTGTCGGAGGAGACGTTGTTCATCAGCCCTCCGATCACCTCCGCCGGTTTGCGTGTGGCCATCTCTTGCTGCAGGGCAGAGAGGAAGTCTTGCACGATCACATCCTCAATGAGGTTCATCACATGATCCTCAAGGCGCGGCACGCGCGACAGGCGCAAAACCACATTGCGCGCCATGGTGGTATCAAGCCGTTCGAGCACCGCAGCAGCCTTGCTGGCGCTGAGTTCTGACAAGACGACGGCTGCGGTTTGCGGGTGCTCTGATTGCAGAAACCGCGCGATCGCACTTTCAGCGCAAGAGCCGAGCTGCTCCCAAATAGAGCGGCGCATATGGCCATCCACGTCAGACATAATGCGCGCGACGGTGTTGTTGTCGACCGCGCCCGAGAGGATGCGCCGCGCCTCCTGCACACCGCCGATCACGCCGGGGTCAGCGTCCATCTCTCCGATGAATTCGGAGATGACCTTATCCAGGTCATGGGCCGGGATGCGCTTGAGGTTTGAGATTGCATGCGCGCATTTGCGCAGCATCACCTCGTTCAGCCCTGCAATCAGCCGCGCGGCATCATCAGGCCCGAGAGCTGCCAATATGATCGCAGCCTTATCCATCGTGCCGAGGGTTGCCGGGGTGGTTTGCGCCTCGGGCTCGGGGCTTTCATCAATAAGCAGCGCACCGCCGCCTGCCATGCTCATGTGGCATATCCTGTGACCAAGGCACCGGCCAGCATCGTCCAGCCGTCGGCCATCACGAAGAAGGCGAGCTTGAATGGCAACGATACCACCACCGGCGGCACCATCATCATACCGAGTGACATCAGGATCGCGGCGATCACCAGATCGATCACGAGGAAGGGCAGGAAGATCAAAAATCCAACCTCAAATGCGCGCTGGATTTCTGTCAGCAGGAACGCCGGGATCAACAGCGGTAGCTCCGGCTCGCCCGCGTCCAGGCTTTGCTCGGGCGCTGCGTCCGCCAGCATTTGCAGGAAGTCAGGGTTGACCCGCGCGCTCATAAACACGCGAAACGGCTCAAGTGCTGTGAGCACCCCCTCGCTGGGGCTGAGGCGGCCCTCGCTCATGGGTAAAATCCCGGTCTGCCAAGCGGTTTGAAAGACCGGCTCCATCACGAACCACGTCAAGAAGAGTGCGAGGCTGACGAGCAGCATGTTGGGTGGCGATTGCTGGATGCCGATGGCTTGGCGCAAGATCGCGAGCACCGTCACCATGAATGGAAAGCAGGTGATCATGATCGCCAGCCCCGGAGCGATGCTGAGCACGGTGAGCAAGAGCAGCAGCTGAACGGTTTGCAGGGTTAGCGTGTCACCGCCGAGGTCGATCTCGACGGATTGCGCCTGCACCGGCAGGGCCCAGAGCATCACCAACAAGAGCACCGCCAGCCGCATCAGCTTTGCTCACCCAGTTCGGCAACTTCCGTCAGGCGCACGCCCAAGAGGCCATCTTGCCCCTCCATCTCTTGTAACTCGCCCTTGGCGATCATCTTGTCGCCGATCCAAAGCTCCACCGGGTCATCGACGCGGGTGTCGAGTGACAGCACCGAGTCGCGCCGCAGTTTGACGAGCTCGCTGATGAGGGGCCGCGCACGCCCGACCGAGACGATCACTTCAATAGGTACGCCCAAAAAGGCGCGGCTGCGCTGTTCACGCTCCCCCTCGGTGGAGGGGGCTTGGGTTTCAGGAAGGCTCATGAGGCGTCTCCGTCTGTGGCGGTGCGGATTGTTCGTAGTGGGCGCTAAGCTGAGCGGCGATCTCATCTTCAAGATCGGCCAACAGTTTGAGCGGCTGCACGATGGTTTGAGAGGTCTCGCGCCGCAGCACGACCTCTGCATAGCCAAGCTGATCGTCGGTTTGGGTTCGGACACGGTCAGTAAGGCCTGAGGCTGCAACGCGTGCCTGAAGGTGGTCAGCACAGTCGGCGTTGCAGAGAAGAATAACCTGTTCGTCAGGGGCTAGCGCGGTTTGCAGCAGTTCCGCTACACGCGCCGGAAAGGTCAGCAAAACGGCTTTCGGAAGCACGGTTCCAAGAAGCGGTGTCAGGGCCTCTTGCAACGAAGTCAGCAAAGACGAGCGTAGCTCTGCGATTGCCTCTGGCTCTTCCACCAGCGCATTTGCGAGAGCGTTGTCAAGCGCTTGCGCCTCTTTGTTGAGCGCTTCGTGCGTGCGTTCAACGCCCGCACGAAACCCGCTGGCGTAAGAGGCCTCGCGCACCGCCGCGAGCATCACCTCGTCCTCTGGCTCTGTGGGGGCGACAGGATGTTTGGCCTCAGCGCCAGAGTGCGAAGCGCCCAAATGCTCGGGGCAGAATTCGGAGAGTTTGAGGCGGGCGATGCTCATCTTGGGGCCTCACCCATCTCGATCCAGCCTTGCAGAACCGTGCGCGCGTTGTCGCGCCGAGCCTCGATCGCGCCACGCAGAATGTCCATCCGGTCGGGCGGGCGCGCTTCAAGCTCTTGGGCTTGGGTGTTGGCCTCGATGGCTTTCACAACCTCGACGGTGCCTGTGATGTTTTCTTGCGGGAGCGCTTCAGGAGTAATCAGCGGCGGCAGTTCTTTGGGGGCCATGAGCGGACGGATCACAAACAGCCCCAAGAGGGCCAACACCCCCGCGATGATGCCCAGCTCAAGTACCGGGCGCGCAGTGTCTGCGATAGAGCTTCCGATGCTGAAGTTCGCCTCTGTCCCTTCGGGCTCTGATGCCGGAAACTCCAGGCTGCGCAGGGTCAGCGTGTCACCGCGCGCGGCGTCATAGCCCATGGCGGAGCGCACAAGCTCGGCCAGCGCCTCAAGCTCCTCTTCCGACCGCTCGGTCCAAACGCGCGCGCCGTTTTCATCGATGGCCGTTTGCCCATCGACCAGCACCGCGACAGAGATGCGGCGGATCTGCCCCGCCGGTTTGATCCGCTCACGCACCACTTCAGAGAGCTCATATTCCGTTCGTTGCCGGGTGCGGGTGGATTGCGCCGTGCTATCCCCGCCGGTGTTGGCCGCATCGCCATCGGGCAGATTCGAGGCGACCGTGACCCGCCCGCCGCGCCCGCCGTTGCTTTGGTCAGATTCCTCCTCAATTTCCTGCTGCACAGCGACCCGGCGGTTGGGGTCAAGCACCCGCTCTGTCACCGTTTCGCTGTCGAGATCCGCGTCGATCATCACCTCGACGAAGGCGCGCCCCTGACCCACACGCGCGGTCAACAAGCGCTCGATATTCGCTTTGAGCTGTGCGGCGCGTTCATCAAACGGATCAATTACTTGGCGGGTTTCGTCATCGCCGGGGTGCAGGATGATCCCGGCATCCGAATCAATGACAGAGACTGCGGCGGGCGCGAGCCCAGGCACCGAGCTTGCCACCAAAAACCGGATCGCCTCTGCCTGGCGCTGGGGCAGGGGGGGCGTGTCCATCGTGACGGTGACTGCTGCTGTCACTGAACGCGTGCTGGCAAAGGCTGTCACATCCTCGCGCGCGATATGCACTCGCGCGGCCCGAACGCCCTGAGAAGCAAGAATCGTGCGCGCCAACTCTCCCTCTTTGGCCCGCCAATAGGCCGCATCAAACATCGCGGTGGTGGTGCCAAAACCCGAGAGGCCATCCAGCAATTCATACCCCGCACCGCCCGCCTGAGGCACGCCCTGGCTGGCCAATTGCAAACGCAGCCGATCGCGCTGCGCCTGGGGCACATAAATCGCATCGCCGCGCACATCATAGGCGACGCCGTCAGCCTCGAGCCGGCTGAGCACCTGATCTGCTGCCGATGGCTCAAGCCCCGAATAGAGCAGCCCATAATTCGGCGTAAACGCGAGGCGCAGCATCAGGCCCAACAAGAGCACACTTATAAAGAGGCTGCCTAAGAGCAGCACCTTTCCCTGCACGCCCAACCCAGCCCAGATGTGTTTTGCTCTGTCCATTCTAGCTCTCGCAATGATCCGCGCTTCTGCCCGGTGTGAGAGCAACATGAGGGGCTGCGGATTAAGAATTGGTTAGTGAGCAGCCCTTAGAACGAAAGATGAACAACAGAGATCGTGCAGAATGTCCGACAGCGCACAAAGCCCAGGCGACGAGGCAGCAACAGGCAGCAGCCCTATTCGCGCGTTGATGCTAGCAGCCCCGGTGGCCCTCCTTTTGGGGGGCGGGGCGTTTGCGGTGATGTTTCTGGATGTGCTGGGCCTACAGGGGGGTGAGTCTGCGGCTGCTGTCTCCCCATATGCGGTGCCTGACACCGCCCCGCCCGTGTTTCTGGAGATTGAGCAAATCACGCTCACGGTCGGTGCCGCTCATCAGCCGCGGATGCTGCGATTCTCTGCCACGCTCGAGGTGGAAGAGGACGAAAAAAGCGCACTGGAGGATGTCGCCCCGCGGATTCGCGACGTGCTCTACACTTACCTGATGGCGCTCGACCCCAAGGTGCTCGAATCGCCCGCAGCCCTTGTCAAAATGCGCGCACAGATGCTGCGCCGGGTGCAACTCGTCGCCGGCCCTGCTCGCGTACGCGACCTTCTGATCACCGAGTTTCTTCTCAGCTAGAAAGGATGAGAATATGGAGCCCCTGACCGACGCGATTTTGATCATCGCAACACTTTGCGCCGCACTCTATTGCTTTGTGCTGGCCGCGCGTTTGCGCCGCTTTATGACGCTTGATACTGGGATCGGTGCGGCCATCGCGGCCCTCTCGCGGCAGGTTGATGGCATGCAAAAAAGCCTCGCGAGCGCCAAGCAAATCTCTGGCAGCCAGGCCGATGAGCTGCGCGACATGACTGCCCGCGCAGAGATTGCCGCAGGCCGGTTAGAGCTCCTGTTAGCCGCGGTACATGAGCGCCAATCCACCCCCGCAGGCAGCGCAAAACCTGCCATAGATCCGCGCGCATCCCTGGTCACATCGCTGCGCGAAATGAAGCAGTCCTTCAGATGAGGGGTGGGCGGTTTCTGAGGTTGCGCAGCGGCTTAGCCCTGGTGGCACTGGTGTTTATCGCCTCAGCGCTGCTGCGGCTGAGCGACGGCGCGCCGAGTTTTGCGGCGATTGCCCAAGAGGTCACGGAAGGTATGCGTGGCGGGGATGATTATCCTTCGGCCGCCTCCGCAACCCCATCACCTTCTGAGGCGGAAACCTTGCTCGCGGCTCTCAAAACCAGAGCGGAGGAGCTTGATGCCCGCGAACAGTCCCTCAACGACCGGGCCGCCTCGCTGCAATCAATTGCTGAAGGGGTTGAGGCGCAGCTGACCGAACTCCGCGCCGCTGAAGGGCGCCTCGCAGAACTGGTCGATGTTGCCGACGGTGCCGCTGATGAGAACGTGGCGCGGCTGGTCATGATTTTTGAGAACATGAAGCCGCAAGAGGCCACGGGCCTTTTCGCTGAAATGCGCCCCGATTTCGCGGCCGGGTTTCTGCGCCGCATGAACCCCGAAAAAGCCGCCGCTATCTTGGCCGGTCTGCCTGCAGAAGAGGCGTATGCCGTTTCGGTCACGCTGGCGGGGCACAACGCGATCAATATCGCTCAATAAAGAGGACGTTGACGAATGGGTGCAATCTTCGGTGCTGTGGTCATCTTCGTGATGGTTTTTGGCGGTTATCTGCTTGCGGGCGGCAAGCTGAAAATCATCCTCGCGTCTTTGCCCTACGAGATGATGATGATCGGCGGCGCAGCCATTGGCGCCTTCGTCATCTCGACCGACAAACATGGAATGAAGCACACCCTTGGTGCGCTTGGAAAAGTCTTCAAAGGTCCGCGCTGGCATTCGGATGATTTTCGCGATGTTCTCGTGCTGCTGCACGACCTCCTGAAGCTCGGCAAACAAAACCCCGTGGGCCTGGAAGAGCACATCGAGGCCCCTGAAAACTCTGACATTTTCGCGCGCTTTCCCAAAATTGCCGCCGACGACGATGCGCGCGAGATTATTTGCGACACACTACGCGCAGCCTCCATGAACTTTGACGATCCCAACCAGGTTGAGGAGGTGCTCACAAAGCGGGTCGAGGCGCGGCTTCAGGTCGAAATGCACCCAAGCCACGCGTTGCAAACCATCGCTGACGGGCTGCCCGCGCTGGGGATTGTTGCAGCCGTTCTTGGTGTGATCAAGACAATGTCGTCCATTGATCAACCGCCTGAGGTTTTGGGCAAAATGATCGGTGGCGCCCTTGTCGGCACGTTCTTGGGCGTGTTCCTCGCCTATGCCTTTGTCGGGCCCTTCGCCACGAAGGTGAAGCAAGTCGTGGAAGAGGAGCACAGCTTTTATCTGGTCATCCGCGATGTTCTGGTGGCCTCGCTGCAACGTCATGCGCCCAATATCTCGGTCGAGGTGGCGCGGCAAAATACGCCCAACGCCCTGCGCCCAAGCTTTAACGATCTCGAAACAGCGGTGCGGGGCGGCGGATGAGATCGCTGTGCTATCTGGGCGTGCTTCTGTGCGCGATGAGCGCCTGGCCGGCATATGCGCAGGTCGCGCTGAGGTCAGGTGAGCATGATGGCTTCACCCGCGTTGTGGCGCAGGTCACTGGCGCGCGGGCAATTGGCTGGGCACAGCGCGGCCGATCTATTACGTTATCACTGTCCACCACAGAAGGCTTTGATGCCGCACGCGTTTTTGACCGCATCCCGCGTTTGCGCATCTCGGAGATCACGGCGCGGGGGCAGGTCGCTCAGATCGATCTGGCCTGCGACTGCCCGGTTGATGTCTACCTGCTTGATGATCGTACCTTTGTGCTCGACGTCCGAGATCGTGGCAGGGCGTCGCCCAAACCAGATCGCGCTCGCGATATTTCGCCGTCAGCCTATGCGCCGGGTGGGAGGGCCGCGGTTGAAGAGCAAACAACGACCTCTGCATCCTCTAACAGCGATGACGTGCCCCAGGAATTGCTACGCCAACTGTCGAGAGCGATTGACCAAGGCTATCTCGACGTGGCTGATCAAAGCGATCAAACGGCACCTGTAGAGGCACCGCAAGTTGCCCTCGAAGAGCTGATAACCGCGCTTCAGGATGTGCCCGGCGTGCGCGCGAGCACAGCGCTCGACACTGCCTTGCCAGAGGTTTCTAACAGCCGAGGGGCGAGCGACCGGGCGAATTGCCCAGAGGATGCCCATCTCAACCCCACCGATTGGGCAGGCGAGGCTGACTTTACCCTTACCCTCGCCGATCTACGCGCCCAACTTTTGGGAGAGTTTGATAGCGTCAACCCTGAAGCTGTTGAAAACCTTGCCGCATTCTACATCGCCCACGGGCTGGGCGATGAGGCGATTAACCTCTTGCAAGAGTTCCCAAACCCGTCGCGATTGCGCAGTGATCTTGGCGAAGTTGCGAGCCTTTTTGCCACCCCCCCGGCGCCCGATGACCATGATCTTGGGCGTTTCGTGGGATGCTCGGGCTGGGGTTTTATCTGGGCGCTTGCGCGGGGTGTTCAGCCGGATGCCCCCCCGGCGGCCGAAATGCTGAAGGATCATTTTTCAAAGATACCGGCACAGCAGCGCGATCTTTTTGGTGACCCGGTTGTCACAACGTTGCTGGATGCCGGCTACGTTGCTCAGGCCGAAGCGCTGCAAAACGTCCTCTCTCGCAGTGGCGTGCTGCCGAGCCCGCGTAGGCGGCTGAACCTTGCCCGTCTGACCCTTGCGCGCGGAGAGACGGGGGCCGCCCGAGCACAGTTTGCCGAGATTGCCCGAGGGCGCGGCATCGTCGCAGATCAGGCGCTCCTTTATGAGGCGCGGCTCGCGCGGCTTTTGGGAGAGCAAACCTCCGCCGATCGCCTGACCGATCTCGAAACGCTCGCAGTCTTGCACAAGGGCAGCGATCTGGGCACTGGCGCGTTAACCGAGCTTGTGCTGCAGACTGCCTCAACCGGTGATTTAAGGGCCGCGCTGGATGTGCTTGAGCGTGCGACCGAGGCGTATTCTGACGATGCGGAGCGTGAGATGATCCGCAGGGTCATCGCTTCAACCCCGCTCACGGCAGAGAGTGCGGCCACCTATGTCGAGGCTATTCTCGCACGCCTCGAGGTTCTCTCAACAACCGAAGAGGGTGACGCGACGCGCCTTAAGGTCGCGCGGGATTTTCTCGAGCTTGGCCTTCCTCATCTGACCCTACAAGTTTTGTCGCCCAGCCTGGCCCGTGGGCACGAACAGGCGCGCGTTCTTGCAGCAAGGGCGCAGCTCTCTCGCGGTCACTCGGGAGCCGCTGCCGATTTAGTAGAGGGCGTGACGGGCGACGAAGCTGAGGCGATCAGAGCTTTGGCGGCAGCCTCTCTTTCACAGCCCGATCTCGCGCAAACCTCTTTCGCCCCAACCGAACGCAGGCGCACTCCGGTCGCTCCAAAACCGCTGCCATCAAACGTGATTTCGCTTTCGGAGATGCGGCAATTGCTTGACCGCTCTACGCTGTTGCGCACTGAATTGGAGGATCAGCTGGAAGCTACAAATCGCTGATTGTATCAGAACTTGCGCGCCACCCCTGCATACAGGATCGCTTTAAGCGGCAAGCGACCAAAAACTGGGTCAAACCGTCGACCGATTCCAATCGGCCCGAGCCCGTTCAGCGCGCCGCTCTGCAAGCCTTGGCGATCAAGCCGCGCCAACAGGTCAGCAGGCTTGATAAACCCAGCCGGATCATGGGTGCCTTTTGGCAGCAATCCCAAAAGGTTCTCCGCGATCAGCACCATCGCGACACGGGCGATGAGCGTTGCGTTGATTGTGTCGAATGCGAGTTGCCCGCCGGGTTTAAGCACGCGGGCAATCTCAGCCAACACGGCATCGAGATCTTCGAGATGCTCAAAAACATCGACGCAGACCACGATGTCAAAAGATGCGTCGTCAAAGGGCAGGGCCTCTGCGGTGCCGGTAAGATAGGAGATGTTTAGGCCGGTTTCAGCGGCATGACGCTCAGCCGCAGCGATTGCGTCTGCCGCAGGGTCAAGCCCAGTAACCTGCGCGCCGCGTTTCGCCATCGCCTCGGCCATGAAGCCTCCGCCGCAGCCAAGGTCGAGCACGGATTTTCTGTGCCAATCGTCGATCTCGCGGTCAAAGCAGGCAAGCCGCGCCGGAACCAGCGATTGAAGCGTGCGCAGCCACCGCACATTGCCACTCCACCAGTCGGCGGCCACATCGTCATAGATGCTGACATCCTGAACGCGCCCTGTCATGGCGACCCAACATGAAATGTAAGGGAGGCCCAATGGCTGAGCCACACCGCCTCGCCCGCTTCAATCGGCTCCATATGCACGACCGACAGGAGCGAAAAGCCAGGCGCGGGGCGGGGCATGATCAGCTGGCCCGCTGCATCGAAGCGGTAGAGTGTCCGCGTGACCGCGTCGTTTGCATCACGGTGAAAATGCGCGAGCTGCAGGTCTGCAATCGGTGCGCCTTGCCAGAGAGCTTGCAGCGACAGAGGGCCGTCATCGGTGAACGGGTTTGTGGCGGTCACGATCTCTAGCGGAAGGCCGCGCGCCGCGTCCGCCCCTGCTGGCACGTCGGTCTCGATCAGTGCTTTGGCATGCCGCCGAAAATGCTCTTTGAACCCGTCGGCAGGAAGACCCCGCGCTTCATGCGCCGCCTCAACCCATTGAAGGCCATCATACTCGAGAAACGCCAAAAAATCTTCGGATTTGCGCCAGGTGATCGTGCGGGTCGAGCTTTCCAAAATTGCCGTTGTTAGCCCGGTCCGGGCTGAGATGGTCATGGCCGGGCGATCCCCCAAGCGCCCCTCAACAGGGCGCATGCCGAGATCGTCAAACACCTCGAACCGTTTGAATTGGCGCGGAAGGTAAGACTGTGACGCGCCCGAGAGCTCTTGCCCCACGCGAAGGGCCGCTACAATCTCATCTCCGTTTGCGACGATACCGGGCTCAGGCTCTATCCAAAACTCGTGGGCTTGCGCCGGGATTGAGAGCACAACGGTCAGCACGAGAGTGCTCAGTAGGGTTTTCATAACGTCAGTGTCGCCTTTATCGCGTTTTGCCAGCCGGTGTAGAGCGCGGCGCGCTCATTGTCAGAGAGATGTGGCTCAAAGCGACGCTCGGCTTTCCAGTTCGCAGAAAAGGCCGCCTGATCGGGGTAAAGGCCCACAGCGCTTCCAGCGAGCCAGGCGGCACCAGTTACGGTTGTCTCAAGGTTGGTGGGGCGATCGACGGGTGCGTTCAGGATGTCGGCCAAAAACTGCATCGTCCAATCGCTGGCTGACATTCCACCATCCACGCGCAAGACCGCGTCACCGCCCGCGCCCCGCCAATCTGCGCGCATTGCCTCCAGAAGATCGCGGGTTTGATATCCAACGGATTGCAGGGCGGCTTTGGCAAACTCATTCGGGCCAGAATTCCGGGTGAGCCCAAAAACGGCACCCCGCGCCTCCGGCTCCCAATAGGGCGCGCCGAGGCCTGTGAATGCTGGCACCATGTAGAGCGTTTGCTCAGGGTCGGCGGCTTTGGCCAACGCTTGCGTCTGATGGGCGGCCTCCACGATACCCATCCCATCGCGCAACCATTGCACCACCGCACCCGCGATAAAGATAGAGCCCTCCAGCGCGTAAGTGGGCACCCCGTCGAACTGATACGCGATGGTCGTCAGCAACCGATTTTGGGAGAAGACGGGTGTGCTTCCCGTGTTCAACAGCGCAAAACACCCCGTGCCATATGTCGATTTCAGCATGCCCGGCTCAAAACAGGCCTGCCCGATGGTGGCGGCCTGCTGATCTCCGGCAACGCCTCGGATCGGGATCGCGGTTCCAAAAATCTCCGGATCGGTTTCGCCAAACTCGGCGCGGCAGTCGAGCACCTCGGGCAGCAGCGACATCGGGATGTCGAGAGCCCTGCAAATCTCCGCGCTCCAGGCCCCTTTGTGGATGTCAAAGAGCATGGTGCGCGCGGCATTTGTGGCGTCAGTGACGTGTCGTGTGCCTTTGGTGAGATGCCAGATCAAGAAGCTGTCGACCGTGCCAAAGGCAAGCTCCCCAGCGGCGGCTTTGGCACGCGCCCCCTCGACGTTATCGAGCAGCCATTTGATCTTGGTGGAGGAGAAGTAAGGATCGAGCAGCAGGCCCGTCGTCTCTTGCACCAAGGGCTCAAGCCCGTCGGCCTTTAGCGCTGCACATATTTCACTCGTGCGCCGGTCCTGCCAAACGATGGCGTTGTGGATCGGCTCTCCGGTTTTGCGGTCCCAGATGAGCGTGGTTTCGCGTTGGTTCGTGATGCCGATCGCAGCGATTTCGGCGGAGGTGATCCCCGCCTTCGCGATGGCAGCTTTCGCGGTGATAAGGGTGGTGCTCAGCAAATCGCCCGGCGCGTGCTCGACCCATCCGCTTTTGGGGAAATGCTGCGCAAATTCCTCCTGAGCGCTGACGACCTTCTGCAGATCTCCATCAAACACCAAAGCCCTGCTAGAGGTCGTGCCCTGATCAAGTGCAAGAATGTGTGGCACGGCACGCTCCCCAAGGTGGTCTGTGTTTTGCCCGCAATTGAGACTGACGATTCGCCGCAGTCAACCGGCGGATTGGTCTTCGCTGGTTGTATGAAGGCGTCTTAGTACGTGGATAGGTGGTAAAACTCACATCCGAGCGTGGATGGTACTGGATTTTTACGCCGCCATCTTTCAAGACATCCTCGAGCGCAGCAGAGGTGCCCCGTGGTCGATTTTTTGGATTCCGCCAACTTGGTGACAATGCTTGTCGTCATCGCAAGCTCTTTCGCAGCGGCCGTGCTACTGACCCGGTCGTCATCGTGGCACCTGCGGTGGTCTGCGCGCGGGCACGGCCGCAACGCGGTACAAAGCATCCACCATGAACCGACCCCTCGCATCGGAGGTGTCGCGATTTTTGTGGGCCTCGTCGTTGGGATCACCCTTCTGCCGCGCAGCGAGGATGGTTTGGCAGAGATGTTGCTCGTCTCGGCGATCCCGATCTTCATCATTGGGTTGATCGAGGATATCGGCAACAACGTCACGCCGCGCATGCGCCTCTTGGCGGCCTTCTTCTCGGGCCTTGTCTTCTTTGCGCTCAGTGGGTTTTGGCTGCCGCGGGTTGATTTGCCGGGTGTTGACTGGATGCTCGGTTTCGCCCCGCTTGCCATTCTTTTTACGTTATTTGCGAGCGGCGGCGTCGCCCATGCCTTCAACCTGATCGACGGGTTGAACGGGCTTGCTGGATTCACGGCGGTTGTCGTCTCTCTCGCGCTTGCGGCCATCGGGTGGACAGTGGGCGACACGTTGATGATCACGCTGCCACTTCTGATCGCCGCCGCCACACTCGGATTTTTGCTGCTCAATTATCCGGCTGGAAAGATTTTCTTGGGGGATGCGGGCGCGTACACGCTGGGCCATCTGCTGAGCTGGGCGAGCATTTTGCTGATCATCCGCAACCCCGAAGTCTCCCCTTGGGCGGTTCTGCTGATCTTTTTCTGGCCGGTGATGGAGGTGCTATACTCGATCTTTCGCCGCCGGGTGAAGCGCGTGGCCGCCGATCAGCCGGACCGGATGCATTACCACCATCTCGTATTTCGGTCTGTTCGCGCCGCGGCGAAAGATCAAAAGGCGCGCCATCGCGCCAATCCGGTGGCCACTTTGCTGGTGCTGCCCATCGTGGCGCTACCGGCCTTGCTGAGCCTCTACACCTGGGATGGGGCGGTGCGCAGCGGCATCTCGGTCTTTGTGATGGCGGCAGTTTATGTGGTCTTGTACCGCGCACTCGTGGCGCGGTTCCGCGCACGGAGCGCTTCTCTCGCGATGATCTGACGGGTGATCCATTGGGCGGTGAATTGACCGCCCCTCAGCGCCGACCTATAGCCCACCTAGCAAAGACGGAGCGCGACATGGGCGAGAAGCCGCAGAGCTTTCAAGAGATCATCCTGCGACTGCAAAACTACTGGGCGCAGAAGGGCTGCGCGGTGTTGCAGCCCTATGACATGGAAGTCGGCGCGGGCACGTTTCACCCCGCCACAACGCTGCGTGCGCTGGGTGAAAAGGCGTGGGCGGCGGCTTATGTGCAACCCTCGCGCCGGCCTACCGACGGGCGCTACGGCGAAAACCCCAACCGGTTGCAGCATTACTACCAGTTTCAGGTCATCATCAAACCCAGCCCGCCGGACCTGCAAGAGCTCTACCTCGGCTCTCTGGAGGCCATCGGCATCGACATGTCCCTGCACGATATCCGCTTTGTTGAGGATGATTGGGAGAGCCCGACGCTGGGCGCCTGGGGCCTCGGTTGGGAGGTGTGGTGCGATGGCATGGAGGTGTCGCAGTTCACCTATTTCCAGCAGGTTGGCGGGCATGATTGCCGCCCCGTCTCGGGCGAGTTGACCTATGGGCTTGAGCGGCTCGCGATGTATGTGCTCGGCATCGACCATGTGATGGAGATGCCGTTCAACGACCCGCAAACCCCCATCGCGTTGAGCTATGGCGACATCTTTCGCCAGACCGAAGAGGAATACTCCCGCCACAACTTCGACGTTGCCAACACCGAGACGCTGCTCAAGCATTTCGAGGATGCGGAGGCGGAGTGCCACGCGCTTTTGGCGGTTGATGAGATCGACCCGCGCACGGGCAAGCGGATCATCCTTGCGCATCCGGCCTATGACCAGTGCGTCAAGGCCAGCCATATCTTCAACCTGCTCGATGCGCGGGGCGTGATCTCTGTGACCGAGCGGCAGGCCTATATCGGGCGTGTGCGTACGCTGGCCAAAGCCTGCGCCGATGCGTTTGTGCGGACAGAGGCGGCGGGGGCCGCCGCCTGAGCCGCAAATGCAAACCTTTGTCATCAACCTCGACCGGGACACGGCGCGCATGGCGGATATGGCCGCAATGCTGGAGGGGTTCGGCGCGGGGTTTGAGCGCCTCTCGGCCATCACGCCCGAGACCCTGACGCCGGACATGCGCGCGCGGTTTAAGGATAACACAGTGCTCTCCGGTGGAGAGATCGGTTGCTTTGTCTCTCACCTCACGCTGCATGAGACCATCGCGGCGGGCACGGACCCGTGGTATCTGATCCTTGAGGACGACGTAGCGCTAACCCAAGGGCCCGAGGCACTGCGTGCTGCGGCGGAGGGTGTCTCGGCGGATGTTATCAAGATGGAATACCTGCCGAAATCCGGCTCGCTTAAGGTTGCTGACACGCCCGTCGGCGCGCTTGTGCGGCCTTGGAAAATTCCGCTGTGTACCGCCGCGATGCTGATCTCCCCGCAAGGGGCACGAAAGATCCTGAAGCGCGCCCGCGGCATCGATCTGCCCTACGACCACTTCCTGCGAGAACTCGCCTGCGACGGGCTAGACGTGCTCAACATCGTCCCGCCACCGCTGACGCATCTAGAGGTCGAAAGCTCAATCGACCCTGCTGGTCGTCGCGCTCGCCAGACCGCAAAACGCACCGGCTTTGACGGCGAACCAACACCGCGTGCCCGCTGGCGCGATTGGACCTCGCGGTTCGGCACGATCACGACCTTGCGTGTCTGGTGGGCGCATTGCCGGTATCGGTTTAAACTGTCCTCTCGCAAAGAACCGCAGAACTTTATCGTTGAGGCACGGGGATGAACGCAGGGCGCGTGGTGATTGTCGGATTGGGTCTGCTGGGTGCGATTGCGGGCGGGGTGCTCTATTACACCGCGAACTACGCCTGGTATGAGCGGGTGACAGGGCTGACCTCGCTCGATGTGCGGGGCACGAGCGTCGCGATCTCGGACTATGACGGGATCGACTCCACCACCTCACCGCTCAAAATCCGGGGGTGTTTGCGGCTCGACCCGGCAGAGCTGCCCGTGATGGAGCCTGCGCCCGAGGCAACGCCGCTCGTCCCGCCCCCTTGGTTTGATTGCTTTGACGCGGGCACGCTGACCGAAGATTTGGCTGCCGGACGCGCGGTGGCCCATGCCATCGCCGACAACACACCGCCCGAGGAATATCACCGCGACTTTGCGATCATCACCTATCTCGCGGTTTATCCCGATGGCCGCGCCTTCCTCTGGCGACAGCGTAACGAGGTTTGAGCGGTGGATGAAAAGCTCCGCCGCCTCGCCGCCCATGCTGACAAAAGGGCAGGGGGCGCGGCCGCGTTTTCGTATCACTCTGGCGAACGGCAGACGGGCTTAACCCTCGCAGACATCCGAGCCGATCACGTGGCGCGTTACGTTTGGGCGCGGGATGTCATCAAGGCGAAGGTCGCGCAGCCCACCCAAGGCCTCGATGTGTTCTGCGGCAATGGCTACGGCTGCACGCTGCTCTCTGAGATTGCGCCGGTGCTGGGCATCGATGGCTCAGCAGAGGCGATCGAGGTGGCTAGAACCAGTTTCGCGGGCACAGAGATCACCTATGAGCACCGCGTCTTCCCCTTCACAGATGTATTGCCCGACGCGGATTTCATCGCCTGTCTTGAGAGCCTTGAGCATGTCATCGACGCGGGGTTGTTCTTCGCCACCCTCGCAAAATCCCTTAGACCGGGCGGTGTGTTGGCGCTCTCAACCCCGCATGAGGCGCGCTTTCCGCATTCTCCAGTCGTGACGCCATTTCATATCCGCCATTTCCAGATCCCCGAGGTTTTGGCGATGGCGAAAGCCTCGGGCCTGCGGCTGGTGGATTGGGTTGGACAGACGCGCGGAGAGGATCAGGCCCCGCAAGACCCACAATCGCTGTTTTGCGATCCGGCGGAGGGCATGTTCGTTCTGTTCGCCTTCCAAAAGCCGTGATAGGCCGCGCCTCAACGCAAAAAGCCCATAGCGCAAGACCATGCCTGACCTACTGATTGAGCTCTTTTCTGAGGAAATTCCGGCCCGTATGCAGGCCAAGGCCGCTGATGACCTGAAGCGGTTGATGACCGATGGCATGGTCGAGGCCGGGCTGACCTATGCGGGTGCCGCCGCCTTTGCCACGCCTCGCCGCCTGACCCTCGCCGTGGATGGCCTCACCGCCGAAACCCGCGCGCTGCGCGAAGAGCGCAAGGGCCCGCGCACCGACGCGCCGGAGAAAGCCATCGAGGGGTTTTTGCGCTCGACCGGGTTGACCCGTGAGCAGCTTGAGGTGCGGGCTGACAAAAAGGGCGAGGTGTTTTTCGCGGTGATCGAGACGCCAGGTCGTGCTGCCGATGATGTGGTCGCCGAGGTGCTGGAAAAGACTGTGCGCAGCTTTCCGTGGCCCAAGTCGATGCGTTGGGGCAGTGGCTCTTTGCGCTGGGTGCGGCCGCTGCGGTCGATCCTGTGCATCCTGAGCGATGAGGCAGGCGCGCGGGTCGTGCCGCTTGATGTGGATGGCATCCCTTCGGGCGACGTTACCTCCGGGCACCGCTTCATGGCGCCGGACCCGTTCTCCGTCACCGGGTTTGAGGACTATGCCGCTAAGCTCAAACGCGCCTATGTGGTGCTGGATGCGGCAGAGCGCGCGGATACGATCTGGGCGGAGGCATCGAACATGGCCTTCGCGCAGAGCCTTGAGCTCGTGCAGGATCGCGGGCTCTTGGCGGAGGTTGCCGGGCTAGTTGAATGGCCTGTGGTCTTGATGGGCGACATTGGCGAGGCGTTTCTGGCGCTCCCGCCAGAGGTGCTGCGCACGTCGATGAAAGAGCACCAGAAGTTTTTCTCGGTCCGCGATACCTCCGGCAAGATCGTCAAATATGTCACCGTTGCGAACCGGGAAACCACCGACAACGGCGCAACGATCCTGCATGGCAATGGCAAGGTGCTGGCTGCGCGGCTTTCGGATGCGAAGTTCTTTTGGGAGAATGACCTGGCGGTTGCCAAGGCGGGTATGAGCCCGTGGCTCGACAAACTCAGCAACGTGACCTTCCACGCCAAGCTGGGGAGTGTCGCGGATCGCATCGCGCGGATGGCAGCCTTGGCGCGAGAGATTGCGCCCATCATTGGGGCCGATTCGGAGGAGGCTGAGCAGGCAGCCCAAGTCGCAAAGGCTGATCTCGCCTCCGAGATGGTGTATGAATTTCCTGAGTTACAAGGGGTTATGGGGCGGTATTATGCGCAGGCCGCAGGCCGCAGCCCAGCCATCGCAGAGGCCAGTGCTGCGCATTACGCGCCCCTTGGGCCGTCAGACGATGTGCCCACCGCGCCCGTCTCGGTCGCTGTGTCGCTCGCCGAAAAGATCGACGTTTTGACGGGCTTCTGGGCCATCGACGAAAAGCCCACCGGTTCAAAAGACCCCTACGCGCTGCGCCGCGCCGCTCTTGGTGTGATCCGGGTGGTGCTGGAAAACGAGGTGCGCCTGTCGCTGCGCGAGTGCTTTGAGAAGGGCTATCCCGGCGCAGATGCCCTCGACCTGCTGACCTTCTTCCATGACCGGCTCAAGGTGTATCTCCGTGCCGATGGCATTCGCCATGACGTGATCGACGCCTGCATCGCGATGCCGGGCAATGATGATCTGGTGCTGCTGGTGAACCGCGTGCGTGCGCTGCAAACCTTCCTCTCGACGGACGATGGGGAGAACTTGCTGCAAGGCTACAAGCGCGCCAACAACATCCTCACCCAAGCCGAAGAGGCTGACGGCGTGGAGTATTCCTTCGGCCCAGATGCAGCCCTTGCCGAAGCGGGCGCCGAGGCGAGCCTCTTCACCGCGCTCGACAGCGCTGAGCCCGCCATCGAAGCCGCGCTCAAGGCCGAAGACTTTGCAACCGCCATGGCTGAAATGGCCAAGCTGCGCGCGCCCATTGATGTCTTCTTCACCGATGTGGTGGTCAATGCAGAGAACCAGATGATCCGCCGCAACCGGTTGAACCTCCTGCACCGGATCCGCGCCGCGATGCGTCAGGTTGCCGTCCTGGAGCGGATCGAGGGGTGACGCACCCCCGCGCAGAGGTATGCTGAGCGGATGAAAGACGGATTTCCCCTCCACCTGCAGTTGCACGATGCGGGCGACGCTGACACCGCGCAGTTTGGCGAGCGCGGCGCGCGGCTTGCGCGGCTCGCGCGGTTGGGGCTGCCGGTGCCCACGGGGCGATTGTTTTCGGCTGAGCTTGTGAGCCGCATCGCCGAGCAGGGGGCAGAGGTCGCGGCGGGCGCGATCATTGCAGAAAAGATCAACACTCTGCCGCCGGGCGCTTTGCTTGCCGTGAGAGGCTCCCCCCCACGTACCGAATGGGGCGGGCCCGCGGCCCTGCTAAACCTCGGCATCACCGACGCGCGCTTCCCGGCGCTTGTACGACGGGTGGGCGAGGGGGCCGCGCATGAGCTGTACTTCCGGCTCATCGCGGGCTTTGCGATCACCGTGCGCGGGATGGACCCGGACGAGTTCGAAAACCTTGTCTACGATCAGGTCAAATACGCCGGTGTAGGCGGGGAGGCGGATCTGCCGCCCGAGGCCTGGAAAACCCTCGTGACCGAAGCAAAAGCGCTCTTTGCCGATGACACCGATGAGCCATTCCCGGATGACGCGACCACACAGGTTATTCAGACGATCGATGCGATGTCACGCGCGTGGCATGCGCGCTCGGCCAAACTGCTGCGCAGCGCGCGGGGCGCACCCGAGGATGCCGGTCTCGCATTGATCCTCCAGCGCATGGCCTTTGGCGTGGGTGCCGGGGAATACGGCGCGGGTGTTGCGAGCTTTGTCGATCAACGCAGCGGTGTGCCGCTCTCATCGGGGCGGTTTTTGCCCAATGCCCAAGGCACTGACGTGCTTTTGGGCATGCGCACACCTCATTTGTTGACCGAAGCTGCCAAAGCTGCGGGCGGCCAACGCGCCGCCTCGCTCGAAGAGCTGGTGCCCGCCGCCGTCAAAACCCTTGAGGGGCATGCGCGCACAGCGGCCAAGGGGCTGGGCGAACAGTTCTCGTTTGAGTTCACCATTGAGGATGGTTCGGTTTGGTTGCTCGATGGCGCGCCTGCGCCTCGCTCCGCTCGCGCCTCGGTGCGCATTGCTGTGGATTTGGCCCAATCGGGTGCGATCTCGCGCGAGGATGCGCTGCTGCGGGTCGAGCCACGCAACCTGGTGGAGCATTTGCACCCGCAGATTGACCCTGACGCCCCGCGCGATGTTGTGGGTGTTGGCCTCGCCGCCTCTCCGGGGGCGGCCACCGGCAAAATCGTTTTTCGCGCTGATGATGCGCAGGTTCTGCACGCGCAGGGGGAGGCTGCGATCCTCGTGCGGGTGGAGACCTCTCCGGAAGATATCCGCGGCATGCACTCCGCCTCTGCCGTTTTGACCGTGCGGGGGGGCATGACCTCCCATGCCGCCGTGATTGCGCGCGGCTTGGGGCTGCCTTGCGTGGTTGGTGCCTCTGACCTGACGCTTGATACCCGCAAAGAGCGGCTCACCACCCGCGATGGGCGCAGCTTTGGGGCGGGGGATGTGATCACGCTGGATGGCACGCGCGGTGAAATCCTCGAAGGGGCGCCCGCGATGGTGCCTGCAGAGGAAAGCGACGCGGTCGAAACACTGCTCAGCTGGTCTGATCAAGCGCGCAGCATCGGTGTGCGTGCCAACGCAGACACCCCCGATGACGCCCGCACTGCGCGGCGCTTTAAGGTCGATGGCATCGGCCTCTGCCGCACCGAGCATATGTTCTTTCACCAAGATCGCATCACGCCCATGCGCGAGATGATCCTGGCCGAAGATCAAGCCACGCGCCAACGCGCGCTTGACCGATTGCTCCCAATGCAGCGCGCTGATTTCGTTGAGCTTTTTGAGATCATGCGCGGTCTCCCCGTCACCATCCGCCTACTTGATCCGCCGTTGCATGAATTTTTGCCCCATGACCGCGATGAGATCCATGATCTGGCAGAAGCGATGGATGTGCCCGTGCGCCAGATCATCGCCCGCACCGAGGCGATGTCAGAGTTTAACCCGATGCTCGGCAAACGCGGCGTGCGCCTTGGCGTGACCATGCCAGAGATTTACGACATGCAGGCGCGTGCGATCTTTGAGGCCGCCGCCATCGTCAACACCCGCTACATGGATCAGGTGGTGCCAGAGATCATGATCCCGCTCGTCTCGGCGGTGCGGGAGGTGGATCTGGTGAAAAGCCGCGTCGATGCGATTGCTGCTGCGGTGATGGCAGAGCGCGAGCTGCGGCTGGAGTATAAGCTCGGCATCATGGTGGAGACACCGCGCGCCGCCCTTCGCGCCAACGATCTGGCGCTTTCTTGCGCGTTTCTGTCGTTTGGCACCAATGACCTCACGCAGATGACCTATGGCCTCAGCCGCGATGACGCCGGGCGGTTCATGCGCGATTATGTGGGGCAGGGGGTCTTCCCGGAGGATCCGTTTCACAGCCTCGACGTTGAGGGGGTTGGGGAACTGCTCTTGATGGCCGCCAAACGCGGGCGAGAGACGAGCCCGAACATCACGCTGGGCCTCTGTGGTGAGCATGGCGGAGATCCGTCCTCCATTCGCTTTTGCACTCTGGCCGGTTTCGACTACGTGTCGTGCTCGCCCTTTCGCGTGCCCATTGCACGGCTTGCGGCGGCACAGGCAACGATTTTGGCGAGGCAGGCACAGTGAGGCTGAGCGACATCCGCGAGGGCGGCAAACGCGCGGTGGCAAACGCGATCACCCGGTTGGAGACGCACCCGCGCGACCCTGCGGTGATTGCCCTGCTGGATGAAGCGTTTGAGGCGCGGTTTGGCGTGGCCATCGGCATCACCGGCCCACCCGGCGTGGGTAAATCCAGCCTGACACAAGCCTTGATCGATGAGTTGCGGCGGCGCGACAAATCGGTGGCGATTGTTGCGGTGGACCCATCGTCTGCGAGAACCGGCGGCGCACTTTTGGGCGACCGCACGCGGATCGAGACGGACCCGAGCGATCAGGGCGTTTTCATGCGATCGATGGCGGCGCGGGGCAGTTTGGGCGGCCTCTCGGCAATCGCCTTTCCGGCCGTCGTGCTGCTGCGCGCCCTCTTTGATATCGTCCTGGTGGAGACTGTTGGCGTCGGCCAGTCTGAGATCGAGGTCGCAGAGCGCACGGATGGCGTGGTGTTTTGCGCCCAGCCCGGCTCCGGCGATGCACTGCAGTTCATGAAAGCGGGCGTGATGGAGATCCCGGATGTCGTCTTTATCACCAAAGGGGACATGGGCGATCTGGCGCGGCGCGCGGCGGCGGACCTGAAGGGGGCCTTCTCGCTCGATACTCGCGGCGAATCGGTGCCCTTTGAGGTGGTTTCTTCGCGCACCGGAGAGGGCATCAGCCCCGCGACAGATGTGTTGCTTTCGCGCCTCGTGGCACCAACACTCTCACAATCAGGGGTTGAAAAGCGGCGTCTCCAAGGAGAGGCTTGGGCGCTCGATTATCTGCGTCTGAGGTTTGGAGAAGCGGGGCTTTCCTACGTGAAACAAGCCTTTGTCGGGCGACGTTCACCTTTTGGGCAAATGAGTGACCTTGAGCAGCAGCTTGAAGCCGCCCTTCGGCGGGGATGGAGCGGTGTTGAAAGCGCCAAAACGCCGCTCGCCGAAAAGGTGTGATCAAGCTGCATCAACCGATGTTCAACCGACAGCCCAAAACCCTCGTGATGGGCTGACTTGGGGCCGCGCATCCCCTATCTGCACGCCATGCGTTTGAAGTCTCCTGTTCACGTTGCTCTGGCACTTTGTGTTTCGCTCATTGGTGCGCCCGTTGCGGCGCAACCTTCGGCGGAGGCGCAAGCTGTGCGCCAGATCAGCTCTATCATGGCGCAAGAACGCTCGGTTCTTGGGGCCATCACGGCTGACCGGCTGTTGGAGCTTGGGGGGCGGTCGAGCACGATCTCTCGCCCGAATGCACCGTCCAACCCCGGTGCCGCCTCACCCGTGCTGGCACTGACGGTGGAGATGGACGAGCAGGCGGATGTGTCGGCGGCGCAAGAGGTTTCTAGCGCAGCAGTCACCGGCCTTGGCATCGCCGCGCCGTTGAGCGCGGATCAGCTTGATGCCATGGCGGTGGCAGATGGCGGGCCGGAGTGGGAGTGTCTGACCCAGGCGCTTTATTTCGAGGCACGCGGCGAGTCGATCAGTGGGCAAATTGCGGTGGCCGAAGTCATCCTCAACCGAGTTGATGACAGCCGTTACCCGGACTCGATTTGTGGGGTGATCCGGCAGGGCGAAGAGCGGCGCAACCGCTGTCAGTTCTCCTACATGTGCGACGGCAAGCTCGAGACCATCAATGAGCGCACCGCGTGGGAGCGTTTGGGTAAAATCTCTCGCCTGATGCTCGACGGTCGCCCGCGCTTTTTGACCGATGGTGCCACGCATTATCATGCCACCCATGTGGAGCCGTTCTGGGCGTCCCGGTTGATCCAGACCGTATGGATCGGGCGGCATAAGTTCTACCGCTACCCAACCCAGCTTGTTCAAAACCGCTAAGCGCGCGCTTTTTGCGGTGCTACTTTGCGCCTCGGCTGCGGCGGCGCAAACCCCTGCGGATGTGGAGGCTGCCTTGGCGTCGGGCGACCCTGCGCAAGCGCTGCGGCTGCTCTCGGTCATCCCGGAGGAGGACTTTAACGACCCACTCCAGCGACTGTTTCTGGTCGGGGTTGCAGCACTTGAGCTTGGCCAGACAGAGCCTGCCATTGAGGCGCTCCAGGCCATCGTCATTGCCCGACCTGACCTGCCACGCCCCCGCCTTGAGCTTGCGCGTGCTTATTTTGTCGCCGGGCAAGACCGCAACGCCAGGCGTCAGTTTGAGCGTGTGCGCGCAACCGAAACCGACCCCGCGCTCATCGCCAACATCGACGCATTCCTCGCCCAGATTGAGGCGCGGCGGCGGTGGCGGTTTCGCGGCAGCCTCGCGTTTGTCCCTGACAGCAACGCCAATGCGGCCACCTCAGCGCGGGAGGTGACCGTGCCAGCCTTTGGCGGGCCTGCGACGCTCTCTGGCGATGACCGCGCGCGCAGCGGTGCAGGGCTGGAGCTTGCCCTCGGCACCACTGGGCGCAGCCTGCCCGACGATCGCGGCGGGCAGTGGCAACTGTCGCTTGATGGGTTTGCGCGGCTTTTCGAGGAGCCTTCGCTCTCAACCGGGGTGTTTTCGCTCTCGGCAGAGCGCCTGCAAAGCACGGCGCAACAGCAGGTGGCGGCCGGTGTCTCTCTCCAGGCGCAGTTCGATCAAAACGACGCGCAAAGCCGCGACACGCTTCTCACCCTCTCGCTCGACCGGCGCTTCGGCCCCCGTGTGCAAGCGTCTTTCGGCGGCGGCGCCGGTGCGCGAGACTATCCGACATCTGATACATCGCTCCGCCTGATAGAGCTCAACAGCAGCGTCGTGAGGGCGTTCGGCGCGGCGCGCAGCCTTGGCGTATCCGCCAGACTCGAAGATGCCGCCGGAGAGGTGCGTGGCGCCGCCGCTACCACCCTCACCACCACCGGTTTGCTCTATCAGGAGCTTCCGCGGGGTGTGGTGCTCACGCTCCGACCGGGGCTCTCTTACGCCTGGTTCCACGATCATCGCGGCACGCTTTTTTCTGAGAACCGCCGGGTCGACGTGACCTACCGGATCGAGGGGGAGGTGGCGTTTCGTGCGGTGCGGTTTGCCGGGTTTCAGCCGTTTCTTACCGGCTCGCTGGAGCAGCGCGAGAGTGTTTCGAAGGTGTTTGAGTATGACCGCTGGCGCGCAGGCTTTGGCGTGACGCGGCAGTTCTGAGCCTAGTCCTGCTCAACCACGATGCCGCCCACCATCGCGCGGTCACCATCGAGAACGCGAAACGCGATGCCTGCCTCTTCGGCGGAGGGGCCGGTGAACTGCCCAACGAGTGGGCCATCAGCGCCGTTGGTAAAGTCTGTGCCAGAAAATCCGGGGCCAGCCTGCGCGGTGATCGTCCCTTCAAAGGTGGCTCCTTCGCCGGTTCCGCTGAATTGCAGATCATTGAGGGCACGGCCCCCGCCAACATCCGCCAAGTTCAGATTTGTCACTGACCCCGTAATCACGGTGGAGACTTCGCCCGTGGGCGTGAACGTAGCACTCATCGTCACGTCACCATTCACACCGCTGGATTGGTTTTGGCTGCGATAGTCACCCGCCATCGCCCCACTGTAGGTCACGGTGACATTTCCAAGCGATTGCAGGCCAGCCGTCGTTGTGGGTGTGCCGAAGGTGTAGGGGCCCATGATGTTGCTGAAATCTCGGCTAGCGCGGTCGAAAGACCACGCGCCGGATGCAGTGTAGGTGTAGGACCCTGGCACAGGCCGAAACCGCACGCGCGTGTCGCGGTTGGTGATGCCGGTGACGGTGCCGGTGCCGCTTTCTGGGAGCGTGACCGTCACCCTAATGTTCGCCTTCGAGAAGTGAAACAGGTATGTGTCATCGCCGCTTTGCGCAGTCGCCCGACGGACGCGAGGTTGATTGAAGTTGGCCTTAAAATCCCGGTTTTGCCCTGTCGTCGCGTCGTATTTAACGCCTTGTGCGAAGCCATATGCCTCCATCGTGACGCCGTTGCGCAAATCATCGAGAGGTTGCGGCGACACGGTGTTGACCGACGGAAATCCCGGATCGTCGGCGCCACCACCACCACCTCCTCCACCGCAAGCGACCAGCACACTTGCGGAGATTAGGGAGACGACAAGCGTCTGGGCTTTGGCGATTGCCCGCATTCTTTTTCAGTACTTTACTGCTCAAGTTTGACCGTTTTTGTAAGTCAAGTCACACAAGCCGTCCAGCCAGCGAAGTAGATATCAACAAATCACCTCAATTGAAGACAACCTAAGGTTTAAGTGTCTCGTCCAGCATTCGCTAAAGTATAGGGGAAGGACGAATTATGTTTCGATCAGGGCAAAAAACGGCAATAATCTGTCAACCGGTCTCAAGAGAAACCAGAGGATTGTCCCAGTCTAGATCGAAGCTCTTGCGTGCTGAGGGTGTTTGCGTGGCGTGCGCAATCATGGCTCGGGTGCCCGTTGTGGCGGTAAATGTGTCGCCGGATGCGCCGATCCCGCAGAGCACTTGGGCGCCACTTTGGAGCGGTGCGGCAGACACAAACGCCGCAGGGCCCGTATCCGCCTAACTGGCGCAGCGCGCGCCCTTTGCATCGCCGAAATAGAAGATTTGTCCACATTCGAGACGCGAAATCCGGTGTCAGATATAAAATCAACTTGGGTTTTGAACCGGATGGAACGTCGGTTATGCGCGGTGTCCCGCTGTCCGCGCCCCACGACTGCGCACCCGCTCGATTAGAGCGGGTAACCTCAAGGTGTTTTCCCTGGAGAATGGTGAGCCCGGAAGGATTCGAACCTTCGACCAATTGATTAAAAGTCAACTGCTCTACCGCTGAGCTACGGGCCCGCTGCGGGCGGGGTGTAGGCAAGTGGCCGGGAAGCGTCAACCCGCAAAAACGGTCGCTCTGGAATGGTCGGGCAGACGGGGTTATATGGCGCGACGCATAACAAGGATGCGACGGTGGACCTGCGGTTTTTAAAGATGCACGGGCTGGGAAATGACTTCGTGGTGCTCGACGCCCGCGGGGGCCGCGACCTTGCGCTCACGCCAGAGACCGTGCGCCGGATCGGCGACCGTCATCGCGGTGTCGGGTTCGACCAGCTCATAGTCGTGAAAGACACCGCCACCGCTGATGCCGCGCTCGATTTTTGGAATGCGGATGGCTCTCTCTCCGGCGCATGCGGCAACGGCACGCGCTGTGTGGCGCGGCTTGTGATGAATGGCAGCAGCGCTCCGATCACGCTAGAGACGGAGCGCGGGCTCTTACAGGCAGAGCAGGCGGGCGAGGGGCGAATTCGCGTCAACATGGGCGCGCCAGAGCTGACCTGGAACCGGGTGCCGCTGGCCCGCGACATCCCGCTTGATCCTTTGCCGCTTGGGGGTGCGCCTGCGGCTGTCGGAATGGGCAACCCGCATTGCGTGTTTTTCGTGGACGACGCAAAGAGCGTCGATCTGCACGAAATCGGGCCAAAAACTGAGCATGACCCGCTCTTCCCGCAACGCACGAATGTGGAGGTTGTGCAGGTCATCGACCGGCACACCATCCGCATGCGTGTGTGGGAGCGGGGTGGTATGATCACCTTGGCCTGCGGCTCTGGTGCCTGTGCGGTGGCGGTTGCAGCGGCACGGCGGGGGCTGACCGAGCGCGACGTCACCATCCTGCTCGACGGCGGCCCGCTTGAGATTTCCTGGCGTGACGATGGTGTCTGGATGACAGGGCCCACCGCGCTCACCTTTGAGGGTGTTTTCTCTGACGAGTTTCTGGCCGCACGATGACCGCCGCCCCCCGCTTTCATACCTTCGGCTGCCGCCTCAACGCCTATGAGACCGAGGCGATGTCAGAGCTGGCGGCACAGGCCGGGCTGGAGAACGCCTTTGTTGTGAACACCTGCGCGGTGACCGCAGAGGCCGTGCGCCAGGCCCGCCAAACCATCCGCCGCGCTCGCCGCGAAGACCCGGATCGCCGCATCATCGTGACCGGCTGCGCCGCCCAGACCGAGCCTGAGACTTTTGCCGACATGGCCGAGGTCGATCTGGTGCTTGGCAATCTTGAAAAGATGCAGCCGGAGGCGTGGTCGCGCCTCAATGGGCCCGATTTCATCGGTCAGACCGAGCGTGTGCAGGTCAACGACATCATGTCCGCGACCGAGACGGCGGGCCACCTGATTGATGGCTTCGGCACCCGCTCTCGCGCCTATGTGCAGGTCCAGAACGGCTGCGATCATCGCTGCACGTTTTGCATTATTCCCTTCGGGCGGGGCAATTCGCGCTCTGTTCCAGCTGGCGTGGTCGTAGAGCAGATTCAGCGCTTGGTGCAGAAGGGCTTTAACGAGGTCGTGCTCACCGGCGTCGACATCACCTCTTGGGGTGCAGACCTGCCCGGCACGCCGCCCTTTGGCGCGCTGGTGCGGCGTATTTTGACGCTGGTGCCCGATCTGCCGCGCCTGCGCATCTCCTCGATCGACTCGGTCGAGGCCGACCCGGACTTGATGGAGGCGATCGCGACCGAGCCGCGCCTGATGCCGCATTTGCATCTCAGCTTGCAGGCCGGAGACAATATGATCCTCAAGCGGATGAAGCGCCGCCACTCCCGCGAGGATGCAATTTCGTTTTGTCAGGAGGTGCGCGCAGTGCGCCCAGACGTCGTGTTTGGCGCCGACATCATCGCAGGCTTCCCGACAGAGACGGAGGCGATGTTTGAGAACTCCGAGCGCTTGATCGCGGAATGCGGGCTGACCTGGCTGCATGTCTTTCCGTTCAGCCCGCGCAACGGCACCCCTGCCGCGCGTATGCCGCAACTCCCCAAGGCGGAGGTCAAGGCGCGGGCGGCCAGACTGCGCGCGCTTGGAGAGGCGCAGGTGACGGCGCATCTGCACAGCGAAATCGGCACCCGCCGCCAGCTCTTGATGGAGCGTGAGGATATGGGCCGTACCGAAGGGTTTACGGAGACCATGCTGCCCGAGGGTGGCCCGGTTGGTGGCTTGGTAGATGTCGAGATTACTGGTGTTGACGCAGGCAAACTGACGGCGCGCGCGGTTTCAGCGTAAAAGATCGCACCTTGCAGCATGGCGAAGCGTCCCTAAACTCTGACGCAGGGAGGACGAAACATGATTGCAGCGCTTGCACCCTATGCTTCCACCGCAGCCCGCCTGATCGTGGTCGCCGGAGTGGCTTATGCCATCGGCCAACGCCGCGCACGCCCACGGCCCGAGGCGGAAGAGGCGGCTTTGGATGCAGTCCCGGAAGGGCTCGACGGTGACATCGGTCGCGAAGGGCAGGGCGTGCGCGCATCGCTCGCTGGGCGCTCTCGCGGATATGTCTCTGCGCTCAAGGGCCTACCAAAACTCCGCTATGACGTCAGCCTTTTGGGCCGCATCCGCCTGAACCGGGTGGACTGATGAGCTATACTCTCTACGACAACCCGACCTCGCCCTATTGCCGCAAGGTCAAGATGGTCATGCATCATTTCGGCATGACCGATGTGGCGCTTGTGCCCGCTGCTGGCAACGCCGCCGCCCCCGGCACGATGCCGATGTCGGTGAACCCTTTGGGCAAAATCCCGTGCCTGCAGCGCGACGACGGCCCCGCGCTCTATGACAGCCGGGTGATCTGCGCCTACCTCAACGATCTGCATCGCGGAGATCTCTACGGCACCGGCGCGCAAACTTGGGACATCATGACCCTTGAGGCCACCGCCGATGGCATTCTCGATGCAGCGCTCACCATCGTTTACGAGGCGCGCGTGCGCCCGCCCGAGATGATCTACGAGCCATGGACGAGCGGGCAGGCTGACAAAATCAACCGCGCCCTTGATGCGTTAGAGGCGCGGTGGATCGCGATGCTCCAAGGCCCGCTCAACCTCGGCCAAATCGCGGTGGGCTCCGCTCTGGGCTATCTCGATCTGCGCGGGCCTGTCGGAGAGTGGCGGACGGATTGCCCGCACCTCTCTGCCTGGTTTGCCGAGTTTGCGCAGACAGAGATGATGCTGGCGACGCCGCCGAACTGACCTTTAGCGAATGACAGTGCGCGTCGGTGCTGCGATAGAACCCGGCAACTGCTGCGCGGGCAGAATGGTGATCTTGCCGTTGGCCGTGTTGGTGCTGATGCGGCACGTCTCTCCGGGTTGAGAGATGCGGTCCGACGGGAACAGCTCTTGCCGGATGATCAGCTCCTCACCGCTGGCCTTGATCACCGAGTACTCGACCCCGGTGCGCTCGGCACGGCTCTGGTCAAGCTGCTCACCAAGCGCTGCACCGCCCACGACACCGCCGATGGCACCAAGGTTTTGCGCGAGGTCATTGCCCACACCGCCGCCGACCGTGCTGCCAGCGGCATTGCCGATCAGGCCACCCGCGAGGGCGCCCACTACGGTTCCGGCACCGGTTGCATCGTCATCGCGAATGGTGATCTCGCGCACTTCGAGCACACGGCAGCGCTCTACGGTGGAGGCGCGGTTCACCTGGCTGGCGCTGACAACGGACTCAGAGCCAGAGCGGAAAGGGGAGCAGGCCGACAGCGCAATCAACGCGACACTTGCTGCGAGGGCGATCTTCATGGTGCGATCTCCGAGTGTGAAACGATCTGAAACATAGTTTATCGCATGAGACGTGGGCGTCTAACCACGATTCCTCAAGACCCCGTGACCTTTGGTTCAAGCCACCCGCGCAACATTTCGCGTTTGCGTCCGTAGCCTCTGGTTTTCTCCACGCGAAATCCTGCCGACTGCAGCGCGCGGCGCACATCGCTTGCCGCGGTGTAGGTGGCGAAGGTGCCGTTGGGGGCCGTATGGCGGGCAACTTCGGTCAGGAGGTCAGCCTCCCACAGCTCAGGGTTTTTCGCGGGGGAGAACCCGTCGAGAAACCACGCGTTGGCAGAGAAGTTGCTGCGTGCAAGCGTCTCTCGCGCGTCACCGGTGATGATATGCACATCCGCCGGACCGAGGGCGAAGGGGTGGTCGAGGGTATAAGCCTCGGTCAACTCGCGTGTGAGCGAGGCCAGCGTAGGCCACGGCGCGAGCGCTGAGGCGATTTGCTCTACCGTCAGGGGAAAGCGCTCAAACGTGGTGAAACCGAACCGCCCCGCGCGCTCCTCCCACGCCTCCACCGCCGCCAGCAGGTTCAGCCCCGTCCCGAACCCAAGCTCTGCGATCTGAAAGCCGTCGCAAAACCGCGCGGGCAGGTCATTGCCGGCCAGAAACACATGCTGGCTCTCCGCGTGCCCGTCGTGGAGTGTGTAGTACGGATCATCAAACTGGCGCGAGACGGGCACGGGCCCCAAATCGCTCTCTCTCCAGTCCAGGTCTGGGCTGTTCACCGGTCGCTCCGCTCTTTAGATGGCGCAGGGCTAAGGGCTGGAGGGCTGGGTTGGCAAGGCGGTCGGATATCGTTGTCATTGGGGCAGGGGTTATGGGGCTCTGGACGGCCCTCACCGCCCTGCGCGCGGGTTTCTCGGTGACGGTGCTGGAGAGGGCGACTGTGGGCGCAGGGGCGTCTGGCGGAATTGTCGGAGCGCTGGCGCCGCATATGCCAGACCGCTGGAACCCGAAGAAGCAGTTTCAGTTGGAAGCGCTGGTCGCGCTCAAAGCGGCCCTTCTGCGGCTCGAAGACGAAACCGGCCACAGCACCGGCTTTCGCCAATCTGGCCGGTTGCAACCAATCCTGCCGGGGCAGTTGCGTTTTGTGGAGGAGCGCTTGGCTGGCGCGCGAGAGCACTGGGGCGATCTTGCAAAGATGGAGGTGGTGGAGGCCGCAACCCTCCCCCATCTCACCCCACCCGAGACGGGCCAGTGGATGTTTGACACGCTCACCGCTTGCCTCAACCCCAAGGCCACCTGCGAGGCCCTAGCGCTGCGCATCCGCGCCTTGGGCGGCGATATACAGGAGGGGGTGACGGTGAAAGAGGTTACTCCGCACAGCGCGCACAGCTTCGATGGAGCGTTTCAGGCGGAGCACATCGTCCTTGCGGCTGGAGTGGATGGGTTTGGGTTGTTGGAGCCTGCCCTCGGTACGTCCCTCGGTCGCGGTGAAAAGGGCCAGGCGGCGCTGTTGCGCGGCTCTGTGCCGCCAGAGATGCCGATAATCTATTCCGACGGGCTTTACATCATCGCGCACAAGACGGGCGATATTGCGGTGGGCAGCACCTCTGAGCGGGATTTTAAGTCCGGCACTCAGACCGATGCGCAACTCGATGACTTGATTGCGCGCGCCCAAACGGTCGCCCCGTTTTTGCGCGACATGGAGGTCGTGGCGAGATGGGCAGGCGTGCGGCCGCGCGGCAATGGCCGTGATCCGATGCTGGGGCCGGTACCGGGGGTGCCCGGTGTCTTTACCATGATGGCGGGCTTCAAGATCAGCTTTGGTATTGCCGAAAAGGCGTCGCGGTTGATGGTCTCAGGCCTGCAAACGGGCGCGTTCGACTTGCCACCAACCTTCACCGTGGATCACCACCTCGCGGCCAGCCCACAGACTACTCCATCGCCCTGACGTGCTGATAGCGCAGCTTCGCGATCTCTTCTTGCGCGTGCACCCGCACATGCTCGCGCATCGCACCCTCGATAAACCCTAGATGCTCATCAATCGCCTGCCGCGCTTCTGCCGGGTTGCGGGCCATGATCGCGTCATGGATTGCGCGGTGATGCTCCAGCAGAAGGTCGCGGGTGTCGCGCACGCCAAAGAGCAGCTTTCGGTTATAAAACACGCCTTTTTTCAGAAGATCGAAGATCGAGCGCATCATGTGGAGCATCACGACGTTATGCGCCGCCTCGACGATGGCCATGTGAAAGTCGGCGTCGAGCTGGGCCTCTTCTTCGGGGTTGCGCTTGGCGTGGGCGGCCTCGATGCGGGTGAAAATCTCTGAAATGACCGCGTGGTCGGTGTCGGTCGCAAACCGCGCAGCCCGCTCAGCCGCGAGCCCCTCCAGGTCGCGGCGGAAGGCGAGATAGTCAAAGAGCGCCTCGTCATGGGTTGCGAAAAGCTCAATCAGCGGCGGGGCAAAGGCGGAGCCCAGCACATCGGCCACAAACGCACCCGCACCCGGACGGGTGACCACGAGGCCACGCTCTTCGAGATCGGCCAGAGCATCGCGCAAGGAGGGCCGCGACGCGCCGAGCTTCGCCGCCAGATCCCGCTCAGCGGGCAGGCGCTCGCCGGGGCGCAATACGCCGCGCAGGATCAAAGATTCGATTTGGCGGGTGATGGCGTCAGAGACACGCTCGGGCGTAATCTTTTGAAATGGCACGAGGGCCCTCCGGGGTATTGGTCAAAAAAACATACCGGAGAGTGGTTTACCCGTCTAGCGGAGTGGTAAGCTCTCAACCGCCGTCGCGGCGAGGGCGGCAATGTCTGCACCGCCGCGCTGCGTCCACCGGTCATAAGCGTGAAAGACGCCGAGCTCGCGGGCGATCAGATATTCGCCGGTCACGGTCACACTGGGCGCGCTGCGGCGCACGGTTGTGCCGTAGCCCTTATGATCGACCGCGTGGATACGGCTGACGTTCATCTCGATGATCGTGCGGCGCAAAAGTGTGAGCCGATCCAGATAAGCAATTGCTTCAGAACGAATTTCTGCGGGCGTATTGCGGCCAGACATCTTTGCAAACGCATCCGCGCAACTCTCTGCCATGATGACCAGCGGGGCGAGCGGCAGCTGATCACGGGGCACGAACATCGCCCGGTTTTTGTAGTGGTAGCAGGTTTGTGACCAACCCTTTGGCGCCCCGGGGCCGGCCGATGCGGCAACCGGGGCAAAGACGAGCATTGAGATCAGAAGCAAGATGCGCATAGCGCCCTCCGTCATCAAAGTGTCACGAGCGTATCACAATCCTCCGCGTCTGTGGTGAATTTTACGTTAACAGGGTCAAATGCTCACAAATTGCGCGCACCATCCGCCAAAGTCTTGAGCTTGGCCCAGGCGATTTCAGGGTCCACCGCGCCGAAACCGGCGAAGGTTCCAAAGCCGCAATCAGAGCCTGCGATCACCCGCTCCTCGCCCACGATATCGACGAATTTGGCGATCCGTTCCTGCACAAGTGCTGGGTGCTCGACAAAATTCGTGGTGCTGTCGATCACGCCGGGCACGAGAACCTTATCCTCCGGAATTTCATCGGCGCGGTCGCGAAACACCGTCCATTCATGCGCGTGGCGGGGGTTTGACGTCTCGAACAAGACATAGCGCGCGCGGGTGTTCATCAGCGTGGTAAAGACTTTGGCCATGTCGATGTCGCAGACATGCGGCCCCTCGTAATTGCCCCAGCAAATATGCACCCGCACCTTCGCCGGATCGACATCGCGCAGGGCGTGGTTCAGAGCATCCACATGGGCGTTGGCGATCTGCACGAATTCCTCATCGGTGAGGTCCGCAAAGAGCATGTGGCGGGAGAGGGCGAGATCGGGGCAATCAAGCTGCAGGTCGAGGCCAGCGTTCACGATGGTCTCGTATTCTTCTTTCATCGCGTCCGCGAGGGCGGCGAGATAAGCCTCGCGGGTCGGGTAGAAGTCGTTCTGCAAAAACAGTGACACAACGCCGGGTGAGGCCGCATTCATGAACCCCCGCTCAACCCCATGCGCCGCCATCGCGGACTTGAGGTTAGCGATGTCCTTGTTCAGCTCGTCCTGCCCTTTGGACTTCACCTCGCCCACGCACATCGGCCGGGCATAGGTGGGCGTGCCGCCGTCATTAGCGAGCCGTTCGAGGAAGGTGGGGAACATCTTGAG
>JBCBGM010000022.1:0-45511 GCA_038526735.1 Pseudomonadota bacterium | reverse complement strand
GCCCGATCCTGAGCAATTGCGGGCACGATCTGAGCTGGTTGCGGAACAACGCGCAGAGCGGGATGCGCAATTGCTCAGGATCGGGCTCAGGCTTTGCATGGGCTTTAGTCTCAGCGCTCCAACGTTCGCCACGCGCCTGCGCAAGAACCTCGTCCACAGACGGCAAATCCGCCTCAGGCCCCAACCGCGCCCGCATGACACCCGGCTTTACCCCGCACCAGCGAGAGAGGGACCAAATCTTGCCCGCACCATCGACCGCAACAAAGCCCCGGCGATCGCCGCGTGCGAGCAGGAAGCCATTCTCCTTCAACGCCGCTTCAAAGGCTGTCCGCGAGTCCGAGCGCGCCCAGCAATCCTGGAACATTGCCTTGAGCGCCGCCGCGTCGCGCTTCTCGCGTTTGGCTTGCTGGCCTTCGGTACGATCATACGTGTTCGGATCACGATCCTCTTTCCGCTTGAACCCGTCCGGCATCTCCCAGCCATGGGTGCGGTACAGCTCCTTCGACAGCGCAAAGAGCTTCCGCTTGTAGTGCGACATCGTCACGGCTTTGAGCGCATCAGGCTGGATGCGAGACCACACCACATGTGCATGCCGCCGCCCGTTCTTCTCGTGGAACACAATGGCCCGGGCATGACCCGAGAGCCCGAGCTGCGCCTCCGCTTGCTCAATTGTCTGCTCCAACACATCGATAGAGACGCTTTGATCCGGGGGCGGATTGAGCGACAGAGAGAACAAATACTTCTCGCACTTCGTCGCCTTCGAGATGGCTTCGACTTCTGCAAACGCCCCGAAGAGATCATCCTCCACAAAGCCGCGCAGGCCGTGCACAGACACATGGTCATTGTCGCGCAGGTTCATCAAATGCCGCGCAAGCTCAGCCCCAGAGGCCCGCTGATTGCCCTCCAGGATCATGAGTGCTTGCCCAAGGCCTCCATCAAGAGAGTGCGGATGGCGAGCACATGGCCATGCGCCTCCGCTATCTGCTGCTGCTCCAACGGCCCGATATCCAGAACACCTAAATTGGCATGATGGGCGAGCTGATTGAGATTGCTCGCAATCCGCGACTGCCCGAGCAGCGTCAAAGCTTCAGCTGCCGCCTTCTTCTGCGCATCGCGATCACCGGGGTGTTTCCCGCGCCGCCGCGTGTTCTCCGCGAATACACAAGCCCGGATATACGCACTTAGCGTCATCCCATCCGCCAGCTCCTCCAACCGCACCCGCTCTTCAGGTGTAAGCCGCAAGGTGACAGGCGAGATGCTCGTGCGGGTTTGCGCGGGCGTAGCCGCCCGCTTGAACGCAGGCCGTGCCTTACCATTCGAAGCTCTCAGCCTCCCGCTCATAGCAATGGCTCCGGGGCAGAAGTGCCCCCAATGTCTGGCTCATCATCCTCAGGAGTGTCCCCAACCGCTTCTGCCTCTAGCTCCGCAAGCCTGTGGATAACCTCAGGCTCACCCTTGAGTACCGCCGCCCACTCCGCTAGCTCTGAAAGCACAGCTTCCGAACCGGGCGGTTCTAGTTTTGATCCCTCAAGGGCACCATTTCTTATAAGAACGCCAATGATTTGGAGCGCGCTTATCCGAAGTCCGCGTGGCACGCTTCAATGATTCTCATACCGTGTGGTCTTCGCCTCCAATAGCTTGCTGAGACCAATCGAATACCGTCTGAAATCTGAAACACCAAAAGCGCCGATGTTGACCGTTGCGCAGTCCATTTGGCCTTTACTTGGCAGGAGAGGTGGTACGCCCTACGGGACTCGAACCCGTGTTTCCGCCGTGAAAGGGCGGCGTCCTAGACCACTAGACGAAGGGCGCTCCGGGTGGTGTGCGCGGGGTTTAGGGGAAAGGGAAATGCCGTGCAAGGGCAATTCTTACAGTTCATTTAATCGGTGGCTGCGGCATCCTCGATCCGCAGTTTCACCTTGCGCCGCCCGCCCCAATCATCGATCTCCAGCCGCCCCGCCACATGGGCGGGTTTGCCTTGCAAGGCCTCCAGTCCGGGGCCGAGGGGGCCGTCCATGGCTCTGAACGCAATCGCATCCAGCCGCCCGGTTTCATCGGACAGCGTCGCTTGCAGGTGGTTTTCGCCGACCCTGCGGGTGGAGGCGACATTGGCACTGGCGATCACGACGCGAGGGGCAGGGTTTCCGGCGCCAAAAGGCCCTGCCTGCTCCAGCAGTTCGACCGTTTCCAGCGTAGCGCCCCCCGCGCGGAGCACCGCATCCACGCGCAACTCTGATGCGCTGGTCTCTCCCGCACCTTGCTTTGCCAGCAGCTCTCCCAACCGCGCCATCGCTGAGGGCAGGTGGTCTGCACCCACTGTCAGCCCTGCGGCCATTTTGTGCCCACCGCCGCGGATCAGTAGTCCTTCTCCGGAAAGCCGCGCAATCGCCGCGCCGAGATCAACGCCCGCGACCGACCGGGCGGAGCCTTTGCCAACCCCGCCTTCGATGCCGATCACAACCGCCGGGCGTCCGGCCCATTCTTTCAGCCGTGCCGCAACAATCCCGACAACGCCCGGATGCCAGCCTTGCGCTGCCGCCCAGACAAGCGGGCCATCGAGGCCGCGTGCCTCCGCCTGCGCTTTGGCCTCTTCGAGCACCGCCGCCTCAATCGCGCGACGCTCTGCGTTGAGGGTCTCCAGCCGAGAAGCCATCAGCTGCGCCTCTGTTGCGTCATCGGTAGACAAGAGACGCGCGCCGAGGTCAGCGGCCCCAATCCGCCCGCCCGCATTCACACGGGGCCCGAGCATAAAGCCCAGATGATAGGCCGTGGGTGCGCTGTTGAGCTTTGCGACATCCGCCAGCGCCACCAGCCCCGGCCGTGCGCGATTGGCCATCACCGCAAGCCCCTGGCGCACGAATGCGCGGTTCACGCCGAGCAGAGGGGCCACATCCGCAACGGTCGCCAGCGCCACGAGATCAAGCATTTGCAGTAGATCAGGCGGTGTGTGTCCGCGTTTGCGCAGCAGGGCATTGGCGGCCACCAGCGTAAGAAACACCACCGCGGCGGCGCAGAGATGACCCAGCGTGCCGGTTTCATCCTGCCGGTTCGGATTCACCACCGCCGAGGCCCCTGGCAACGTCTCCGCCCCTTGGTGGTGGTCGAGCACGATAACCTGCGCGCCAAGTGCTGTCGCCGCTGCGATGGGTTCATGCGAGAGGGTGCCGCAATCGACACAGATGATCAGTGCATGCGACCCTGCGAGCATCTCCATCGCGGGCACATTGGGGCCGTAGCCCTCATCAATGCGATCGGGGATATAGAGCGTGGCGCTGTGGCCTTGCTGGCGCAGCCAGTCTTGCAGAAGTGCTGCGGAGGCTCCGCCATCCACATCATAATCCGCAAAAATCGCGATGTCAGAGCGGTTGAGCAGCGCTTCAACCAGCGCACCTGCCGCCACGTCCATGTCCCGCAGTTGCGACGGGTTGGGCAGCAGGTCGCGCAGCTTTGGCGCGAGAAAGCTCTCCACCTCAGCCTCTTTGACCCCCCGCGCGGCCAACACGCGGGCGATGAGATCGGGCAGGCTCGTAGTTTGGCTTAGGGCGCGGGCGGCGCGGTCAACCTCGGCTGAGAGACCGGCCCAGCGGAGCCCAGTGATTGACGACGTGACCCCCAAAAGCGCGGGTGCGCCGGTCAATCCTCGCGCTCCTTCTCCCGCCGTTTGCGCTCTGCCCGGCGCTGCGCGCGCGCGGCATCCTCGGCGGAGGTGTCGGGGATCACCCCCTCGCTGATCATTGCGAGGCGTTTAATCAGGCGCGAGAGGATGAACGCGCACACCGCCAAAAAGCCCAGCACCACCGCAAGCGGTGCCGTATCGAGCGTACCCATGCTTGTGACGAGGATATACACGCCCACCGCCGCGATCACGATGACAACTGCGATCGCGAAAAGGGCCTTTCGTTTGGCGCTGGCGAGAGCTTTCTCGTCCGCCATCAGTTGTTGCGCGACCGGTAGATAAGCCGCCGCAGCGACCCGGTTTTGGAGCGCATGAGGATCGTCTCCGTCTCCAGATATTCGCCATCGCGACGAATGCCTTTGACGATAGAGCCGTCGGTCACGCCAGTTGCCGCAAAGATCACATCGGCGCTGACCATCTCGTCGCGGGTATAGATGCGGTCAAGGTCGGTGATCCCGGCCTTCGCCGCGCGCCCGCGCTCATCATCGTTGCGGAACAACAGCCGCCCATACATCTGACCGCCCATGCATTTCAGAGCCGCTGCCGCCAAAACACCCTCTGGTGCACCGCCGGAACCCATATACATGTCGATCCCGGTGGTAGGCTCTGCGCAGTGGATTACACCGGCCACGTCCCCATCCGTGATCAACCGCAGCCGGGCGCCGACAGAGCGTAGCTCGCGCACGAGCTCTTCATGGCGGGGCCGTTCTAGCACACAAACGGTGATGTCAGAGGCTGGCACGCCTTTCGCATCCGCAAGCGCCTGCACCCGCTCTGACGGGGTCATGTCGAGGGTGACGATGTCTTTCGCGTAGCCAGGCCCAATCGCGAGCTTGTCCATGTAAACGTCCGGCGCGTGCAGCATGGAGCCGCGCGGCCCCATCGCAATCACCGTGAGTGCGTTAGGCATGTCCTTGGCGGTAAGGGTCGTGCCCTCCAGCGGATCAAGCGCAATGTCCACGCCGGGGCCGTTGCCGGTGCCGACTTCCTCTCCGATAAAGAGCATCGGCGCCTCGTCGCGCTCGCCCTCGCCGATGACCACCACGCCAGAGATGTCGAGCAAGTTCAGCTGGTCGCGCATCGCGTTGACGGCGGCCTGATCAGCAGCCTTTTCGTCCCCATGGCCCACGAGCCGGGCAGCTTCGAGTGCGGCAGCCTCCGATACGCGTGCCAGACCGAGGGACAACAGACGGTCGACAAATTCTTGTTGAAGGCTGGACATTCAGGGCTCCTCTTGAACGGGTCTCGTGGCCCTTCTGCGGAATGAGCGCGGTCATTTCAAGCGGCCCGAAGCGCGCAGGTTAGTCTTGGGTCATGCGCAGAGTGATGAGAGCGGCCACGACACCCAAAGATGAGAGGAACAGGAGGGCGTAGGGCAGTGAAAGCGTGATGTCAGTGCTGGGCAGAATCAACCCGCCAAGGCCGGTCACGACCGCGCCGACCCCCACATTCATCGCGCCTGTCAGCCCGGCGGCACTGCCTGCAAGCTCTGGCTTGACCGACATCGCCCCGGCATAGGCGCTGGGCAGGGTGAGCCCGTTGCCGATGCCGATCGTGATCATCAACACGAAATAGACCGCCGGGGCCGCGCCCATCAGCGCGGCAATCACCAGTGCGGCCATGCCCAGCGCCGTCACCACACGCCCCGCCAAAATGAGCTGTGCTCCGCGCAGGCGATGGGCCATGCGCGTGGTCACGATGTTGCCGAGGAAATATCCGGTGGGTGTTGCGCCCATTGCAATCCCAATCCAAGCGGTGGGCAGGGCGAAGGCGGCACCCAGCAAGGGTGCGCCGAGAATGAACAGGTGGAAGTTCGAGACCGCCAGCGCGTTACACCCGGCAAAAGCCCAAAAACGCTTGTCCCCCAACAGGAGCGGATAGAGCTGCAACTGCGCGCCGATGCTGCGCCCTGCGTGGCGGTTGGTCTCGCCCATATCAGTGTAGCAGAGCCAGAGCGCGAGCAGCCCTAACGCGGCATATAGCCAAAAGACCGCGCGCCAGCCGATCAGCGTGTCGGTGAGCCCTCCAACAAACGGCCCGATCATCGGACCAAGCGCCATGGCTGTGCCGATGATCCCCAACAGGCGCGTCGCCTCTGGCCCGCTCACCTGATCGCGGACGGCCGCGGTGGCCAGCACGCCCCCCGAAATGATTGCTGCTTGCGCCACGCGCGCTGCCAGAAAGATATCGGCTGTCGGGGCGAGGGCGCAGCCTGCCGATGCCAGAACGAAGAGCGCCACACTGGTGAGCATCACCGGGCGACGCCCGATTTTGTCTGAGAGCGGGCCGATGATGAGTTGCAGCACCGCCGTCAGCGCAAAATAGCCGCTCAGCGCCAAACTCATCCGCGCATCGGTTTCCCCAAACCCGTCCGCGATCGAGGGCAGGGCGGGGGCGAACATGTTGAGCGATAGCACAGAGAGGGCTGTGAGCACGATCAGAGTGGTCAGCCGCGGTGGGCTTTGGGCGGCGCGCAGCATGAAAGGCCTAGGTTAAACCCGCTCGATCCGCAGGGCGACGGGGGCGGATTTGCAGATCTCCAGCCCTTCAATCTGCGCCAACGCCTTGTCGAGATCCGCCCGCTTGCACGGATGAGAAACGATGAGGATCTGCGCCTCCGGCCCGTCATGCTTGGGCTGGCTCATCTCGTTGATCGAGATCTGGTGCGATCCTAAAGCATCAGAAATCCGCGCCAAAACGCCCGGCGCGTCGGCCACGAGGAAGCGCAGGTAATAGGCGGCGTCCACACCGGTTGGGGCCGGGGCGAGTTTCTTGAGCGTCTGGGTCTCAACACCAAACGCCGGGGTCCGCACTCCGCGCGCCACGTCGATGATATCCCCCCAAATGGCAGAGGCCGTCGGCCCCTCACCTGCACCTGGCCCCTGATAGACCGTTTGCCCCACAAAATCGCCCTCAACGACGACCATGTTGGTGACACCCTCAAGCTTGCCGATGGGGGAGTTTGCCGGAACAAGGCACGGCTGCATCCGCTGCTCCAGCGCCTCACCATTCATCCGGGCGACACCAAGCAGTTTCACGCGATAGCCCATAGAGGCCGCCTGCCGGATATCGGTGAGAGAGACACGCTCGATCCCTTCGATCTTCACACCAGCATAATCCACCTGCGCGCCAAACGCGGTGGAGGCGAGCAGCGCCAGCTTCTGCGCCGCATCAAAGCCGCCCACATCGAAAGTCGGATCAGCTTCCGCGTACCCAAGCGCCTGCGCGTCTGCGAGCACGTCCTCATAGGCCGCGCCCGTCTCTTCCATCGTGGTCAGGATGTAGTTGCAGGTGCCGTTCATCACGCCCATGACGCGGGTGATCGCGTTGCCAGCAAGCCCCTCGGTCAGCGCCTTCACAATCGGAATGCCCCCGGCCACGGCGGCTTCAAACCGCAGGGCGACCCCGTTGGTCTCTGCCAAAGCCGCAAGTTCTGCGCCATGCTCTGCGAGCAGGGCCTTGTTGGCGGTCACCACATGCTTGCGATGGGCCATCGCAACCTCGATCGCCTCTTTCGAAGGCCCCTCAGAGCCGCCGATCACCTCGACGAAGAGGTCAATGTCGGCGCGTTTGGCCAGCGCCACCGGGTCCTGCTCAAAGGCGTAGTTCGACAGGTCCACCCCGCGCGCCTTGTTCGGGTCTCGGGCAGAGACGGCAGTGATCGCAACAGCGCGCCCGGCCCGTTGGCCGATCATCTCTGCATGGGCCTGGATCATTTTGATGACACCGACACCCACCGTGCCAAGCCCAGCAACGGCAATTCGCAAGGGGGGCAGGGTGGTCATGCGGAGGTCTCCTGAAGCGGTGTTCGCTCGGACCTAACGCAAGCCGCGCTGCACCGCAACGCAGGTCCGCGTTACCGCCAGAGTTTGCGCACCCTCAGAAAGCCCGCATAGGCTACGTCGAGAAGGGGGCGGAATGGCCAGCGGTCTAGCGCGACCCCCACCGGCCAGAGCCATTTATGCCCGCGCCAGAGCGCCAAGAAGGCCGCAGCTCCTGAGACGATCACACCGTCCGAGCGTTTAACGTGGAAACGGGCAAGGAGTTCCTGCTGGTCGAGGCCATCGGGCACTACCTCTGCCACATTCGTAAAGGCTACGTCCTCAAGGCCTTTCGCATCTTGCCACATCGCAATCTCACGGCGGCAAATCGGGCAGGCTCCGTCAAAATACACTTCGGTTGCGGTCGTTTTGGTCATGTTTGAGACGTAGGCTCTGAGCGCGGCCAAACAACGCCAGTTTCACGCTTTGGCAGCCGCGCCGCGCCACAAAACAAATAGCCCCGCTGCAACGACGATCACCGCTCCGATCAGCGCCAAGGCGTTGGGCATTTCGCCAAAGAAAACGAACCCTAAAACTCCGCCCCAAATCAGTGCAGAATACCGAAACGGAGCTACAACACCGAGCTGCCCGGTCCGGATCGCCGCAATCGCGAGGACATAGGCGAGGGCGACAGATACGCCCGTGCCGGAGACGACCAGCAACGTCAGTTGATCTGGCCAGACCCAGCTCTCAAACAGCCCCAACACCAGCCCAAATACCCCCGCACCTGCACCTGAAAGCAGCGCGATCAGCAGCGAGGGCGTCTCAGCTGAGGTGTACCGCGCCGACAAATCGCGCGCCATGATGGCGGCGACCACGCCAAAGACGAGGAAGAAGCCGTAAAGCCCCACCGCATCGTCCCAAGGCTGCAAGATCAGCATCACCCCCAAAAACCCGATCACAATCGCCGTCCAGCGGCGCGGCCCAATCCGCTCACCCAGCACCAAAGCGCCAAAGGCTGCCATCATCAGCGGATGCACCTGTAACGCCCCAATCACGATGGCAAACGGAACGGCGGCGAGGGCGGAAAGCATGAACCAGTTCCCTACAATCTCCGCCCCGACAGCGCCCGAGACGGGCAGACGATCTTTGCGGGGGATCGCTTGAAACGCCCCAAACACCCATGCTGCCACACCCAAAAGCACCATTGTCGGGAGGGTGCGCAGGACGATGACCTCGCCCATCGGCAGCGTCTCCAGCCCGAATTTCATCCCCGCATCGGTCAACCGAAAGGCCCCCATCGCGGCGACCATCAAAAGCGCGCCGCGGAGGTTGAGGTGATCTGCCGATTGAGTTGTCATGCGCCGGACGGAGCACCCCGCGCACCCGGCGTCAAGGGAGTGTCACCGGGGTGGCCTAGAGGAACGCGATGTTTGATACGATTTTTCTGTGCACCGCGCCCCGGAGCGGCAGCACCTTCTTTATCCGCCTTTTGCACAGCGCCGACCTGTGCACCCGGCCCCAGACGCCGTTTTACGGGCAAGCGCCGGAGGTTTGGGCCGAAAAATACGGTGTCAGTCTCTCGCCCGATTGGCCGTCGCGGTTGTTGGAAGCTGTCGCGGAGTCCTCGTACTCTCTCACGCGCCCGCGGTTGCTGCGCGTGCAGGTTGATAGCCTGAGAGCCTTTCGGGGTGTTTTGGCAGGGGCCGACCCGAGCGCGGACTCTGCTGCGGCGCATCTGCAAAAAGCCTTTGGCCGCTGTCTGTTCCTGCACCTCGAACGGCGCGATCTGCTGGCCCGTGCGGTCTCACTCCTGATTGCCCAGCAGTCGGGGCTGTGGCACCGGTACGCGGATGGGTCAGAGCTGGAGCGCCTCTCGGAGCCTGCCGAGCCGGTTTACGATGCCGTGAAAATCACCAGCCAGATCAACGCTTTCAGAGACTTGGACGGCGTCTGGCGTGACTGGTTCGCCGAAAACGGCATCACCCCGCTCGCGTTTGACTATGACGAGATCACGGCAGACCCGGCCGCTGCCGTCACCCGGGTGGCGGAAGCGCTGGGCCAAGTGCCGGGCGCCTTTGACGTGCCCACCGCAAAGCTTGCCGATGCACGCAATTCTGAGTGGATCGCGCGGTACTTGGCCGAGGCTCAGGCGTAAAATCCCCAGCCGTCTGGGATAAACCCACGCGCCGTGCAAATGGTGATGAGCTTTTCCTCATGCGCCCAAATGCCCTCAAGCGTGAGCGGCACATCGGGCACTTGGATCGTCAGGGTGCCCTCTTCCACAGTGCCGGTGTAACCAAACATCGAGAGGGCACGCAGGGCCGTCTCTGCATTCGCCTCCGGTCCGGGCAGAAAGTCGAAGGCCATCGTGACCTGTTCATCCTCCGCCGGGCCGCCCTCTTCGCGGTACTTTTCCAGCGTCAGGGCGGTCAGGGCGCGGTATTCCTCAGGCGTCCAGACCTCTGGCTCATCCGACATGGGAGATCGGGGTGACGTTGTCGTATTCGGCGAGGATTTCGTCGGCGCGCGCCAGCAAACGCTTCACACCGCGCGCCGCTTGGCGGATGCGCTGCTCGTTTTCCACCAAACCAAGCCGCACAAACCCCTCGCCATACTCGCCAAAGCCCACACCGGGAGCGACGGCGACTTCGGCCTCGCGCAACAGGATTTTTGAGAACTCCATCGAGCCGAGCCGCGCAAACGGCCCTGGCACCGGCGCCCAGGCAAACATCGTTGCGGGCGGCGCGGGTATCTCCCACCCGGCGCGGCTCATCGCATCGACCAGCACATCGCGGCGGGCCTTATAGGTCGCACGGATCTCATCAATGCAATCAGTGGGGCCGTTGAGCGCAGAGGCCGCGGCCACCTGCACCGGCGTGAACGCGCCGTAGTCGAGATAAGACTTGATCCGCGTCAGCGCGCCGATCAGCCGCTCATTTCCGACCGCAAAACCCATCCGCCAGCCGGGCATCGAGAAGGTTTTGGAGAGCGAGGTAAACTCCACCGCCACATCCTTCGCCCCCGGCACCTGCAAGAGGGAGGGCGGCGGGGTGTCGTCAAAGTAGATCTCGGAATAAGCAAGGTCTGAGAGCAACCAGACATGATGCTTTTTCGCAAAGGCGACGAGCTCGGTGTAAAAGTCGAGGTCACAGACCTGCGCAGTGGGGTTGGACGGAAAGTTCACCACCACAGCCACAGGTTTTGGCACGGAGTGCAGCACCGCCCGCTCAAGGCTGCGGATGTAGCCCTCGGGGTCAAACCGCCCGTCGGTGAGGGCCTGCACATGGCGCAGCGTGCCGCCCGCGATCATGAAGCCATAGGGGTGGATCGGGTAGCTGGGGTTGGGCACCAGCATCACGTCGCCAGGGGCTGTGATGGCCATGGCAAGGTTCGCGAGGCCTTCCTTCGAGCCAAGCGTCGCGATGACCTCGGTCTCGGGGTTCAGGCTGACGCCAAACCGGCGCTCATAATAGCCCGCCTGCGCGCGGCGCAGACCCGGAATGCCCTTGGAGGCCGAATACCGGTGCGTGCGCGGCTTTTGCACCGTCTCGATGAGCTTTTCGACGATATGGGGCGGGGTATCCATGTCTGGATTGCCCATGCCGAAGTCAATGATATCCATCCCACCCGCACGGTATTCTGCCTTCAGCCGGTTCACTTCGGCAAAGACATAGGGCGGCAGGCGTTTGATACGGTAGAACTCTTCGGGCATTGGACTTTGGCGCTGTTCGGGATGATTGGCGTCTTATGCTGCAGCGCGCGCACGGAGGCAAATGGTTTGAGGGTTGTGAGGGGGGCGTGGTGTTTTAGGTGGGTGAGTGGGTGCTGTGATGAGCGAGGTTCTGCATCAGGCCGGGATGGGGAGTACCGCCCCGGGCTTGATCCGGGGCTTCGATGGTCAGTGAAGCATTTGCGCGGAATCAAGTCGCGCAGCGACGCCGCGCGCGCCAGACCGACCGGCAGGTCTGGCGCATTCGGAGGGTGAAGGGTGGTGTTCAGAGGGAATGCGGTTTGGCGGGGATAAACTGAGCTGTTCCCAACTTAGCTGCGCCATCCCTCGGTCTGGCGTGCGCTCTGTTGCGTGCTGCTCGTCTAGGTCCGGGATCACGTCCGGGAAGTCTAAACGCCGGAGGCGACCAGCCTCCGGCCACGCCCGTTCCGGGGCTCCGCCCGTTCGAGGCTAAAACGCTGCACCGCAGCTTTTCCGAGACGCCTCTCTCCCTCCCCCATGGGAGGGCGTTTAACACGGTTCGCCATTGCTCGGATCTCTTGCAGAATTGAGAGATTAATTGCGATGCTCCTACCTCGCGAAACGCCCCCCCCCGAGGGAGGGCGTGGCCTCCCGTAAGGCATCGCTCAATGAGGGCCCGGCTCAAAGCCAGGAGGTGACTGACTAACCCCAACCCTTGCGCCTCGACCAACTCTCTTTTACCGCAGCGCCACGGCAGGAGGGCGCTATGACCATTACGGTTTTTATCGACGGAGAGGCGGGTACGACCGGTCTACAGATCCATGAGCGGCTGCGCGACCGGGATGACATCTCTGTCCTGCAACTCGGTGACCGGCGCAAAGACCCGCAAGCCCGCTGCGATGCGCTCAACACCGCTGACGTGGCCATCCTTTGCCTGCCCGACGACGCAGCGCTCGAGGCCGTCGCGATGATCGAGGGTGACACGCGGGTCATCGACGCCTCCACTGCGCATCGGATCGCCGATGGTTGGACCTATGGCATGCCCGAGCTGACGGCGGGGCAGCCAGACCTCATCGCCAAAGCCAAGAACGTTGCCAACGTCGGCTGCTATGCCACCGGCTCCATCGCGCTCCTCAGACCGCTGACCGAGCGGGGTGTGATCGGGGCGGATACGCCCCTGAGCATCAATGCCGTCTCTGGCTACACGGGGGGCGGAAAAGCGCTGATCGCGGAGATGACAGAGGAGAACGCGCCCAACTTCTTCCTCTACGCGATGACCCAAGGCCACAAGCACTTGCCCGAGATCATGGCCTACGGTGGCCTCTCCACGGCGCCAGTCTTCCAGCCCTCCGTGGGCCGGTTCGCGCAGGGGATGATCGTTTCGCTTCCCCTGCATGCGTCGCAACTCACGGGCGGACTGGAGGCTGTCGCCGAAGCCTATCGTGAGCACTACGCCAACACACCCTTCGTGACGTTTGATGAGGGCAACGTTGACCGTCTCGACCCCGAAATGCACAATGATACCAATCAGATGAGCCTGCATCTGCGGTCTAATGCTGATGGGTCACGGATGGTCGCCTTTGCGGTGCTCGATAACCTGGGCAAAGGGGCCAGCGGCTCTGCGGTGCAGAATCTTGACCTGATGATCGGCGCTACTCTGCCTTCCCTTTGAACGGGTTCAGGCGGTCTGCCCCTTCAACGAGTTTTTGAATACGCGCGCCGAGGGCTAGCAACTGCTTCAGCCGCTCGGTCTCAAGGCTGTTTACGTCGTCGTACCAGCTGGTCAAAAGCTCGATCAGCTCGCGCATCTCGGCGATCCGTGCGAGTGCATACGGGTCTGCCCCGCCCGCAAGTTCCAGCGAGCGCAGTTTGGTCAGCGTTGGGTCAATCTCGCGCTTTTTGCGCTCATCGACGAGGGTGCGCACAATCTCCCACATGTCCTCGGGTGTGGTGAAGAAATCGCGCCGGTCGCCGGGGATGTGCTTGAGGCGCACGAGATTCCAGGCTTGTAACTCTTTCAGGCCCATCGAGACGTTTGAGCGCGAGAACCCCAACGCCTCGACAATGTCATCGGCGCAGAGCGGGTCGGGCGTTAGGAACAAAAGCGCATAGATCTGCCCCACGGTGCGGTTGATGCCCCAACGCGAGCCCATTTCGCCGAAGTGCAGGACGAATTCTTCTTCGAGTGGGGTTAGTTTGGGCATGCTACCTCCGCGCTGCTGTCGGCATAGCGATTGCCTCGGGTGCCCTCAAGCCCGCGCCGGCGCTAACGGAGTTTCTCGGCAAATTCCTGCACCGCGCGGGCATCCGTGGGGTGGGGCAGGGAGGTGGTGTCAGACGCCTCATGCCGCAGCGGGCGCGCCCAGAGCGTAGCAAACGTTTCCGCTAGATCAGCCCCTTCATGCAGGATCGCATGCACCGCTTCGGCGATGGGCATCTCGACCCCCGCACGCTGCGCGATTTGGCGGACGGAGACGGCATTGACCTCCCCCTCCACCACAACCGGGCGACCGTCAAAGCACTCCGCTCGGGGGATGCCTTGGCCCAATTGCAAACCCAGGCCCATGTTGCGGGAGGTGGGGGAGGCGCAGGTGAGGCTCAGGTCTCCGATCCCGGCGAGGCCCATAACCGTCTCGATCCGCCCACCCAAGGCGAGGCTTAACCGGCGGATTTCGTCGAGGCCACGGGTCACGAGGGCCGCTCGCGTGTTTTCCCCAAACCCTGCGCCCGCCATCATTCCGCAGGCGATGGCGATAACGTTTTTGACCGCGCCGCAGACCTCCACTCCGGACAGGTCGTGAGAGATATATGGGCGGAAGCTCTCAGACCCCAGAGAGAGCGCAAGCCGCGCGGCGGGGTCGCCGGGTATATCCTCAAAGGCAATCGTCACGGCGGTGGGCAGGCCCCGCGCGGCCTCTGCCGCGAAGGTGGGGCCAGAGAGAGCGCCGATGGGGTGCGTGGGCAAAAGCTCATGCGCGACGTCGTGCAAAAGCCGGCCAGAGGTTGTGTCGATGCCCTTGCAGCAAAGCGCAATGGGCACATTTTGGGGCAGAGCCGGGGACAGCTGGGTGCACACATTCGTCAATGTGCTCGATGGCGTCACGAGCAGGATGGCATCTGCGTCGGACACCGCCTCTGACAAAGACGTGGTCGCGGCAAGGCCGTTCGGCAGCGCGATCCCAGGCAAATAGCGTGGGTTCTCCTGCTGCTCATTGATGCCGCCGATCACCTCCGCATCGCGCCCCCAGAGCATCACATCGCGCCCCGCGCGCGCCGCCAAAGCTGCTAGCGCTGTGCCCCAGGCGCCGGCGCCCAGGACAGCGATTTTTTCGTAAGGGGAGAGCGCTTGGTCTGACATCACGACAGACTATCTCGCCCCGAGGCGAAAATGCACGGGGCCGGAGTGCCGCGCCCTTAGATAAAGGTGATCTCGTCCTCTGTGAGCACGACCCCGCCCAGCGTGATCTCTCCGCGCCCGAAATCCAAGAAGGTGTTCACCCCGTCGTCCGTCACCTCAAGCGCCTTGAACCCGCGCGACGAAAGGTCGATGCGGTCTTTGTTGGCTTCAAAGTCAGAGATGAAGTCGGTGCCGAGGGTCTTTCCCTTTGAGAAATCAAAGGTATCGCGCCCCGCGCCGCCATAGAGCAGGTCATCGCCCTTACCTCCGATCAGCCGGTCTTTGCCCTCATCGCCGAAAAGCGTGTCCTCTCCGTTGCCGCCGTTGAGCTTGTCGTTGCCCTTGCCGCCGAAGATCCGATCTTCTCCGCCAGCGCCCTTCACGTCATCCTTGCCACCCTGCGCGGTATAGACATCGTCGCCGCGCTTGAGGTTGACCTTGTCTTTGCGGTTGGTGCCCAAAAGCACGTCGTCGCCGTTGGTGGGGCTGTCACCGGTCACGATCGGCTCATCGTCATCATCGTCAGAGCCATCGCCGGCGTTCACATCGTCAATTGTCTCGCCAAGCGCGATATCGACGGGGAACATCGCGCCCGCCGGGTCAAAGAACGGGTTGCCGGTACCGATCAAGCCCTCGCCATCCTCTAGGATGACGCTGTTCTGCGCCTCCATGTTTGCGGCAAAGAGCTGTTGGTTGTTGCCGATTTTCGCGCCGTCTTCATCGAAAAGCTGAATGATCCCGGTGCGTTGCAACCCTCCGTCAAGATAGAACGTGTCAAACGTGATCGCGAAGGTGCCATCCTCGAAGATATGGATCAGCGGCTCTTCCTGCGTGAGGTCATTGAACCGCTTGTTCACCTTGGTCTGTGCCTGCGAGACGCTGCCATCTGCGTTGAGCACTTTGACCCAGATATCGACCTCGTCGTTTTCCGAGAGGCCCTCCATCTCGCCCGCCCAGACGATCACGAACTTGCCGCCAAAGGTGGTTGCGACGGAGTAGGTGTTGCTGCCCTGCAGGTCGCCCTCGGTGATCTCGAACTCTGGGACCGCGATGGTGCCGTCACTGTTCATGATGATGCCGTAGATTTGGCCGTTTTCTTCAGCCCCCAAGACCTTTTCCTGATGCGTGATCAGCCACCGATCACCCGACACCGCGATCTGCTTTTTTGGGGAGGAGGTCTCTACGGGTGTGCTTGCGAAGGCATATTCAAACTCACCCGTCACGCCGCCCGCTGAATTCATGACCACCACGATATCTTTAGGGTCATCGATGCCAGTGTCGGCTTGGACGAGGCCCACAATACCGCCATTCGGCAGGTCGGTGGCGACCTCAAGGTCGTCCCAAGTTTCGGTCTCGATGTTGAAACCGGAGAAATTGACCGTCTCCGAGCCAGTCTCGTAGGTGCCGGTGCCAGTAATTTTGAGCTCTGCGTCAAAGCTGGTGGTGGCGCCCAGATTGTCGCCGCTCGGGTCACGGTAAAACACCGTGAACCCGCCGTCGCTGTCTGCGCGGATGTGCCAAAACTCATCGTCGTCAATCGCATCGGGCAGCGTCACGGGCCCTGCGAGCAAGGTCCCGTCAGCATCGTAAATCGCGAACTGGTCCGGTTGATCTACAAACGCGCCAAAGACGTCATCAGCGGTGCCATTGATGCGCACCAGGATGCTGTCGTCGAGCTTCCAAGTATCAATAAACGGGCTGACGGTTACGGAATTTCCGACGATGATCGACATAGCACTTTCCCCAAAACGTGTCTGATGTGGCACTAGCACACGCAAAAGAATTGCCGTGTGCGCCGCGTCACACACATGCTAAGGTTTTCAGTGCTCAACCGGAAGTAGTTTTTGGGGCGTCCCAACACGAAAGACGCATAAAAAGCGCTGGCGCCGAAAATCCCCCGGCGCCAGCGGCTCGTTTAGATGAAGTTGATCTCGTCTTCGGTCAAGACAGTCCCCAGAAGAAAGATCTCGCCCTGCTTGCCGTAGTCGATGGTGGTGTTGAGACCGTCATCCGTGACCTCGATTTTGCGCAGGCCTTTCTTCGACAGATCAATCCGGTCCTGATTTTCGTTGAAATCAAGGATGGTATCTTCGCCGAGCTTTTTGCCTTTTGAGAAGATGAAGGTGTCTTTGCCCGCGCCGCCGGTGAGCGTGTCATCACCAGCACCGCCGATAAGCTTGTCTTTGCCAGCCTCTCCCACCAGCACATCATCACCCTTGCCGCCGTCGATCTTGTCGTTCCCGGCGCCACCGTTAAGCGTGTCGACGCCGTTGCCGCCCTTGATGTTGTCCTTGCCGCCAAGGCCCCGATAGACATCGTCGCCGTTTTTCAGGTTGACCTTGTCTTTCTTGTTGGTGCCGTCGAACTCATCGTCCCCATTGGTGGGCGAGCCCGCGACCGGATCACCACCACCGTTGTCATCATCGTCGTCGTCGCCTGGATCACCAGCGGCATCGGTGGCGACCGCGACCGGGAACCCGCCTTTAAACGTCACAATGAGACCGGTCCCGTCACCGAGGAACTCAGACTTCTCGCCGTATGAAAAGCCATGCCCGACATCGGGCGCTTCGGATGGACCGCGCGGTGTGCCGTCATTGTCGAACGTGCGGACCAAGACCGTGTTGGCGGGTTGCGTGAGGTCATCGTAGTTGTCGTAGGTGATCACGAAGCCACCGGCATCGAGCGCCTTGAGCGTGATCTCGGACTGAAACCCAGTGGTCACGTCATTGGCCAGGGTCTCTTCAAGAACGACGGTACCATCGGGCTGGAAAATCTGTATCCAGATATCACCCCCGTCGCCTGGCGTTGGGTTGTCATCGTCATCGACGCGCCGGTCTGAGGTGTAGGCGACGACCACGTTGCCGTTTGACAGCGTGTCAGCGTCGATCACCTTGCTCAGATTGACGCTGCTGAACGTGCCGTTGATATGATCGCCATTCGAGATTTTGCGCTCTTCCTCGATCCGGACAATGTTGTCCGTGTCATCGACCGAGAACCGAAACATGAAGGTTTCATTCGCATCGCGACTGTTCGAAAGTGACAGGCTGCGGTTGAAGTTGAAGACGAAGATCACCCCGTCTGACTCGGCCAATGCAAATCGGAATTTCAGGTCGCGGCTGTTTGAGCTGCTGTCGGTCGCATTCATGACCTGTGTGTCGAGAATGGTGCCGTCGCTGTCGAAGACCTGCGCGTAAAACCGGTCCATCGTGGGATAGACCGAAAAGAACTTCCCATCCTCAAGCGGAACCACCCCGAAGCCGCGGTCAGCGTTGAAGGCGGGGCGTTCATAGTTTCCGGTCGATGCAACCGTACCGTCAGCGTTGAACGACAGCATCAGAAACTCTGGCGTGACATTGTTGCCGCTCAGGACAAACATCGTGAAAGCGCCGTCGCCATCATCGCGCACGTACCAAGGGACGTAGACTTTGCGGAAAGAGTGCTCTTCAACCAGCGGAGCAGACTCGACGATCTGTGACCCGTCACTGCCATATACGCTGAAGGTTTGACCGCTGTTCTCAAGGACAATGAACCGGTCACCGACCGGGTAAAGCGTTGCGTTGCCGAAGTCGATCGGAGTTGTGGAAGTCTCAGTGATAATCATGGAAGGCCTTGCAGTGTACCGAACAGGTCGTTCAGGTCGTGACCCCGGCCGAGGATACGGCCGAGGGGTATGTCAGCGCGGTGCGCCAAAAGCGTGAGGGCTCAGGCCATAGGGCCTTAGCGATCAGATGAAGTTGATCTCATCCTCCGTCAAAACGGTCAGCCCGAGAATGATCTCGCCTTGGCCGAAATCGATATAGGTGTTGGTGCCATCGTCGGTGACATCGAGCTTCTTGAGACCCTTCTTCGACAGATCGATGCGGTCTTTGTTCTTTTCAAAATCACCGATGGAGTTGGTCCCGAGCTTCTTGCCCTTGGAGAAGATGAAGGTGTCTTTGCCCTCCCCCCCAAGATCACGTCGTCGCCCTTACCAGCGGTGATCTTGTCTTTGCCCTCACCACCATTGAGGTTGTCAGAGCCCGAGCCGCCGTTGATCTTGTCGTTGCCAGCGCCACCATCGATTGTGTCATTGCCCTTGGAGCCATTGATTTTGTCTTTGCCACCAAGGCCCCGGTAGAGGTCATCGCCCTTCTTGAGGTTGATCTTGTCCCTACCGTTGGTGCCCTCAAGCACGTCATCGCGGTTGGTGGGTTTGGAGCCGGTGATCTCGGGCCGGTCGTCATCGTCATCGCCGGGGTTGCCGCCCCCGGTATCTCCCGGGTCAGGAATCTCGCCAGTGTTTACGTTTGTGATTGGGTCACCGATTTCGATATCGATGGGATAGGCGCTGTTAGGGTCTTCGGTGGCCGCTGCAAAAGCAGCAGACATCCCGATGAGTCCTTCCCCGTTGTCGAGGATCGTTGACTCCCGTGCCGAAACTTCACGCCCCAGAAGCTCGTTGCTTCCAACCTTCTCCCCGTCGGCATCAAAAACTTGGATAGCGCCGCGCGTCCGAGGCGCGAAATCATCACTGATTTGCGTATCGAAGGTGATTGCAAATGAGCCGTCTTCGAAGGTGTGAATACGCGGAAACTCTTCCAAAGGTTTGGTTTGGGCTTCGTTGACTTTGGTTTCCCGCACCGCCACCGACCCATCGGCGTCGAGCACTTTGTACCAAATGTCGTTGTCGCCATCCTCAGAGACGCCGTCCTTCTCGCTCACCCAAGCAATCACGAACCGCCCGTCGAAGGTCGTGTCGACGACGAAGAGCTCAGTTCCAAAGCCCGAGGACTGATTATCCCCTTCGGTGATCTTGAACTCCTCTTTGGCGATTGTGCCGTTGGAATTCATGATGATCCCGTAAATCTCTTGCGCATTGTCCGCGTCGATCCGGGAGCCTCGGGCAACAACCAGCGCCTTCTCGCCAGACCTAGTAATTGCGTGCGCCCCGATGCTGTTGAGGCTGTCAAAGCTGAGCGGGGATTCGTCTTCAATCTTCCCATCCGGTGTCAGCGTGACCACCGAGTCTCCAGAGCCATCCGCGTTGGTAACGATACCAATAATGCCGCCATCTGGCAGGTCGACCGCGTCTTTCAGCTGCTCCCAGTTCGTAATCGGGAAGGTGAAGTTTCCAGTGCTGCCTTGCCCTTCGCCCTGCTCATACGTTCCGGTGTCGATGACATTGAGATCTGTGTCGTAGCTCGTTGTCACGCCGGTGCGATCTTGCGTCGATTTGATATGGTAGAGCGTAAAGCCACCGTCGCCGTCATCGCGCATATGCCAAAAGTCATTGTCACGGATGGTCACGGGCATATCGACCGGTCCCGCGATCAGCTTGCCGTCTTTGTCATAGGTGAAGAGTGTATCGGTCCCAATGCCGCCATCCCGGTACACGACGATCCGATCATCCAACTCATACGTCTTGTCGCTCGCGTTGAGGGTAACTGCGTTTCCGACCGTGACTGTCATTTCTCTTTTCCTTCCCGGATGACTCGCGCACGGTACATATCATTAAGCAAATCCTAAGGCTGTGTTCTTTCTCACACAGGTATTTGTTTTTATTTCACAACTTATGGGCGAATTCGGCGTCGCAAACCGCTTAAAACTCTGGCCGCGCGCCGTTGCGCCGCAGCGCACCGCTCTATAGATACCCCCAAACACCGACCGACATTCAGGGAGACAGACATGCTCATTACACCAGCCTATGCGCAAGCCGCCGGTGGCGCTGGCGGAGGTTTTTTGCAGATCGTGCCGCTGCTGCTGATTTTCGTGATCATGTATTTCTTCCTGATCCGCCCGCAGCAAAAGCGCGTGAAAGAGCATGCGGGCATGGTCGAGGCGCTGCGCCGTGGTGATGAGGTCGTCACGCAGGGCGGTCTCATCGGCAAAATCAAGAAGGTCTCTGACGATGAGGTCACGGTGGATCTCGGCTCCACCGAGGTGCGCGTTGTGAAAACCACCATCGCCTCCGTCAAAGCCAAGACCGAGCCTGCGAAGGACTAATCCCACATGCTCTATTTCCCGCTCTGGAAGAAGGCGCTGATCTGGATCACCTGCGCCTTGGGGGTGATGCTTGCGTCGCCCAACCTCTGGTATGAGCGGGTTGAGCGTGCCAATGATGCGCGCGCCCTGGCCGAGGTGGGCATGCCGCTGGGTGCGGATGCAGAGCTTTGGCCGGGCTTTCTGCCCTCAAACCTTCTGAACCTCGGGCTCGATCTGCGCGGCGGTGCGCATCTCTTGGTCGAGGTGCAGGTCGAGCAGGTCTATGAGGAGCGGATGGAGGGCGTATGGCCCGAAGTGCTGCGCAATCTGCGCGTCTTGCGCGACGAGGTTGGCACGGTGCGGCGGCAAGATGCACCGGTCGGCGAGCTTCTGGTGCGCATCGGCAATCCGGATGGCATGGCGACCGCTTTGAGAGCGATCCGCGAACTTGCGCAGCCGGTGCCATCGATTACCGGCGTTGGGGCCTCTGACATCCTTGTGCAGCAAGTGGGCGACACGGATATTCGTATCACCCTCTCCGATGCCGAAAAGACCCTCACCGATGACCGCACCATGGCCCAATCGCTGGAGATTGTTCGCCGCCGGGTCGATGAAAGCGGCACGCGAGAGCCGACAATCCAGCGCCAGGGGCAGGACCGGATCTTGATCCAGGTGCCCGGTGTCGGCAGCGCGCAGGAGGTGATCGACCTGTTGGGCACCACGGCGAAGCTGGCGTTCCACCATGTCGTCTCGCGCACAGCTGATCCGAACGCCCGGCCCGGAACCGGCAATGTGCTGTTCCCGTCGCAGGACGAGCCAGGCATCTCGTATATCGTTGAGCGCCGCCCGGTGGTCACCGGCGAGCAACTGGTCGATGCGCAGCCGACCTTCCAAGACAACCGACCGGTCGTCTCGTTCCGCTTCAACGCAACGGGGGGGCGGGCCTTTGGTGAATACACCGCGCAGAACATCGGCTCGCCGTTTGCGATTGTGCTCGATGACGAGGTGATCTCTGCGCCCGTGATCCAAAGCCACATCCCCGGCGGCTCGGGTATCATCTCGGGCCGGTTCTCGCCGGAAGAGACGACGCGGCTGGCCATCTTGCTCCGCGCAGGTGCTCTACCGGCGGAGCTGGTGGTGCTAGAGCAACGCTCCATCGGCCCCGAACTGGGCCAGGACTCGATCGAGGCTGGGCGCCTCGCCACGCTCATCGCTTTCGTCGCGGTGCTGGTGTTCATGTTCTTCGCGTACGGAACCTTCGGCCTTTTTGCGGACATCGCGCTGATCCTGAACCTTGCGCTCATCATGGGCATCCTGTCGTTGATTGGCGCCACACTCACGCTGCCCGGCATCGCCGGGATCGTGCTGACCGTCGGGATGGCGGTGGACGCGAATGTGCTGGTGTTTGAGCGCATCCGAGAAGAGCTCAAACGCTCCAAGGGCCCAGCAAGAGCGATTGAGCTGGGCTATGAAAAGGCATTCTCCGCGATCATTGACGCCAACATCACGACCTTCATCGCCGCCGTGATCCTGTTTGCCCTCGGCTCTGGCCCTGTGCGCGGCTTTGCGATCACGCTGGGCATTGGGATCATCACCTCGGTCTTTACCGCGATCTATGTCACGCGCCTGATGATCGCGACCTGGCTAGAGATGCGCCGACCAAAAACCGTTGAAGTCTAGGGGAACACGATGCGCTTAAAACTGGTTCCCGCGGGCACAACGCTCGACTTCTTCCGCTTCACACCGATCACCTTTGGCTTTTCGGCGCTGGCTGCCGTGGCTTCGGTCGTGCTGTTCTTCACCTTTGGGCTGAACTTCGGGATCGACTTTCGCGGGGGCTCAATGCTGCTCACGGAAACGCCCGAAGAGGTCCCGATCTCTGAGTACCGCGACGCGCTCTCTGTGCTCGATGTGGGCGATATCAGCGTCACCGAAATCTCTGACCCGGCCGCAGAACTCACCGGAGCCGCGCAATTCTCCGCGATGATCCGGGTAGAGCAACAGGGCGATGACCCGGCGATCCAGAACGACACCGTGCAACTGGTGCAAAGCACGCTGGAAGAGGCCATCCCCGGACTGACCGTGCTCGCGACCGAGAGTGTGGGGGCCAAAGTCTCAGGCGAGTTGATCACGGCCGCGCTGATTGCCCTGACCCTCGCGATCGCGGTGGTGCTGTTCTACATCTGGCTGCGGTTCGAGTGGCAGTTTTCGGTCGGTGCGGTTGCTGCCCTTGTGCATGATGTGGTGCTCACGATCGGGGTGTTTTCGCTCATCGGGCTGGAGTTCAACCTCGCCATCGTTGCCGCGATCCTGACAATCGTTGGTTACTCGCTGAACGACACGGTGGTCGTGTTTGACCGGGTGCGCGAGAACCTCAAGCGCTACAAAAAGAAAGAGCTGAAAGAGGTTTTGAACCAGTCGATCAACGAGACGCTCTCGCGCACGGTTATGACCTCTGTCACCACGCTTATCGCGTTGATTTCGCTCTATATTCTGGGCGGAGAGGTGATCCGCGGATTTACCTTCGCGATGATCTGGGGCGTGATCGTTGGAACGTACTCTTCGGTGTTCGTGGCCTCCGCGATCCTCTTGCGGCTCGACGTCAAGCGCGACTGGTCTAAGCCCGAAGGTGGCCCCGGCACGCAGTTCTCCAACGTAGACGCGTGAGCCCCGCCTTTGGTTGAAGCCCTCGCCCTAGAGACATGGGCGTTGCTTCTGTCGCTTACCTTTGTCAGCGGCATCATCTACGGGTTTGCAGGGTTTGGCGCAGCACTTGTCTATCTGCCCATCGCGACGATGTTTCTGCCGCCGGCGCTGGTGATCGCGGCATTCTCGATCTCAGCCATGGCCTCACTGTTCACGGTTGTCCCGCAAGCGTGGCGCGAGGCTGACAGGCACGCCACATTCACCCTCATCTGCGCCGCAGTGATCAGCGCGCCACTGGGCATCTATGGCCTGAAAACACTAGAGACGGAGGTGATCCGGTATATTGTCTCCGCCGTTGTCTCAATCACGCTGGTGGCCTTGATTGCGGGCATCAAATTCACCCCAAAACCGGGCAGACCCACGCTCATTGGCCTCGGCGCCTCTGCCGGAGTGCTCGGAGGATTGGTCGGCCTCATGGGCCCGATTGTGGTGCTGTTTCAACTCGGCACCGGCCAAGACGTTGCCCGCATCCGCGCCAACACGCTCTGCTTTCTGACCATCGGCTCGCTCTTGCTGCTACCCCTGATGTGGATGCAGGGGATTTTCGCACCCGCGGCCATCCCGTTGGGCCTGTCGATGATGGTGCCCTATGCGCTGGGCACCTTCGTGGGGCGGCGGATGTTTAACCCCGACCGCGCCACGCTTTACAAACGCTGCGCCTATGCCCTGATCGGCCTATCTGCGCTGGTGGGCTTGCCGCTTTTTGACTAGGATTTGTCCATGCGCCTCAACGAAGTCTCCTTCACCGGACCTCCCCCAATCGACGGCTACGGCCCCGGCTTTTTCCGTATCGCCGGAGAGGTGCTGCACGGCCCCCGCCTGATCGGGCCGGAGGTCAATCTTGAGTGGGACGGTGTCAGCGCGGCACAAGCACTGGCCCTCGCTGGCAGGGTTGATCTGGTGCTGCTGGGCTTGGGGGCAGAGATCACCGCGCCGCCCGCTGAGCTTTTGGAAGAGCTAGAGGCCGCAGGCCTCGCAGTAGAGTTCATGGCCACCCCGCCCGCCTGCCGCACCTATAACGTTTTGCTCGGAGAGGGCCGCCGCATCGGCGCCGCGCTTTTGCCGGTTACCTAGCGGGTCGCGGTGGTGCCGTCCCAGCTAAGGGCGCGGCGCATAAAGCCGATGTACCAGCGGTTGGGCAGTAGGCCGATCGTGCGCAGGATCCGCACGAAGACCCCCGGAAACGCGATTTCGAATCCTGGCTTTTTGAGCCCGTTCACAATCGCATCCGCCGCTTGTTTGGGCTGCATCAGGAACGGCATCTGAAAGCCGTTTACCGAGGTCGCCTCGGTCTCCACAAAGCCCGGATTGATGACCGAGATGCGAATGCCGAGGTCTTGGCCATCGAGTGCCAGCGCCTCACCCATGGCGATCAGCCCGGCCTTGGTGGCGGAATAGACCGGCGCATCGGGCAGACCGCGATAGCCAGCAACTGACGCCGTCAGAGCGATATGCCCGGTCTTGCGTTCGATCATGTGCTTGAGAAGTGGGTCGAGTGCGTTGGTGATCCCCTCAAGGTTCACCCGCAGCATGCGCTGGGCGGTCTTGGCGTCAAAATCCACTGCGCGCATCGGCGTGTAGATCCCAGCGTTCAGGATCGCCAAGGCAATCGGCATGTCAGCAGTGATCGTCTCAATGGCGGTTTTGGTCGCCTCAAGGTCTGCCACGTCGAGGGGCAGGGGGCGGATTTCACCGCTCCCGGTTGCCTCTGCCGCCAGCTCTTCAAGCTCCGGCAACCGCCGCGCGGAGGCATAGACAACCCAGCCCTCTTTCGCCATGCGCAGCGCAACCGAGCGGCCAATGCCACCCGACGCACCCGTGATCCAGACGGCCCCCATCGAGGGGCGCATCACCTTGTCGAGAACATTCATGCAGTAAACCAGAGCGGTGCGAGAGGTTGGCTCAACTCATCCGCAGAGATCCGCACATTGCGGCCCTGCACACGGAACGAGGTACCAATCCACTCGCGGTTAAGATCGTAGTACAGCGACAACTCTAGATCACCCAAAACGCGGTAGCGCGTTGCCTCAACCTCACCCTCGCCGGTGCGGTAGGTCGTGCGGGTCGGCGCGCCGAACGCGACCTGATACTGCTCGCCGCCTTGGGTAGAGAGCCACAGCTGGCGGTCGAGAAATGCCTTCGTCCAATAGGTCGTGGTGGCGATCTGGTCGGTGATCACCCCGTCAAACTTCGAGCCATTCACCTCCAGCCCCTGCGAGGTGCGGCGAGCCTGCACGAAATCTCGGTCATCCTGGTTTTCGATCGTTTCCGCTTCGATGGAGATCAACTCTCCATCAACCCACTCCTCGCGGTTCTCCATTCGGTAGGAATAGAGCCGAACGCCAAGGAGTTTGACGTCGATGTCGATCTCCACCTCAGAGGTCAGGCGGCTGCCCTCGCGGGTGACGCGGTTGATCTGGCGGCCAAGGTTCATCCCCGCACCACGGATCGTGAAGCTCCGCCGCGCCGTACCGTCCTGCGCCAAGACTGGCATAGGCAATGCCGAGGCCCCGCCAAGCGCGGCGGCCCCCAACATAAAGTCTCTACGGTTTAGGCGGTCCGGTTGAACAAGTTCAGCGCGCGGCTGAACCGACCCGTGAAGTGCATGCCGCCGTCCATCACGATCAGGCAATAGCATGTCTCGTCTCCCACAATGCTCGGCTTGTGATCATCATCATGATCTGCCTGAGCCACATCCCCAGCACGATAGATCGTGTTCCCGTCTTGCATAGCGCCAGACAGCACCAAAGTGGCCTCATCACCAGTATGTGTATGGGGCAACATTTGTGCGCCGGGCCGTGCGCGGATAATCGCCACGCTCTCACCCTCAAATCCGTCCAGCTCATGCTGGTGCAGGCCGGGCAGGCAAAACTGCCAGTCAAGCCCATCAAGCGGTTTGCCGATGGCGTTTTGGATCACACGGGGCAGCGGCGAGTTGTCGTCGTAGCTTGGCTCGCTTGGGTCATAGACCTCTTCCGGAGCGTCCAGCATCGACAGTGTGCGGTCGAGGCTATCCGGTGCAAGGTCATGTGGGTCTGCGATATCGAAAGAATGGGCCCCAACATGCTCCATCGCTGCGACTTTAGCGCGGCAAATGGGGCAAAAGGTCAAGTGCCCGGCGACAAGCAAGCTCATGCCGTCGCCTAGTGTGCCGGCGGCGTAAGCTGCAAGTGTGCCCGTGTCCGGGTGTATGAGATCAGTGCGCATGTATTGCTCGATTTCTGTTTCTCATGGTACGAGCGGCGACGTTAGATGGATCACCATTTTCTACGATGTGAGCTAGTATCTTAAGCGCACTAAGCGCAGGTCAAGTCTCAGGTCTGGAATTATCGCCAAGGACCCCAAAAAATGCCCGTGGAGGCACTCTTTTTCTACGGTACGCTCCGTGATCCCGAAACCTTGGCCACTGTTTTAGGTCCGTATGCTGGCGAGGCACAGATTCGGCCAGCGCAATTACCTGATGTGGCCGTGTACCGGGTGCGGAACGAGGATTACCCAATTGCCTTGCCCGAGGAGGGGGCCACCGCCACAGGCCTTTTGGTGGAGGGGTTGTCGGAGGAGGCCAAAGCGCGGCTGGCGTTTTTCGAGGATGAGTTCGACTACGCGCTAGAGCCTCGCGCGGTGCACACCGACGATGGCCCGCGCATCGCCCTCGTCTTCATCGCCCATCGCGACGGGATGGATGCAGACGGGCTGTGGGATTTCGACGCCTGGCAACGCACCCATCAGCCCCACTTCCTCTGGGCCGCGCGGGAGTTGATGGAGCGCTACGGCACCGTCCCGATGGAGCAATGCGATGCACTTTGGACAGGGCTGCGCGGCCGCATCCTCGCGGACTGGCGCGCGTCGCAGGAACTGCAAACGCCAAAGCTTGGGACGGGCCTTTCGCGTGACACCGTCGAGGTCACAAGCACTGCGCGCCCCTATCAGCACTTCTTCGGCGTTGAGGAATACGTCCTGCGCCACCCCCAGTTCGGCGGCGGGCAGACCAATGACCTCGCCCGCGCGGTCTTTCTTATGGCCGACGCGGTCACGGTGCTCCCATGGGACCCAAACCGCGACGAGGTGCTTTTGATCGAGCAGTTCCGCGTCTCTCCATTTGCGCGGGGCGATGCGCAACCGTGGCTGATCGAATGCGTTGCGGGTCGCCTCGATGGTGTCGAAAGCCCAGAGAGTGCCGTGCGCCGCGAAGCGCATGAAGAGGCCGGGCTGGAGCTCACTGCCCTTGAGCAGGTCGCGGCCTACTATCCCTCCACCGGTGCTGTGACCGAGCATGTGACCTCGTTCATTGGTTGCGCCGACCTTTCACAAGCTGGCGGCACCCACGGCGTTGAAAGCGAAGGCGAGGATATCCGCGCCTTCACCCTACTGTTTGCAGAGGCCGAAGCCGCCGTCGCGCGCGGAGAGATCAGGGCTGCGCCCCTGATCTTGTCGCTCTATTACCTGCGGCTGCACCACGCGCGCCTGATGTCTGCTTGGTCAACCTGACAGCCCTAAGAAAAGGTCGGGTTGAAGGCCGGCGCGCCCGTCCGTAACGTCGCCAAAACGCCCTGGGAGGACGCCATGACAAACACCTACGCCAGCCTGCCCGATGCGGTGGGCAACACGCCCCTCATTCGCCTTGCAAAGCCTTCTGAGGCCACGGGTTGCGAGATTTACGGCAAGGCGGAGTTCCTCAATCCGGGTCAATCTGTAAAAGACCGCGCCGCCCTCTCGATCATCCGCGCGGCAGAGGCAGACGGCAGCCTGCGCCCGGGTGGCACCATCGTGGAGGGCACCGCCGGAAACACCGGCATCGGCCTCAGCCTTGTGGGCGCAGCCCTTGGCTACAAGACGGTGATTGTGATCCCCGAGACGCAGAGCCAAGAAAAGAAAGACATGCTGCGCCTCGCCGGGGCCACCCTAGTAGAAGTGCCCGCAGCCCCCTACAAAAACCCTAACAACTTCGTTCGTTACTCCGAACGCCTTGCCGCCGCTATGGCCAAGACCGAGCCCAATGGTGCCATCTGGGCCAACCAGTTCGACAACACCGCTAACCGCGAGGCGCATGTCCACTCCACCGCACCCGAGATTTTGGAGCAGACCGAGGGCAAGGTCGATGGCTTTATCTGCGCCTGTGGCTCCGGCGGCACGCTCGCGGGCACCGCGATTGGCCTACGGGCGCGCAAAGCGGATGTGAAGATCGGCCTCGTCGATCCGGGCGGTGCCGCGCTTTACGGCTATTTCGCCGAAGGCGAGCTGAAGGCCGAGGGCACCTCCATCTCCGAAGGGATCGGTCAGGGCCGGATCACCAAAAACCTTGAGGGGCTGGAGGTGGATTACACCTACCGCGTGCTCGATGACGAGGCACTGCCGGTGATGTTTAGCCTCCTGCGGGACGAGGGCCTTTGCATGGGCCTCTCCACCGGGATCAACGTGGCCGGCGCCATGCGCATGGCCCGTGACATGGGGCCGGGCCACACCATCGTGACGATCCTCTGCGACTACGGCACGCGCTACCAGTCAAAGCTCTACAACCCCGCCTTCCTGCGCGAAAAAGGCCTGCCCGCGCCAGACTGGCTCGAAAAGGTCGCAGAGGTGCCGAGCGTGATGGCGGAGGTCGAATGACCCGCCCCCTCTTCCGCGACGATGCCTACCTCCGCGAGGCCCCAGCCCAAGTCACCGCCCACACACCCGAGGGCGGTGTGGTGCTCGATGCCTCGCTCTTCTATGCCACCGGTGGCGGGCAGCCTGGCGATAGCGGCACTTTGCGGTGGGAGAGCGGTGAGACGCCCGTCGCCACCTGCGTGAAAGGCGAGGGGGAGGCGCTTGTGCTGGTGCCAACTGAGGGTGCGGCGCTCCCGCCGGTCGGCAACAACGTCACCCAAGTCCTGAATTGGGAGACGCGCCTGCGCTACATGCGCATCCACACCGCGCTCCATTTGCTCTCGGTCGTGATCCCGCTGCCCGTGACGGGCGGCTCCATCGGGGCAGAGAAAGGCCGGCTCGATTTCGACATGCCCGAAGCGCCCGAAGTCAAAGAGGCGCTGGAGGCCGAGCTCAACCGCCTCATCGCCGCCGACTATGCCATCACCGACCAGTGGATCAGTGATGACGAACTCACGGCCAACCCGGGCCTCGTCAAAACCATGTCGGTCAAACCGCCGATGGGGCAGGGCAGGGTGCGGTTGGTGCGCATCGGCAGTGCAGATGCGCAGATTGACCTGCAACCCTGCGGCGGCACCCATGTACGCTCGACCGCTGAGATCGGCACCGTGCGCCTGGGCAAGATCGAAAAGAAAGGCCGCCAAAACCGCCGGGTGAACCTGCATCTTGTCGATTAGGTGCGCGGGGTGGCTTGCAGTGCCGGGGCGAGGCCGCTAAACCCCGCCCCATCGCGGAGAGGTGGCCGAGTGGTCGAAGGCGCACGCCTGGAAAGTGTGTAGGCGGGCAACCGTCTCCAGGGTTCGAATCCCTGTCTCTCCGCCAGACTTTTTCTCGTCGTTTGATGCTTATGCTGCCGCTGTTTGGTTCGCGGTCGTTGCCTTCGCTTCAGCAGTGGATTTGAAAGCCGACCCGATCGCCACAGGTCTTTCCCTAGATCTGCGAAAGGCCTCCGATGCGACTGCTCTTTCTCCTTCCGGCACTGCTTCTCGCGGCCCCCGCCGCCGCGCTCGAATTGACCGAGACCGGGCGGTATTCGCTCAACCGCCCCGCCAGCCTCGACTACGACCCCACCTTCTGCGGCCTCTGGATCGCCAATGAGGGGCCGGAGGCGATTTTGGTGACCTTGCAGGGCGATGAACTGCGCCGCATCCGCAGCGACCTCTTGCGCATCAAGGCGATTTCGCTGGAGGGGGATCATTTGCTCGTCGGCGACGGGTTCGGGCGCCTGCAACGGCTCACGAAAAACGGTGAGCCGCTCGGCGTGCCCTTTCAGCTGGAGGGTGGATTTGCGGATACCGAGGGCATCGCGATCACCGCAACCGGGGAGATCGTCACGGTCGAGGATGACCCCGAGCGCCTGACTTGGTTTGACAGCGCAGGCGCAGTGCAGCGCCAGATCAGCACCTTGCAACTCTCTGTCCCGCTGACAGAGGCGCAGGGCATCGCCATCGATCCGCGCACTGGTCACATGTTGATTGTGGATGATCGCGAGGGCACCAACAGCCTCTACGAGTTTTCACCCGAGGGAGAGATCCTCGCCCAAACCAGCCTGCGCCCCTATGGCGTTGACCCCGAAGGGATCGCCATCCGGCCCGGCTCAAACGAGCTTTTCATCGCATTTGACGCCGGTGCAGAGATCGTGACGTTTGAGTACACCCCAACCCTGCTGCCAGACGCGGCACCTCTGCCATCCGGCGCCGACTGCATGCTGTTCTGAGCGCGCGTCACGCCGCCCTTCCACCCTTCGGGCCGTCTCCCGCAGCGCAGCACTGGACATTTTGAGCCGTCTGACCAAACCTCTCTCCATCGCACAGGACCGCGCCACCAACACCGGGAGAGACCCAATGAAGACGTTCCTCACCACCACCGCCCTCACATTCGCCTTTGCCAGCTCCGCTTTTGCCATGGGCCACGGATGCTCCGTCGGCAAAACGCTGACCGAGGGCAAGCTGACCATCGCCACCGGCAACCCTGCCTATTATCCGTGGGTGATGAACGACGCGCCCGAGTCCAAAGAGGGGTTTGAGGCGGCCGTCGCCTATGCCGTTGCCGCCGAAATGGGCTTTGGCGAGGATGATGTGGTCTGGGTCCGCACCTCGTTTGACGAGGCGATCCAGCCGGGGGCGAAGAACTTTGACTTCAACCTCCAGCAATACTCCATCACCGCTGAGCGCGAAGAGATGGTAGATTTCTCGATGCCCTATTACTCGGCCGCGATGGCCGTGCTGACCACGGGTTCGGTGATTGGAGGCGGCGCAGAGCCGACCTCTGACAGCCTCAAGGGCCTTGTGTGGGGGGCTGTCGCCACCTCCACCGCTGTGCCGATGCTCGATGCCATCGATCCTGACCGTGATCCGCTGTTTTACAATGACAACGCCGATGTCACCGCCGCGCTTCAAGCCAACCAGATCGACGCCGCGCTCTTTGACCTGCCCACCGCGCTCTATCTTTCCGCCGTGGTGGTGAACGACGGCGCAATTTTGGGCCAATTCCCCGCCGACCGCTCTGAAACGCCCGATCAATTTGGCCTGTTGATGGAGAACGAGAGCCCGCTCAAAGAATGCGTCGATGCCGCCCTCATGGCCCTCACCGAAAGCGGCGATCTGGCCGCGATTGAGGCGGAGTGGCTGCAATCGGCCACCGGCGTGCCAGTGATCGAGTAACCCATGGCAGAGATCTCTGCGGGCAAGGCAGCTGAGCCTGCCCGCACCCAAACCCGGCGCGAACGCTACGACGCGGCCCAGCGGCGGCGGTCTTTGATCATCGCCGCCGTCTCGACGCTCGCGGTGATCGCGGCCATCATTCTGCTCGTGCCCCTCGCGCCGGGGTGGGAGGCTGTGAAGCGCTCCTTCTTCAACGCGTCTGTCTTTGAGCGGACGTTCCCGGGATTGGTGGAGGCCTTCCTTCTCAACGTCATGATCTTCGCCTGGTCAGCGCCCATGATTGCGCTCACAGGCTTGGCGATTGCCCTCTGCCGCGATGTCCGCGCGCCCGCGCTCTACCCGCTGCGCCTGTTTGGGGCGCTCTACACCGATGTCTTTCGCGGCTTGCCCGTCGTTCTCGTCATCTACCTCGTCGGCTTCGGCATCCCCGGCCTCGGTCTGCCACGCCCCTACAACAATCCGCTCATCTGGGGCACGCTCGCGCTCGTGCTGGTCTATTCGGCCTATGTTGCAGAGGTGATCCGCTCCGGCATCGACGGGGTGCATCAAAGCCAGCGCGCCGCTGCCGCCTCCCTCGGTCTCGGAGAGCGGGATGTCATGCGCTACGTCGTCCTTCCCCAAGCCCTGCGCGCCGTGGTGCCTGCAAACATGAACCTCTTCATCGCCTTGCAAAAAGACGTCGCACTCTTGTCTTTCATCGGCCCGGTGGAGATTTTCCGCCAAGCTGGCATCTACAAATCCCTTTTCGCTAACTTCACGCCCTATGTGGGCGCGGCGATCATCTTTCTGGCAATCACTATCCCCGCGACCCGCTACGCCGACTACCTGATGCACAAGCAAAACCGGGCCCGCTCATGAGCAAACTGAGCCTGCGCGGCGTGCGCAAACGCTTCGGAGAGCTGGAGGTTTGCCGCGGCATCGACCTCGATGTGGGGGAGGGGGAGATGGTGTGTCTCATCGGCGCCTCCGGCTCCGGCAAATCCACGCTGTTGCGCTGCATGAACCTTCTAGAGCCGATCGATGACGGCGTGATCCTGCTCGACGGTGAAGACATTGCCGAACCTGGCCTCGACCCTGCCCCGGTGCGCCAGCGGATCGGGATTGTCTTTCAATCCTATAACCTCTTCCCGCATATGACGGCGGCGGAGAACGTGATGCTCGCCCCGCGTCGGGTCAAAGGCCTGAGCCGTGAGGCCCTCAAACCCGCTGTCACCGAGCTGTTTGAGCGCTTCGGCCTCGCCGACCGTATGGGCCACTACCCCGACCAACTCTCCGGCGGCCAACAACAGCGCGTCGCCATCGTGCGTGCCCTCGCGATGCAGCCCGAGATTATGCTGTTTGACGAGATCACCTCCGCCCTCGACCCAGAGCTTGTGGGCGAGGTGCTTGATGTGCTCCGCTCTCTGCGCGCCCAGGGGATGACCATGGTTCTGGCCACCCACGAGATGGGCTTTGCCCGCGAGCTTGCAGACACGGTTTGCTTCCTCGATGCCGGGCGCATTCTGGAGCACGGCCCACCAGAGCAGCTGTTCAGCGCGCCCAAAGAGCCGCGCACCCAAGCCTTCCTCAGCCGGGTGCTTTAGATGTCTGACCGACTTGTCCTGATGGGCGTCAAAGGCGGCCCCGCAATCCGCCCCGGCTCCAACATGCCCACCTCGCTGGTGTTGCAGGCCGCAGATCAAACGATCCTGATCGACGCGGGCCTCGGCGTCTCTCGCGGCCTGTGCGACGCCGGGATCGCCCTACCGACCCTAGATGCGATCCTCGTCACCCACCTGCACTCCGACCACTACCTAGAGCTCGGCCCGCTCCTCCACACCGCCTGGACCTGCGGGTTGCGCAAGACCATCCCCCTCATCGGCCCCACCGGCCTGCGCCCCTATTGGGAGCATTTCCTGCGCGCCATGGCCTTCGACGTGGACCTGCGCATCGCCGACGAAGGCCGCCCGCCGCTCGCGGAGCGTGTCGCGATCAGCACCATCACTGAGGGCACGGTCTATGAGGCAAACGGCCTGACCATCACCGCCCTCAGAAACCACCACCCCCCAATCGAAGAGACCTTTGCACTGCGGTTCGATTGGTCAGACAAACGCGTCGTCTTCTCTGGTGACACGACGGCGCTGCCCGAAATGGTGAGCTTCGCGAAGGGCGCAGACCTCTTGATCCACGAAGCGATGTTGGTGGAGGGCGTCCACGCCCTCTGTGACCGCCTCCCCACTGCCGGAGATCGCCTGCGCGCCCACATTCTCGGCTCGCATACGTCGGCCCAAGACGTGGGCCGCATCGCCACCGAGGCCGGTGTCAAACACCTCGCCCTTTCGCATTTCGTGCCGGACGGGGACCCGAACTACACCGATACTCACTGGGAGGCTGCGGTTCGCGAAACCTACTCAGGCCCCCTCACCATCAGCCGCGACGGCGAAGCCTTCGCGCTCTAAAACCGCGTCACACCAACTGCGCCGCCGCCCGCGCGACAAGCCGCTGCAACGTGCCGAAATACCCGCCCGACCGCGCTGGGCGAGACGCATCCGAGAGCACCACCACCGTCAGCCCGCTCTCGGGTAAAACCGTCAGCATCTGTCCGCCATAGCCCCGCGCGTAGGCCGCCGGTTGGTTCGCGTAGCGCGTCAAAAACCAGCCGTAGCCATAAAGATCGCCCGACCAGGGCGAGCGCGCGCGCGGTTGCCAGCTCGTCTCGATCCAGCTTTCCGGCACCACCTGCGCCCCTTGCCACACACCGCCCGCGTTGATCATGTCGCCGAAATCCGCCAGCCCAAGCGCGGGCAGGGCCATGTCGTTTCCGCCGAGGTACCGCCCCTGCGGGTCTTGCGGCCAGGGCGCAAAATCTGTGCCAAGCGGCCGCCCAAGCCAGCGCCGCGAGAGGGTCAACAGGCTTTCCCCGGTTTGCGCCGTCAGCGCTGCGCCCAAAATATGCCAAGACCCGGTCGAATAAATGAACCGCCCCCCGGGTGCATCCTCCATCGGGCGCGCGAGCGCATGATCTAGCCAATCCGCACTCGAAATCCAACGCCCGTAATTGCCCCCAGAGGTGGAGGCCAACCCCGCCTGCATCGACAACAAATGCCCCAACGTGATCTCGTCCCGCGCATCGCCAAACTGCCGCCCCAACAGCGGCGCCACCGGCGCATCCGGCCCCGGAAGCACGCCCTCATGCATCGCAATCCCGGTGAGGGTCGCGAGCAAGGTCTTGGAGACCGATTTGACGTTCGAGATTGCATCAAGCGGCCGTCCGCGAATGGCCTCGGCCACCAACGTCTCACCACCCCGGCGCACGATCAGCGAATTCAGCTGCGACAGCCCCCGCGCCTCGTCCAGCAGCGTAGACATATCGCCCGCCCGCAGCACCGTCGGTGCCGAAAGTATCCCCGCCACCATCGCCCGTCGTGTCAGCCGCATAAAACCCCTCCCGCTCAGGACGCATATATCCACCCTTCGACGGTTTTCGAGGCCGCATCTGCACTCTTCAATGGTCTAGAAAATATGCCGGGGTGAGCCTGGCGGCGCGCCTTAGGCGCGGCGACGGGCGAGGGGCAGCGCCCCTACCGCTCTCCGCGCAGTTAGGCTGCGTCCTCGGTCGCGGTGAACTGCAACCGCGCCAGCCGCGCATAGAGGCCGTTTTCCGCGACAAGGCTGTCATGCGTGCCGGAGGCGACGATCTGACCGTGCTCCATCACCACAATCCGGTCCGCCTTTTTCACCGTCGCTAAGCGGTGCGCGATCACCAGCGTGGTGCGCCCGGCACTCAGCCGGTCTACCGCATCCTGCACCGCGCGCTCGGACTCCGCATCGAGCGCCGAGGTCGCCTCATCCAACAGGAGCACCGGAGCATCCCGCAAAATCGCCCGCGCAATCGCGATCCGCTGTTTTTGCCCGCCTGAGAGCATCACACCCCGCTCGCCCACATAGCTCTCATAGCCATCCGGCAGATCGCTCAAAAACGCATGCGCTGCTGCGGCCCGTGCAGCCTCTTCAACCTCCGCGTCAGTCGCGGAGGGCCGGCCAAAGCGGATGTTTTCGCGCGCGGTGGTGGCAAAGATCGCGGGTTCTTGCGGCACCAGCGCAAAGTTCGCGCGCAGGTTCTCGCGGGGCAGGGCGTCAATGGGGGCGTCGCCCAGCGTGATCCGCCCCGATTGCGGGTCATAGAACCGCATCAAGAGCTGAAACACAGTCGTCTTGCCAGCGCCCGACGGCCCCACCAAAGCCACCGTCTCTCCGGGGTCTACGCTGAGGGTGATGTCGCGCAAGACCTGCACGCCGGGCCGTGATGGATAGGCAAAAGAGACATTCTCAAACCGAAGCGATGCCGTGCTGTTGGGCACAGCCTGCGCCGAGGGCGGATCGAGGATCGGGTCCTCCGCCTCTAGCAGCTCCACCAAACGCTCTGTCGCCCCAGCGGCCCGCAAAATCTCGCTCCAAAGCTCCGAGAGCGCCGCGAGAGAGGCGGCCACAAGCACCGCGTATATGACAAACTGCACCAGCGTGCCTGGGGACATCGTGCCGTTGCGCACGTCGTTTGTGCCAAGCCACAGCACCCCCACCACCCCTGCAAAGACGAGGAAAATGATGATCGCCGTCAGCACCGCCCGCACCTTGATGCGCTCTTTGGAAGAGACATACGCCGCCTCCGTCAGCGCACCAAACTGCGCCCGGCTCGCCGCCTCATGGGTGTTTGCCTGTACCGCTTGGGCCGCCAGCAACGTCTCAGAGGCTTGCGCGGCGCTGTCTGCGATCTTGTCTTGGTTGTCGCGAGAGAGCTTCCGCACCCGCCGCCCCAGCGTCAGGATCGGCACCACGACCAGCGGCACGATTAAGAGCGTCATCGCGCTGAGTTTGGGCGCCGTCCAAAACATGAGCGCCAGCCCGCCAAAGAAGGTCAGCAGGTTGCGCAGCGCAAACGAGGCGGATGATGAGACCACCGACAAGATCAGCGTCGTGTCCGTCGTCAGGCGAGAGATCACCTCGCCCGTCATGAGCTTTTCATAGTAGCCGGGGCTCATCCCGATGAGCTTGTCATAGAGCGCGCGGCGGATATCCGCGACGATCCGCTCGCCCGTTACGGTTACCAGCGCGTAACGCAGCGCCGTGCCCAGAGCGAGCATCGCGGCAATGGCCATGGCCGCGCCAAAATACGCGTCCATCACCGCGCCGCTGTCCTCAAGAAACGCGTCAACCACCCGGCGCACGGCAATGGGCAGCAGCAGTGTGAGCATCGCGGTGAACAGAAGTGCCACACCGGCAAGGGCCAGCAACACACGATAGGGCCGCATGAACGGCATCAGCCCGCGCAAAGGGCCAGCGGTTTTGGCCTTGGCGCGATCGTCCTCCCGCTCGCTCATACACTCTCCCCGTTTTTATATAGGACGAAACATATACAGGTTGTCGCGTCTCGACAAGCAATGCCGCGGCATGGATGTTTCCCTGCCGCAGAGCTAAGCCATTCGCGCTGCACATGGAATGCCCGCATGAAACTCATCCTGTCGTTTACCGCGTTGTTGCTGTCCATCGTTCTGGTGCAGTTGTCCTCAGGGGCGATGGGTCCGCTGGACGCACTCTCAGGATTGGTCTTGGGTTTTTCATCCGCTGAGATCGGGTTGCTCGGTTCCGCCCATTTCGCAGGGTTTTTTCTGGGGTGCTGGGCTGGCCCGCGGATGATCGGCTCTGTAGGCCACGCCCGGAGTTTTGCGGTTTTTGCCTCCCTCGGTGCCATCGGCGCGCTGGGGCATATCCTCACAGATGATCCGCAGGTCTGGGCGGTGTTGCGCGTGCTCTCGGGCATGACCGTCGCGGGCGCGTATACGGTGGTGGAGACGTGGTTTCAGTCGAAAGTGACCAACGCAAACCGGGGCAGGGTGCTGGGTATCTACCGGCTGGTCGATGTGTCGGGCTCGGTGCTCGCCCAGCTTTTGATCGGCATCCTCGCGCCTGCCGCTTACGCCTCGTATGCGGTGTTGGCGATCCTCTGTTGCCTGTCGCTGTTGCCACTGGCGCTCTCCACCAACGCACCGCCCAAAACCAAGGCTGCGCCCCGGTTGCGCCCCCTGTTCTCGCTCACCCTCTCGCCGCTGGGCGCTGCCGGAGTGATCGTGGCCGGGCTGACGATGTCCGCCTTCCGCATGGTCTCTCCACTCTACGGGGCCGAAAAAGGGCTAGCGGCCGGAGACATCGGCCTTTTCCTCGCGGCTGGCCTCCTGGGCGGAGGGATCGCGCAATTGCCCGTCGGATGGCTCGCTGACCGCTATGACCGCCGCAATGTCATGGTCTCGCTCTCGGTGGCGGCTCTCGTTATCTCTGCCGCGATTGGCGTGGGCCTGTTTGACTTTGATGGCGGGCTTTACGTCTCCGTCCTCCTGTTTGGCGTCGCCGCCTTCCCGATTTACTCCGTCGCTGCCGCCCACGCGAATGACTTTTGCCCCGATGACAGCCGGGTCGAGCTTAACGCAGGCCTCGTGTTCTGGTTCGCGGTGGGGGCGATCCTGTCGCCCTATCTCGCCTCGATCCTGCTCGACACTTACGGCGCCGCCGCGTTTTTCTACTACATTGCGGCCGCCCATGTGGTGCTGATCGCGTTCTCGCTCTTGCGGATGCGCCGCCGCGCCAGCCCGGATGAGCGCACCGCCTTCACTTACCGCCCGCGTACCAGCTTTGTCTTGCAGCAACTCTTCAGCCGAAAACGCTAGGCTGGGCCCGCCTCCAACCCCCGGCGGATTTCTTCCTGCCGGGCGCGGTCGAGTGGAAAGCCCCACATCAGCGCGATTGCCCAGAGTTTCAGCACCACCGGTGCGCCTGCGTATAGGAGGGCCAGCACCCAAAGCGTCATCTCGCTGTTTTGCGCATTTGCATCAAAGCCAAACGCACCGAGAATGATCAGCGCCAACCCGCCTGTTAGCGCCACAGAGGCCTTCGTCGCCACTGACCACACGGCGAAGAACGCGCCCGTGCGGTGCTGTCCCGAGCGTTGCGTATCCAGATCCACCACATCGGCCTGCATCGCCGTGGGCAGCGACAGGTCTGCACCAAGTGCCAGCCCCGACAAACCCGCGATGACGGTGAACAAGAGCACATCCCCCTCACCCAAGGTCAGCGCGCACAGGAACACCGCCGCCGCATAGACCATCGCCACGCACCAGGCCTTGTGCTTCTGAAACCGCCCCGCCACCCAGCTCCAGAACGGAGCGGCGAGCACGGCGGCTCCGAAATAAACGATCAAGAGCAGCCCGCCCGTCTCTGACGTGGCCCCCAGCCGATGATCGACGAAGAACAAAAACAACGTCGCGGGCAGCGCATTCGCCGCGCCGTTGATGAAATAGGCGATCAGCAACCGCCGAAAAATCGGCTCATCCCGCAGCGCCGACAGGATGCCCGAAAGCTGCGGTGTGGCCGTGGTCAGTGCCCGCGTTTCTGGCACGCCCCGCAGTGCAATCGCCGCCGCGACCGGCAATCCGATCGCCACCGCCGCTGCGATCACTGAAAGCCCCAACCGCTCGCCCAACACGCCATAGATCACCGCAGCGATAATCGTGCCGATAAGGCCCACAGATTCCCGCCAAACCGTGATCTTGCCCCGCTCGCCGTAGTTGCCCGACATCTCGGCGCCCCACGCGAAATAGGGGGTCAGAAACATCGTCCAGCCGAGCGTGAGCGCCACAAGAAACGCCGTAAACCACCCCAGCCCCACCCCATCGGGCGGCGCCAAAAGCCCAATCACCGCCACCATGATCACCGGTGTCGCAAGCGCCATCCAGGTTTTACGGCGGCCAAAGCGCCAGCGGGTGCGGTCTGAGAGCCAGCCCATCAACGGGTCCGTCACCGCGTCCATCAACCGGATCGCGATGAGCACCGCGCCGATTACCGTGACCGAGAGGCCAAATGTCCCCGCGTAAAACGGCGCCAAAAAGACGTAGACCGGAAAGTACAGCGCCGCCATCGGCAACGCCGGGGCCGCATAGGCCAACAGCACCCGGCGCGACAGCATCAGCCTATCTCCGCACCGTGATCTGCGTGACGTCGTTGACCCCGGTCATGAAGGTAGAGGCGCAGGAGGTGAGGTAAAAGTTCCACATCCGCCGGAACTGATCATCAAAGCCCAAGGGCTCAATCTGATCCCACCTCGCGTTGAATGTCTCATGCCACCGGCGCAGCGTATCGGAGTAGCTCTGACCAAACTCGATGGAGCCGACTTCCGTCAAACCCGCGCGCCCGATCTGCTCCCGCAGGGCGCTAGGGCTCGGCAGCATCCCGCCCGGGAAGATATATTTCTGAATGAAATCAACACCCTTGCGATATACAGGGAAGAGCTCATCCGCGATGGTGATGATCTGGAACGTCGCCTGCGCGCCGGGCTTGAGCCGCGCGTGCACCGTATCAAAATACGTCGGCCAATATTTCTCACCCACCGCCTCGAACATCTCGATGGAGGCGATGCCGTCGTATTGGCCGTCTTCGTCGCGGTAGTCGCGCAGCACGATATTGACCTTGTCCGACAGCCCCTGCCGCTTCATCCGCTCTACGGCATAATCATGCTGCTCTTGGCTGATCGTCAGCCCCGTCACCCGCAGCCCGCGCTCTTTCGCGGCATACTCCGCAAACCCGCCCCAACCGCAGCCGATCTCCAGCACATGCGCGCCGGGTTGCAGGTTCAGCGTGTCGCAAAGCTGCGCGTATTTGTTGGTCTGCGCCTGCTCAAGGCTCTCTTGCCCATCACGAAACAGCGCCGAGGAATAGGTCATCGTGTCGTCAAGCCACAGCCCGTAAAACGCGTTTCCGAGGTCGTAGTGATACGAAATGTTCTTGCGCGCCTGCCCCTTGGAGTTGGAGCGCATCCAGTGGCGAATCCGCTCATAGGCGCGGACCAGAAACGTCCCCGGCAGCTCTCGCACCACTTCGGAGTTTGATTGCAAAAAGACGTCCAGCAGCGCCTGCAGGTCGGGCGTATCCCACCACCCCTCCATATAGGCCTCGGGGAAGGCGTTATCCCCCTCGCGCAGCACCCGTACGAACAGCTCTTCATTGTGCAGCTTCACCCGCGCGTAAACGCCTGGCTCCGCGCCTTCATAGCGAAAGACGCGCCCGTCGGGCATTTCCACATCCAGCGTGCCAGAGGTGATCTTGCGCAAAACGCCATCGATCTGGTTGAAGTAGCGGGGCAGGTTCTTTTGACCTTCGAGGGACGTGAGCGGTGCGGTCATTGTGTCTGTCATGGCTTAATTCTGGGTCTGCTGGGCGGGAATGCGAGAGAGGTCGGAGGCAGGTTTGGGCGCGTTCGGGTCAGACGCGCCCAAGAAGGGCACCCCCTTCAGCCACAGCCGCAGCGCCTCATAGTGAATGCCCGCGATCACCTTGAAGGTCATAAGCGGGTGCGCGAGCAGGGCGCGCAAGAGGGCAGTATCAGTCGCAGGTGCACCGCGCGCGACATGGGTGGCGATCAGCACCTCCCCCTCCGGCCCGGCTTGGCGGATGCGGATGTTCAGCTTCTGGGCGGGCGCATGCACGGTAAAGCGATACGTCTGCTCCATCGGAATGAACGGCGACACCCAGAACGCTTTGTCATGGCTGTGGCGTGTGATCTCAGACCCTTCATCGGCCGGCAGCGCATAAACATCCTGCCCGCCAAAGGTGTTTTTCACCTCATAGAGCAGGCTCTGCAGCTGCCCCTCAGCGTCATAGCAATAATACACCGACAGCGGGTTGAAGACGTAGCCCCACAGCCGCGGAAAGCAGTGCAGGCGGATCGTGGCGGGCTTGGGCAGATCGCGCTCGGCCAGCACCTCCTCCACCCACGGCCGCAGGGCGCTGCCATCGCGCGCGCCGTGGTCGTCATTCACAAAGCTCATCACCCCGAACCGGCCCAGCTTAAAGAGTCGCGACTGCGCCTCCTCCAGCCGGTCGATGTCGAGCAAGAGCGAAAACACCCGATACCGGAACATGTGCTTTTTCGGCTGGAGGCGTGCGTGCATCACCTCCCCCCGATAGAGCGATATCGCCGGAAAGCTCACTGCGCGGCCTGCGGCAGCGGCGCGGAGATCGGTGCGGGCAAGTCTTTCGCCCAAGCCGGAGCCGCGCCCAGCGAAGACGCCACCCGCAACCCAGCACGCAACCCGTCCTCGTGGAAGCCGTATCCGAGCCACGCGCCCGCGTACCACACACCCCCGCGCCCCTGGATCGCGTCAATCTCTGACTGCGCCTTAAAGGTCGCGTCATTGTAGAGCGGATGCGCGTAGTTGAACTCCTGATGCACCAACGCCGGGTCAGGCTCCGTGCCCGGGTTGAGCGAGACAAACAGCGGATAATCGCGGTCGACGGTTTGCAACCGGTTCATCCAATAGGTCACTGGGGCCGGGCGGCCCGCATCGGCCTGCGCACCCCCTGAGAGGAAGTTCCACGACGACCACACTTTGCGCCGCTTCGGCATCAAGGCAGGGTCAGAGTGCAAGACCGCGCGGTTATCTGCGGTTTGGAAGACGGACAAGATCGACCGCTCCTCTGTATCCGCATCGCTCAAAAGCGCGTTCGCCTGCGGGCCATGAGTGGCCAACACCACCTGATCAAAGACCTTCTCGTCACCGTTCTCAAAATGCACCACCGGCAGACCACCACGCCGCGTGACCGCCTTCACCGGCGTATTCTTCACCGCCCGCGTGCCAAGGGCGGCGATCAGACGGGAGACATACTCCCGCGAGCCACCATCTACCGTCCGCCAGCGCTGCATCGGCTGCATCCCGGTCATCAGGTCGTGGTTGCGGAAGAACATGACGAAGTTTTTCGCCGGGAAATCAAGAATATCGCTGGTGGGCGTAGACCAGATCGCCCCGCCAAACGGCAGCACAAAGCAATCGCGGAACCACGAGTTGAACCCCTCCTGCGCGATCCACTCGCGCAAGCTCAGGCCGTCGAGCGCACCGCTGTCCATCTGCTCAGGCGCGATCTTGTTGAACCGCAAGATCTGTAGCAGCCCGCGCAGCATCCGCGGGTTCAGCGCGTTCAACCGCTGCGCAAAAATCTGATCGAGGTTGTCGCAGGCATATTCCAGCGCGCCCTCATTCACCGACAACCCAAAAGACATATCCGACCACTTGGTCGGCACGCCAAGATGCTCAAACAGGCCCGTCAGGTTTGGATAGTTGCGATAATTATAGACGATAAAGCCGGTATCCACGGCGATCTCGCGCCCGTTGACCGTTGCGTTCACCGTGTTTGCGTGCCCGCCGAACCGGTCGGCGGCTTCGTAAAGCGTCACATCGTATTGCTTTGACAGGGCATACGCGGCCCCCATTCCGGCAATGCCGGAACCAATCACTGCAATTCTCAAAATCCTGCCTCCAAGTTGGCGTCGTCGTTTCGGGCGATTCAGGCCGCCGCTTTTCTGTGGGTTTGATAGGCCTCAAGCGCGCGCTCGCGCCCCGCTTTGAGGTCGATGATCTGTTTCGGATAGGGTTGATCCGGCGACAGCCCCCACGCGCGGGGCACCGCATCGAAATACGAGAGCGCATCGACATGTGGCTCTGAATACGTCTCCGCCAGCCAGCGGTGGCGGTAGTTGCCGAGCTTGTCGAACTTCTCTGCCTGGCTCTCAGGGTTGAAGATGCGGAAATAGGGGGAGGCATCTGGGCCAGACCCCGCCGTCCACTGCCATCCCATCGCATTGGAGGCTGGGTCCCAATCCGTCAGGCAGTCGTCAAACCACGTCATGCCAACCCGCCAATCCACCAACAGATGTTTGGTCAAGTACGAGGCCACGAGCATCCGCACCCGGTTGTGCATTTTGCCAGTCACATACATTTGCCGCATCCCGGCATCGACCATCGGCACCCCGGTCATTCCGCGCTTCCAGCGCTCAGCGGCCTCCGTCTCTCCTTGCCAGGGAAAGCCGTTCCACTCCGGCCGCCAGTTTTCGGTCGCGATATGGGGGGTGTGGTGCATCAGGTGCCAGGCAAACTCGCGCCAGACGAGCTCTTTGCAAAACACCTCAGCCCCCGCCGCTCCCTCTTCCCACGCGCGCTTGCCCGCGTGCCAGGCCTGGCGGACCGAGATTTCGCCGGTCGTAAAGTTCTCAGACAGGCCAGAGGTCGCATCCTGATCGGTCGCATCGCGGGCGGTGTCATAGGCACCAATCGCGTTGCTCAAGAACCAGTCCAGGCGGTCCTGCGCCGCCGACGCACCAATAATCCCATGCCGCGCCAGCAGATCGCCGCCCCGGAGCATGTCATGGCTGAGGTTTAGCTCGCTCAGCGACAGGCTGTTTGGCCACGCAACAGGCGCAGTGAGCTTTGGCACTGGCAGACACTCTGGCACGTCGCGGCTGTGCATCGACTTCCAGTATGGCGTGTAGACTTTGAAGAAGCCGCCCGTTTTCGTCTGCCCCACCCACGGCTCCCACAAAAGGTGCCCGTAGTGGCTCTCTGCATGCACACCATCGCCTTTGAGTGCCGCTTTCGCCTCGGTGTCGCGCGCCTTAGAGGTTGGGTCATAGAGCCGAGACCAATGCACCGCCCCAGCGCCCGTCTCTGCAATGAGCTCCCGCAACACCGAGAGGGCAGGGCCTTTGCGCAGGGTGAGCTTCATCCCCAACGCGTCCAGATCAGCCGCCAGTGACTTCAGCGACTGTTCCAACCGCCAGCGCGGGGCGGCACCCAGCTGTTCCGTCTCCGGATCGAGGATAAACACCGGGATCACCGGCCCCTTTGCCGCCGCGGCGAACAAGGCTGGATGGTCGGAAAGTCTGAGGTCGCGGCGGAACCAGACAAGAGAAGTTGACGCGATGTCTGTCATCTTATCCTGACAGTAGTGTGTTTTTGCTCGCAAACCAATACGAACCAGCACCGCGGACGGATCATTTAGTCGTCTGAAAGTTTTTGGTTTTTTTACACCACCTCAGGGAGAGCTGCGCACAGGCGCTCCACCTCCCAGGGGGCGGTGTAATGGGTAAAGCTCAGACGCAGCACGCCGTGGTCGGGGTCAATCCCAAGCGCCTCTAGCAGCCTTACAGCGTAAAAATCGCCACCGCCCGCCATCACGCCCCGGTCAGCCAGGGCCCGCGCCATCGCCTCACCTGACTTGGGGCCATGCACGGCGATGGTCGGCGCGCGGTCTGTGGCTCTCTCTGGCCCGATCAGCCGCAATCTCGGCAAGCTTGCGACCGTCTCTAGCACTGGCTCTATCAGTGCGATCTCATGGTTGCGCATCAGCGTGTTGACGGCCTTGGAACGCCCCGCAGGGGGCGTCTCGGTATTGAAATGCCGCGCGTAGAGCGCATCCACATAATCCGCCATACCCGCACAAGCCGCGACTTGCGCATGATCCGGGCCCGCCGGGGACATCCGTTTGCCCGAATACCGGTCGTTGAAATAATGCCCCTGGTTCGGCAGCAACGCCATCAGGGGTTGCCGGATCACCATCAATCCTTGATGCGGCCCGTAGGTTTTATAGCTTGAAAACAGATAGATATCCGCGCCCAGAGCCTCCACATCCGGAAAACCATGCGGCGCCCAGCTGACCCCATCAACGCAGGCTGAGGCTCCTGCGGCCTGAATCTCCGCACACCACTCCGCCACCGGATTCTCGTGGCCCACGATGTTTGAGCAATGCGGAAAGCAGACCAGCCGCACGTTGGGGTCGAGCACCGCGCGCAGGCCCTCAATCTCCAGCGCGCCCGTCTCTGGGTTGACCTGCCATTCGCGCACCTCGATGCCATCCGCCGCCAGCCGCCGCCACGGGCCGGTGTTGGCCTCGTGGTCTTGGTTGGTGACGACGATGGCATCGCCCGGCTCAAGCATTTGCGCAAAGGCGCGGGCCAGCACATAGGTGTTTTGCGTCGTTGAGGGGCCAAACGACAGCTCATCCGCCCCCACATTCAGCATCGCGGCGATCCGGGTTTGCGCCTCATCCATCTCGTCGCCGCCCGCCGCCGAGGCCCCAAACGCGCCGTAGGGCTGCACCTTGCGGGTGGTGTAGAAGCGATTGAGCCGGTCGATCACCTGTTTGCAGGTGTAA